>JAZLLK010000030.1:0-10112 GCA_045598105.1 Bacteroidales bacterium | reverse complement strand
AACTTCAAAGAAATCAGTTATTTGTTTGAATACAAATTTATATTCGTTCTCAAATAATATTCCTGTTAAGCCAACCTCTTTTTGTATGGCATTAACAGCTAATTTGTTATTCAACACATTTTGGCGAACTACAGCCAATTCTGTAAAATCCTTTTTCATAGTTGAATGTCCATTATTTTTAGTTGTTCTTTCCATCACTCACCTCCTTTCAGAAAATCTTTCATTTTCAATCTTTTTTTGAGAGCGTTATCAATGATTTTTTATCAACCGCAAAGATACTATTATTCCATATACTTTATTTTATTCTTGCCAGCAAATCCTTCAGCATTTCATCCACTTCGCTTTCGGCTTTGGCAGCGGCCTGGTAGTCGGCAATGGCCTGGGCAAGGTCAATCTCTTCTTCCGGCTCAAAAGTATCTACGTAACGCGGAATGTTGAGGTTGTATTCGTTCTCCTCAATCTCGTCCATATCCACCACCGAGAAATAGCGGCGGCGAAGTTCGGGGTCGGCCAGCATCGTCAGCAGCTCGCTTTCCACCTCTTCAATCTTCGCAATGGATTTTTGCGCCTTGTCGCGGCAGTCATTTTCCTTCGCGGCTTTTTCGGCCGTCAGCTTGTCAAGGGCGTTTTGGGCCGTTTCCAAGCTCTTCCGGTCGCTGGCGGTCAGCTTTTTGCCTTCCCGCTGCTTGTCGTTCACGGCTTTCTTCGCTTTGGCCAAGCGCTCGTTGGCCTTGCTTATTGCGTCGGCCGTTTCTTCGGCAATCTCGCTCAGCTTAAACTGCAGATTGTCCTGTATGTTGGCGTTGAGGCGGGTTTTCTGTTCGGCAATCCAACGTTGGGCTACCTCTATGTCGCCCCAGCTTTCAAGGATGGTGGAGATTCGCAGAATGTCTTGCGGTTCCAAGATGTTCAGGTTGGATTCCTCGCGGTACCAGCCCTCCTTGGCGGCATACACCATCAGCACCTTGTTTTTGCGGGCTTCGGGCTTGTTCTTGTTGATGAACAGGATGGAGCCGGGGATGGTGGTGCCGTAAAACAGGTTGTTGGGCAGTACCACAATGGCATCAATGATGTTGGCGCCGATGGCGGTTCCGTCTTTCAGTTGGCCGGTAAGCAGTCCGCGGCGGATGTTGTATTCCTCATCGGCTTTGCGGTTCTGTCCGTCTTCCTCCTCGGTTTTCTCGGGCTGTCCGCGAAACAGCACGCCCTGCGGACACACCACGCCGGCCTTTCCGCCCTCCTTCACCGAGGCGATGATGTGCTGCAGGAACATAAAGTCGCCGTTGGAATAGGGCGGCATTCCATACACTAAGCGCCGGTAGTTGTCGGCAAACTCCTTGGAATATTCCAGTTGCGGGGAGCCGTCTTTCTTGTTCACCGGTTTGCCGTTGCGGTCTTTCTTGGGCTCGCCGTTTTTGGCCCAGTTCTCCTGCGAAAACGGAAAGTTGGCCATCACCTTGTCGAAGGTGCGGATCTGCAAAGGGTTGTCTTCGGCCACAAACTTGGGCGAAAGGATGGTGTCGCCCTGCTTGATGTTGGCATCCAATCCGTGCAGAATCATATTGATGTTGCAAATGGCCCAGGTGTTCCACACATTTTCCTGTCCGAAAATGCGCACGTTCTTCTGGCTGCCGTATTTCTCCTTGGCATATTTGGCCGAGTTGATGAGGAAGCCGCCGGAGCCGCAGGTGGGGTCGTAGATGGCGTCGTTTTTTTCGGGTTTCAGGTAGCGGACGATGATGTCAACCACCTCCTGCGGCGTGTAGAACTGTCCCGCCGTAGTGCCGCCGCGGTTTTCGTCGGCAAAGCGTTTGATGAGGTATTCGTAGGCGTCGCCGAGCACATCCACCGAGGCGTTGCGGTTGCTCAAATCCACAGGCGAAAGGTAGTTGATGAGGTTGGTGAGCACTTCGGGGGCGAGCTTGGTGCCGCCGCTGCCGTCGGGTGCGGGTTCGTTCCAGCGCACCGTGTTGATGATGCCCTTCAGGATGAAGTTGCCGTTGGGGTCCTTGTTGGCATCGGCAATGCCGTTCACCGCATCGTTCAGTTTCTTGTTCTTTTCCACAGGTGTGGCAATGCGCACGTCTTCCCAGAAGCAACCATCGGGAATCACGAAATCGTGTTTCCTGCGGATGAGGAGCTTGCGTTCCGCATCGTTGGGCTCGCGGTTGTTCTGCCGGATAAACTCTTTCACACTGTTTTCATTTTCCCACAGATAGTTGTCGGAAAGACGTTTGAAGAACAACAGGGAAAGGATGTATGATTTGTAATCTTCCACCTTGTCGCGTAGAATGTCGGCCATGCCGAAAAGCGTGTTGCCTAATGCCTGTTTGGTAATCATTATATGTTTTATTTTTGCACAAGAAAGTGCATGTAATATCATTAAAATTTCAATTTGCAAATATATAAAAAAAAATGGTAACTTATGAAAAGAATAGGGATAAAAATACCATGTGTATATATTGTAGTATTAGTGAAAATATGCTTACATATTAATATATACCCTCCGTATGTGTAAAAATACAAATAATGACAAGATGATAGCTGATAATAAGTAAGTTGTGCTATTTCTGTAATAAAACGTCCATGGGGTGAAATTCGTTATACAGGGGTGAAAAACGCTATGTAGGGGTGAAATTACGGTGTTGAATAGTGAATAAGGCGTGATGGAAGGTGGTAGAGCAAAAATTTTTTTGTGTGTATAATAGGACGGTTATGTTTTTTTTATTATTTTTGCAGTTGGAAAAGTGTAGCACGCAGGTATGGCAGTTAATGTATTTGCGTTACTATACATAGTATAATATTATAAACCAATAACAATACAATTTATGTCGAACAAGTATGCAGGAACCCAAACCGAGAAAAACCTTGAAGCCGCTTTTGCCGGTGAATCACAGGCACGCAACAAGTACACCTATTTTTCTTCCGTAGCGAAGAAGGAAGGGTACGAACAAATGGCGGCTATTTTTCTTCAAACAGCTGAAAATGAGAAGGAACACGCTAAGTTGTGGTACAAGGAACTTCACAATGGCATAGGTGCCACGGTCGAAAATCTTTTAGATGCAGCCGAAGGCGAAAACTATGAATGGACTGATATGTATGAAGGCTTTGCCAAAACAGCCGAAGAAGAAGGATTTAAGGAGCTTGCCGATAAATTCCGTTTGGTGGCCGCCATTGAAAAACGTCATGAAGAACGTTATCGTGCACTATTACATAATATAGAAAGTGCACAGGTTTTTGAAAAGAGTGAAGTGAAGGTGTGGGAATGCCGTAATTGCGGGCATGTGGCAGTAGGAACTAAGGCTCCGCAGGAGTGCCCTGCGTGTAAACATCCGCAGGCATTTTTTGAAGTAAGTGCTCAAAATTTTTAAGTCGTAATTGTTTGCGATATAGGGAATAGGCAGGCCTGTTTTTATTATATGAGTTTCCCTAAAAAAGCGTAGCGGTGTGTTACATAAAGCGTACTGCCCGTTATTCTTTTTTTTTTGTTGTGATAGCAGTAGCAGGCGAATGATTGGGGGGGGGATTGCAAGGTTACATAAAGTAAATGCATATAGTGTGCTTTCTTCTTTGGTATTTATTTTCTTTTGTTTGTATACAAAAAAACTTTGTGAGAACAGGTACAAAGTGTGTAATGGTTAGTGTATGAATGTGTAATGTTATGCCATGTATATTGAACATGTGGTACGTAAATAAAAATATATGGGGGGAAAA
This sequence comes from Bacteroidales bacterium, assembly GCA_045598105.1. Lineage (GTDB taxonomy): Bacteria > Bacteroidota > Bacteroidia > Bacteroidales > WCHB1-69 > UBA1205. The sequence goes on along the minus strand of JAZLLK010000030.1, from coordinate 6,398 downwards.
CGCTTATACAGGGGTAAACTTAGATGAAAGGGCGGTTTTCCGACTCTTTTTTTTGTTTTAGGCTGCTTATTATACTATTGTGAATGTGTTTGTTATGTGCTATGTGAAAACATGAGTAAAAAAATGTGTGTATTTTTTTTTTTTTTTTTTTTTTTTTTTTTTTTTTTTGTGTGTGTGTAAGGCGGGAGTGGAATTGTTGTCGTTTTTTTTGCGAAGCGAATAATTATACATTATTCATTGAGTAGGGTAAATGGAGTGTGGTATTATTTTTTTTACTACCTTTGCACCTTAAGTATATAATAGGCAAGTAATGAAAAAAAGGATAGCCATATTAGGAAGTACGGGCAGTATAGGCACGCAGGCATTGGAAGTGGTGCGTGCGCATGCGGACGTATTGGAGGTGGAGGTGCTCACGGCGTATCATCAGGCTGATATGCTTATAAGGCAGGCCATAGAGTTCAGGCCTAATGCGGTGGTGATAGCCGATGAGGCGTACTATAGGCAGGTGCAGGAGGCGTTGCAGCCTTATGATATAAAGGTATTTGCCGGCAGGGGCTCGTTATTAGACATAGTGGAAATGGCGGGCATAGACATGGTGTTGGTAGCTTTGGTAGGTTTTTCGGGGTTGGAGCCCACCTACAGGGCACTTAAGGCCGGTAAGCAGGTGGCCTTGGCCAACAAGGAGACGCTGGTGGCCGGTGGCGGGCTTATTATGCCCATGGTGCGTAACGGTAACAGGGTGCTGTTGCCGGTAGATTCGGAGCATTCGGCTATATTTCAGTGTTTGGTAGGAGAGCAGGTGTCGGTGTCCAAAATACTGCTTACGGCGTCGGGCGGACCGTTTTTTGGCCGTAGCCGGGCGGAGCTGGAGCAGGTGAAGGCGGCGCAGGCCTTAAAGCATCCTAACTGGAGCATGGGGAATAAGGTAACCATAGATTCGGCCACCATGATGAACAAGGGGCTGGAAATGATAGAGGCGCACTGGCTGTTCTATGTGGAGCCGAAGCAGATACAAATAGTGGTGCATCCGCAAAGCATAGTGCATTCCATGGTGGAGTATGCCGATGGTTCTATTAAGGGACAAATGGCTTTGCCCGATATGCGATTGCCCATACAATATGCCTTGTCTTTTCCTTACAGGTGGAGTACGCCTTATCCTAAGTTCTCCTTTGCCAAGTATCCGTCGCTTACTTTTTATGAACCTGACAGGCAAACGTTTGAATGTATTGATTTGGCCTATGAGGCCATGGAACGCGGCGGTAACATACCCTGTGCCATGAATGCGGCCAACGAGGTGGCGGTACAGTCGTTTTTGCATGACGGCATAGGTTTTTTGCAAATAGCCGACGTGGTAGGCCATGTGATGGAAAAAATAAATTATTGCGGTGAGGCATCGTTAGACAATTTTTCACAAACGGATGCGTTATCAAGAACATTAGCAAAAGAATATATACAGTTATTAGAAAGAAGATAATATTATGTCAGCAGTAATTATGATAGCCCAGTTGCTATTGGGTTTAGGGCTTTTGGTATTTGTGCACGAAGGCGGTCATTTTTTGGCGTCACGCCTATTCCATATAAGGGTGCCCAAGTTTTATTTGTTTTTTAATCCCAATATTTCTCTTATGCGTTGCAAACGCATTAACGGCAAATGGCATTTTGCATTTTTTGCCAAAAATTTGCCTGACATGGAGGAGCAGAAGGATGAAAACGGCAAAAATATATTAGACGAGCATGGCAAAAAGAAGTATAAAATGGTGGATATAGATGCATTACCGGAAGGTGATTGGCGTAAGTATCCCGAAAACACGGAGTATGGTATAGGCTGGTTGCCGCTGGGCGGCTATTGCCAAATAGCGGGCATGATAGATGAAACCCAGTCGGTGGAGAACCTGGCCACGGAGCCACAGCCGTGGGAATTTAGGGCTAAGCCCGCATGGCAAAGGCTTATAGTGGTGCTGGCCGGTGTAATTATTAACCTTATAGCCGGTGTATTGCTTTTTGCCATGGTAATACATCATTATGAAAAAGAATATATACCCAATACGGCAGTTACCGATGGTGTGTATGCCTTTGAGGCTGCCCGAAATATGGGCTTTGAAAGCGGCGATAAAATAGTGAGTGTAAACGGAAAAACATTTGAACGCTTTGAAGATGCCATATCACCTAAAATGTTTTTTGGCAGCATAGTTACCGTGAACCGTAATGGTGCACTGCTGGACGTGGTAATGGGTGATTCGGCATACGATATTATGAAGACTTCGGCCGGTGAATTTTTGCAGCCTTTTAATTTTGCCGCCAGGGTGGATTCTGTAATAACACAAAGTGCTGCCTGTGAGGCAGGTATGCAGCCGGGTGATGTAATAATAGGGCTGGATACAGTAAGCATACCTACCTATGGGGCATGGATAGAATACAGGGTTGCCTATGCCGATAAGCAAACCGTGATTACCTATTTACGCGGAGCGGATACCATTATGGCACAAATTCGGTTAGATACTGCCGGCATGATAGGCATAGCCATAAAATCGGCAGATTATGCCACCAAGCCATATAGCGTAGCGCAAAGTATAAAGTACGGATGGAATGATGCCATGAATAATTTATGGATGAATTTGAAAGGCTTTGGCAAAATATTCAGCGGGCAGGAAAAAATTACGGCCTTGTCGGGTCCTGTGGGCATAGCCCAAATATACGGCAAGGTGTGGAACTGGTACAGGTTTTGGTACATTACCGGTCTTATATCGGTAATATTGGCTTTTATGAATATATTGCCCATACCGGGGCTAGACGGAGGGCATGCCATATTTACGCTGGTGGAATTGCTCACCGGCAAAAAGGTGCCCGATAGTGTGCTTCAATATGCGCAAACCATAGGTATGATTATATTATTGTTGCTTATGGTATTTGTAATAGGTAATGATATATTCAAGTTGTTTATGTAACTGCATATACATTATATAGAATAAAAGAGCACCGAATGGCGAATCCGGTGCTCTTTTTTTTATTATGGAGCAGTATTGTGTTAGTGTGAATAAACTTTTGTTATAGTGTTATAGAATTGTACACTATTTGTATTATTTAGCGTAATATCTATGGTGTTTTCTCCTAAGCAGTTTGCTATACGCTCGTTACAGCTATAATAGTGCTTGGTGTATTCCCCGTTGGCGTTGAAGGTGAGGTAGGCGTTGGGATAGAATATGGCGTGCTGACATGTGTATGCACACTGCCGACAGCCTGAAGCTAAACCCGTGTAAGAACCTATACTCATTTTCATGTTGCAAAGATAATATTTTTTTTGTTATAGCAAAGTGTAATATAATGTTTTTTTATTCCTCTTTGTTTTATCAAAGCAAAAGTACTCTTTTTTTTCTTATACTATTGGTCTGAATTTTGGGGTATATTATAGGGTCCCTGCTCACAAACACCGGCGGGGCGTAATAGCGGGCTTCATAATAATACATGCCAGTTTCCTCGTCCAACTCCTTGGCGTTGAAGGCGTATTTGGGGAAAGCGGAGGCGATATCGTTCTTTCTGTATTTTGTTGTCTGCGGCATGGGCGAAAGTTTGAAAGTGCAAAGATACGAAAAAATTAATAATTAACAATTTACAATTATTTTTCATCGCAGACGGTGCAGATATTGATAATTAATCTCCACAACATGACGTGAAGTAATTGCTACATTGGAATTCTGGGGGCAGCCACCCTGTCAAATGAGAACCATTCAAATAAAAAGATATTTTCATCCAACCATTATCTTTATAATTCAAAACATAAGCATTTGTTGTTCCTAATGGAATAGTCAATTTTCTAGTATTGGATGACTTTTTACATCTCTTATATAAGGATATTTCTTGAGATTTAAAGGTAATTCCAACAGATGAACGGCTGAGCCATCCATACCACGCATAAGAATCCTTTTCAGACATTTTTTCGATTCTCACAAAATACCTCTTGTGACTTTTTTTTATTAATGATATTTGAAAAAAATCGTTGTTTGAATTATCAATAGATAAGATTGTTTTATCCCCAATAGGATGGGAATAAAGCAGTGCATTGGAGTCAATTAGAAATGCACTTAGACCCTGCTCCTGACTTGTTGTTTGTCCTTTCACAACCAAACAACATAATAAGGACGATAAAAGAAGAAATATAACTTTTTTCATATCAATCACGTTTTAATCTCATAGTAAAAGCTGATACTCCAGACAACTGTTTGTTAAATTCGTTCCAACCATTATTCCCATTTCTTGAAGGAACGATAATAATGCAACCTGTTGAAACTGGAGTCCCCTTAGGCAACATAGAGCCATCATTATTTGATCGATGAATATATATCCCATTTTTTTGAGTAGAACTATAACCACCAGGATTAGGATTTTTCCCATCTAAGCAGTCTACAGGTCTAGTATCATTAACAGCCCAGTTTGATTTGAGTGCACCAGTTTTACCAGGAACTCGATAACTTACATTGTAGTTTCCATCTGCAATAGCCCCGTATTTTGAAAAATCAGAGCTCATTGTAAAAGCATCATATTCTTGAATGTCATTTTCTCCTTTAGGTCCATATACAGTTGCCTTTGCCAATACAGCCCCTTCTGTAAATAAATTGTTCCCTGTGCCTAATTTCTCATTTCGAGAACCTTTGATGTCCATAAACGCTTCTCCGAGATAATTTCCTTTTATCCCTTCTTTGTTCATTTCTGCTTGGTTTTTACAATCAGTCCATTCTATATTTCCGTCTTCAGTTTCATACCAATCCATCCCCGTGGGGTCAACATATTTGAGGGGATTATTGCTGCAATATCCGTAAGGACTTGTCCAGAAATACCTTTCGAAATGCGGGTCCCGGCTCACAAACACCGGCGGGTTGTAATAGCGGGCTTCGTAATAGTACATGCCTGTCTCTTCATCTAATTCTTTAGCGTTAAAACTATACTTGGGAATTGTATTATTTCCAAAGTTTACATTGTATTCCGTTGTAATTTCACCAAACGGAGCATACAAAAATCCCTGTGTAATGGTTTGGTTTTGGTCGGTAACAAAGGAGGTGGAGCCTAAATGGTTAGGGTGATAATAATAAATATCGTTAGGCGTGCCAGTGGGTTGTAGAGCATTTACATCTATAAAAGGAGGCAGGTCTATAGGTACCGTTTCTTCAATTAACTTATGGATATCCACTCTAAACTGCTCTTCTAATTGCAATTTACGTTCTTCTAATATATTATTGTTTAGAGCTATGGTTGTGGTATTATCCCCCAATCTGCTGGCAACGCGTTCCATACCATTATAGTAATGCTTAGTATATTCTCCGTTTTGGTTAAAGTTTAGATACGTATTAGGATAGAACATAGCATTTTGCCATTGTAAATTTAAGTGTTGTTGCTGGCCGTTTATCCATAGGTTGGTATTGTATAAACTTATTTTATAAGTTCTTGTATTGGCGGCATTATAACCATAATAAGCAAAACTCATTACATCATCGCTGTAGGCTTTTAAGTTACCTTGGGAGTTAAAGAGGTAATATTCTGTATGCTGTTGCGGTTGCGTTACTTCCCGCTTGCGTAGGGAGCCGTTTATGCCGTAAGACAGGCTTATTTGTTCGTCTCCGGTTTGGGTTATCGGAGCAAAAGAGGTCTGTGTATGGCTGTAGTTAGCCGTAGGATAAGCATAACTGCGGGAGTGCGTTTCCGTAGCATTGCTCAACATATCTGTTTGGGCAATGTCATATTGCATTATCTTGCCCCAGTTGCCATAATTTACGGCTAATTGGTAGCTTTGTGCTTCGTTAGCGGAAATAAGTTGGTCTGTACTATCGTAAGAAAATGTTTCCGTAAAACTTTGGTTTTGCAGCCACGGGCAAATGGAGCTTACTTGTGTAACATTGCCAACAAGGTCGTAAGTGTAATTTATTAGAGCACCGTTGTTTGTTGCAATCTCGCTTAACCTGCGGGTGGTATCGTTGTAAGTGTATTGTGTTACAATACCATTGCCGTAGTCTTGGCTTGTTTTTGCTCCAAATTTGTCATAAATGATATTGTCCAAATAATTGTAACTGCTGTTGTTGTACATTCTTTCCGGCTGTCCGCCAAGGTCATAGTCATAACTTACAATTTCATTGTCGGGGTAGGTAATATTTAAAATCCTGCCCCAACTGTCGTACTCAAACTGCGTGCTTAAAGCAAGCGGGCTGTTCAGGAACGGCAGGGCGTATATTCTGGTTTCCTGTGTGACTTCGCCCATGTTGCCGTACTCATAGCACATTACGCCGCTTTCGTCATACACGCTGTCAGGCTGACTATAGGCGTTATAATGATATATGGTGCTTATGGCATCATCACAGCTTACGCTGTCTATGCGGTGGGCGGTATAATGGTAGAGGGTGGTAGTGGTGCGG
>JAZLLK010000029.1:0-36702 GCA_045598105.1 Bacteroidales bacterium | reverse complement strand
ATTTGTATATAAGGAAAAACAACGCGATGCTGTTATCGACACACTCACCAAAGGCTTTCCGCTCAATGTGATGTACTGGGCGGTGCGCGACGACGGCACCTACGAAATCATCGATGGGCAGCAGCGCACCATCAGCATCTGCCAGTACGTGAACGGCGACTTCGCCTATATGTTCCGCTATTTTCACAACCTGCAGCCCGACGAGCAGCAGCAGATTTTAGACTACGAACTCAACGTCTATATCTGCAGCGGCACCGACAGCGAGAAGCTCAAGTGGTTCAAAACCATCAACATAGCGGGCGAAGAACTGACGGAACAGGAACTTCGCAACGCCGTGTATGCGGGCTCGTGGGTGAGCGACGCGAAACGCTACTTCAGCAAGAACAACTGTGCGGCGTACAACCTCGCCAACAAATACGTTTCCGGCGAGGTAAACCGACAGAAATACCTCGAAACCGCCATCAGCTGGATTTCGAAGGGCAACATTGAGGTGTGTATGGGCAACCATCAGCACGACAAAAGCGCGGTGGCGTTGTGGAATCATTTCCAGAGCGTCATCAACTGGGTGAAAGCCGTCTTCCCGAACTACCGCCGCGAGATGAAAGGCATCGACTGGGGAACACTGTACGAGAAATATCACGAAACCAATTATGACGCCGGCGAGTTGGAAAGCCGAATCAAGCAGCTCATGGCCGACAGCGACGTGGAATCGAAGAAAGGGATTTTCTATTATGTCCTCGATGGTGATGAACATCATCTTGGAATTCGTGCATTTGACGACAACACCAAGCGCGAAGTGTACGAAAAACAAGGCGGCATTTGCAAAATCTGCGGAAAGCACTTTGAAATAGAGCAGATGGAGGCCGACCACATCACGCCGTGGCACGAAGGCGGAAGAACCGTTGCCGAAAACTGCCAGATGCTCTGCCGCGAGTGCAACAGGAGGAAGTCAGCAAAGTAAAATTCTTTGTTTTGCAAAATGCTTTGCAAAACTCATAATCGAGCCAAAGACAAGAGTAATCATACAATTTTTTACGCTATAAATACGTAAAATATACAAAATGAATACAAAAATATAATATAGCAGTATATAGCCGAACGGAAGGGAGGCTATGCGCTGCTATTTTTCATTCATTATGGTGTAGAGTACCACCCTGCCTGTCATATCCAGGGTGTGAGGGTCTATGTGTTCCATATTGTCGTTCAGGGTATGCCAGGTGGCATTGAATCCTGTGGGGGAGTAAGGGTCTATATCTATAATATCCACCATGGGTATGTTGCGATACCGGTTTACATACAGGTGGTCGTCGGTAATGGCATGGGCGGTTTCACCGGTAAAGATGCTGCTATAGCCCAGAGTAGAGGCGTGGTTCCATATTTTGTCCAATACGGCGGAGGCAAAATACTTGGAGGTACCTTCCTTGGGGAAGTGGGCATTGCGGCCACCCACCATATCCAGCAGTATGCCGTAGCGGGCTTTATAGTAAGGCGTGTGAGGGTTTTGTGCCCAAAATTGTGAACCCAGGCACCAGTTTTCGCCGCTATAGTTTTCGCTTTCAAAGGCAGGTTCGCCATAGTCTTCCAAGTCAAATAGTATAATGTCCACACCTACATTTGGTGGGGTTATTTGCATTTGGCGGGCTATTTCCATAAGCACGCCTACGCCGCTGGCGCCGTCGTTGGCGGCATCTATAGCAGAGTGACGGTTGGCTTCGTTAGGGTCGTAGTCGGCATAGGGACGGGAGTCCCAATGTGCGGCCAATAGTATGCGGTTTTCCTGTTCGGGACGAAAGCAGGCTATAACATTGCATCCTTTTAGTGTGGTGCCGTTATAAGCTTTGGCGGTGAAAGTTTGCTGTATTACGGTATCGGCATACAAGGCCATGTGGGCACTTAAATATTGCAGGCACTGCTCGTGGGCAGCGGTACCGGGTACCCTGGGCCCGTAGGCTACCTGGCGGGCTACGTATTGGTAGGCCGAGTCGGCATTAAAACTTACTGTAATGGCGGGTTGCTCTTCTGTATTGGCAGTGTTATCTTCCGGTTGTTGGTGGCAGGCTGTAAAACACAGCAGACACATAACGCTTAAAGTAAATAAGGGTGTTTTCATCAGGCTTGCAAAAGTTGTTTGGTTTGGAGTAATGCTTTAATAAATAAGTCTATATCTTCATGTGTATTGTACGCGGCAAATGAGGCCCTCACGGTGCCGGGTATGCCATATATGTCCATAAGAGGTTCGGCACAATGATGGCCGGTACGAACGGCTATGCCCATCATGTCCAGTAAGGTGCCTACATCGGCAGGGTGCGAGCTGCCCAGCAAAAACGATAGCACTGCCGCCTTGTGAGGAGCGGTACCTATAAGGTGTATGCCTTCTATGGATAATATTTGCTGCATGGCGTATGCCAGCAATTCCTCATCATGGCGTATAAGCTCATCTATGCCTATGCGTTGCATAAATTCTATGGCGGCCTGCAGCCCTATGGCGCCGCCCACATTGGGTGTGCCGGCTTCAAATTTATAGGGAAGGTCGTTAAAAGTGGTTTTTTCAAAACTGACTTTGCGTATCATTTCACCGCCACCCTGATAAGGTGGCATGGCGTTAAGGTATTCTTCTTTGCCGTAAAGCACACCTATGCCCATGGGAGCGTATATTTTGTGCCCTGAAAAACAATAAAAATCACAATCCATATCCTGCACGTTTACCTTGCAGCTTTTTATGCCCTGTGCTCCATCTGCCAGCACGGGCACACCATGGCTGTGAGCTATGCTTATTATTTGTTTTATAGGGTTAATGGTGCCCAACACATTCGATACATGGGTAATGCACACTATTTTGGTGCGGGGTGAAAACAACTGCCCGTAGGCTTCCATGTCCGGCTCGCCATTGGCAAGTACGGGTATTACCTTTATAACGGCTCCACATTGCTCTGCCACCAATTGCCAGGGAACTATATTGGAATGGTGCTCCATGCCCGATACTATAATTTCATCATGAGCATGTATGTAAGCACGGCTAAAGGAGGCTGCTATCAAATTAATGGCTTCGGTGGTGCCGCGGGTGAATATGATTTCATGCGCATGCTTAGCCGATATAAAGTGCTGCACACATTTTCGGGCACCCTCAAAGGCTTCGGTAGCCATTTGACTTAAATAATGATTACCGCGATGCACATTGCTGTTCATGGTGTTATAGTAATTGCTTACCGCCTGTATTACCTCTACGGGCTTTTGAGTAGTGGCAGCATTGTCCAAATACACCAAAGGTTTATTGTGTACCTTTTGGTTTAGTGTGGGAAAATGCAGTTTTATATCGTTTATCATAATATATTGTTCATTAGTACAAGGGCATAGCCCTACAAAATATGGTAATGCAAAAGTAGCATTTTTTTTGCAATTATATCCCTATTGCCTTAACAGAGGCAGTAGCGGAGTGCTTCTACTATTTCATTTTTGCTTATTTGCTGATTTACAATACATTCACCAATTCTCTTTAGCAAGGAGCAGTTTAAATGAGTCTGTTGTCTTTTTTTATCATATTGCATCAGTTGTATAATATTGTCATAATGTTGTTTCGGTATGTCAGGAGCAGTGTACCACTGCCTGAATACCTGTTTTATATGCTGCACATCATTCATGTTCATGTACCCTTTAAGAGCAGATATATGGCATTCGGCTATGCAGCCTAAGGCAATGGCATGGCCGTGGGTAAGCAAAGCATTGTGTTGCATGGCATAGGCTTCTAAGGCATGGCCTATGGTATGTCCAAAATTCAATTTGCGACGTTCCCCCTTATCATAAGGGTCGGTTAAGCATATTTGGGTTTTTATATGTACCGATTGTTGTATAAATAGGGTATGCGTTATGTGTGATATGTCGGGTATGCTTATGAGTTGTTGCCAATAGTCCGGGTCGGCTATGAGGCCGTGCTTAAGCATTTCGGCGTAGCCTGACAGCAGCTCCTGTTCGGGAAGGCTATTCATAAAATAAGGTAATAAGCAGGTGGCTGTGGAAGGAGCATGTATGCCTATTTGGTTTTTGGCTTCCATAAAGTTAATGCCCGTTTTGCCGCCTATGGCGGCATCTGCCTGAGCCATAAGCGTAGTAGGTATAAGCACGTGACGTATGCCCCGCTTATAGGTAGCAGCCGTAAAACCGCCTATATCACATACCATTCCTCCACCAAGGCATATTAGCAAGGAATGAATATCGGCCTGTTTTTGCAGCAATTGTTGCCAAATGTAAGTACAGGTATCTATGTTTTTATGTGCTTCTCCCGCCGAAATGACTATGACAGAAGCTTGCCTCAATGCCGAAAAATGTGATAGTAATACGGGTAGGCATAACCGGTACGTATGGGTATCACATAGTAAGAAAATGCTGTTGTTGTTTGAATAACAATTGTTTATAATGTCACCAAGGACTTTTTCCGCTTGCGAATTAAAGTAAATATTCTCCATGTGTGCTTTCGGACTATTAAAAGTGTAAAGGTAGATAAAATTTTTGAAAGGAAAGGGCAAAAATTCAAAAAAAATGTTGTAACTTTGCAGCCGTTACCATCGGGATGTGGCGCAGCCTGGTAGCGCGCTTCGTTCGGGACGAAGAGGCCGCAAGTTCGAATCTTGTCATCCCGACGAAATACATGGTTCCATAGCTCAGCTGGATAGAGCAACTGCCTTCTAAGCAGTAGGTCTTGCGTTCGAATCGCAATGGAATCACCTCTTTAGGGCAGCTTTTTAAGCTGTCCTTTTTTTATTTGCATCATAAAATGTACAAGGTGTTTGCATAGTGCAGTGTGTTCGGTTAAGCATACAAAAAAAGGAACCTTCAAATTCGGGCGAATTCAGAAGGCTCCCAACTACAAACTATCTTATGAAAAATTAAAAACAAATAAATCAAACTCAGTGAACTGTTCATTTCGCAGTTCACCATTAATAGTTGCAAATGCCGTGCCAAATAACGTGAATACCCATAAAAAAAACAATAAAAAATGTATAATATTGATATTCAATAGTAAAAATATTATTTTTGTGTTTCTTTTAGTCTGTGATTGATAAAAAAACAATGCAAAAAATCCTAAAAACGGGGGTTGAATGTTAAAAAAAAGGTGTCAGGATGAAAGACAAATTATGTCTTTATGATCATAATGGGGGCAGTAATGTTATTATATAATGACAAAAAGCAGGGTTATATAGTGTAAGGGGGGTAAGTACAGGCCAATAGAGGTATAGCTTTTGCACCTGTGTGATACCGTTAATGGTGTATAGGTAATGCCCGGTTGTATGATAGCATAATATGCTATGTTATGGCATTGACAGGCTTTGTTTATGGAGCAGGCATAAATTTTTTTTACGGTTATAATGGTAGCAGCACTATTATTTTATGTATTTTTGCAGTATGAAAAAGAGAAAAGTATGTATAGTAACGGTAGCAATACTGCTTACGGCGGGAGTTGCCTTGGTGGCAGGTTATTATGTGTGGAAGCATAGGGCAGGCCGTATTCCTCATATTAATATATGTGTCAATGAAATTAACTGGTATAGCAAATTGCCTTGTAAAATAATATACACTTGTGCCGAAGAGCACATTAAGTTGCCTGCCCGTATTAAATTTCGCGGGGGTATGTCCAGCAGGTATGCCAAGCATTCGTTTGCGCTGGAGCTGAATGAGAAATATGCTTTGGCGGGTTTACCCTGTGATGATGACTATATACTCAATGCCAACTATATAGATAAAACCATGATGCGGCATAAGCTCAGTTATGAGTTATATACCCGTATGAATCCGTATAAGAATGTGGCAGCGCAGTGTGCCTATGTGAATGTGAGTGTGAATAGCAGTTATGAAGGATTGTATGTGCTTATGGAAAAAATAACAGCCAAAAAAGCGGGCTTGGATAAAAAGGACACCATGGCCATGTTGTTCAAGGACCCTCCCCTGTTTTGGGGTGAAAACAGGGTAACGCCACAGGGAAAAGGCAACTATTTTCAGCAAAAGTATCCTAAAATAAATAGGCAGGATAAAACATGGTACATGGAGCAGTTTATGCATTTTCTGTTTTATGCCTCACCGGAGGCATTTGCTGATAGCATAGAGCAGTGGATAGACGTGGATAATGTAATAGACTGGCATTTGTTATTGCTTTATACCAATAATGATGACGGATTGTTTAAGAATTTTTACCTGTACAAGCAGGATAGTCGTACGCCCATGCGTATAGCTATATGGGATTATGACCATTCATACGGTCGTGATTGTGATAACGAACTTAATATGATACGTAGCACCATAAATGTAAGCAAGTGTGTATTAATACGGCGGCTTATGCAAGCCGAAAAAGTGCATTATAAGCAGCGTTTAAAGCAGCGGTGGTTGTATTTACGCAGGCAGGGCATATTTTCCGTAAAAACATTTGAACGTATGATAGCTCATAATAACAGACAGATACGCAATGAGGTGAAACAAAATTTTGACCGTTGGCCGGTAAATGCCGAATATTATTATGACAGTGCTACTTATGAGCAGGAATTGGACCTTATGCGGCAATATATGCGTAAGCGTTTGCCACAATTGGATGCTTATTTTGAAGCTTTGCCTTAAGCTTGTTTTTCAGCCTGTTCTTTTTCTATTTGCTGTAATGACAATGTGTATAGCCACAGGGTAAATAGTCCGCAGGCTATGCCCCACAGGGCACCGCAGGCTATGTCGGCGGGGTAATGCAAGCCTAAGTACATGCGGGTGTAGCAGAATAGCATAGGCCATAGCAGCAAAAGCCATCGCCAATATTTATGTATAGGTTTAAAAAAATACAGCAGCAGTACCACTATGCCAAAGCTATTGGCAGCGTGTGAAGATACAAACCCGTACATGCCGCCGCGATATACGGAGCCGTCTTTATATTGGTGGAGGTGCAGGTGGTCTTTCAGTTCCAGGTTTTGACTGGGGCGGTAGCGTTGCACTTTATTTTTTATCCACACCGAGCCCTGGTCGGTAAGTACTATGCTCAGGGCACAAAATGCCAATATGAGGGTGAGTCGTTTGCCATAATGCCGCCACATAAGCCATATAACTATGGCAAAAAGCGGTAGCCAAAACCACAGGGTGGTCATTATATACATAAGTACATCCCCAAAAGGGGTGTGATGACAATTAATGGTTTGCAGTAATTGCTGATCCAGTATTTCCAGGTCCATATTTTTCGGTTAAAAATCGGTGTATAACAAATATTTTTTTCGTTTTTGTTTAAAGGCATTCAGGTTTTTTTCCCAGCTTTGGTGTATTGCTTGGGCTGACATGCCAGATTTAATTTGTTGCATAAGGGTAGCGTTGCCTGCCAGCTTGTTAAAAAAGGTATTAAAGAATGTTTTTTTATCTTTACAATGTTGATAGGCATCTATGATAAGTTCTATATGTATGGCGTTATCATGAATAAGGCTGTCGCGGGCATAGTCCGCAAGGTTTACACCGCGGCATTTTTCATTGCAGTATAACGGGTTGCTCACTACGTGAGCTAAAGATAGAGGGGTAAAGTAGTAGTTGCCTTTTTTAAATTCGGGTTGTCCGTACATGGTAAAAGGAGCCGATGTGCCGCGGCCCAAACTCATATTAGTACCTTCCAGCAGGCACAGGGTAGGGTACAGGTATATGGCTTCCATGCATCCCAGGTTAGGCGAGGGGGCTATGGGCAGTTGGTAGCGGCAGCTGTGGTCATAGTTTTCCATTTTTACCCACAGGAGTTTGCATTTTACTTTGTTGGCCAGCCATCCTTCTCCGTTGACCATGCGGGCATATTCGGCTATGGTCATACCGTGGTTAATAGGTACGGGGTGCAAGCCCACAAATGATTTGTATTCATTTTCCAGCACGCAGCCGTCCACCCAGTAGCCATTAGGGTTGGGGCGGTCCATTACCATTACTGTTTTATGGTTTTCGGCGGCGGCTTCCATTATGTAGCTCAGGGTGGATATATAGGTATAAAAGCGGGCGCCCACATCCTGTATGTCAAATACTATAATGTCTACATCAAGCAGTTGTTCTTTGGTAGGTTTTTTATTAGTTCCGTAAAGCGATATAACGGGCAGACCTGTGGCGCTGTCTATGCTATTGTTCACTTGTTGACCGGCTTCGGCCTGTCCTCTAAATCCGTGTTCGGGGCAGAATATTTTTACCACCTTAATGTGTTCTGCCAGCAGGGTATCCGGCAGGCTGGTGTGCCCTACCATGGAGGTGTGGTTTACGCATAGGGCTACTCTTTGTCCTTGTAGTATAGGAAGGTAGCATTCCATGCGTTCGGCACCCATACGCAGGGGAGCTGGTGTACTATCGGTTTGTGCCCACAGGCACAAGGGAAGGTATAGTAGTATGATGATAAAAATACGTTTCATAATATGATATACAGTAAAAGAAAATATAAAAAAGCAGCCTGCCCTCAAGGGTAAGGCTGCTTAGAAAGAGTTGTGATTAGTCTAATATTTTTAAGAATTCCACTGTTAAATCCCATACCTGTTGTACGGTTTCTATCAGTAGTTTTTCATCGGGAGAGTGTACTCCTCTTAATGTAGGGCCATAGGATATCATATCCATTTCGGGGTATTTTTCACCTATGAGACCGCATTCCAGCCCGGCATGAATAGCTAAAATGAGGGGTTCTTTGTTGAATATTTTTTTATAGGATTCATGCAACAGGCGTAGTACCTTAGAGTCTGTATTGGGTGCCCAACCGGGGTATCCGTCGCTGTGTTCTATATCGGCATTAATAAGGCCGAATACGGAGGCTACCATATCTTTGGCATCATCTTTTTTGCTTTCTACTGATGAACGCTGGCTGGTGGTAATGGTTATTTTTTTGTCATCCATTTTTATGGAAGCAAGGTTGGTAGATGTTTCCACAAAGTTAGGAACATTTTGGCTCATAGCCAATACGCCGTGGGGGCATGCATATAGGGCATCTACCAAATCGGATTGGGTAAAGTCGTCTATTACGGTAAGAGGCATGTCGGTGGGTTCCATACTTACCTGCACGCCGGGGTCACTGGTGAAGAGTTCGTTTTTAACGATTTTGTCAAATTCTTTTACGTAAGCTTCCATTTCTTTAGCTTCGTTTTTAGGTATCATAATAATGGCGTAGCCTTCACGGGCTATGGCATTACGCAGGTTACCTGAATCAATGTGGGCTATGGCTATATCATGGTGATAGGTACCGTAATAGAGCACACGATTAAGTATTTTATTGGCATTGCCCAAATTTTTATTAATGTCGTCACCGCTGTGGCCCCCTTTCAGTCCTTTAACGGTTACTTTATAAGGCAGCATATCTTTGTTTACCTTTTCGGCTTTGTAGTCTAAGGTAGCCACGGTATCTATACCACCGGCACATCCTATAAAGAATTGGCCCTCATCTTCAGAGTCCAAATTAAGGAGCATTTTACCTTTTAAAAAGCCCGGTTCCAGGGCAAAAGCGCCGGTAAGACCTGTTTCTTCATCTACGGTAAACAGGCATTCTATGGGGCCGTGTTCTATTTCTTTATCATCTAAAATAGCCAGTGCTATGGCCATACCTATACCGTCATCGGCGCCCAGTGTGGTGCCTTTGGCTTTTACCCATTCGCCGTCAATGTAGGGCTGTATGGCGTCTTTTTCAAAATCGAATACGGTGTCGGCATTTTTTTCACACACCATATCCATGTGGCTTTGGAATATAACAGGGGTTACCTTTTCTTTTCCCTTGGTGGCGGGCTTGCGTATAAGTACGTTGCCGGCGGCGTCCTGTATGGTTTCCAGTCCCATTTTTTTACCTGTGGCTACCAGGTAGGCACCCATTTTTTGCTCTTTTTTGGAGGGGTGCGGTATTTGACATATTTCGTTAAAAAATTTCCATACGTTGGTTGGTTTAAGTGCTAAAATATCTTGTGCCATATTAAGATTGTTTAAGTAATATTTTAAAAAAGACAAAGATAGCATTTTTGTGTCAATTATGGCAGCAATGCGGATAAAAAAAATAGTATAACGCTGTGCAGCCTAAGTGTATGAAAAAAGGAATGTGCTGTAACAGGTGAAATTAGGCATAAAGAGAAAGAAGGTTATTAACATTAAAAAGTGATATTTTTTTGCTGCAGGCATATATTGGTTTTGTTTTTTTTACTACTTTTGCATACATTCGAGTAGAGTTTTTGAAAGCGAAGATATTATGAAGTTTAAAATAATATGGTTACTGGCATTGCTCATTATAGGTGAAAGCGGCTTTATAATGGGTCAAAGTAAGGCTGCACTTACCAGTGAAAAAAAGCGATTAGAGCAGGAAATAGCTGCACAAAGAAAACTATTGGCCGATACGCAAAAGAGCAAGAAGTCCTCATTGCGGGAAATACAGTTGATAAGCAATCAAATAAAGAATCAGGAAAAGCTGATTAACGCCATTAATACCGAAATAGAGGATTTAGATGTGCAAATAGCAGATAAGGAGCAGGAGTTAGGTCGGCTAAAGAATAAGTTGGAATTGCTTACCGAGGGTTATCAAAATGCGGTGTATGCGGCGTATAAGTACAGGAATGTAACCAATAAAATGGGTTTTATATTGTCGGCTGAAAGTATAGCGCAGGCTATAACCAGGGCTAACTATTTGGCCCAATATAGCAGGGCTATGCGGAATCAGTTGGATATAATAAATAAAACCAGGAGCGAAATACAGCAGCAGGCTGATGTATTGCAGCAGAATAAAACGGAGAAGTCGCAATTGGCACAAAATAAAATATCGGAAAAGGAGAATTTATCACGGCAGGAGCGTGAAAAGGAGAAAATAGTAGCCAATTTGAAGAAGAAGGAGAGCAATATAAATGAGCAAATAAAGAAGAAAGTGTCGCGGCAGAAGGCGGTAGATGCAGCCATAAAGAAGATAATAGAACAGGAAATAGCCAAGGCTGCTGCCGCCAAAAAGGCCGCAGCTTCAACGGGAAGCACGGGCAGTACTACGGGTTCAGGTTCAGGTGCCTCGGCTGCGGTACTGAAAATGTCACCACAGGAAACAGCGTTGGCTCAGGATTTTGAGAGTAATCGCGGCAGGTTGCCCTGGCCGGTAGAAAAGGGGAATATAGTAGGAAAATACGGTAATGATTCACATCCGGAGGTGTCGTCAGTTACCATTATAAATAATGGTATAAATATACTTACCGAAAAAGGTGCAGCCGTGCGGGCCGTATTTAACGGAGTAGTAACGGCCGTGGCCGATATTAACGGAACCAAGGCTGTAATATTAAAGCACGGAAACTATTTTACCGTGTACACTAATATGGCTACGGTGGCTGTGCGTCAGGGTCAAAGTGTAACTACTAAGCAAACTTTAGGAAGGTTATATCAGGAGAGTGGTGATCCTCATTCGGAGCTGCACTTTGAAATATGGAAGGAGAAAGTGCATCAAAATCCCGGTTTGTGGATATTAAAGTAGGCAGTACATATTTAATGTAGGGTCCTTTGGCATAGAATTTGCATAAAAATAAGGCATAAAAGAACGAAATGATACATTTTATAAGGAAACGATTATTCCGTAAGGGATTGTGTATTACTATGTTGGCAATGATATTAATGGTGCTTACATCATCGGTATTGTTGCAGAGTGATAGTATTCCTATAATTAATCGTTGCATTTCTAAGGGAGATGCTGCGGCCATGTCGTCCTTTTTTTGTAAAATAGTGGAAATGAAACTATTGGGAGAAGGTGGTTATTGCAGTAAAGAGCAGGCCGGTTCCATGTTGGAAAAATTTTTTAAGGAGTATCCTCCTAAAATGTATACTATGCAGCAGTGCAGTTCCAGTACAGAAATAACAAAGTATTCCATAGGTTCGTATGTATCAGGGCAAACATCTTATAAAGTGTATTATGTACTTAAAAAAGAGAATAGTACACTCAAAATTAATAAATTCATAATAGAATAATCATGACAATTGAAGAATTTGTTCTTCAAGCTGTGCGAGAGGATATAGGGGATGGTGATCATTCTTCCCTGTTATCGGTTCCGGCAGAGGCACAAGGCAAGGCCAAATTATTGGTTAAGGCCGATGGTGTATTGGCAGGGGTAAGTATAGCGTTGAAGGTATTTGAATCAGTAGATCCCCGTTTACAGGTAGAAGTGTTTATAACTGATGGATCGCAGGTAAAAAAGGGTGACATAGCCTTTGAGGTGCAAGGGTGTATACGTTCCATACTTATGGCAGAGCGATTGGTGCTTAATATTATGCAGCGTATGAGTGGCATAGCAACCAAAACGGCTTATTATTGTTCATTAGTAAAGGGCACGCATGTTACATTGCTTGATACCCGTAAAACTACTCCTAACATGCGTATGTTGGAGAAAATGGCTGTGAAAATAGGCGGTGGTGCCAATCATCGCTTTGGTTTGTATGATATGATAATGCTGAAGGATAATCATGTGGATTATGCCGGAGGCATAGCCAATGCCATAGCCAAGGCGCAACAGTATATAAAGGATAATAATTTGAACATAAAGGTAGAAATAGAAACCCGCTCATTAGATGAGGTAAGGCAGGTAATGGAAATAGGGGGAGTAGACAGAATAATGTTTGATAATTTTACTCCCGAAGATGTGCGAAAGGGCGTAGAAATGGTAGGCGGAAAATATGAAACCGAGGCATCGGGTAATATTACCGAAACCACCATATTATCTTATGCCAAAACGGGAGTAGATTTCATATCGGTGGGTGCTTTAACGCATTCGGTGAAGAGTTTGGATTTAAGTTTAAAAGCAAAAATATAGCATAATGAGCACTATAAAAAGGTTGGGAGTGCTTACTTCCGGCGGTGATGCTCCCGGTATGAACGCCGCCATAAGGGCGGTTACGCGTACCGCTATTAATAACGGCATAGAGGTAATGGGTATTACCGGCGGTTATCAGGGGCTTATAGACGGAAAAGTGGAGTCATTGGATTCATATAGTGTACGAGGTATCATACAGCGAGGCGGAACCATGTTGCTTTCGGCGCGGTGTGCTTTATTTAAAACCCGTGAAGGCATAGACATGGCCATGCGTACGCTTACCCGTGAGCAAATAGATGCTTTGGTGGTAATAGGGGGTGATGGTACTTTTAGGGGAGCCAATGATTTAATACAATATTATAATTTTCCTGTAGTAGGTATACCCGGCACTATAGATAATGATATATATGGTACCGAGTACACCATAGGTTACGATACCTGCCTGAATACGGTAGTGGAGGCAGTGGACAAGATACGTGATACAGGCAGTTCACATAACAGGATATTTTTTGTGGAAGTAATGGGCCACGAGTCCGGATTTGTAGCCATGAATAGCGGAATGGCTTGTGGTGCAGAGGTGATAATGGTGCCTGAGCAGCAGAATCAAATGGCGAAGGTGAGAAGTTTTTTGGCCGAAAGGGCTCGTCAGAATAAGTCCAGCCTTATTATGGTAGCCGAAGGCGTGGAAGGTGGGGCTATGAATATAGCAGAAGTGTTCAAAAAGGAGTTTCCTCAGTTTGATATACGGGTATCGGTACTTGGGTATATACAGCGCGGAGGAAGTCCTACTTCCCGTGACAGAATAGCCGGCAGTGAATTGGGAGTGGCTGCCGTGAATGCTTTAATAAGCGGTCAATATGGTATGATGGTGGGATATGAGCATAGTCATATACATTTAGAGTCGCTGGCCAGGGCTGTAAAAATGCACAAGCGTATTAATGCTGACATTATACATGTAGCCGAAAGCATAGGCACATTTACTCCGTTAGATTAGGGAATGCTATATAAAACAATTTTAAAATATCAAATAAGTACTTATTTGATATTTTTTTATTTTATATGATTAATAAAAAATAAAAATAGATTATTTATACAGTTCGGTTACTATATTTACAATACCGGAAACATCTATATGGCATAGGGCATGGAGTTGGTCAATGGTACCTTGTTGTATAAAGGTATCGGGTATGCCCATAATATGCAAAGGATTGGAGTAATGTTTTTGACACATATATTCGGCTACGGCGCTACCGAGACCGCCAATTTTGCAACCGTTTTCTATGGTGATGACGGAGGAGTATGTGTGGCATATATGGTCTATGGCGTCATAGTCAAGAGGTTTTACATATCTCATATTGTATATACCTATTTCTATACCCTGTTTGGAAAGTATTTCTGCGGCTTTAATTACATTATTGGTAATATGGCCTATGCCGAGTACGGCTATTTTTTTACCTGTTTTCAGGCATTGGCTTTGGCCTATAGGAATAAGGCTAAAGGGGGTTTCTTTCCATGTGTGGCCCATGCCTTTACCTCTGGGGTAGCGAATGGCGAAGGGGGCGGAGGTATGTACGGCGGTATACATCATATTACGCAGTTCAGGTTCGTTCATGGGGGCGGCCACTATTATATTAGGTATGCATCGTAGGTAGGCTAAGTCGAAGCATCCGTGGTGAGTGGCGCCGTCTTCACCTACGAGGCCGGCGCGGTCTATACAGAATATTACGTGTAGTTTTTGCAGGGCTACGTCATGAATAATTTGGTCATAGGCCCGTTGTAAAAACGAGGAGTATATATTGCAGAATGGTATGTAGCCGTCGGCGGCCATGCCGGCAGAGAAGGTAACGGCGTGTTGTTCGGCTATGCCCACGTCAAAGGTGCGGGAGGGGAAGCGTTTCATCATTATGTCCATGGAGCATCCGCTGGCCATGGCGGGGGTAATGCCTACTATTTTATCATTTTGAGCGGCCAGTTCCACCAGGGTAGTGCCGAATACTTTTTGGTATTTTTCTACTATATCGGGGGTAAGGGCGGGGGTAATAATATTGCCGGTGTGGGCATCAAACAGGCCGGGGGCGTGGTAGAGTGTTTGTTTTTCTTCGGCTTGTTTTAGGCCTTTACCTTTGGTGGTAACGCAGTGTAGAATTTTTGCACCTTGTATGTTTTTCAGGCCTTTAAGTACTTTAACCATAAATACTACATTATGTCCGTCTACGGGGCCAAAGTATCTGAATCCCATGGAGGCGAACATGTTGCTGTCTTTTAGCAGGCCGCCTTTAATAGCTTTTTGGGCAGATTGGATTACATTGCGGGCTTTTTGGTTTTTGCCTTTATAGGTTAATATATTCCATATTTTATCTTTCAGCTTATTGTAGCGGGAGGAGGTGGTAATGGTGGTAAGATAGTTGTGTAGGGCACCCACATTTTTATCTATGGCCATGCCGTTGTCATTGAGTATTACAAGCATGTTGGCATTGGTGGTGCCGGCGTTATTGAGTCCTTCAAAGGCTTCACCGCCTGTCATGGAGCCGTCGCCTATTACGGCTATATGGTGGCGGAGGTCGTTACCGGTGAGTTTGGCGGCGGTGGCCATGCCCAGTATGGCGGATATGGAGGTGGAGGAGTGGCCTACGCCAAAGGAGTCGTATTCACTTTCGCTCATACGCGGAAAGCCGCTAATGCCATTAAATTTTCTATTGTTCACAAAGGCGTCTTTTCTGCCGGTGAGAATTTTATGAGCGTAGGCCTGATGGCCTACGTCCCATACCAACTTATCATTGGGGGTATCAAACACATAGTGAATGGCTACGGTGAGTTCTATGGTACCCAGGCTGGAGCCCAGATGTCCGGGGTTGGAGGCAGTTTGTTCTATAATGTAGCATCTTAATTCCGCGCACAAGCATTCTAACTCATTTTCAGGAAGTTGCTTTAAGTCCTGTGGGGTATTAATGCGTGATAGTATAGGGAATTTCTGCTGATCCATAATTAAATTATAATAATATGCAAAGGTACCACTTTAATTAATACAAATGGCATATGAGGCCGGTATAAAAAAAGGGCGGTAGCAAAACCGCCCTTTTATATGGTGTGCATAGCAAGTAATTATTCTTTTATAAAGCGTTTGCTTGCTATAAGTTGGTTATGAGCCATTACATTGATAATATAGGTACCGGCAGCAAAAGCGGAGGCGTCTATATTCAATTGGTTACCATTGATGGTGGTATTGGTTACGCATTTGCCGGTAATGTCATATATTGCTATTTGACCTTCTACATTTTCATTTAATGTAAGGGTAATGCGGTCAGCTACGGGGTTAGGGCTTACCATTACATTTACCTGTGACATTACGCTTTCTTTTATACCGTTTTCATAGCCGAAAGCCAGGTTATCCAAATAGAGTTCGCTACCTACCTGACCTTGGCAGTTCATTAATGAATCTATATTGGTAAAATCATAATCAGCGCTGGCAGAAGCAATTACTATGATGCTGTCGGGTTCGTATTGGCCGGTATAGGCTATATCAATTTTAAAGGGAGCGTAAGCATTGATGGCGCTGGTGAATACCTGTTTGCCTGAGCCTACTACTACGCCGCCGTGAGCATTGCTGAGCAATACCACTTCCATAGCGGCGGAGTCGCCGTTAGCGGGTATATACTTCATATAGCCGGAGAAAGAGGTGGGTTTGCCTGACCAGGGAGTACCCAATTGGCAGTCTATACCTATAAAGTCAATGAGGAAAGTACCTACTGCGCCCGGTAAGAATATGCGTTGGTTACCAAATACCATGGTATCGGAAACGAGTTTGAGAGAGTAATTGCCTTCGTAGGCGTCTTCTTCACGGAAAGCGGTAAGGGGAGCAATACCTTGAGCGCCGTCTAATTCGTATAAGGAGTTAAGGGTAGCAATGAAACTTTCTTCTTTAAAGTCCCAGTATTTTTGTCCGGCTTTGGAGCCTTCCGATACAGTGTATTGTTCCCAGCAATTTTCAAAATCGCCATCAGGGAATACGGGTGTTTGGGCGTTTACCATTATTATGGAAACGAGTGCTAATAAAGTTAAACTTATCTTTTTCATCATAAATGTGTTTGTTTAAATATTTATTTTGTTAAAAGTTATTTTTTCTTATGTTTTGGAAATATAGGTTCGCCTTCGGTGAACTTGTAGGCTACCTGTATGGTAGTAAGGCGGGGAGCTTCGGGGCTCATGGGACGTAGGGAATATTCTTTGTTGAACAGGTTGTTTACTATAACCGACAATCGTATATTCCATAATTCTACGCTGCCTCTCAGGCCGAATATGCAGGTCCCTTTTTGGTGTCCCTGTCTATATTCTTCCAGTCCGTCAAACGGGAATATGGAGCGACTGGTACGCACGGGGCGGCTGGCTTCTTCGTAAAAGCGGTCCAAGGAGTAGAAGAAGTTATCCACATTTTTCATAAGGCTATAGTATTGTATAGTGGCACCTACCGAGAATATGTCAAAGAAATTGAAATCCAAGTCGGCTTTGAGCAGGTGTTCTATTCTATATTTCATAATGTAGCCGTCGGTACAGCTGGAGGTATTAAGGTAGTAGTAGTCATTGGTGGAGGTGGAGGTAAATATTTTGGTAGTATCTTCCACTTTAGGATTGGTGTAGGAGTAGGCCAAATAGAGGGTATATTTTACATGTTTGCTTATTTTGCCTTCGCCGGCTATATTAGCATCCACACCCATAATGCGGGCTTGGCCGGTATTGAAGAATTTGAATCCGTAGCGGTAGAAGGGTTTAGGTTCCTGTTCGGGAGTAAGCCAGGGACCAAGGAAGAATTCCACGTAGTTGTTATATTTTTGGTAGTACCAAGCTACGTCAATGTATCCTTGAAAGTCGAGTAATTTAAACATTTGTTGTACGCCCAGTTCCACATTCCAGCTGGTTTCTGACAGCAGGTCGGGGTTAGGATAGAATCCGTAAATACCCACTTTGGTGGTAAGGTAGCGTTCGCCTATGCTGGGGAAGCGGTATCCTTGTCCGAACGAGGCGCGGAAGAAGGTGAAGGATCGTACTATATTATAGTTGATACCCACGCGGCACACAGGTTTGGCTTCCACATAGTTGCCGCTGGCGGAGTCACGCAAAAAGTGTCCTGCTTCTTCAAATATTTGGTAGTATTCGTAGCGGGCGCCACCGAGGAGGGTGAGGTTTTTCTTTTTTAAGAATTTTTTCTCTAATTGTACGTAGGCGGCGCCATTGCCGGAGTATTTGGGTTTAATAGCCTGGCCTGTATCCAATATGCTTATGCCGGAAAACACGTTACCTTGGGAGCGTGCAAACTGGCCTACGGTGCCTACAAACATTTGCAGGTCACCGGCTTTTTTGAAAACTTTGGCATATTGGTATTCCAAATAGTACATTTCGGAGCGGCTATCCTGATTATTGGTAGCATCGTTGTTGCTATACATAATGCGGGATTTGAGGGTATGGGTTTGATTATTTTTGGCATAGTATTTGAAGAACGGATCTACAAAGAACATGAGGTCTTTGGTTTGTGTAACCGAGCCAGGGTACACATTGTACATGCCGTTGTCGGCATTGAGCCAAAAGTGGGTCATGGTATTTTGGGAGTACATAAAATTGAAGTTGACTCCAAAATTACAGTTTTCATTCACATTATATCTTGTACCTACGTTAAAGCGTACGCGTTTTTCTTTGGTAAGTTTTTCATAGTCTGGTGAGTTGAATGAAAAGGAGGAGGTGTTGTGCATCCATTCTTCATATTGAGCGGCTTTGAGTCCGGCGGCGCTATCATTGGGGCAATAGTTTACGTATCCGTCATCGTGGGCGTATTCGGCGCTAAGTACCAGGTCGAATTTATTAATTTTGCGGGCATGAGATATGCTTACACCTCCGGTGAGGGGAATGGTACCTTTTTCCCAACTGCAACGGTAGTCGGCTTTAGGGCGGGAGTACATACCGGTATAGAATGATACTTTGGTAAGGGGTTTACCTTTGGCGTAAGCGGTACGCACGTTAATGGCGCCGGTAATAGCGGAAGAACCATAGAGTACCGAGGCGGCACCTTTGAGTACTTCTATTTGTTCTATATTTTCCATAGGAATGAGGTTCCATGCCGGTCGCCCTGCATCTACACGCATTACGGGCATTTCGTCCATCATTATCATTACGCGGCTACCCATACCGGAGCTGAATCCGCTACCGCCACGCATTTGAGGTTCATTATCTACTACTACCAGGCCGCCTACTTTATCAAAGGCATTGTCAAGAGATGTAATATTGTTATCCTGTATGTATTTACTTCCTACATATTCTATGGATGATACCGATTCATCTTTTTTTATTTCATAGCGGGCGGCAGTTACTTCTACTCCTTCTTTTTTTATGGCGGCTTCGTTCATTTCTATATTAAGAGTAATGGATCGTACGCCGGTGAAGGATATAGTTTTTACTATAGGCTCATAGCCTACATATTGGAATCGTATTTCACATTCTGTATTATGGAGTGTGATGGAGTAATTACCGTTTTCGTCACACACATCGCCCACTGATTCATCTTTGCACAATGGAAGAACATGGGCTCCCCATAGTCCTTCTTTGGTATTGGCATCCATTACCTTACCTTTTATGGTGTAGGTTTGTGCCGTTATTAATGCTATTTGGCAGCATAGGATAGTGAGTAGAAATATTTGTTTTATAATAGGTTTACGATACATTCTTTTAGAATTTTGTTATTTTACCGGTTTTAACAGTGAGGTTATGATAGCGTATTACATATATGTAAGTAGCTTTAGGTAAATGTGATATATTTACATTGTGGCCGGTGTGTGGTATTTGATTGCATATCAGTTGTTTACCTTGCATATCATATAGTATGAACCAACTATTGATTAATGAGTTATCTATATTAATAAGAATATTGTCACTGGTAGGATTGGGGTATATGTTAATATATGTACAAGTGTTTTCATTTATATTTTCTTCTTCGCTTAAGTAGAAGTTAAGTCGATAAGTCATGGTAGTGGTGCCGTCGGCGGCGGTAACTTCTATTTTGGTTTGTCCGGGAATGCTATCAGCGTTTATTACGGTGTAGGTAGCATTGGGGTCGGTAGTGGTGGCGGTAACAGCGGGTATGCCTATAAATGTGGGAGCAACCGGATATTTATAGTTGCGGGTACCGCTGGTGAATTTTTCAAATACTTGTCCGTCTATAGTAATGGAAGTCAGGGTAGCATCGGGGCAAAGGGCTACCGAGAAAGTTACATAATAAGTATTGGTATCACCATTAATGGCTATTACCTGTATGTGGGTGGTATCGGAGGTACCTATAGCGGGTATAATGTTAATAATACTTCTGCTATCTTCAGCCACAGCTGTTATTTCTGGCACGTAGGTAGTGCCGTATTCCAGTGTAATATGGTAATAATTGGTGTATTTATCAAAGTCTGTTATAGGGTAGGTGGTGCATATGATGGTATCTAAGTAATTATTGTTGCCCGGTTCTACACTAAAATGTATGGTGTAGGTAGTGTGTATGGATGTGTCACCTGCATATACGGTAATGAAGGCATCACCGGGGTATTGTGTAACAGGCTGGCAGGTAATGGTAGCATCGGGCTGTGATGCGGTGGCTGTAATTACGGGGATATTGTTATATCCGTAGGCATATTCTATGGCGTAATTAAGGGTATCGCTATTAAATCCTGCAATGGTAACGCCGTCTACCTGCAAGTCGGTAAGCATGGCCTCAGTAGAGCGTTCTACGCGGAATATTACGTAATAGTGGCGTAAGGATAATTTATCCCATCCTTCTACGGTGAGTATGGCGGTATCATTAGGTGATGAAGCCTGGGAGAGAGTAGCAGTGCTGCGGGTGTCGTTGAGTGTATAGGTTAATGAAGGAATAAGGGTATTACCTATGGGGAGTGTAACATGGAATATGCTGTCTTGTATGCCATGTACAGGTATACTGTCAGTAGTAAGGCCTAAGGTGTAGCCCAATGCAAGTATGTCAGCATTTGATCCTTCTTTAAAATGCAGATTATAGGTTCTTTGGTTAGTGCCGTTTTCGGCTACTACTCTTATTTGGGCGGTGCCGAATATAGTGGAGGCGGGGGTTATTTGCACCTGAGCTCCATGCCATAAAGCGTGAGCATATATGGTGGGGAATGTGGTAGTTCCCCATGGCAAGGTAATGTTATAGTTAATGGAATCTTTGTTAAAGTTTTCCAATACTATGCCATTGATGCTAATAGTGTCTAAGTATGTATTTGACGATGGGGTGTAGTGGAAGGCTACGGTATATATGTTAGAGTCGGTGAGGTTTTCGGCTACTACTACTATTTGCGCTGTGTCATTAATGGTGGTGGGAGTGCGTAGCATATAGGCATGGCTACGATTGTCGGTTACCTGATAGTATATAGTAGGAAGGTGTGTTTCTTCTTCGGCTATTACTACGGTGTAGTCGTAGAGTGTGCTTTGGAAGTTATGTACGCAGGAGTCGGCATAATTGAGAGTGTAACCTATATTAGATAGGGTGGCTATAGGAGACCATTCGCGGGAGAAGTGAATAGTATAGGTTTTGAAGGTGGTGTTATCTTCGGCTATTATCATTACCATGGCGGAGTCATTGTAGCTGTGGGCCTGTTGTATATACATGGCGGCAAAGCTATCGGCTGTGGTAGCCGATATGCTGTCAGCGGCAAGGGCTGTATAAGGCAGGGTAATATAATAGTGCATACTGTCAGGATGGAAGGTAGCTATGGGGGTTCCGGCATAGCTTAGCGAGGCCAGGTTAGCGTTATTGGAAATGGCAACCTGAAAATACACCTGATAAATTTTATATGTAATGCTATCGGCGGCGGTAATCATAATAATGCCTACTCCGTTAGGAGAGTCGGGTTGTGTAACTTGAGCTGTGGCGCCCATGTCTGCTACCTGGAAGGTAAGTATGGGGGTAGCGGTAGTGTGGGCAGGCAGGGTAATGTGGTATATGGTGGTATCGGGGTGAAATGACTGTATGGAGTAGTCGGTTCCAAGGAGGGAGTACCCCAGGTCCACCAAATCGGGGTTATTTGATGCCGATATGGTAAGGTTCAATTTGTAGGTTCTTTTTACATTGGTATCTTCAGCGGTAACGGTTATGAGTATTTGACCGGGTATATTTTGTGGGTAGGTAATGGTGCTGGAGGCTTTGTTATGCTCACAATGCACGCTTACTACAGGTATAACAGCTGTATCTAAAGCTATATTATAGGTATAGGTGGCAGAGCTGAAGCCCGGCAAAAGGGCTCCGTTTACCATAATGCTGTCAAGGTTAGCATTATTGGAGAGTGTAACGGAGAATTGTATGGTGTAGGTTTTGGTGGTAATTTCGTTTTCGGCAGTAACGGTGATTACGGCTGTATCATAAGGGGAAGAGGCTTGGGTGATGAGCAGGGTAGCATTGCTGTCTTGAGTAGAAGCCAATATTATAGGTGGGGTAGTAGTGCCTTCGGGCAGGGATATATTATAATGTTCTATTAAAGCATTGAAACGAGGAATTTTTATGGTGTCATTTCCTATAATATATTGTATATCTGCAAGGTAAGCATTATTGTTTTTACCTATTTCAAAGTATATGGAGTATGTTTTATGTACGGAGGTATCTTCAGCGGTAACGGTAATAGTGGCAGTACCCGGTATGGTAGCAGGCTGGGTAATAAGTACGGAGGCGGATCCTGTAGCTGCGGCTGCCGTAACTGCTACTTGTGAGGTACCGTATGGAACCTGTATGGTGTAGTTGGTGGTATCGGCATGGAAACCGGGAAGTGACAGGTTATTGTAGCGTATCCATGCTAAGTCAGCATTTACGGATATTTCTACCGAAAAATGCACGTAATATGTTTTGGTGGTAATACCATCTTCAGCGGTAACGGTAATGGTAGTGGTGCCCGGCAGCGAGGAGGCTGATAGTATGGCAGGATATATGCCCGGCCATTGGGCGGTAGCCGATACATAGGGAACCAATACCGTACCTGAAGGAAGGCTTACATAATAGTGTAAGGTATCGGCATTAAATTGTGTAATAGGTATGCCATTATAACTGATAGAGAGCAAGTTGGCATTATCAGACAATGCTACTGAAAAATGTATGGTATATATTTTGGTGCTACCGTTTTCAGCGGTAACGGTGATGGTGGCGATGCCGTTAGGACCGGTAGCTTGTGTAATGCTAATGGCAGCTGCGGTGTCGGCTGTAGTGCCACCGATAATAGCGGGTGCATCGGTGGTACCGGCAGGCAGGGTAATATTATAGGATGTATTATTTACGTTTATGGTAGTGGTGTCAGTACCCAAGGTCCATGTAAAGCTGCTCAGGTTATTGTCAGAGGATTTATTTATGGAATAGTGTATACGGTATATTTTTTTTGTAACGCCGTCTTCGGCGGTGGAGGTAACTATGTGGGTAGCTCCGTCAATGGAGCCGGGGGTAGTGTAGGAGGTGGTAACGGCTACGGTAGCATCATTTACTTCGGTAGTGTAGGTAAGGGTAGGTAATGTGGCAAGTGGTGAGGTGCCGCGGGGGTATTCCACATAGTAGTCAAAAACGTCCTTTTGAAAACCGGTGATGGTGGTACCATTCATTTTTAAGTCGGTAAGCCATGCACTGTATATGAATTCGAGGTCATCCACATATAGGGCGTCACCGCCGGAGCCGCCACCGGGAGTGGCATTGGTAGTGAGGGTAACTATAATATAGTTAACGGAGGAGGTACCGTCATATATGAAGGGTGCTTTTTGTAGCGTCCAATTATTATGGGGTGTCATAGATATGGATACTTTGCCTTTGTACAGGCTGGGGGTGCTACAATCATTAGGGTCCTTAAAGTCGGTATTGCCGTGAATATAGGCGCGAACTACGGCTTGTGTGGAATTGCTGGCAGCCGTCATTTTGGTCCATACATACATGGAATCGGGGGTGCCGTTAAATGGCTGCGCGTAGGAATTGGTGCGGTCAGTAAAATTATAGTTAGCGCTATTGGCGGCTGTCATAGAGCCGGCATTAATACGGCCGGTAGTAATGTTACCATTGGCTATAACGCCTAATATGGAGGATGAATATAACTTAATGCAGCTACCGGTGCCGGTGTGGCCTGTTTCCTGTGAGTGATGGTTAGAGGAGGCAAAACTGGCGTAGGGTCCGGTAGAGGAGTTGAATGTGTTCCATCCGATAGGTATGTTATTATTCCATGATTCAAAGTTTCCGTTAGGAAGCTGATATACCTGTGCATTTGCAATATTATAGGCACACATTGCTCCCAAGAGTAATGTTGCCATAGTTTTTAGTGGTCTCATAATTAGCATTTTGTAGATATTTCGTACCATATGTTAATCAAAAATGCAAAGATAGCAAAAAAAACAATGCGAATAATCGTTTTCGGTCAAAAATGTAAAATGTTATTATAGATGTATTTATGAGTGTAAAATAGACGGATTATGTGTAAAGAGTCAAAAATAAAGAGATGAAAAATGCGTGTGTTTGATTGTAGCGTAAATAATTGAACTACAATCAATAACAAATGTAATAAAAATGGAACAGCCCGTATAACAATGAATTTGCTTTATCATAAGTATAGCATGTTATACAAATATAATAATATTAATGTAATGGAAGGTTTATCGTTTAATGGTAACAGAGCCTTTACGCATGTATTGTTCGCCTTGGAATGTGTATTTAAAGTAGTAGAAATACACGCCGTTAGCTATATTATCGGGGCACCATTCATTGTGATAGTTTTCTTTACTGAATATTACTTTTCCGCCTGAGGTGAATACTATGAGGTGGTTGAGTTCGGTGTTATCGTTGCCGGATATTTCAAAGCAGTCGTTGTATCCGTCGCTGTTAGGGGTGATAATATTTGGTATAAATATATCTGGTAATGAATGTGATGCATGGTTTTCTTTTATAGATTCCTCTTCATAATTATGTTCCGGGGTGGCCGGTATTACAGGTTCGTCCTGCTTGGCGTCAGCCTGATGTGACGGGGAGGATAAGGTGGTAATGGCAGGGGTAATGGAAGTATTAGCCGGTGAGGTGTCCAAACAGGGAGCTGAGGCCGATTCCGGTGTAGTTATGGTTACGGGAGAGGCAGTGGAGAGGGTAGAGGGTTCGTTATGTGCGACAATGCAGGTAGCGGGAGTGTTTGTTACGGGTGTCGGTTGTGCAGTAGTTTCGGGTAAAGTATCCCGTATGGTAGCAGTGGTAATAGTGGTATCAGGAGAGGTAGCGGTTTCAGCGGAGTGTTCAGGCTTAAGGAGGAGTATGGCAGTGATAATGCCTGCAACGGCAGCTGCTGTAGCACCGGCTTTTACTGCCCATGCTTTCCATGCATGGCCGGAGGATGTGGACATAGAATGCCCTTGTGGGGCAAGCAGGTCTAATTGGGCTGACAACTTGTCCCAGCAGGCATTGGAAGGTGTTTCATTATAACCTTGGATCGCCTGTTGAATTTGTTTATCCAATAGTTCGTTTATGTTATTGTCCTTCATATTCCGTTAATTTTTTTTGCAGTATCTTTCGGGCTTTGAATAGCTGTGAGCGGACAGTGCCTAAGCTTATATGTAGCATATCGGCTATTTCTTCATAGCTGTAGCCTTCTATGGCGTACATATTAAATATGGTGCGGTATCCTGTAGGCAGCTCTCTTATGGCAGTCATGATATCTTTGGCATTGAGTGTATGTTCAATGTTATGGTATTCACCGGCTATGTTAATATCCGGTTCTTCATCTATGTTATAGGCGTATTTGCTATTGCTTCGCAGCATAGATATGGCGTTATTTATCATGATGCGTTTCATCCATCCCTCAAAAGAACCTTTATTTTGAAAACTGTCAAGTTTGGTGAATATAGTGGTGAAACCGCTGATAAGTGCGTCTTCGGCATCTTCGCGGGTGGGCATATATCGCAGGCAAATGGCGAACATAATGGGGCTATAGCGTTCATATAGTTCCTTTTGAGCCCGTCGGTCATGCCGGTGTATGCACTGTTCTATTAATTCATCATTTGACAGCATAATCAAATTCTATTACAAGACGATGGTATAGGGTTAAAAGTTGTCCGTTTTTTTAATTTTTTTTACTTTTTTTATCCATGCCTTACCATATTTGCGTGAGAGGGGTTCTTCCAAAAAGTCGAAAACGCTTATTTTTTTGCTGTTGCCCAAGGCAACGGCTGTTTTACATACTTCCCAGCGGTGGTATTTTAAGCTTTCGTAGTAGGGGAATTTTTCTACGCGTATGGGGTACAGATGGCAGGAAATGGGCTTACGAAATTTTATTTTTTTATCCAGGTAAGCCTGTTCTATGGCGCATTTGGCTACATTGTTTTCATAGAACACGAATGCGCATTCTTTATCATTTACCAGTGGGGTAACCAGTTGGCCGTCCATGTCGTAGTCAAAGGTGCCGTTTTGGGCTATTACAGTTTTGTTTTCTTCACTAAGGTAGGGGGTGATTTTGTCTATATAATTTTCTATGATGCCCACCTCTTCTTCTTCCAAAGGGGCACCGGCATCGCCTTCTACACAGCATATACCGTTGCACATGTGAATGTTACAGCAGAAGCATTGGGTGAACAGGTCTTCATCTATAAGTATATTATCTACTATGAGCATGTGTATGAGGGGGTATTAGAGGTCAAAGTTACGTTTACGACGGAGTTCTTTAGCGGGGGCGTTAACGGGTAGGAGTTCATTGAAGTTAAAGGTGTTGTCAAGGGTAAATCCGCCGCAGGCGGTTCGTCGGAGTGTGCTTAAGTAAGCTCCACAGCCCAACAGGTTGCCCATGTCACGGGCTATAGACCTTATATAAGTACCCTTACTACATTCTATTATGAAGTTAACTTGGGGCAATTGTATAAGGGGCAGATCAAAGCGGTATATGTGTATGGGTTTAGCTTGTATGGGAATATCATCCTGTCCCTGACGGGCCAGGCTGAAGGCTCGTTGTCCGTGTATGCGTACAGCCGAGAAGGAGGGCGGTATTTGCATTATATCACCCATAAAAGTGTTGCGTGCCTGTTCTATTTGTGTTATGGTGAGGTGCTTGTAGGGCATAAAGTTTTCGGGTTCATGTTCCAGGTCGCAACTCAGGGTGGTAGCGCCCAAGGTAATAGTTCCCTCATAAGTTTTGCGTGCATCTTGCAGAGCGGGTATTTCTTTAGTATATTTTCCCACGCATATAATGAGCATACCTGTAGCCAGGGGGTCCAATGTACCGGCGTGGCCTATTTTAAATTTTTTTACGCCGTATTCCTGTTTAATAGCATATTTTATTTTGTTGACCACGTCGAATGATGTCCATCGTAATGGCTTGTCTATTAGTAGTAAGCATCCGTTATCAAGGTCTATATGGTGTATATCGCCGGCTATGGTCATGTTATAGATTTTTGGTGGAGTCACGGGTAATGGTGTGAGGAATGCTGTCGATAGAGGTAGTGTCGGGGTTGGTGGTATTTACGGGTGGTTTAGGCACGGGTATTTTGCGATAGCCCACCAATATTCGTTGGTTAGGGTGTATGGTGGAGTTAATGCTTATTTTGTTCAGGCGGGCCAATTCGGTGATGTTGGTACTATATTTACGGGCTATTATAGATAGGCTTTCTCCTGATTTAACTATATGGTATCGGGTCTCCAGTCGGAATTCGCAGCTATCGGTGGTATTCACGGTGGAGCCGGTGTTAAAAATGCTTTCGGCCACCACGGCGTTTTTGAATAGGCTGTCACGTTGATAGTTAGCTATGCTGTCTTTTAGCAGTACGTATTGGTTAATGTATTTAACGGGCAGGGTAATGGACATAATGTTATCGGATATAGGAATAATACCTTTTTTATATTGGGGGTTAAGGGCTTTCAGTTCATCGTAAGGAATGCCGAGCACGTCAGATATTTGCATAAAGTGCATTTTGGTATCCACGTGAATGGTGTCTACCTGACCGAATTTGGCTTTAGAGTCAGTAATGCCGTATTTATCGTAGTATGACATGGCGTACCAAGCACCATAGAAGGCGGGGATATAGTTACGGGTTTCTTTTGGCAGGTAGCGGTATATATCCCAAAAATTAATTTTTCCGCCGGAGCGGAGTATAGCTTTTTTTACATTACCGGCGCCGCAGTTATAGGCGGCCATGGCCAGTACCCAGTCTCCAAAGAATGTGTTACTCAGGTCTTTAAGATGCCTGGCGGCAGCATCGGTAGCTTTTAGGGGGTCACGGCGGTAGTCCAGCAGGGTATTCACTTCCAACCCGTACATTTTGCCGGTGTTATACATAAATTGCCACAGGCCGGTGGCGCCGGCGCGGGATACGGCATTAGGGTTAAGGGCTGATTCTATTACGGCCAGGTAGCGGAGTTCGGTAGGGCAGCCGTATTTATCCAATGTTTCTTCAAACATGGGGAAGTAGTATTTGGCCAGGCCCAAAAGGACTGATACTTGTGATTTACGTTTAAGGTAAAGGCGTATGTAACTGCGTATTTCCTCATTAAACACCATGGGGAATACTGTTTTATCGGTAAGTGCCTGCAGGCGGAGCATCATTACGGAGTCTTCCTGAGCGGTAGTAAGGGCAGGAGCTTTAAAGGGTTCCTGTGATTTTTCATGGTATATGGCTTTTTTGGCGTACCATGAGTTCATAAGGTTATCTAATTGTTCTATAATAGCGGAGTCGGCCGAAACGGAGGAAGATACCGGCGTTTGTGCATGTAAGTATATGCTACATAGAATATTAACTGATATGTAAATGTATTTATATAGGTTTTTCATGTGATATTCCTGTTATGTATGTTATAGTATATACCAAATTGCAAAGATAGCATTTTTAGTTGAGATAGCTGATTTTTTTTGTATAAACAGGAAATATTACGAATAAGGATTGTGGTGGGAAAAGAAAATTCGCGGTAAGAAATGTAGTGAGTGTAAGATGTTGATGTATAAGTGTATATGGGTTATATTAAGGGGGGGTATTTTTGTTTTCGGGCAACAAAAACGGGGGGAAAATAAAGTGAAAAATAAATAAATGTGAAATGAAAGCGGTATAGTTTCATTCTAAAATGGTATCTTTGCAAAATTAAAATAAAGAATTATGCAGGAAGTAAAATACGCAGAGAAAAAGGATACAAGATCCGGTTTTGGAGAAGGATTATTGGAAGCCGGAAGGCAGAATGATAAAGTGGTGGCATTATGTGCTGATTTAACCGGTTCGGTTAAAATGGACAGTTTTGCCAAGGCTTTTCCGGAAAGATTTTTTCAGGTGGGTATAGCCGAGGCCAATATGGTAGGTATGGCGGCAGGTATGGCCATAGCCGGTAAAATACCGTTTGTGGGTTCGTTTGCTAATTTTTGCACCAGCAGGGTTTTAGATCAAATACGCATGGCTGTGTGCTATTCCAATACTAATGTGAAAATATGCGGTTCGCATGCAGGTATTACATTAGGAGAGGACGGAGCCACGCATCAGGTTATGGAAGATATAGGCATGATGAAGGCGTTACCTAATATGGTAGTAATCAATCCCTGTGATTTTAATCAGGCCAAGGCAGCTACTATAGCCATGGCTGATTATGAAGGGCCGGTATATTTGCGTTATGGTCGTCCCAAGGTACCTAATTTTACTCCTGAAAATCATGAATTCAAAATAGGTAAGGCTTTGGTGATGAATGAAGGTAGTGATGTAAGTATATTTGCTACGGGTCATATGGTATTTCCTGCTTTGCAGGCTGCCTATATATTGGAGCAAAAAGGCATTACGGCCGAAGTGGTGGATATACATACCATTAAACCTTTGGACACCGAGCGAATATTAAAGTCGGTACGTAAAACACGCTGTGTGGTTACGGCAGAGGAGCATTTAATGAACGGAGGATTGGGTGACAGCATAGCACAGCTTTTGGTAAGGAATTTGCCTTGTCCACAAGAGTATGTGGCAGTAGATGATAAATTTGGTGAAAGCGGCAGTCCTGCCGAATTATTGAAGGAATATCATCTTACCGAGGAAGACATAGTAGATGCTGCCCTTAAGGTAATAGCAAGAAAAGCATAAGTTTAACATATAAAAAATATAATAAAATGGCAAAAAGAATAATACACACCAATAACGCACCTGCAGCCATAGGTCCGTATAGTCAGGCTGTAGAAGCAGGTAATATTATGTTTATATCGGGTCAAATACCCGTAAACCCTGCTACGGGTGAAGTGCCTGCAGGTATTACTGCGCAAACAGAGCAGGTAATGAAGAACATAGAGGCTATACTCAAGGAGGCCGGTTATGGTTTTGAGAACATAGTAAAAACCACCTGTTTGCTAAGTGATATAGCTAATTTTGGTCCCATGAATGAGGTATATGCCAAATATTTCACCGGAGATTGTCCTGCCAGAGCAGCATTTGCCGTGAGAGATTTACCTAAAGGTGTATTAGTAGAAATAGAAAGTATAGCAATTAAATAATAAATAGTAATAGTATGAAAAAATTAAGCATTTTTGCCATGGCAGCTTTGTTGGCTATGCCTTTGGCAACACAAGCTCAAGACAAAGAAGAAGCTAAAAAAGATAGCGGATATGTATTTACCAATGTAAAGGAATTGCCTGTTACACCGGTAAAGAATCAAAATCAGGCCGGTACCTGTTGGTGTTATAGCGGATTAGGCTTTATAGAGGCCGAATTGCTTCGTATGGGTAAAGGAGAATATGATTTGAGTGAAATGTACATAGTACATCACACATATCAGGATAGAGCAGCTGCAGCCGTGCGTACGCATGGTGATGCCAGTTTCAGTCAGGGTGGTGCTTTTAGTGATGTAATATACGGATTAAAGCATTATGGTATAGTTCCCGAGCAGGAAATGCGTCCCGGAGTCATGTATGGTGACACGTTGTCAAATCATAATGAGTTAAGTGCGCTTACCGATGCTATGGTAGCTGCCGTAGCCAAAAATGACAAATTGAAGAAACTCCAATCGAATAAAGATGGTGAAATGTTGTGGCAAAAAGCAGTAAAGGCCGTTCATGACATATATTTGGGCGAATGCCCTGAAACATTTACCTATAACGGTAAATCATACACTCCGCAAAGTTTCTTTGAAAGTTTAGGATTAAATCCTGATGATTATGTAGGTATTACTTCCTATACACATCATCCTTTTTATGAAGCTTTCCCATTGGAGATACAAGACAACTGGCGTCATAGCCAATGTTACAATGTAACTATAGATGAAATGATGCAAATATGTGATAATGCCATAGAGAACGGCTATACTATAGCATGGGGTTCGGATGTAAGTGAGCAGGGGTTCCGTATGGGTGTACGTAAAGGATTTTGCGTATTGCCTGCTACCGATGCTTCAGCAGCCAATCTTCAGGGCAGCGATATGGCTCATTGGACAGGTATGAGTGCAAAACAATTGCAAGACGAGGCATCCAAGCATCCCACTCCTCAACGTTGGGTAAGTCAGGAGGAACGTCAATTGGCTTATGATAATTGGGAAACCACTGATGACCATGGTATGCTTATATATGGTACTGCCAAGGACCAAATGGGCAATGAATATTACATGGTAAAGAACAGTTGGGGTGATTATGGTGACTATCATGGTATGTTCTATGCCAGCAAGGCATTTGTACGTTATAAAACCATGAACATAGTGGTTCATAAGGATGCGATTCCTAAAGATATTAAGAAGAAATTAGGTATTAAATAGTATATACTTAAGTACGTATAAAATCAAAACGGGTTGTAACTTATGAGTTTGCAACCCGTTTTGTTATGTGTTTCAGTTAAAAAAAGGTGGTATAGGGTTATTATTTAGGGTGATAAACAAAAGGTTTGAGCAGGTTAATAATGGCGAGCGGGCATAATTTTACCAGAGCTATGAACAGGTAGTTAATGGTGCCGGGCACCACTCGTTTTTTACCTTTCATAAGGGCTTTAATGCCCTGTTCGGCTACGGTTTCGGGCGGTAGCATAAGGTGTATTTTGCGTAGCAGTTGACGTGTTTTAGGCGGTAAATTATATAGAGGGGTATCTACGGCACCCGGAGCTATGTAGGTAACTTTTACGTTATAGTCGTTCAGTTCGTAGTGGAGTGAGAGGCTGAAGTTTTTGATATAGGTTTTGGTATTGGAGTAGGAGGCCAGGGTAGGGAAGGGCATCCATGCGGTAATGGAGGATACATTGAGTATATATCCGTGGCGGCGGGCCTGCATATCAGCACCGAACAGGCGGCACATCATGGTGGGAGTGGTAACATGCAGCTGGGTAATGGTGAGTATTTTTTGAGGTGTAGCCTCATGGAGCATGCTCCAAAAGAACATGCCGGCATTGTTTATCAATACATCTATTGTTAACAGGTGTTGTTGGCAGTATTCATATACCTGTTCGGCTGCGTGAGGCAGGGAGAGGTCGGCAATGTAATATAGGGCAGGCACGTGATAAGTGTCGCTTATTTTTTTGGCGGCAGCCGGGCATTCTACTTTCTGATTACTTACTATGAGTATAGCGTAGTGCCTTTTGGCCAATTGGCAGGCATATTGATAGCCTATGCCCGAGCTGCCGCCCGTAACCAGTGCCCAATATTCGGTATTCATAATTATTGTTCCATAAATCGTAGCAGGTGGAGCAGGGTATCGCACAGCGGTTTTTCTCTATCTTTATTTTTTAAATTAAGGTAGATGCCCAGCTTTTTCATTAAGGGTATTTTTTCGGTTTCCACATATTCTACCAGTGTACCTGAGGGGTCTTCATTGTAAGCAAAGTGGCCGGTAGCTTCACCCATGTCGAATTTGCCGGCTTTTTTGCGGCTGTCAATAGTGAAGGGGTAGCCGTATTGTTCGCAACGTTTTTCCAGAGCATCCATATTGGTAATATCGAAGCATAACTGTATAAAGCCCATATCGCCCCACATACGGCCTTCAAATATACGGTGTATATCGGTGCGGTCCATGGCTTGTACCAGTTCTATGTGTGAGGAGGCAAATATTTTGGAGAAGGAGCCTTTGCGCGGTTGGCTATGGGTGAGTACTACTCTGCGGAAGGTGCCGGGGGTGCCCAGGTAGGCAAAATCATCAAAAGTGCCGGTATCGTCACTGAGTACAACGTCATATTCCAATATATTACGGTAGAAGAGTATGGATTTTTCCATATCTCGGGTGCCTATCATTACGCCATATACGCCGCCGCAGTGGAAATGACGGTCCATGTACCAGTCATTGCTTTCTACCATTTGGAACAGGTTTTT
Source organism: Bacteroidales bacterium (assembly GCA_045598105.1). Lineage (GTDB taxonomy): Bacteria > Bacteroidota > Bacteroidia > Bacteroidales > WCHB1-69 > UBA1205. Next base: position 3,675 of record JAZLLK010000029.1, on the reverse strand, counting down.
GTACGGATCCCGTACAAAAAATGACGGTTTACCGTTTTTATCGGTGAATATAGGACTTATATCGGCTTTTTTTTCTTCCAGAAAGCGGTGGCTTTCGGCTATGTTTTTGCTTTTTATTTTGCAGGCAAATATGCCCAAATCGCCGGGAAGTATGTCAAAGTCGGCCGGGTGGGGTGCGTGAGAGGTGTGTTGCCATATTTCAAAGCCGCCGCCGCCCTGAAGGTTAACGGCCAATATGGCATGGCGGGGCCTTTCTTCCCCGCCCATGTAGGGAGCCATAATGTCGGCTATGGCTTTTTCGTCAAACATTTTCAGCTTTACGCCAAAATGTATTTTATACCAATCCCATGCAGGATATACTTCGGGCACACCTACGCCTGTTTGCTGTATGCCGGATATGATAAGTTGATCGTTATTCATGTGTAATAATGTTTAGGTTATAAAAAATAATAATGCAAAGGTAGCATTATTTTTTGTGTCATGGAGTTGTTATGCAGGTTAAAAAAAATGGCAGGCGTGGGGGAATTAGTCAAAGAGGATGTGTAAATATTTTATAATAAATTAATTACGTATAAAATGTGTGAGAATATGATGGCAAAGCCTTAAAATGAAAAAAAAATATTGTAACTTTGTAGGGTAATATTAATGTAAAAAACATATGCAATATGGCAGACGATAAAAAGATAATATTTTCCATGGTGAATGTAAGTAAGACTTACAATCCCGGCAAGCAGGTGCTTAAGAACATATATTTATCCTTCTATTATGGTGCAAAAATAGGGGTATTGGGTTTGAATGGAGCCGGCAAGTCTTCCTTATTAAAAATTATAGCCGGAGAGGATAAAACCTATACCGGAGAGGTTGTATTTTCTCCCGGATATTCGGTAGGGTATCTTCCGCAAGAGCCCGTGCTGGATAATAGCAAAACGGTAAAAGAGGTGGTAATGGAGGGTGTAGCTGAGGTAGTAGCCGTGCTTAAGGAGTATGATGAGGTGAACAACAGGTTTGCCGAGCCCATGAGTGATGATGAAATGAGCAGGCTTATAGAGCGTCAGGGTGAACTTACCGAGCTTATAGACCAGTATGATGCCTGGGAGTTAGATGCCAAATTGAGCAGAGCCATGGATGCTCTGAATTGTCCGGATGCCGATGCCAATGTGGCCACGCTATCGGGAGGAGAGCGACGCAGGGTAGCTTTATGCAGGCTGTTGCTGCAGGAGCCTGATATATTATTATTGGATGAGCCTACCAACCATTTGGATGCCGAGTCGGTACAATGGCTGGAAATGCACCTTCGACAGTACAAGGGTACGGTAATAGCTGTTACGCACGACCGTTATTTTCTTGACAATGTGGCAGGGTGGATATTAGAACTGGACCGTGGAGAAGGCATACCTTGGGAAGGCAACTATTCCTCATGGCTGGATCAAAAATCCAAACGTTTGCAAATGGAGCAAAAGCAGGAGTCGAAGCGTCAGAAGACTTTGGAGCGTGAGCTGGAGTGGGTGCGTATGTCTCCTAAGGCCCGTCAGGCCAAATCAAAGGCCCGTTTGAATGCTTATGACAAATTACTGAATGAAGATGTAAAAGAAAAGGAAGAAAAACTGGAGATATACATACCTAATGGTCCCCGTTTAGGCAATAATGTGATAGAGGCCAAAAATATAAGCAAGTCGTTTGGTGACAGGGTACTATATGAAAATCTCAGTTTTACCCTTCCTCCCAATGCCATAGTGGGCATAATAGGACCTAACGGGGCGGGCAAAACCACCCTATTCCGCTTAATTATGGGCCTGGACAAGCCCGACAGCGGTGAATTTACGGTGGGCGAAACCGTGAAATTGGGTTATGTGGACCAGCAACATACCGAAATAGACCCGGAGAAAACAGTATACGAAACCATTTCCGGCGGCGCAGAGCAAATGATGCTGGGAGGCAGGCTTATTAATGCCCGGGCTTATATAGCCCGCTTTAATTTCAGCGGTGCCGACCAGGGTAAGAAAACGGGCGTGCTTTCCGGTGGTGAGCGTAACCGTTTACATTTGGCCATGACACTTAAGTCCGAAGCCAATGTATTGCTTTTGGATGAGCCTACCAATGATATAGATATTAATACCTTAAGAGCCTTGGAAGAAGCTTTGGATGATTTTGCAGGATGTGCCGTAATCATATCGCACGACCGTTGGTTTTTAGATCGGGTGTGTACCCATATATTGGCTTTTGAAGGTGATGCGCAGCTCTATTTCTTTGAGGGAACCTATACCGAGTACGAGGAAAACCGTAAAAAACGACTTGGCACGGAAGTGCACAAGTTCCGTTATAAGAAACTGATGGAAAAGTAGGGCTGTTGCCGGTACTCACCGAGATGCATTTGGTATAATATTAAACTATTGAATGCGTGTTTGTTAGTGTAATTATATGCTAATAAACACGCATTATGTATATTTTGTGTTGAAAAATGTAATGCACGAGGTGCAAAAATAGTGTATCTGAAATGAAAAAGTGTAAAAGAATGTATAGATGTAAAAAAATATTGTTTTTTTTGCGTAATGCAGTAAAAAAATAGTATTTTTGCAAATTATATATGTACATGGTATTTTTGGAACAATTATAGTGTTTACTGTTTTTTTTGCAGGCGTAAGGAATGATGGTGTATTTCCGAATAAAATAATTGCGGAAATGGTGTGAATACTATAATTATAATATAAATTATAAATATGGCAAAAAAGAAAACAGCAGAAACTGTCATCAATCTTGACAATATCCTGTTCAATTGCCGTGACATTCTGCGCGCCGCACGCAACTCGGAGTCGTTTTTTGAAAAACATTATTATGATGAATATTAATAAAAAAGACCTGAAGGAACAGGAAATCCGCACGATGTTCATCACGCCGGCCTTGAATGAAAAGGGCTGGAAAGTGGGTGAAAATATGCGCGAAGAATACTATTTCACCGATGGCCGTGTTTTGGTGGTCGGGAACCAGCATTCTGTTGCTGAAGGTAAAAAGGCTGATTATCTGCTTTGTCATAACGGGAAACCGATTGCCGTTCTGGAAGCCAAAGACAACAAACACGCCGTTGGCGGCGGCATCCAGCAAGCCATCAACTATGCTCAAATCCTGGATTTGAAATTTGCATACTCCAGCAATGGCGATGCTTTCCTTGAACACGATTTTACTACGGGCAAGGAAACCGAGTTGAAAATGGATGAGTTCCCAACCGAAGATGAGTTGTATCAGCGCTATCTCGCCAGCAAAAATTATAGCGACAAAGAACAGAAAATTGTTGAAACTTCCTATTATTTTGATGCCTATAGTTACGAACCACGCTACTACCAACGCATCGCCATTGACCGTACGGTGGAAGCCATCGCCAAAGGACAGCAACGTGTCCTTATTGTAATGGCCACCGGAACAGGAAAGACTTATACCGCATTCCAAATCATCCACCGGCTGCATAAAAGCGGTGCCAAAAAGAAAATCCTCTATCTCGCCGACCGCAATATCCTCATCGACCAGACGATGGCGCAGGATTTCAAGCCTTTCAAGAAGTTTATGACCAAGATAACTTCCAAGGGCGAGGGTGTTGACAAAATAGATTCTGCTTATGAGGTTTATATGGCTTTGTATCATCAGTTGGTGGGTAAGGAAGGGCAACCTGATCCATTCCTTGAA
>JAZLLK010000028.1:0-70954 GCA_045598105.1 Bacteroidales bacterium | reverse complement strand
TAATTTGGAAATTGTGGGTGGCGTAAAAAAATGCCGTCCGACGCCCCTGCACATCGACGACGACAAATTTATTCTGGACGAAAAACAGCTTCCCAAGGCACGAGAAACCTTCATCAAATTTTACAAGACATTCGGTCGGCCTTATATAGAGAAACGCATTGCTCATTATGCTGAAATGGTAGGACGCACACCGTCAGCCATTTCCATCAGGGAACTGGGCGCGCACTGGGCGAGCTGCACGCCACAAAAGAAAATCAACTTCCACTGGAAGTGTATCATGGCTCCCCCGAGGGTCATCGACTATTTGATTGTCCACGAGCTTACCCACCTGAAATATCCGCAGCACACCCGCCAGTTCTGGGATGCCGTTTTCAGCGTGATGCCCAACTACAAAGAATGTGAAAATTGGCTTCACGATTATGGCGTGACTTTAAATTTAGATGAAACATAAACTATAATTATTTATTCCTGTTTTCTTACATATATTATACTTTTTAACATCTTTTATATGTAAAAGACAATGAAGAAGAAGTATTAACTACAATATTGTAATATTCAATTATTTATAATAATGCTAAATGCTGTTGTTACTATTTCTATTTCTATAATTTCACTCTTAAAAATCTATCGTATACTGCAGCGATAATGAATCTTTGAATATATTACCTCCTAATTTATCCGATTTGATTGCCTTCAGCACAAAAGGTTCTTCACCACGACATGTGTAAATGGAAAGATTCACAGTATACCAATCGGACGCTACTACTTGTATTTTACTATTAAACCCTTTGGGAATATGTCCAAACGTTTGAGTAAAGGTTTTGCTTGTGTTTTGAAATTTTTTCAATACCTTTTTCGGTGGTAACATTAATATGAATATTAATGTTACCACCGCTTTTTGTAGATACTTCATACTTTACATAATATCGGGCATTTTTTTTTTTTTTTTTTTTTTTTTGAATTACAATTATATAACGAATAAAACAAGCTCTTATTGTTTGATTATTAAAATTTTATCTTTTTTTTAGGGGTGTCCTATTCTGTCTTCATACGTTTTTTTTTGTGGGGGTAAGGGTATATAAAAAATTTTTTTATGCTACCTTTGCATCGGGGAAAGCCCCATTGTGGCAGTTATGCGGATTGCTGCGTATCGCTGTTAACATGAATAAGGAAGATAGTTTTTTATAGTTATATATTTTTTTTATATCAGTAGTATGATAACGGAACAGGATTATATACGTCAGCTCGGGCTGCAGCCTCACCCCGAGGGCGGCTATTACAGGCAGTTGTATGGCAATGACAATACCGGCACTAAGGATATTTCCACCATATATTATATGCTCACCGCTAAGGATATTTCGGCATTCCATTGCCTGCACGGGGTTGTGGAAATATGGTACTACCATGCAGGCCGGGCCTTAAATATATATGTAATAGATGCTGACGGAATTCTGCACACGCACAAGCTTTCGCCCCAAGGTGAAATGCAGGTGATAATATATCCCGGTCAATGGTTTGCTGCCGAAATTCCCTCTCATGAGGAATTTTCCCTGGTAGGCTGTGCGGTTGCCCCCGCTTTTACGTTTGATAATTTTGAACTGGGGCACAGGTGTAATTTAGTGAAGGCTTATCCTCAACATGCCGCCCTCATAGAGCGGCTGAGCGTAGAATAATGTGGGGACGGTATACTATAATAATGCTGTAAGTAAACTGTTTTTTTTATTTAAAAAAGCATTCTTTCTGCTGCTTTTTACGGCTCATATTGGTTTCGCAGAATACTTTTTGGCCCGTATAGGGGTTGATACCCGTGTAGAATATGGTAGATGACAGGGTCATGGGGGTAGGGGTAAAGTCTTGTACCTGTTCTGGTTGATAGCATATTTGCTTCATTTTCTTTTTTAGGGCCAGCATATCTTGTAGGGTGCAGGCCGGATGTGAGGATATAAAATAGGGAATGAGCTGTTGTCTTAAATGGTGTTTTTCGTTAATTGTTATAAATTTATCTCTAAATTTTATAAAATTATCATAATTTGGCTTACGCATAAGCTCTAAAATATGATTTTCAGTGTGTTCTGGTGCTATTTTTAGTCTGCCGGAAACGTGCTCCCGTATCAGCGTTTCGGTGTATTCGTCTATATGGCAGTTGTGATTGAGTTCGGTATTGTCACATAGCAGCAGGTCGTAGCGTATGCCGCTGCCTATGGTTATTTTTTTTATGCCGGGTATGCGGGCGGCTTGCCTATACAGCAAGAGCAGCGGTTGGTGGTCAAAGTTCAGGTTTTTGCATTTGGCAGGGAATATGCAGGATGGGCGTTCGCATTGGCGGCACAGGTTTTCGTTTTTACCTTTCATAAGGTACATATTGGCCGAAGGCCCTCCTAAATCACTGATATGTCCTTTAAAATAGGGCATGTGCGTAAGCTTTTCTATTTCCTGCAGTATGGAGACGGTGCTACGGCCGGTAATAAATTTGCCCTGATGGGCTGATATGGTACAAAAACTGCAACCGCCAAAGCATCCGCGATGTATGTTAATGGAGTTTTGTATCATGTTAAAGGCCGGTATTTCACCCCTTTTAAGGTATTTGGGGTGAGGTAGTCGGGTGTAGGGCAGGGCATACACGTGGTCAAGCTCGGCTTGGGTGCAGGTGGCGTAAGGCGGGTTTACCACGGTGTAGCGGTCTATATAAGGTTCCACCAGCGTGGCAGCCTGCTTTTTGTTTGATTCTATTTCAAATAACTTAAAATTATGAGCAAATGCTTCCTTGCTTTTAAGGCAGGCTTCATAGCCGTGCAGGTATATTATGTGGTCGCCTTTGGGTGCCTGCTCCTTGGGTACGGAGTAGGCTATTTGCGGTATGTGGCAAAAATCCTGCACCTTAGGATGCTCTTTTTCGCTACACACCTTTAGTATATCCATCATATTCTTTTCCCCCATGCCGTAGGCTATAAGGTCGGCACCGCTATCGTATAGTATAGATGGAAACAGCTTGTTTGCCCAGTAGTCGTAGTGGGTAAGCCTGCGCAGCGAAGCCTCTATGCCTCCTATTACTATAAGGCTGTCAGGGTATAGCCGGCGTACTATGCGGGAATATACACTCACGGCATAGTCCGGCCTGAATCCGCTTTTGCCTCCTGCCGTGTAGGCATCGGTAGAGCGTAAACGCTTGGCGGCTGTGTAATGGTTCACCATGGAATCCATGCTGCCGGAGTTAATGCCAAAAAACAATCGGGGGCAGCCGTAACGTTTAAAATCCCTGAGGTCGTCCTGCCAATTGGGCTGTGATATAATACCTACCCTGTAACCGGCCTCCTCTATAAGCCTGCCTATTATGGCAGTGCCAAATGAAGGATGGTCCACATAGGCATCACCGGTAATGAGCACCACGTCCAACTCATTCCAGCCGCGTAATTCCACCTCCTTTTTAGTAAGCGGTAACCATGATTGCAATAAGGGCATAGCACACATATTACCACCTTTGTTTATATTTCTACGTTTTTCTTGAATTTTAAACTTGATAAATAACTTATTTTATACAAGTTAAAAAGGGTGAGATTAGGACGCTTACCGTTAAAATTGGCTTCCATGCTCTTACGGAAAGTGTAGTAGAAAAAGGCTGCCATGAATACGGTGTGAGTGCTTTCTAAGTAATGATAGTATTTTAATAACCGTATGTCATTAGTAAGCAAACCCTTGTCCTCATATTGTTCTAATAATATCTTCAGGTTTTCCACCCCCTGACGCGTCTTGTTTATATATTCCCTGTTGGTATCTATTCCTAAGTGATATAACGGATTGTCTATGTGTGTAATATTTATGTGCTTTTTGCGTAATTCCAGCCCGAAAAGGGTGTCCTCATGCCCATAGTTCTTTAGCATTTCATTAAATCGTATGGACCAAAACAAATCCTTGGAAATAAAAAAGTTGAAGGTGGAAAAACGGGAATTGGGTTTCATACTGCGTGCTGCCGCATCGGCGGTTTCACATTTGGTGCCATATACCCATCGCAGGTAGCAGTCCTTTCGCGGCAACTCCTTTTTATAAGCGGTACCGCCACATACCACTATATCTTTTTCATTACAATAGGGAATGTATCGCTGTATGTATTGCTCATCTGCAGGCTCACTGTCACAGTCTAAGAATAGTAAATGAGCATATTTGGCCTGCCCGGCCAAAAAATTACGTGCTACCGAACGCCCTGCCTTGGTGGGTAATTCCAATAACGTTACAAAAGGCATACTCTTCAGTATCTGGTTGTCTTGCCTTAGCTCCGTGTTCTCTGAAGCGTCATCTAACAAAAGTATTTCAAATTCAATGTTCGCCGCAGTGGCTTGTGCGTGCAGGGTTTGCACTAATTTGCGGGCGTCGTAGTTGTATATGGGAATGAGTATGGATAACATAATTATTCAATAACTTTTCCGTTCTCTATTTTTATTACCCGTGAGGGTATTTGATTCAATATAAGGTAATCATGGGTGGCTACCAATACCGATGTGCCGGCATGGGCTATATCTCTGAGCAATGCAAATATGTCGTATGACGTTTCCGGGTCCAAATTCCCCGTGGGCTCATCCGCCAGTATTATTTCAGGCCTGTTTACCAATGCACGTGCTATACACACCCTCTGCTGCTCCCCGCCCGAAAGCTGGTGCGGCATTTTATGCCCCTTGGTTTCCAAGCCTACCATGGTGAGCACTTCTTCTATACGCTCGTTACGGGCAGTTTTATCCTTCCACCCCGTAACCTTGGTAATGAATTTAAGATTCTCATATACCGTTCTGTCCTGCAAAAGCTGAAAATCCTGAAACACTATGCCTAATTTGCGTCGCAATTTTTGTATGTTGCGTGATTTTATTTTGTATAAGTCATAGCCTGCCACCTTCACCTCCCCGTTTACTACGGGAACATCACAGTAGAGTAATTTAAGCAAATTACTTTTACCTGAGCCCGTTCTGCCTACCAAATATACCAGTTCACCATTGTCTATATTGAGTGATACATCATTCAATATGAGATTTTTACCCTGATATACATCAGCATGTTGCACACTTATAATGTGCTCGGGTGTGGCAATAACTTCCTTTGCGGTGTTATCTTCTTTATTTTTAGCAATTTGCTCTTGCTTTTTCTGCTCTTCTATAGGGACGCTTTCTGTAGCCATATTCGTGTTATTATCCATGTGGCAAAGATAACACTTTTTTTGCAATACTAAGCCGCTTTAGTACTACTAAATTATTTTTTGCCCTTGCTGCTATTTTATCCTTGTACAAACAGAATAAATATGCCGCTATCTCCTTCTTTATAGTACCCCTCATGCTATAGGGTGTTATACATGTAAAATGTATAAGAGTATATGGAGAAGATTATATGTGTTTGATATATAGGTTGGTATGTGTGCATTGTTTTAACTTTTGAGTGTAAACTACTTTTTTTTTCAGCAGCGTAATGTTAATGTAAAAAGCATTATTTTTGCATTTTAAAACATAAAGTAAACTATATGGAAGTAGATTTTTTGGTAATAGGGTCAGGTATTGCCGGGCTGAGTTTTGCCCTTAAGGTGGCAGAATACGGTAAAGTATGCATAGTTACTAAGGCAGCTGCCGATGAAGGTTCTACCAAATACGCCCAAGGCGGCATAGCCGCCGTAATATATGATACCGATAGCTTTGACCGGCACATACAGGATACCCTTGTGGCCGGTGCCGGCATATGTGACGAAGATGCTGTCCGCATGACTATTACCGAGGCCCCCGAGCGTATTAAAGAATTGATACGCTATGGCGTGCATTTTGATAAACGCTCCGACGGATTGTATGATTTACACCGTGAAGGCGGCCATTCCAATTTTCGCATATTGCATCATAAGGATAATACCGGTGCCGAAGTGGAAAGAGGGTTGCTTGAAGAGGTGAAGAATCACCCTAATATCACCCTGCTGGAGCATCAGTATGCAGTGGAAATTATTACCCAACACCATTTGGGCCAATGGGTTACCCACCATACCCCTAATATAGAATGCTATGGAGCCTACGTGCTGGATTCCCGCACCAAAAAGGTGGAAACCTATCTGGCTAAAATAACCATGTTGGCTACCGGCGGCATAGGCAATGTGTATACCACCACCACCAATCCTATCACCGCTACCGGTGACGGCGTAGCCATGGTTCACCGCGCCCGCGGCGTGGTGAGCGATATGGAATTTGTACAATTTCACCCCACCAGCCTGTATAACCCCGCCGAAAGACCGGCCTTTCTCATTACCGAGGCCATGCGTGGCGCCGGCGCCATACTCAAGGATCTGAAAGGGAATGAATTTATGCATAAATACGACTCCCGCCTCTCCCTTGCACCCCGCGACATAGTGGCCCGTGCCATAGATAATGAAATGAAACTTAGCGGTGACGACCATCTCTATTTGGACGCCCGCCACCTCGGTAAAGCTGCCCTCATGGAAGGCTTTCCTAATATATACGCCAAATGCCTCGACCTGGGTATTAACATAGCCAAAGATATGATACCTATACGCCCCGCCGCCCACTACCAGTGCGGCGGTATAGTAGTGGATAAGCATGGCGAATCATCTATACACCACCTATACGCCGCAGGCGAATGCTCCCGCACAGGCCTCCACGGCGGTAACCGGCTGGCCTCTAATTCCCTGCTTGAAGCCATAGTGTATGCCCATAATGCCGCCATGCACGCCATAGAAAAAGTAAAACATATATCCTATCGCACCGACGTGCCCTCGTGGAACGCCGAAGGCCTTATATTCAACGAGGAAATGGTACTCGTAACACAAACCCGTAAAGAACTTCAGGAAATAATGTCTAACTACGTGGGCATAGTTCGCTCTAATCTCCGCCTTAAACGCGCCTACGACCGCCTGAGCCTTATTTACAAAGAAACCGAAGACCTCTATAACCGCTCCGTGCTTACCGAAGAATTGAGCGAACTGCGTAACCTTATAGCCTGCGCCTACCTTATTATCCGCTCCGCCGCTAATCGCCACGAAAGCGTAGGCCTGCATTACTCTGTGGATTATCCGCCTAAACAATAATATTATTAACTCATAATCATATACCTGTAATGAAACCCGTAAAATCTATGGCCCCTCTGTCGGGCTGGCTGCTTAGAATATCAGTGTGCCTGTTCCTGCTTTCACGCTACCGGAACGTAATTACTTCCCTTAATGCACACTCCATATCCTTACAAACCCTCTGCATATGCCTATATTGCCTCTTCGCCGTATTGCTCGTGCCGGGCGGAGTCGGCAAAGCCCATACCCTCACCATAGTGTCGGCTGTGGTAGTAGCCCTGTTCTCTATGTATTTCGCCTACGCCGCCTTCCACGGAAGCTGGCTTGACGGCTATATGCTCTCCTTTGTGCTGCCTTTTGCCGTAGGCATACACTTTATAGCTAATGGTAATAAATAATACGCTGTAATTATTTTTATTATAATCTATAATGCGTTAATTAATTGAAAAATATAAATAAATAATATATTTTTGATATATTGATGAATGTAGCTGATTGGAAACAAAAATGGTCGGGGTACACTATATACTGGTCGGTAGCAGCCCTATATTTATTGTTTATACTCCTACTCAAAATTACGGAATGGTGCATTATGCCTGATATAGAAGGTGTTAATATGGGTAATATATCGGTGCGGGCCGTTACCTATAATATGATAGTGTCCTCGTGGGTAGTATTGGCCGGAGCTCTGCTGTATTACCCGCTGTATAAATGGTGTAAGCGTAGCATATTCTACATTACCGTAGCATGGTTTTCATTGCTTATCATTATAGAGCTGTCATTGGCCATATACGCCGGGCACAATGGCTACATGCTTGATAGCGAGCTGTGGGCACGCCCGCTTTCCGAGTCCTTTATGGCCGTAAAAGGTGCCGTGGGATTATATGTGCCCCTTATGATCATTATAGGTGTGGTGCTCACCTTGCTGTTCTTTGGCACATGGCTGGTACACCATGCCCGCAAGGCTGTGTGGAGCGTGTTACCGGTGAGCATTATATTTGTACTACTGTCACTCCTGTTCCAAGTTGATCATCTTATGGAATATAAGGCCTTTGCCTATATACATAACCGTACTTACTTCTTAGCCTGCGAATCAGTAAAATATTTCAAAAATACGGTAAAAAACGGAGATGTTAGCGAAGGAACCTATCAGGTAGAATATGATGAAGCACTGGTAAACGAATTCCTAAAAGACTATCCGCAGTGGCAAACAAATGATAAATATTATCCGTTAGAGCGTAAGGATAATACACCTGATGTACTGTCCCCTTATTTCAATAACGCTACGCAAAAGCCCGATGTAGTGCTGCTATTGGTAGAATCCTTAGGCAATGAACTCATAAGTAACGGCTTTATGCCCTTTACCGATTCCCTTGCCCGCACAGGGCTGTATTGGAGTAATTGCCTGTCGGCAGCTATACGCAGTTTTGCAGCCCTGCCGGCCATTACCGGTAGCGTGAGCGGCCCTCGCGGATTCCAGTTCGGCACCATGCCCTATTTTAATTCCATGGTGGCTATATTTAATCACAATAATTATACCACCCGCCATTTCTATGCCGGTTACCTCACCTTTGACTGTATATATGAATACCTGTCAGCCCAGCATGTGAGTAGCATGGCCCCGTTTTTCAGGTGTTTTAAGGACCATAACGAACGTAGCTTGGGTACCTATTGGGGTTATAACGACGGTATTATGCTCAATAAAATAACGGATACCCTGCAACAAACCTCAGGTCCGCATTTTAGCATGATAACCACCATTACTATGCATGAATCCCTGGAAATAGCCAATGACGCCGAAAAACAACATTACTATGAACGCAAAGCCGCCGCCAATACGTACGTAAAGAATTTTAATAACTCCGGCCGTGCCGCCGCCGCCCTCTATACCGACGACTGCCTCCGCCAATGGCTGCAGCAGTATGCCAAATTGCCCAATTATAACAATACCATATTCATCATAGTGGGTGACCATGCCTCCGGCATGCAAACGGGCGACCCTCTTTCCTATCATCATGTGCCCCTTATTATATGGTCGCCCCTTATTAAAGAAGCACATACCTTTCACTCTGTGGTAACACATTTTGATATAGCACCATCATTGTGTGCCTTAATGAAGAATAAATACCGGCTTGATATGCCCTCTACCGTGCACTGGTGGGGCGAAGGCCTGGATACCTCCTCCGCCATGCATGCTAATAGAAATATGCTCATAGTGGACTATAACCGTGAATTGCGTTGCATGGTGTATCATAATTATTACTATCAGGCCGCCAATAGCTGGGATAAGGAACGCCTGTATGCCATGGATAGCTCTATGCACCTTCAGGAGGTGAATAATAATGCCATGTTGCAACTGTGCCGCAACAAATTGCAGGCCTATAAGCATGTGCTGTGCTATACCTATTATAATAATAAACTTACCGCTCACCCCCTGTACAGCCCTCTATGCTACACCAATGTAATTACCTATAAACGAAGCACTAACGTTCCTTACGTAACCCCTAAAGATAAACCCAGCGAAAAAGGAGATAAAATATTTGACATATTTGAAGAAATGTCGCTGCCTCCGGCTCATGGTAATACCCGTGTGAAACTTACCTTCATAGCCGATGTGCTTATACAGGATAGCCTGTGGCAGGACGATTTTCCCTTCCTTGTTATTGATTTTAAAGGTAATGATGAAGTGTGGGAATGTGATTATATATCCAAATTCCTTAATGCCGAAGTATTACATAAAGATAGTACCTATCATTTGGAAGTGACTAAAGAGTTTGCCCTGTCACATACTTCTGCCAACCTGTGCTCGGTGCACCTTCGCTCACCCGGCAGCGACCGCCACTGGAAACCCGGAACCCGCATCACCGTAAAAAATGCTGTGTTAAAAGTAAATTATGCCAAATAATATGAATAAATCATATGTATATACCTGTGTAATAAGCCTCTTGGTGTGTGTGGCCTGCCGTAAGCCGGCTTATCATTCTTCCTACGTATATCCTGCCGACAAAGTGTGGGCTCACGGTGTGAACGATACTGCCGTGGCACGGCAAAAATCCGCCTGCTTCAGCGGCATGGAGCTTGACTTGAACTATAGCGAATACCAACGGCAGCTGTATGTGGGCCATGAACTATATGATACCATATACGGCCTCACCTTTGACAGGTGGATGGCCGCCATGCCTGCACCCCAACAGCATTGGTATTGGATAGATATGAAAAACCTTACCGAAAACAATGCCAATGCCATAGCCCGCCTTATACTGCAGGTAGCCGAAAAATATAATATAAAACATAAAATTATGGTGGAACATGGTGATGAACATGCCCTTAAAATACTTAAGGCCTATGGCCTGTATGTTATATTATGGGTAGATAATACCTATTATTCACATCGAACCAATGAGCAATGGTTAAAACACATCCGCCAACAAACCGATTACCTGCATCCTGATGCCTTAAGCTGTGAATACCGTATGTATCCGCTGCTGCCACAGTCTTTTCCCGATTATAACATACATTTTTGGGATACCCCTAAAGAATATAATGCCGAAAATGTAGCCCATACCCGCCGGCTGTGCCGTGATACTTCGGTGAAGGTAGTGCTGGTGGATTATGCTAAACCTATAACATATTAATATAGCAAAATGCTATATATGCATAAAAAATACACTCCCATGCTATTTTACATAGTAGGTAAGCCTCATGTTAATGCTGGCCCGCTTTTGCTTAGAGGTAGTGTTAAAGGCTCCGCCCCAAGAGTAATCGTCGGCAGAATTAGGAGCCGTAATTTGAAATACTCCCATATTGGCCGTTTTGAGCCCTGCTAACTTCGACCCCGCATTCTTCGCTATGGTTTCAGCCCGCTTTTTGGCATCTAAAGTCGCCCGCTCCAGCATCTCTATCTTCAAATTCGCCAGCTTGGTATAGTAGTAGGCCAAATTGTTGGTGTTTATTTGTATGTTCTTGTCCAATAATTCCGATATTTCGCGTGATATCTTTTCCACATGCTCCACTTCTTTTGATTCTATGCGTACCTTCTGCGTAAGCTGATAACCCATAAATACCTGCGTGCTGCGCCGTATTTGCTCGTTCCACTCGTAATCATAGTCCTCGTAACTGTCTATGGCATTGAATACTATGGCCTTTTCATCTATTCCCTTGGCTATAAGATATTCCTTTACCACCATGTTCTGACTTTTTATGGTGTTATAGGCCTCTTTTATGTCTGTTTTCTTTACCGCATAGCTGAAATTCCATACTATGAGGTCCGATGTAAAGTCCTTTTCGGCTAAGCCTACTACCGATACGGTACGCGGCGCCTTTTTTGCCTTGTAAAAATAATAGCCGGCAGCACTAAAGGCTGCTATAAGTCCTATACTGGCTATTAGGCTGATAATAATACCTGATTTTTTCATATTGTGTGATTTTTTTTGTTGTGTTTATTGTCGGTTACATTGCTGTGCTAAATATATATAGTCCTGTACGCCTAAGTCCTCAGGCCGCTTTTCCAATAGCGTGCTATTGAGCACCTCTTCACTCAAAGGCATGCCCTTGAGCGAATTTCTTAGCATTTTGCGTCTTTGGTTAAAGGCCGTTTTTACTATGGTTTTATACAACTGCTCATCACAGTCCAAATGTTTCGTATTATTGCGTTTCAACCGTATTACCGCCGATTTTACCTTTGGCGGCGGGTTGAATACATTTTCATTCACCGTAAACAGGTACTCTATGTCATAGTAGGCTTGCAGCAGCACGCTTAGTATGCCATAGTCCTTATTGCCCGGTGCCGACGCTATGCGTACGGCTACCTCCTTTTGAAACATACCTACCACTTCCGGTATCATATCCCTGTTCTCCAGCGTTTTTATAAGTATTTGTGAGGATATGTTGTAGGGAAAGTTCCCTATAAGGGCAAATGGGGTGGTGTACACCTGCGAAAAGTCCATTCTTAAAAAGTCGGTGGCATGTATGTGCCCCTGCAAGGCTGGAAAATGCTCATACAGGTAACTTACCGACTCGGTATCTATTTCTACCACATTTACCGTATATTCCGTGTGCTCCAGCAGGAGCCGGGTGAGTACACCCATGCCGGGCCCTACTTCCAATATCTGCCGGTATTCACCGGTAAGGCTGTCGGTTATTCTGCGGGCTATGCTTAGGTCAGTAAGAAAATGCTGTCCTAAGTATTTTTTCGCTTTTACTTCATTCATGAGGTGATGGCTTGTTATAAAAAAAACTGCAAAAGGCACGCCTTTTGCAGTTTAAAACGTGAAAATATTATTATTGCATCCAGGCTATAATATCGCCTTTGGCTACTTTAGCTCCCTGTTTTACACAGGTGTCTATAAGTTTACCGCTTATGGGGGCCAATACATCTTCCATGCCGTAGAATGCTTCTATGGTGGCAAAATAGTCCCCAGCCTGCATTGCCTTGCCCGGCTGAGGTGCTACCGACTTGTCTGTGTGGTCGGCTTCCCATATCATGGTGCCGCTTACCGGTGCCAATACCGGTGTGGCATTAGGATATTTATCTGATATATATGCTAAGCAACGTTCTATTTGCTCCTCTTTTGAAGCAGGAGCAGCAGGAGCATTCTTGGCGGCTTTTTCGGCACGTATTTTGGCTAAGTCTTCTTCAAAACGCTTTTTGGCTATGCCCGATTTATAATCCCGATATTGACGATCATGCATAGCCAATTCAAATAATTCTTCTTCGTCTTCACCTACGTCCCAACCATTGTCAGCCATTTCTTTACGGTATACGTCCAATTGGTCTTCCACCACATCATGAGGTGTACCGGTGTAAAATTCCATATTTTGAGCCTTGGCCAGCTCTATTATTTCAGGGGCCAAAGTACCGGGTAATTTTCCGTTTTTGCCCAATATCATGTTCCAGCTGTCTTTGTCTATTTGTGAAAAACGAGGCTTGCCGTTAGCCATGCTGTATATGTTCATAAGCGCTATGTTCTTTACATATTGGCTAAACGGTGTTACCAATGGAGGATTACCCAGCATGGGCCATATGTATTCCACTTCCTGAAATAGCTGAACCAATAGCTGGTCTATGTTCACCTCCGACTTGCCGTTCTTACGCAATGCCGCATTTATGGCAGCATGCATGCCCTGTAAATCCGACATCATAGAACCCATCATGCCTCCAGGCAAACCGCAACCTACCAATAATGAGGAGCATATTTTGTTTCTGGGGTTAATAAAATCACCTAAAAAGTCATCCATGAACGATTGGGTAAGGCTGCGAGCTTCCATATAGGCATCCATATTAATGTCTGCTACGGTAAAACCGGCATCTTTCAGCATGGCTCTTATGGTGATAACATCAGGATGTACCATACCCCATGACAGCGGCTCCATGGCTACATCTATATAGTCCGCACCGGCACGGGCCACTTCCAAAGTAGAGGCTACTGAAAATCCGGGACCACTATGCCCGTGATATTGTACTGCTATGTGAGGATATTTCTTCTTTATTTCATATACCAGCTTGCCCAGTGTTACAGGCCTGCCTACTCCTGCCATGTCTTTCAGGCATATTTCATCGGCACCGTATTCCACCAGCTTGTCTACCACACCCATGTAATATTCCACAGTGTGTATGGGTGAGTGGGTAATACTTAAAGCTGCCTGTGATATCATACCGGCTTCCTTGGCATACTTAACCGAAAGCTCTAAATTACGATGGTCATTCAATCCGCAAAACGAACGCATAATATCCACTCCCTGCGCCTTTTTTACCTTGGCCATAAGCCTGCGGACATCAGCAGGTACAGGATACATGCGTATGCCGTTAAGGGCACGCTCAAGCATGTGCGTTTGAATACCGGCTTTGTTAAAGGGCTTTACCCATTCTCTTACGGCTTTATTAGGATTTTCTCCATATAGAAGATTTACCTGCTCAAATGCACCTCCATTGGTTTCTACTCTGGCAAAACACCCCATATCTACTATAACAGGGGCTATTTTGATAAGTTGATCTACTCGTGGCTGATATTTACCCGAGGACTGCCACATATCCCGGTATACTAAACTAAATTTAACTTCTTTACCCATGGTACTAAAAAAAATTTTTTTGCAAATATATCATTATTATCTGTCTTTTGCAAGTTTTTTTTAATAAAAATTACAGGCTCATTATTAGATATATAGCGGACTCGTACGCCATGTACGCCTATTCGCCCGTATAAAAAAGGACAGGTATTTGTCATTTTTTTTGTAAATATGCGGCATATTTACGGTTTGAATGATGTAATACATGCTACATATTATAGTAGCATACCGATAAAAACAGGTAGGAGCTCAAGCCTGTGTGCCGGCGGCAACCATGAATATGCGTATTAATGGGAACTGCCTGCTACTGTTACCGATCCGTGTAGGCTGAAAGTCGGCATGCCGGGAGTGTGTACCGTTACTACCCAATAATACACACCGTCTGATACGCGAACACCCTTATCCGATATGCCGTTCCACCAAAAGCTGTCATCGGTGTAGTGCGGGCAGGCACCGTCACTGCAATGCTGTGTCCACACAGGTGTGCCCCAACGATTGTATATGGTCATTTCAAAGCTGTGAAACAGTCCTTTGTCTTCTATGGGCCTAAAGTAGTATGACTCACCATTGGCACCTGTAGGAGTGAATATATTAGGGAAACTAAATGCACTTACTATGTCTATATAGTGCGTAATGCTGTCAGTGCACAGGTTAGTATCGGTAATGTATAAGGTTACAGGGTAGTTTCCTTCATGCTCATAAGCGTGAGAAGGATGCTGTAACGTGCTGCTCTTATTATCACCATAATCCCAATACCATTGGCTTATAGGTGCATCTTTATAAGTGGAGCGGTCGGTAAAATGTATGGTGTACTGTGCCATAGTGGTGTAGTAGTCTGCCGAAAATTCCGCCTGAGGCTTTACTGTGCTGTCTACCCTCACATCGGCTTCCGTTTCACATACCGAATCGGTAATATATAGGTGATAACTGCCGGCTTTGAGGCCGTATATGGTATCACCATGGTGCCATGTGCTGTCAGTACGGTATAGTAAATGCGGCTGGTAACATACCGTGGGGTAAAGCATAATGCGTCCGTCTTCCTTGTGACAGTGCTCGGGAGTAGTGCCCGTTTCTATTTTTAAAGCGGATACATTCAGGGTAGAGCCTATGCGTTTGGTATTAATTTCATCATCAAAGCGAACTTCCATTTCTATATGGTACGTCCCTTGTGAAAAATATTTGCTCCATTGCATGTTATCTCTGGCCGGCAGGTATTCCGTACCATCAATATACCATTTTATGTGGCCGGGTAAGGGGCTCATATTCCCTTTAATGTCGGCCGTAAAGTGTATGTCCTGTTCGCAAAACCATACTTCCGACAGGTTAATATAGGAGGTGTCATTGCCGGAAAATGAAATATCGGCATTGAAAAATTTACAATTGGCAAGTGCATATATACCATCGGCGTGTTTGAAAGCAGAGTAATAGGCAATAATACCTCCCGCATTATTGCTAATGTAGTAGGTATTAGTGTCGGCCTGTACAGGCATGTTGTAGAAGGAGTAGCCTGAGGAATGATTGGTCCATGTGCCGCCATACAGGCAGGTATCACCATGTGTAAGAGTGCGTATGCTGGTGCTGTCTTTGGTAAGGGTAGGCGTGCTGATAGTAAGGTAATGTTTAAATGGTAGGTATTTGGGGTCGTCCGGTATTTGAAATGGTTTTATGATGCAGTCTGTCGTCTTTTGATTTATTCCGGGCATTGCGGCCATTTCAGGGTCTCCAATATAATCATCTTCTTGTGATAAGAAGGAGTGTACACTTATGGGCTTGTCGGCGTGAATATAGCAGCCGTGGTCATACCTGTCCACAGTTATCCATATTTTTTCTCCCTCCATTAAATTAGTGGTGGTGCGGGCTACGTTAGTGTCTATTTCAAAAATCCTAAAGCCGGAAAAATCTGTTATAATATTACCTCCCGAATAGGTTATGTTGGTGTGATTTTGAGTGGCTATTACCTGTATGTAGTTGGTCGTTATTGGGGTACAAGGTACAAATACATCGGTGCCCAGCGAATGTAGGGGGAGCATGGGCTCAAGTATTCCGTCACCACTACTTTTTATAAAAGCTAAGTTGTTGAAGCTATATACCATTATGGGTTTGTTGGCGCTTATTTTAGTTCCTATAGACACATGGTCATACCATATCTCACCTTTGTTAATAGTGCATATATAGGCGTTATTGCTGTATATAAGCGTGCTGTCCTCATTTGCAATAATCAAAATGCTTTCATTTATGCCATAGTAGGGGGTGATGTTTTTAGTATTGTGTGTTATGTAGGAATATCCCCATGCCGGAGTGGGAACTATGACAGAAACGTCGGAGGATGCAGTGCAATGTATTCCTATTGATATCGTAATGGGATAGCTGCTGGTAATGTGTATGCCGGAATTGTACACGCCAATGTCTTGCGGTCCAGGCCGGTTACCTACAGTACTATAACTTTTTTGTGTATCGGTAAGCGTGTGTTCATAGCTGTGAAAAGCCTGTATATGAAAAGGAATGGAATCCTGTGTGGCATTAAAGTATATGTATCCGTCAGTATCATATATGGATTTTATGCTTATATAATGATGATATGCCGAATCAGGATTAGTGGATGGGTTATAATTAGGATATGGAAATGCAAACAAAAAGTCGGTTCCGTAGCAGGAGTGCTGAGCCTGCGTGCATAATAAATTCATGCAGAATATAAGTATTCCTATCCGTTTGAGCATATCCATGTGAAGGCAGTTATAGTTTTATCACTTTTTTTATGTGGCACAATTTGTTACATTCTATTTTTACTATATATATTCCGGCTGACAAATGTTCTATGTTTATGCGTTTCGTGTTGTCGGCGTAAAGTATCATTTTCCCCGAAATATCATACAGACTTATCCTTTTTATTTCATCACAGGCCTGTATGTGCAGGTAACTGCCGGCTGGATTAGGGTATATGCTTACTTCATTGCGGGTATTTGAGGTGTTATATATGGCGGTATTGGGCTCAAAGCAGGCTTCTATTACCGTATCCTGTGTAATGGTGAAGGAGAGTATGCTGTTGGCCGATATGAGCCTGTTGTTGCTTTTCCAGCCCGTGAACGTGTAATTGCTGTCGGCTACGGCTATGGCATTTATTCTTTCACCCGATGAATAGAATCTGTTACTCAGCCCTTTTACGTATCCTTTGGCTTTGTCGGCATATATATTGGCACTCAGGCCGCCGGCTTCTATAAAAAAATCCTGCCATATAGGAGTGCTTTTATATGTATCCAGTGCCGAGGAAGGAACTGTTATTGTGCATGAGGAACGGCATATATTGAAAAATGCATTTTCATCTTGTATGGCAGGCGGGTCAAGTGCCATGCAGGTAATGTGTGTAAGCGGTGTGTTATAAAATGCGTATCGACATATATATTTTAAAGTGGAAGGCAGTATTATTGTTGTGAGCTGTGTTTGGCTGAATAATGAAGGCATGAGTGTGTCAATGGTAGCCGGAATAATAGTGTGCGTTATGTCCGTATTGGCAAATGCCGAGCCTTCCAAAACACGTAAAGTTTCCGGAAATATTATGGTATCTTTCAGTCGGGTACGCTGAAATGCGTAGCCTCCTATTTTCTGTACTTTGGCGGGTGTGTTTATGCGGGTGAGCAGGCTGTCGTTTTGAAATAGAGCCGAACTTATTTCCTGCAAACTTTCAGGCAGTTTAACCGATAATAACGCCGTATATCGGCTAAATGTATAGGGAGCAATTCCCGTAATACCTTCATCTATAGTAATGTGTTTTATAGATGAACAATATGGCTTCCATTGGTCGTGTGAGGGTATATAGCCGCTGCCGGTTATGTGTAAGGCGGAATCACCATCGGTTACGTTAATTTCCCAATATATATCCGATTGCGGAATGCGTGCGGGCTGAGCCTGTGCAATGCCCGTAATAATAAAAAACGTTATGATTAAAAGTGTGAATAGTTTCATGATATATAAGCAATTTAGGTTAATTACATGGTGTGAATTCGGGCGATTGCAATACGGCCTGGAGCATTCTTCTCCTTATTTCTTCTTCCTGAGGCGAATTGTAATGGAATATGTAATTTTCAGGGTCATCGGCATTGCTCCATATATGTCGGTTTATGGCATCAAAACTATGGGAGTACACCACTTCGTGCGTAAGGCAATTATATATGGTAAATGCAATGTGAAGGGTATCATTACAGCAGTATGCTTCCGTACGGTTGCATAGCCATTCGGTATAGCCGGGTACTTCTATGGGCATGGTGTCGCAGGGTGTATAACCGGTGCCGGGGTCATCACCGGAATTTCCCTGACAACAATCTATGGGAAAATCATGGTGCAGTACCAAATTAACAAGGCTGTCTTTGCTAATGCCTAAGGCAGCGGCTCCGCCACTGATATAGCAGGGACAATTTCCGTCGTGCCCCCATTGCCAGCCGTTTGGCCCTAATTCCACATGATAGGTGGCCGATTGTATTACTTTGTCAGGGTCACTACAATTAACTATATATATATTGCCGTCAATTACGCAATCAACGCAGGTGATGTCAAAGCGTATGCAATAAAAGTGTCCGTGCTCATCAGTGTAATGAAGTACCGGACTCATGGTGCCTCTTGCGGCTACATGCTTGTAGCCATTCTGCCCCATAGCGGTAAGGCAACATAGCAATATAATACATCCTAATATTTTCTTCATGATATTGTTATTTCAAATTTCATGATGCAAAAATACTAAAAAAAATAATATCAGCCGTTTTTTTTTTTTTTTTTTTTTTTTTAGGTGGTAAAAAATGTATGAAAAAAAATGTTATCTTTGCAACGATTTCCGGTTTGTAATAATTACAATTGTATAATGAATATAAAAAGCAGACAAATGCAGTGTTTACAGGCCCATAATATTAAGGCTACCGAGCAGCGTATAGCGGTGCTGGATTACCTTATGGAGCATAAAACCCATCCTAATGTGGAAGAAATATATGCGGAATTGTCACACACCATGCCCACTTTGTCTAAAACCACCATATATAATACCCTTAACTTGTTTGTGCAGTCAGGCTTGGCGGTGGAATTGAATTTTAATGCCTCCGAAAGCCGATATGACGGTGATATGCGTCCGCACGCCCATTTTCATTGCCGCAAGTGTAACAGGGTGTATGATATGCCTATGCCTGTAGTGGTGCACGAGCGTATGCACGTGCACGCCATAGAGCACACCCGTATATATTACACGGGGGTGTGCCATCATTGTAATGAATAATAATCACATTAATATTAACCATTAAAAAATATAATATTATGAATAAAAAATTTGTTTGTCCCGTATGCGGATATGTACACGAAGGAACCGAAGCTCCTAAGGCCTGCCCTCAATGTAAACAAATAGTGGAGTGGAAAGTAATGGATAACGGAGCCGCACTTAATTTTGTAACCGAGCATGTAATAGGCATAGCCAAAGGTACCGGTGATGAAATGATAAAGGATTTGAATGCACACTTTATGGGTGAAGCTACCGAAGTGGGTATGTATTTGGCCATGAGCCGTCAGGCCGATAGAGAAGGTTACCCTGAAATAGCCGAAGCATTCAAGCGTTACGCTTGGGAAGAAGCCGAGCATTGTGCCAAATTTGCCGAATTATTAGGCGATGTGGTATGGGATACCAAAACCAATTTGGAAAAACGTATGGTAGCCGAAGCCGGTGCCTGTGAAGATAAAATGCGTATAGCCCGCATAGCCAAAGAACGTGACTTAGATGCTATTCATGATACCGTACATGAAATGGCTAAAGACGAAGCCCGTCACGGTAAGGGTTTTGAAGGCTTGTTCAATCGTTATTTTAAAAAATAACATAAGCCATAGGCTTAAATATTAAATTTTTAGGAGCGGGTTCTTAAGTGCCCGCTCTTTTTTTTGCCCTGTGGCAATAAAAAAAAATATACCTTTGTATTTTTTTTATAACTGCCCTTGTTATATATTAATTATGTGTTATTATTATGAATGCTGATACCGAAAATATTAATGTCTGTTTGGTACAAACGGATATACATGCCACCCATAAGTTTGCCAATGTGGAAAACTGTAATACGCTTTTGCGGCATATTACCGTGCAGCCCCACCTTATAGTGCTGCCGGAATTGTTTTCCTGCGGCATATCAGAGCATATATGCCGCATGGCCGAAACCATGGATGGTGAAAGTATACAGTACATGCAGCACCTGTCACGGCAATACGGATGCGTGGTGGCGGGCAGTGTGCCCGTTATTACACCGCAAGGTATGGTAAACCGTATGTGCTGGATAGATAATGGAAATATTACGGGCTATTATGATAAAAAACACCTGTTTTTCGGTTGCGAAAAACAATATTTTATACCCGGGAATACCGCTTATACAGGTAATGTGCAGGGGTGGAATTGTAGAACGCTTACCTGCTACGATATACGTTTTCCCCTGTGGTGCCGTAATGCTTACTCCCCGTTACATCACACTTATGATTATGATGTACTTGTGGTTATAGCCAATTTTCCCGCTTCGCGGGCCATGGCATTTGATACCCTGTTGCGGGCACGTGCTATTGAAAATCAGTGCTATGTGCTGGCAGTGAACAGGGTAGGTAAGGACGGATACGGTAATCTCCATCAGGGTGATACCCAAATTATAAGTCCGCAGGGAATCACCCTGGCCCAAATGCCGCCTCATACCCAAGGCGTGTTACAATATACTGTACATGCTGCCGATTTATTGCACACACGGGCATTGTTTCCTGTGGGAAACGATTGGGATAAGCCTGCTGATTGCCCATTGCAATAATATAAGTAGCATACCCGCAAGAAATATATACCTGTGCGGATCATATACCAATAGCAACACCGCTTCCCCTGTGTACCTGTTACAGCTGAGTAGTGATATATCCCAATGTTTGTATCTTATAGGGCTGTTCGCCTGTAGTGCGTAAGTGTGCTCCTGCATGGCATATAGTACGCTTATGTCCGCTATGGGATTATGGTGCATTCTTATGTTGTTTACTTTTATACTGTCGCCTCCGGCCAAAAAAACGGTATAGTTACCGTTTACCGTAAGCTTGTGCTCCTGCGTGTCGTATTGGCAGGGAATTAAATATCCGCTTATGATAAGCAGACCTGTGCAGGCCAATACGGATGAGTGTGCTATACGCTTGTTACATAACGGAATGATTATTTTTCCGCTCAGGCATAGCCACGTAATGCCCCATGCTATTATAGCTGCATAGCCGGTGTGAATGTTGCGTATGTCGGTTACCTGTCCGCATGTGCATACTCGCGGTATGAGTGCAAAGCATAGTATAATGGCTATCCATAGCGTGCATAGCCATATACTGCATCCGGAAGAACATACATAGTCCTTTATTCGCTCTATGGGGCAATATATCCATGTTATAAGGCAACATAGTCCTACTATGCTGCATAATAAGGCATTGTATGGAAATGCTATGTGCGGTAAGGCTGCTCCGTAGTGTAAAAAACACGAAATAAGTATTATAAAAAGTATAGAGCTTATTTCGTGTAATATAGTGCGTTTCATTAATATATGCTTAAGAAAGCTTGTTTTTATAATCTTCGTAGTCAAATTGACGTATTATATCCAATTCACCATTTTTGGTCCACACAGCTATATTAGGATGTTTTACCCCGTTGAAGAAGGTGGTTTTTACCATGGTGTAGTGTATCATGTCGTCAAATATTATTTTTTCCCCTATTTCCAGTGGTTCTTTAAAGGCATAGTCGCCCATGCCCATATAGTCGCCGGCCAGGCAGGAATTGCCACCCATGCGGTACACATACTTGTCACCGGGCTGTGCGTCACGGGCATTCATAATAGTCGGCTTGTATGGCATCTCCAGGCAGTCGGGCATGTGGCAGGCAAAGGAGGTGTCAAGCATGGCTATGCTGAAATCCCTGCAGGGAATTATGTCCTGCACTTCGGCTACCAGCACGCCTGTTTGCCAGCCTACGGCTTCACCGGGTTCCAGTATTATTTCTTCCAAATTAGGGTATCGCTTGTGCAGCCCTTGCAGCAGTGATACCAGGTGGTCCACATCATAGCCTTCTTTGGTAATAAGGTGCCCCCCGCCTAAATTGAGCCAGCTGGCCTGCTGCAGCAAATTGCCGAATTTGGCTTCCATGGCCTGTAGTGTACGCTCTAAGGTGTAGCTGTCGTTTTCACATAAGGCATGGCAGTGTAAGCCCTCTATTTCTTTCGGTAGCGTATCACCTAACTGATGCCGACGTATGCCTAAGCGGGAACCCTCTATGGTGGGGTTGTATAAGTCGGTGGTTACCTCGGAGTACTCCGGATTAATACGTAAGCCTAAGGATACCTTTTTGCCTACCGACCTGTATATGGGCATTAGCTGCTCATACTGCGTAAGCGTGTTAAAGGTGAGGTGTGAACTCATTTGCAGCAGCATGGGAAACTCCTTGGGCGTATATACCGGGCAGTAGGTGTGCGCCTCGGTATTCATTTCCTCATATATAAGGCGGGCTTCATTAAGCGAACTTGCCGTGGCCCCGCTTATATAACGGCTTATCATGGGAAACTCATGCCAAAAGGCAAAGCCCTTGAGCGCACATATTATCTTCACATCGGCTTCCTGCTCTATAAGGTGCAGTATTTGCAAATTTATTTCCAGCGACTCCTCATTGAGTACGTAGCACGGAGTGGGTATGTTGTCGTAAGGTATGGCCATATATTATAAATTCTTGAGCACAAAATCGGTGAGCTTCATGTATAAATGATAGCGGGTATTGCCGCCATATATGCTGTGATTCTTGTTAGGATAAAAATATTGCTCGTATTGTTTTTCTGCCTTATTGAGCGCTGTAATAAGGTCCACAGAGTTCTGTACGTGCACATTGTCATCGGCCAGGCCGTGTACCAGCAAATAGCTGCCCTGCAACTTAGCTGCATGGGTAATGGGTGAGTTGTCATCGTAGCCGGAGGCGTTTTCCTGAGGCGTTTGCAAAAAACGCTCGGTGTATATGTTGTCATAATATCTCCATGTAGTTACAGGCGCTACCGCCATGGCCATTTTGAACACGCCTTCACCCGTAAACATAGCCAGGCTGGACAAATAACCGCCAAAACTCCAACCCCATATACCTATACGATTACCATCTACATAAGGTAATGTCTTTAAGTATTTTGCAGTGGCTATTTGGTCTATGGCCTCATATTTACCCATTTGCCTGTATATACATTTTTTAAAGGCATCCCCCTTGGTGGCTGTGCCGCGGCCGTCGGTGCAGACTATAATGTAGCCCTTTTGCGCCAGCATTTGATACCAGGCACCATCCATGCTGCCACCAAACGAATTACTTACCTCCTGGCTGCCGGGACCTCCATATACGTGCATCAGCACAGGGTATTTCTTGGAAGGATCAAAATTCAGGGGTTTAATAATACTGCCGTTAATGCTTACACCCTCTTCGGTAACAAACGAAAATAACTCCATGGGTGCAAATCCGTATTCTTTCATCAGCTCCTTGTAGGCCGCATTGTCCTGCATGGTGCTCAGTACTTTGCCATCGGCATTATTAAGCGTGTACACGGGCGGCGTGGCTATGTCAGAATATACATTGCGATAATATTTACAGGTGGGACTAAAAGTGGCATTGTTCCAGCCTTTGCCGCTCGATAACATCTTTTTGCCCTTGCCGTCAAAACCTATACGGTATAAGTCCCTATTTAAAGTACCTGATTCATTGGATAAATAATATATATATTTTTTCTCCTTGTCTATGGCACATATACCGGCTACTTCATAGTTGCCCTTGGTAAGCTGTGTTACGGTACCGCCTAATACTACGTAGTATATATGGTTGTATCCGTCACGCTCCGAGGTTACTATCATGCTCTTATTGTCCTTAAGAAAATAATAATCATGCGTTACATCCAGCCATTTTTCGTTTTCATCGGTATATACCATATCAATGGTTTTGCTAAGAAGGTTATAACGGAAAAATTCCAGTTTGTTTTGATGACGATTCATCTTTAAGGCTATAAGCTCCTGCGCATTGGGTAACCAGTATAAACGGGGAAAATAACAATTGGAATTATCACCTAAATCTACTGTTACGGTGTTGCCTGTGGGGAGGTTATATATCATTACATTCACCAATGAATTGTCTTCACCTGCCTTAGGATATTTATATCGGTGCTCCTGCGGATAAAGGCCGCCATACATGGTAAACGAAAATTCCTTTACACGGCTTTCGTCAAAACGTAAAAAAGCTATATTCTCACCATTAGGTGACCAATAAAAACACTGGCTCATATCCAATTCTTCTTCATATACCCAATCAGCCATGCCGTTAATAATATGCCTGTCTTTACCGTCGGTGGTAACGGCTGTTTCCGTATTGGCAGTTAAGTCCTTAATGTATAAATTATTGTCACGGACAAATGCTATTTTGTTGCCGTCAGGTGAAAAAGTACAAAAACTCTGCTTGCCCAATGTTGTATCCGATACCGGTACTATGGTGCGGGCTTTCATATCTGCCACATAATAATAGGCCTTAAACGAGCGGCGATATATACTTTCAGCTTGCGTGCCAAGCAGTATTTTTTGTTCCGTAAGGTCAAATGAATAGCTGCTTATGGTTCGCATACTTAATGATGAATGCATGGCCTTAAGGTCATCATTGCTCAGAAGAGTGGCCACCTTGGTTTGGTCCACAAACTTATGTTTGTCTATGCCCATAACCGTTTTTACCGTGTAATAATCACCATTGTGCATGGTGTTAAACCCCGGCACGCTTTGAGGATAAAATTTGTAGTTCTTCCATATGTCTTCTACCGTAATGCTTTTTTGGGCAGTTATACTATTGCTTATCAATAGTAATGCTGCCAATACTACTAAAATAACAGGTCTCTTATTCATTCTATTACTTGTTTAAAATACTAAAATACAAAAGTATCATTTTTTTTGCATATACAATGTGCAGTAACTTAAAAATATTATTATATAGTTGATATACAGTAATTAATATAATTGTTATTCTGCCTGTTATATATGTGCATGTGAGCATGCACAAAAAAATGTTACCTTTGCAGGCATGGAATTCTATTTTGCACCTTTTCATGGTATAAGTATGCGGCTGTTTCGCAAGGTATATTTCCGCTATTTTACGGGAGCGGATTATGTGGTGGCTCCTTTTGTAGCGGCGGTGCCCGCTACCGGCCTTAAGCCGAACGGCTTTACCGATATATATCCCATAGATGAAGAAATATCCCTTATTCCCCAGCTTATAGGCAATAATGCTGATAACATAGCCGTTACGGCCGCTTATATATATGATATGGGTTATCGCAGGGTGAACCTTAATATGGGCTGCCCCATGCCTAAAATAGTGCATAAGCAGCGGGCATGCGGACTTATGCCTCACCCCGATATAGTATGTAACATAGTGGAAAAGGTGCAATCGGCCTCTCCCATAAAACTGTCACTTAAAATGCGGCTGGGCTGGGCTGACCCTACCGAAATACTGCGTATGTTGCAGGCTATGCAGCCTTATGAACTGGACTTTATAGCCATACACGCCCGCCTGGGCGTACAACAATATGAGGGTACGCCACATACTGATATGTTTGCCCAATGTATGCAGGCATCACATCATAAGCTGGTATATAACGGTGATATATTCACCCCCGATGATTATTATCAATTATTGTGCCGCTTTCCGCAACTGCAGGCCTGTATGCCGGGTAGAGGTATGTTGCGTAACCCCTTTCTGCTATATGATATACAGCATAATATACCCATGCCCGCAGCACAAAAGCATGCATTGTTCGCCCGTTTTTATGCCGATTTGTGGCAAACTTATGCTTCCTATTACAGGCCGGAAGTGATGCTTAACCGCATGAAAGAATTGTGGAAGTACTTTTCCGTGTGGTATAATTTATCTCCGGCCGAGCTTTCCGCCCTGCTTCGTATTACCGGTTATAACCGGTTTTATGATGCCACCTTCCGTATAGTACAGGCATAATATACATGTGCGGATATTCCTGTGATATGGTTGCGGTAATTCTATGTTAACCGCTTGTGTTATACATATGTAGGCCGCCTGTGGGTGCTTTATGCTTAATAATTGACAGCATGTGTCGCTGTCAGCAAAAAAAGTGTTACCTTTGTAGTTAGTGTTTTTATGTAAGTAAAATAGAAATGAAACCATATAAAGTATTAATTTTTACGATATTATCATTTTTGCTCATGGCCTTGCTCGGCATGGTGTTTCCTCATGATGGTGTAAATATAGGCATTGCCGAACTTAAATTTCCATCGCCCGCTTCCATATTGGCTGATAATAGCGTGGAAGAAGTAGATATAGAAGGTAATTTGAATGCTTTGCAAAGCCAAACTGATGTTTCGCAATCACAAAGCATAGCTGACAGCCTGGTGTTCTATCGTGATTATGTGCGTAATAATGTGGCCCGCATATATTTTCCTCATGAGGACTATACCTATTTTGATAAGTTGTTTGCCATAATGGAAAATGCCAAAAGCAGTGATAAAGCCATACATATAGTGCATTATGGCGATTCACAAATAGAAATGGACCGTATATCCAGCATGCTGCGTCACCGTTTGCAGGAGCAGTTTGGCGGCGGCGGTGCCGGCATGGTACCTCCTATACAAACTATTCCGTCGTTTACCGTGCGTCAAAGTTATGCCGGCAGCCTTAGCCGTTATGTGGTATATGGCGATACCTCACAGCATAGGGCATCCCATCACCGCTATGGTATTTTGGCCAATTTGGCCCAATTGAATGGTGACGCTTCCGTTACTGTGGGCGCCAGCACGGGTAGTCGCTCCTTTAAAGAAACACAATCGTTTTCCCGAGTAGTTTTGCTCATAGGTAATAATGCAGCCGGTTTTACCGCCACCTGTAACGGCGTTACACGCTCGGTATCGGCATCGTATAGGGGCGTAAGCCGCCTTACTTGGAATATGAATAAGCCCGTAAGCCAGGCTACCATACACATGCACGGCGTAGCCGAAATATATGCCGTATCTATGGAGAATACTGCCGGTGTTACCGTAGATAATGTGCCTATGCGAGGCTGCTCGGGTACCATATTCACCCGCATGGACTCTCTCACTCTGTCGCAATGTAATGCTAATATGAACGTACGGCTTATTATTATGCAGTACGGCGGCAATATGATGCCGCAAATTAATAGCCAAAAGGCTATAGATAGTTATATGGAGCGTATAGCCAGGCAAATACAATACATACACCATTGTAATCCTAAGGCTAAAATATTATTCATAGGGCCTTCCGATATGTCTAAAAGAATTGACGGTGTAATGCAAACCTATACCTATTTGCCCGCTATGAATGAAGCTCTGAAAAAAACAGTGCTTAATAATGATGCCGCCTATTGGGATATGTATAACGTAATGGGTGGTAAAAACTCCATGGTATCATGGGTAAAACACTCTCCTGCCTGGGCAGGAGGTGATTATGTTCACTTTACCGAGGCCGGTGCCCTCAAAATAGCCGGTACCCTCTCTGATGCTTTCCTGCTGCATTATCAGTTCTACGCTTTGCGTAAACGTTGCCCTGAAGTGCTGATAGAACGTTTTATGAAAAATAGTAAATAATGAAACGTGCTACATATATAAAGGTGATAATGTGTGAAATATGCCTGCTGTGCACCATGAACACGCAGGCCCAATGGCCACACAAGCCTGTGCCCCTAAGCCCGCATTATAGTGCCGATATGGGCCATATAGAATACCCCGGCGGTGACACCATGGCATTGGAATGTTTTTTTCAATTTCTTGACCACCACATATTTGATGGTGGCAACCATAAGTTTACCATACTGCACATGGGCGGCTCACATATACAGGCCGGAATATTTA
Source organism: Bacteroidales bacterium (assembly GCA_045598105.1). Taxonomy (GTDB): domain Bacteria; phylum Bacteroidota; class Bacteroidia; order Bacteroidales; family WCHB1-69; genus UBA1205. Next base: position 42,954 of record JAZLLK010000028.1, on the reverse strand, counting down.
CTAATCGTCATCGCTCCCATTGGCTTACCCTTGTTCCTGATATGACCTCTTCACGCGGTATGCTCTTTCCTTTTCATGTGGCCGGAACCAATAACCCTGTGAGCTATAAATCGAACCATAGCGGTAAATGGTTCTATTGTAAAAATACTCAGCGTGATGCCTCTTACGGTATGGGTGTTATGGGCATTTGCGGCGTACCGCATGATACCCTGAGTACTGCTACCATAGCCATGCGTAATAATGACAGCATACATTTTTCCTTCTCCGTAGTGTACCTGCTGGGTTACAGCGATTCCTCTTGGGTACAGCCTAAGCTGATATATGGTGATTCACTGGTGGCCTACGGCGATTATAATGAAGATATTAAAGCTTACCGTTTTGACTTGGATACATTGGTAGAAGGCTTTACCGTGGCCTTTGAATCCGTAGGCGACAGCCTGTGGGAAAATTTCTACTTGCGAGGCTTTTATGCCGACAACGAACAGGGCGGCCTTTCGTATGTGGATATAGGTATTAATGGCGCCAGCGTGCCTTCGTATTTGCGTTGCGAACTCATGGAGAAGGACTTGCAGTTGCTTAAGCCCGACTTGTGCATATTCTCCATAGGTATCAATGATGCCAGCGGTACCGATTTTGATACCACGGTATTTATACAGAATTATAAACGCTTAATAACCCGCATACGCTCGGTGGCACCACAATGTCAGGTGCTGTTTACCACCAATAACGACAGTTACCGCAAAAACCGTCGCAGCTATGCCAATAACCCTAACGGATATTTGGCGGAATTGGCCTTTAAAAGCCTGGCTACTTATTATCATACGGGCGTATTTGACTGGTTTGCCTACATGGGCGGCTTAAAATCAATGGCCGATTGGGAAAAAGCCGGCCTGGCCAAAAAAGATAAGGTGCACTTTACCACCACGGGCTATAATATATGGGGCGACGTGCTGTTCAACGCCATGCTCATGGAATACGAAACATATCTTAAAAACAAAGCAAAATCACATGGATTGGAATAATATACTTGCATTTTTGGACCGTGTATTCGCATTCAATGCGGAACAGCCCTTATTGTTTACCCGGTTTTACTTTTGGGCATTCTTCGCCGTGATAATGCTGTTCTTCTCTTTTTTACACAGCAAACTGCTGCTGCGTAATAGCTTTTTGCTGTTTGTGAGTTTGTTCTTCTATTTCAAAACAAGCGGTATGTTTGTTTTGATACTCGTATTTGATATTTTTATTAATTTCTTCATAGGAAAAGGTATATATCATGCGGCTACCCGTAAACGAAAGAACGGATGGGTGCTACTGGCTCTGGTGCTTAATTTGAGCGTGCTGTTCTATTTTAAATACGCCTATTTCTTTGTAGATGTTATTAACAGCTTGCTGGGTACTCATATACATGTGGTAAATTATTTGGCCTTATGGGCCAATAACTTTACAGGCTCCCACTTTACCGTGGATAAAATATTGCTGCCTGTGGGTATATCGTTCTATACTTTCCAAACTATCAGTTATATCATGGATGTATATAGGCAAAAAATAGAGCCTGTGAACAATATATTGGACTTTGGTTTTTATGTCAGCTTTTTTCCCCAACTGGTGGCAGGCCCTATAGTAAGAGCCAATGAGTTTGTACCTCAACTGCATACTCCTTATTTTTTGTCCCGTAAGCAATTCGGTATAGCCGTATTTTGGATACTCAACGGCTTGGCAAAAAAAATGATATTGAGCGATTATTTGGCCGTGAATTTTATTGACAGGGTGTTCTCCAATCCTTTAATGTTTACCGGATTTGAAAATCTGTTTGCCCTGTTTGCCTATTCCCTGCAGGTATATGCCGATTTTTCGGGCTATACCGATATAGCCATAGGTGTAGCCTCGCTTATGGGATTTAAATTGCCTCAAAACTTCAACTCTCCCTATAAAGCTGTAAATCCGGGTAATTTTTGGAAACGGTGGCACATATCATTATCTAAGTGGCTGCAAAGTTATCTTTATATACCGCTGGGCGGTAACCGCAATGCTACCTTCGGCACTTTTTTCATATTGGCTGTTATACTGCTTATAGCTATGTTCCTGGTGAACAATGTGTGGGTAAGTATCACTATCGTGTCTGTTATGTTGGTGGTAGCTATGGTGTATATTTTAGTGCCTTCGGCACGCAAAGCCATATTTACCAATATTAACCGTATGGATACCATGTTGCTGGGCGGATTGTGGCACGGCGCCAGCTGGAATTTTATGATATGGGGCGGCCTCAACGGCATGGGTATGCTGGCCTTTGAATTTTGGAAACGCTGCAATCATTATATGAAGGCCGCAGTAACCTTAGCCTTGTTTGCCCTTATGCTACTGTTACAATATTTTATGCCCGCTCCCATATTCCGTATAGGAGTGGTGTGGACAGGTATGTTGTTTGCGGGAGCCTTGCTCTCTATGCTATACCATGTAGTGGTGTCGCCTCAGCCTGTAAAATGGCTTTCCCATGTATGGGCAGTATTTACCACCTTTGTGTTCATTACCTTCACCCGGTTGTTCTTCCGCTCCGGATCCAATTTGGACCCTGCCATAGCCAACGAAGAAGCATGGAATACCGCTAAAAATATGGTAGCACAAATAGGAAACCTGTGGGATATGTCGCTAATAGGCACTATATGTGCATCTCATTATAAGGTTATATTGCTTTTTGTTTTGGGTATGATTATTCACTGGCTGCCCGACCGCTTTAAACGCCTGTACCGCTATAATTTTGCCACTTTGCCATTGCCTGTTATATTACTGGTCGTGGTGGTAACAGTGTTTGTGGTATACCAGTTTGTTACCGCCGATTTTCAGGCCTTTATATATTTTCAGTTTTAACTTTATACAGCCTGAGTTGTCCTATATGTAATAATGCTGCATGTGTACACCTTTGGGCGTATGCCTGTTATGATATTGGTGTTAAAAGTCGGTTCCCTTTTTCTCTTCCCTCTTTCACATACATCTTTTTTTTATGAAGTTAGTACCGATAGCGTATGAATATACCATATACGCACTAGTCAATGTATTATGCATAGCACGGGTAGCCTGTATGTATGGTGGTATATAATCAGGTATATATAAAAAATAAGAAGCACCTTGTGTAAGGTGCTTCTTGGGAGGTTGTATGGATTTTGGGAATTAATGTGCTTTTACAAATTTACCTGTAAAGCGGGCTTGCTCGCCATTCAATTGAAGCAGGTACATGCCATTGGCCAATGTCGATATGTCTAATACGTTTACATATTCGTTTACATGCATTACTTTTTGACCGGCTATATTGTATATATCCATGCTTTGTATGTTTTCATATTCACCGCTTATGCAAAGCATGTTGCGGGCAGGATTAGGATTCAGGCTTACATTTTTCACCTCGTTATCGGCTATGGCAGTAGGGGTGCTATAGGTGTAATTGTAGTCAAATGCATATTTGAGTTCATTGCCTATGGCCAAGGTGTGCCACATTTCTTTGGTATATATATTGGTATTGTTATACAGGTAAGGTCGTTCCAATTCGGGTGATACAGGCATGGCGGTGTTCTCCAACTTGTATTGGGTATCGTATGTGAATATGGACTTTTCTGCCAATACATGTTCTTCGTCATATTTACGATATTCTGTCATATTGCCGCTAGTGTTGTAGTCATATTCTTTGCGGCCGTAATAGTAGTATAAGCCTTCCGTGTAGGTGCTGTCTTCCGAGCGGGTGAGCTTATTATTGGTGTAGTAGTAGCATATTTTTTCCGAAGTTTCCATGCCACCGCCATATCTGCTATAACTCCATACTTCGGTGGACAAATGTCCGTTTTCATACGTGTAATCTACAGCAGATATCACATTGTTGCCCATGGTGAGCTTTTTATATATCAGCTGATTATTGCTATTGTAAGTGTAGCTGTATACTCCGCCTAAGTTCCATTCTCCCTGGAATAGGTTGTAATTGGTTCTGGAAGTGCGGTTGTTGTTATTATCATAGGTGTATTCTATATAATATACATGTTTCCATGTGTTATCTATCCATTGGTAACCATCCATGCGTACCATATTGCCATTAGCGTCATATTTCATGGAGTCTATTACTGTGTAGTCACCTGCTTCATCACTATAGCAGGCTATAAGCTTGTGCTGTGCATTGTAGGTAAAGCGTACGGTGCGTAAGTTATCACTGGTGGTGTATCCCGTCATTTCATAATTGATGTTTGCTTTACGTACCATGGCTTCTTTTTGATTCGTTTTTATGGCTTCAGATGTGTTACGCATAAAGCCGATGCCGGATTTTTGAGCCCATACACATCCGCAGATGAGTATGGCTAACATGATGATAAATAATTTTTTCATTCTTCTTTTCCAATTAAATTATATAGCAGAACCTTTTATTAATGGTGATGTAAGAATAGTGTCTGCCTTTACTTATTCTTGTAATTTTTTTTGCCCTAAAAAAAAACTTCACCATTTATATAGACACCATTTACAGATAAAATGTTGCCTGAAAGCAAAAAAAAATATTAAGTACCGGAGTCGGTCATAGTAGTATAAAAAATGTTATCTTTGCATGCGTATATATGCCTATAGAAAATATGAAAAAGGGATTAGCATTATGCTTATTGGTGTGGAGTGTAAGCCTCGTGTGGGCACAATCTGACAGTACATTGCAACGGTTTTACTATCAGGATGGTACCCTGTCGAGTGAGGGCTATATGCGTAACGGCAAGCCCGACGGCTACTGGAAATCCTATTATCCGTCAGGGGTGTTGCGTTCTGAGGGTAACCGCAAGGATATGCTGCTTGACAGCGTATGGAAGTTTTATGATGAGCAGGGTAATATACAATCTGAAATAAGTTATCATAATAGTCATTATGAGGGAATTACCCGTATATACACCGCCTCTTACATAGAGGAAATTACCTATAGGCATGACACTATTACAGGTAATGTGTATCGTAAGGACAGTGCGGGGCACGTGCTGGCAGTTATACCCTATGAAGGTGGCAAAGAGCACGGCTGGGCACGTATGACTGATACTTTAGGTAATATACACACTGTATGGCATTATGAAGAAGGCAATGTGATAAAACGGGAGTACGTGAACCGATATAATGCCTCCGGCCAAAAAAACGGACAGTGGAAGCAATTTTCTCCTCAAGGCATATTATTGGCTGAAGGTACGTATTTGAACGGTAAAAAGAACGGCTATTTTAAGTACTATGATGCCAATGGTAATTTTAAGTATATAGAAAAATATGAAAACGATATACTTATAGAAAATGCCACCGAAACCATGCATTTGGACCGTAAAACAGATTACCATCCTAACGGAAAAATACACACCGTAGCCCATTATTTTAAAGGTGTGCCCGAAGGTGTACGCCGTGAATATGACAGCACCGGCAAAGTAATAAAAAGTTATATATTTCATAACGGTATTCGCCTGGGTGAGGGTGTGGTGGATGATAACGGTAAAAAACAGGGTATGTGGAAAGAATTCTATCCTTCCGGTATGCTTAAGGCTAAAGGTAAGTATATTAACAGTAAACCTGCCGGGCAGTGGTATTATTATTATGAGGATGGTCGTACCGAAATAGAGGGCTCCTATACCTCTAAAGGTAAAAAGGACGGGCAGTGGTGGTGGTACTATCCGTCGGGTGAAGTGCTGGCTATGGAAGAATATGATGACGGCGATATGCAGGGGCTGTCTTTTTCACTTTCCGTAGAAGGCGATACACTGGAATGCGGTAATTATGATGCCGGGCTGGAAACAGGCCGATGGTATTATCGTAATGATAGTACCCTTATTACAGGTAAATATGATAACGGTAACAGAGAAGGTTGCTGGAAAACTTATTATCCGGGCGGGCGTATCAAAGTGGAAGAACACTATTTTAACGGTGAATATGACGGTAAAGTAATATACTATTGGGAAAATGCCGCCAAAATGGCCGAATATAACTATAGCAGCGGCCTGCTACATGGTAATGCCATTAAGTATGATGAAAACGGCAATGTGCTATATATTACCACCTATAATATGGGCGTAGAAACCCGTTACGACGGCGTAAAAGTAACACCCGTAATAGATGTCAGCTTTGAATAATCGTGGCAGAGCAGTGTAATCCTGCTTTTTTGAAGAGAAGTAATGGTGAAATAAACGCTTGTTCTCCTATTGTATAGGTGTGGATAAATAATGTGATGTAAATTTTTTATTGTTGAATATGAGTTGATTATACATATATTTGTATAAAAAAACATAATCAGGCTGTATGGTATTAAAAAAAATTGTACCTTTGCAGTCTCAAATACTGCGGAAATAGCTCAGTTGGTAGAGCACGACCTTGCCAAGGTCGGGGTCGCGAGTTCGAGTCTCGTTTTCCGCTCTACGGATGCCTTGGTGGTGGAATTGGTAGACACGAGGGACTTAAAATCCCTTGAACATTACGTTCGTGCGGGTTCAAGTCCCGCCCGAGGTACTAAATAAAAAAGGCCGCGGAAATAGCTCAGTTGGTAGAGCACGACCTTGCCAAGGTCGGGGTCGCGAGTTCGAGTCTCGTTTTCCGCTCTTCTCCTAAGAAGTATGCTTGTAAGAGTGTACTTCTTTTTTTTGTCAGTATGGTTGTAGCCAAGTCCGCAAAAAAAATGCTATCTTTGCATTTTATTTATAGCATTAACATAGGCGGTATGATATTCTTTCCTCCCTGTAAAATTAATATTGGCTTATATATATTGAATAAGCGGGCTGACGGCTTTCATAATTTAGCCACCGGCTTTTATCCTGTTAACGCCCTTAGCGATGTGCTTGAAATAGTACCCTCATCGGTATTTGCTTATTCGGCAAGCGGAATTCCCGTGGAAGGCGATACGGAGCATAATTTGACGGTAAAAGCCTATAGGCTTATGGAACGCAGGCATGCCTGCCCTCCGGTAAGCATACACCTGCATAAATGTGTGCCTATGGGTGCCGGTTTGGGTGGCGGCAGCGCCGACGCCGCTTATACTTTATTGCTGCTTAATGATTTGTTTGAATTGCATTTGTCCCCGCTTACCTTGTGTGAATATGCTTCCGAATTAGGTAGTGACTGCGCCTTTTTTATTCAACATCAGCCGGCTATAGGAAGAGGGAAAGGTGATGAACTGTCCTATATTACCCTTGCTCAATTGCAAGGTAAATATATAATGCTGGTAAAGCCCGATGTGCATATTCCTACTGCTGATGCCTATCGTAATTGTGTGTGCCGTAATGCCAATGTGGATATATGCTCTCTATTGCAGCTTCCGCTTGCTCAGTGGCAGCAGGCATTGCATAACGACTTTGAAGATACGCTTTTTCCGCTCTATCCTGCGTTAGCTCATATTAAAAGTCGATTGCTGCAGCAGGGTGCCGTGTACGCCTCTCTCTCGGGTAGCGGTGCTACCGTATATGGCATATTTGAGTCGGCTCCTCCTGCCATGTGCTGGGAACCGAATACATTTGTATTTGTAACCAAGTTATAAAAATGAATACTAAAATTATAAAATATATTTATTTTTATTGTAAAATAAGAAAAAACTATAAAAATAAAAAACTTAATGCGTATGTTTTCATAGCATGCTATATGTTTGGTATGCATTGTAAGTGTGTTTTCCCTATAGAAAATACATTCCCATGTAACATGCCACATATGTGGCATTCCCTTTTCTGAAACTTTTTACGGCTATTACCGCCGGAGTGTATTTAGCCATATTTTTAGACCTCAAAATTAGTGAAATTACTCCCGTATTGCTTAAAGTATGTTTATAGGGTATTATATGTGCCAGTATGGTTATTATTTGCTGGCCCTGTCATTACGGCGGTGATAGCGATAGGGGTAGCGTTTGTATGTGAAATTAATGCCTATTACCGCATTGATGTTGCGTATGCGGTCTATATAGGTGCTGTTGATGTAATCGGCCATTATGTACATTTGGAATACGCCAAAATGGAAGGATATGCCCGCTCCGGGGTTGAACCAGCTATTGTTCTTAAAGGTATTGCCTATGGTAAAATCCACCCATTTACCGCAGGTGTGGTGATAGGATATGGTACCTGAAGGAATAAATTGTCCATGGGTGAGGGTAGCGTGAAAGTATAGTCCGAAGCGGTCGTTGCGGGAGGCATACAGGTAGCCGCCGGCATGCAGGTGCATGCTTATCATTTTACTATAAGAGGGTATGCTTACGGTGTCGGTGTTATATTCAAAACTTCTTTTTAGTGAGTCGGTAAATTCTTCCAGGCAGTCTTCCATACTTGTTTTTTCATTCATGCCGTACATGTGCGGACCGGTATAGTTAACGTGAGCATAGTCAACGCTTGCCTGCGTAACCTGCTGCCAGCGTATAAATCCTATATCGGTGCAGGCTAAACTCAGCTCCGCACAGCGGTGAACGCGGTAACGCAAGCCCACGTCTATGGCCGCCCCATGGTTGGGGTGCTTTAAGGTTTGCATCAAATAATTGCCATAGTCGTTCTGTAGCAGGTAGTCCATATTGTTCATGCGGGCGATAAAACCATAGTCTATACTCAAGGAATCATAGTTTGGGGCTGTTGTCAGCTCCATGTGTGCCTGTGAAGTGTACATATTGGCTATGCCCATCAGGTATTTAAGCTTTATACCCCATGAAAAATGATTGTTTACTTCCATATTGTAACCTATTCCGTATGCTATATACGCTTCCTCATAAACAGCATCATTGCCTAATAGCTGCATGCTTTCACCTTCGTGGTCGGCATTGCCGTGTATAATAAAGTCAAAAAAGCCTTTTTTTACATTTACCAGAGCATCGGCTTGTGCCGAGGCTGTAAAAAACAAATAGTGATGATTCTTTATACGAAATCCGAAATCTATCAAATTGTCCCTTATGCCAAGTCGTGTATAGTTATTGGTATGTATATGCCGCATCAGCCGGGGCTGTATCATCATTATTTCTCCATAGCTTAAAGGGGAGTCGGCTCCGGCCTGTACCCTGCTTAGAGCAGGAAAACCTATGTGGAATTTGTAAGGGACATAGCAGCCCGGATTTTCATCCAAACGTTGAGGCGTACGCAGGTCGTATAGAAGGTAAGTGTTTTGAGCTGTAGCGTTCCACATTGATAGCATCAACAGTATAATGTATATTATTTGTTTTGTATTCATAGTTTTAACGGGTGGATAATTGAGGGCTTTTTGTCTTTGGAGAGGCGGAAATAAGGTTGTTTATATCTCCTTTAATGCAGGTGTTGAGCTTGGTATTAATTTTTATGTCTAAATAATTTGATTGGTATAATTTTACATCACTATTTTTATATGTGTCAAATACGCCGTTTATGAGTATGTATTTGGCTTTGCACAGCTGCTTATGCAGGGAAGAGCCTTGGGGTACTTCCCATGAGAATTCTTTATACGTGTTTTGGCTTATCATGTATTGTCCGTCTATAGGGGCGGCATCTACATGTATGGGGGTGTTAAACATATCTCCTAATACTTCCTTGTTTTCGTCCAGCAGTACGCATTGGCAGGTAAGGGCTATAGGGAAGCGGTTGGTTATTTTAGCCTGCATGCTAAGTCCTTGTATGTGTAGGGTGCCTGTGCTGTCATGGGGGTTAAATAAGCGGTTCAGGTTATCGTTTTCTATGGCAATGGTGTCCTTGTATTCCATTTGGGTAAGGCTTATCCATGCAGGTACGTGAATTTCCGGTATTATTTCTATGTGGCCTATGGGGTATTGTGTATTAAGTACTTTGCTGCGAAAGGTGTAAAATACGGTGGTGCCATAGCCCATAAGTGTCATGGGGCTGGTAATAATAGCATTGAACAGGTGCTGTTTAGCAGGGTTGCCGGCGGTAGTAGCGGCAGGTACATGTACCGAATGGGGCATATCCACCTGCACCTGAGTAATACGTCCGTAAAAATCAGCGTAGTATATATTGGCGTTGTAGAAAGAAAAGTCGGCATTATAATAGTTGTTTACATAAGTCTTAATGTAGGCGCGATGTATTTTTATTCCTTGCGGGTAGTTTACTTCCAGCATGGGGAACATGCCCGAGGTGTCAAATTGGTTTTCCACTATTTGAGCGGTTATGGGTACCACTGTTTTGTCATAGGCGAAGTAGCCTAAATTATGGTCGGTACTGTCAAAATAAACGCTGAAGTTGGAAGCAAAGCAGGACTCATTGAGCCAAGTCATCAGTTGGCGGCTATCCATGCTATAGTGGAGCAAAGGCAAGCCGTATGAGGGGGTAATATCGGCCTGTACGGCAACTTGCCCGCTCATGGTTTTGTCCTTTAAGGTGCGGTCCTTCCAGCAGGAAGTACTTAGTGTTGCCGCCAGGCATATCACTATTATGAGTATGCAGTGTGTGCGTAAACGCATATTATATAATGTTATCGGTTCTTTTCTACCAATTCGGGCAGGTAGTTCATGGCAGCATATATTTTCATCATTTTTTTGCCGTCCATGGCGGGAGTACCCAGTATGTTTTGACCGTCTTTAATATTCTTATGTATGCCGGCCTGTGAGCCCACCATTACGCCGTTACCTATGCGTACGTGGTCTTTTACTCCTACCTGACCTGCCATTACGCAGTGGTTGCCCACTTCTACCGAGCCGGCTATGCCGCAGCAGGCTGCTATTACGGTGTCATGCCCTATAATGCAGTTGTGGGCTATTTGGTTCAGGTTGTCTATTTTTACGCCGTGCTCTATAATGGTGGATTCCAGCATGGCCCTGTCTATGCAACTGTTGGCTCCTATTTCTACGTCATCTTCTATTATCACATTGCCCAGCTGAGGTATTTTTTCATATACGCCGTTTTCGTTTGGTATGAATCCAAAGCCGTCAGCGCCTATTACGCATCCGCTGTGCAGTATGCAATTGTTGCCTATTACACAATTATAATATACTTTTACCCCGGCATATAATATGGTGTCTTCCCCTATGCTTACATTGTCCCCTACATAACATTGAGGATATATTTTGCAGTCATCGGCTATTACGGCATTTTCACCTATTACGGCACCTTCCCCTATGTACACTCTTTGCCCTATTTTGGCCGAATCGGCCACATAAGCATGGGGTGATACCCCCATTTTTACAGGTGCCAGGCTGGCATAGTATTGCATTAAATGAACAAATGCTACCTGCGGGTTTTTCACCCTGATAAGGGTGGCCTTTACAGGCTTAGCGGGGGTAAAACTGTCATATATGATAATGGCGGCAGCGTGTGATGTGTACACGTAGGACTCAAATTTAGCACTTCCTGCAAATGACAATCCGCCTTCTTCTTCACTTTCTATTTTTATGAATTTGTTTACCTTTACATCGGCATTGCCCTCTATGCTACCTTGTATCATTTGGGCTATTTTTCCTGCTGTTATGGATAAGTTTATGTCCATACCTATTGTATTAATGATTTAAAATAATCTGTTTCTTCCCGCATATTTATATACGGGCATAGGGCGGTAAGTTGCTCTATTTTGAGCAGCTGAGCGGTGGCAAATTTATGAATGTCATCCGTGGCTTTACTCTTAATTATGTGATTCCTTGACATATATATATCATTAGCCTTTTGCACCACTTCCATGGTGCGGGGCGTAAAATAGCATGCACAAAATTTATGCCATATATAGTCTATGGCTGTGTCATTTGGGTGTATCATGTCAGCGGCATAAAACCGGTAGTCCCTCAGGTCGTCCATCATGATTTCATACGAGGGAAAATATTCCGTATTGCTCAGCTGCTTCCGTATGTTTTCTATGGCACATATAAGATGAGCCTTGCTGAGCATGTTTTCGGCAGGCTTGTATTTTACATAGCGTATGGGGCTTACCGTAAACAATATATTCACCTGCGGATTCAACTCCCTTACAGTCGTAAGAGCCTGTAACAGGAGGTCGGTAATTTCATTTACCGAAAGCAATATGCGGTCAAATAATTTACTGTCGGCTTTGTGGCAGTTGCCTGCTATTATGTTTTTTCCTTTATGCCTGTAGGCATAGGCCGAGCCCAGGGTAAGTATAAGGTATCGGGCGTGCAGTAGTGTATGTCGGCACAAAGCATTGTTGCTGTTTATGCCTTGCAGGCACAGTTCCCTGTCAGTATGATTAAAGCAGCTGTGATGGCTATAGCTGAACCATTCGTTGTGTGCGTAGTCCAGGTCATGGTATGTGAAAACCCTTTCTTTACACAGGTCGGTAATACAATTGGCTACCGAGGCGGGATTAAATAATATGCCGTAAGGGTTTATTACAACGGGAAATTTGGCTTGGGTGAGTTTCATGCCTATGTTTTCGGCAAAACATGAGCCTATGAGCATCAGCTGATGCTCATGTCCTATGTTCCATGTGGAAGCAGGCTCGTTTATTTCGGTTCTAAAGTTCATATTGCTTATAACCTTTGTGATATTGCAGGCACCATTTGATTTTTCCACATGGCAAAATCTCCTTCTATTATGTGTCGGCGGGCTTCTTTTACCAGCCACAGGTAAAAATGCAGGTTGTGCAGGCTGCCTATCATGCTGCCCAGCATTTCTCCATTCATAAACAGATGCCGCAGGTAGGCCTTGGAGTATTCCCTGTCGGCAAAAAGGTCGCTTTGCTCGTCTATGGGTGAAAAGTCATGTTTCCATTTTTCATTACGCATATTCATAATGCCGTTACGGGTGAATAGTACCGCATTGCGTCCGTTGCGGGTGGGCATTACGCAGTCGAACATATCCACACCTAAGGCTATGCATTCCAATATATTGGCAGGTGTGCCCACGCCCATAAGGTAGCGAGGCTTGTCTTTAGGCAGTATGTGGCAGCATAAGTCGGTAATTTCATACATCATGTCGGTGGGTTCACCTACCGATACGCCGCCTATGGCATTGCCGTCCATGTTCATATTGGCTACATATTCGGCCGATTCGGTGCGTAAGTCATTATATACGCTACCCTGTACTATGGGAAATAGCGACTGGTAGCGGCCGTATAGCGGCTCGGTATGCTCATATTGCGTGCAGCATCGCTGCAACCAGCGATGGGTACGACGCATGGACTGTGTGGCATATTCCCTGGTGGCAGGGTATGGGGTGCACTCGTCAAAGGCCATCATAATGTCTGATCCTATAATACGCTGGGTGTCTATTACGTTCTCCGGTGTAAACTCATGCTTGGAGCCGTCTATATGTGAGGAGAATTTTACCCCTTTTTCGGCTATTTTGCGGCGGTCATTAAGTGAAAATACCTGAAATCCGCCACTATCGGTGAGTATGGGACCATTCCAGCCGTTAAAGCGGTGTAGTCCGCCGGCTTCCGCTATTACCTGCATGCCCGGTCGTAAATACAGGTGATAGGTATTGCCCAATATAATTTCGGCACCTATGTGGTCACTTAAATCCTTAATGTGTACGCCCTTTACCGAGCCCACCGTGCCTACCGGCATGAATATGGGTGTGTGTATAATACCGCTGTCAGTATGTAATTCTCCGTATCGTGCCGAAGACCTGTTATCTGTTCCTGAAATTATAAACTTCATTCTGTTAGTAAATTTTGGCAAAAATACGCTTTTATTTTATTAGTTGGAATATTTTTGCCATCAACTTATTAACATATTTTTTTTATTATATTTGTATCTGGTATATACTTGTGAGTGAGTGTTTTATATTCGGTATTGATGTGTGGTGTTTTATCATACTTGTGCTATGTGGAGTAGTTCAGTTGTACTATTTGTGGGGTGTGTATGCACGTTTTGCATTTGCAAAAAAGCCGCAGGCTCACGCCCATGACCATTTGGAGCCGGTATCGGTAATAATATGTGCCAAAAACGAGGTTCGTTTTCTTCGTCGTTTTTTACCCATTATAATGGAGCAGAATTATCCGGAGTATGAGGTGCTTATAGTGGATGATAATTCCGATGACGGCATAGAAGAGGCTTTAGCTCCTCTTATGTCGCAGTATAGTAATTTGCACATGGTGCACATAAGCACCAATATAGATTCGGGGCAGGGCAAAAAGCTGGCCTTGGCCGTAGGCATACGCTCTGCCAAATATAATTTGCTGTTGCTCACCGATGCCGATTGTATGCCCCGTACCAATCAGTGGATACGTTATATGGTGGCAGGTCACCAAAATGAGCGTTCTATAGTGCTGGGGTATGGCGCTTATGAACAAAAGCCCGGTTTTATGGATAAGCTGGTCCGTTATGATACCTTACACACGGCTATACAATATTTTTCTTTTGCCCTTAAGGGCAAGCCTTATATGGGGGTGGGGCGTAACCTTATGTATGAAAAAAGTCTCTATATGGATGCCCATGCATACCTGTCGGCTCATAATTCCATATCAGGTGATGATGACCTGTTTATTAATTCGGTAGCCAATGCTTCCAATACCGCATGCATGTATGTGCCGGCATCACATACTATGTCGGTGCAGCGTGATTATTCGTTCGCACAATGGATGCGACGCAAAAAACGCCACCTTAGCGCAAGCAAATTCTACCGTAGAAATAATAAGTTTTCTCTCGGTTTGTATTGGGTAAGTAATTTTTTCTTTTACGTAAGTTTGGTTTTGGCTTCATTTTTGTACATGCATAACCTTAAATCAGGTTTGGTCTTAACAGGTATATATGTAATTAAAGCTTTATCCCAGTTTATTGTTTTTGCACTGTCAGGCAAAAAGTTACAAGAAAAAAACTTATTACCGTATATCCCTTTAATGGATATACTATTTGTAATATTGATGCCTTGGTTGCAATGTAAGTTATTAATTAAAAAGCAGGTACGATGGAATTGAGATGTAATGAAGCCCTCACCCCTAAAGCCAAACGGGATTATGCGCTGGTGAGAGAAGCCGTAGACACCGGCAGTCAAAAAGCATACACCGAATTGCTGCATAACTATAAGGATTCCTTATACATGTTAATGTACAAAATGGTGAATGACCCGTATGATGCGGAAGATTTAACTATAGAAGCCTTTGGCAAGGCTTTTAAGAACCTGCATTTGTATACCGACGAGTATGCATTCAGCACATGGCTGTTTAAAATAGCCTCTAATAATTGTGTGGATTTTCTTCGTAAGAAAAAGCTGAACATGTTCACCATTGACCAACATGATGAAGATGGTGAAGGTCTTGTATTTGAAATTAATGACGATAAGCCCACTCCTGAGGAAAACCTGTTCAGTAAGGAGAAAAATGCTCAAATACGCGAGTTTGTCAATCAGTTAAAACCACATTATCGTGAACTTATAGAGTTACGATATTATGAAGATATGTCGTATGAGGAAATAGCCCACACGCTTAATATTCCTTTGGGTACGGTAAAAGCCAAATTATTCAGGGCTAAGGATATGCTTCATGCCATAATGGTGCAATCCAATATTTAATTTTATTTTTTTTGCTGCGTGGCAGCGTCCTTTTTGTTTTTTTGCCATATCTGGTAGCTGTTGAACAGGTTTTGCCATAGTATGTACATGGCAGGTACTATGGAGGACAGGGGTTCTAAAAATGTTTGAGCCATCCATATACATAGTATGGTGTTCTTTTGCCCCACGGCCTGCCCTCCGGCCACCACATCTCCATTTTTTTTGCCTATATATCGGCCTGCACCGAATTGTATAATGCATAGTATAAGAGCAGCTATGGCCATGAGTATTATAAGCCCGTGTACGCTGTTGTTTTGTGCATATATGTAGCTGATGGATTTACCTACGGCTACCGTGAGTGATATGGCCCACAGGTAAAATGAGGTGTATTGGTGCCTTTGCAACAGGCGGGTAAGGCCGGGGAAACATTTTTTACATGCCGGTGCCAGCAGCAGAGGCAGTATAATAATGGGAAATACTTTCAGTGATACTATGCCCATGGCTTGCAGTATGGAGGTGCTTTCATGGCAACCTATGAACGAAAAAAATACCGGACACACTACTGCTATAACTATGTTACACAGTAAAGTATAGGTGGTCATAATGCCTATATCAGCTCCCAGCATGCCCGATACCACTACTGCCGCCGTGGCTAGGGGACCTAAGGAACTTATCATTACCCCTTCGGCTATAATATGGTTAAACGGAAGCAGTATATAGTAGCTGCCTATGCCCAGTGCCAGCTGAAAAGCCAGCAGTTGACGGTGTATTTTTTTTATATGTAAGTCCTCAATGTGTAAATTACTATAGGTGATAAATAGTGAACATGCTATCAGATAGGGGACTATAAACCCTATTTTTTCAAAAAAATGAGGGAATAATATGCCCATAATTATGGCTATGGGCAACATTAAATTTCTTATTTTTTGCATGCTCGCTTTATCTTTACGTTTAAAACAAAAGTAACGCATTAAAGTTTTTTTTAGTATCAGATGAACCAAAAAACAATGATATGTTTATAGTGTGTTGATATACAATATTGTGTGATTGTATTCACTAAAATTGCTTTGTTTATAAAAAAAATAAAAACAGCTCAATCATGTCAAAAAAAAATTCTTAATTTGCCAATATAATGATAATACGAATAGTAATGAAGAAACAGATTATAGTAGCAGCCGTGGCTGCACTAATGATTACAGGGTGTGTAACCAAGCAAAAATACACTGAATGTGCTAATGATTTAAAAAACTGTACTTCGGAAAAGTCGAAGCTGACCACGGAGAATTTGGACCTGAAGAACCGTGTAACCGAGTTGGAAGCCTCGCAGGCAGTGTTGGAGGCGCAGGTGGCCGGTTTAAAAAGTGATACCACCAATATGGGCAGGTTGAGCCGAGAGTTGGCAGCCAATGTATCCCGCTTGCAGTCAGGGTATAACGAGTTGTCGGCATCATATAATGCCATGAGTGCAGGTAATCAAAAGGAATCGGAGCAAATGCTGGCCCGCTTACAGGAAATGCAGGCTAATTTGGAAGCCAAGGAAAAGGAATTAAACAAGCTGGAAGAAGATTTACAGGCCAAAACAGCAGCTTTGGCCGAGCAGCAGGCCAAGTTGGCCGAATTACAGGCCGTATTGGATAAAAAAGATGCTGATGTATTGGCATTGAAGAATAAAATAAAGCAGGCTCTTAAGGGGTTTGAAGGCAGCGGACTGGCTGTTACGGAAAAGAACGGCAAGGTATATGTGTCTATGGATGAAAAACTGCTGTTTGCCAGCGGTAAGTTTACCATAGATGCCCGCGGTGAAGCCGCCTTACAGGAGTTGGCCAAGGTACTGGCCGCCGATTCTACTATTAACGTTACGGTGGAGGGTCATACCGACAATGTGCCTTTTTCGCCGGCTACCGCCGCTCAAATACGTGATAATTGGGATTTGAGTGTGATGCGTGCCACCACTATAGTAAAAACCATATTAAAATTCGGTAAAGAAATAAATCCTCAGCGGCTCACCGCTTCAGGCAGGGGTGAATACGTACCTTTGGATACTGATGATACCAAGGAAGCCCGTGCCAAAAACCGCAGAACGGAAATTATACTCACTCCTAATCTGGATGCCTTATTTGATATACTGCAATAATGGAAAACATATTAGTTCCCGGTATTAAATACACCGCAGAAATGACAGTAGAAGAGCGGGATACTGCTTCCCGTTACGGTTCCGGCCTGTTGCCGGTATTTGCCACCCCGGCCATGTTGGGCTGGATGGAAGGCACTGCCTATAAAAGTGTGGAACCTTATTTGCCGCAAGGTAGCGGCACGGTAGGTATAGAGGTGCATTTGCAGCATTTAAAGGCATCGCCTATAGGAAACAGGCTTACCTGTGTAAGTGAACTTACTGCCGTAGAAGGGCGTAAGCTTACCTTTCACATACAGGTGTATGACGGTGAAGTGTTGGCAGGAGAGGCAGTTCACAGCCGTTTTATAGTGGATAACGAACGATTTATGTCAAAATTAAATAAGCAATAATAATGAATACCGTAAGTTCTATATGTGAAATGCTCATGCTGCTATGCTTTGCATGCAGCTGGCCTTTCTCTATTGTAAAAGCCCTGCGTACTAAGGTGGTGGCCGGTAAAAGTCCTCACTTTATGATTATTATTATACTGGGCTATATGTTAGGAATAGCCCACAAGCTTACCGGTAATGCCGATTGGGTTACATTTTTGTATGTGTTTAATATACTTATAGTGGGTACCGATTTGTTCCTCTACTTTTATTATTCGCGCAGGCAGGAAAAATAATTTTCATACTATACATATTTCACAGGCGGCAGGCTAAAGTGTCCTACCGCTTTTGTTTTATTTTTCCGCTATTAATTCCAGTACGTCCAGTGGCTGTGCTGCTATGTGGTTGGCACCGGCATCGGTAAGTTCCTGTTTGGTACGGTAGCCCCACAGGGCACCTATGGAGGTAAGGCCTGCATGGCGGGCGGTGAGCATATCTACATTGCTATCGCCTATGTATAGTGCATTTTGCTTAGGCACACGGCATATTTGCAGTATTTCTTCTACCATTTGAGGGTGAGGCTTGGGGTGGCGGTGCTCATTAAGCCCTATTACGGCATTGAATATAATGTGGGGAAAGTAGTGCTGTATAATAGGAATAGCAGCTTCATGTATTTTATTGGAGGCCACGGCTATCATTTTACTTTGCTCCTGCAGGGTTTGTAGCAGTATCGGTATATCGGTGTAGGGTCGGGTGGTATCACACTTGTGTGCGGAGTAGTATTCCATAAAGTCATGGCGGATATGCTCCATAGCGGGGCTGTGGTGCAGGTGAGCGGGTGTGGCTCGTAACAAAAGTTGCTCTATGCCGTTACCTACCATGTATTTGTATTCATCTTCACTGTGTGTGGGCAGGTTTTGGGCATGCAGGGCATGGTTTACGGCATTGGCCAGGTCCCCCAAGGTGTAAAGCAGGGTGCCGTCTAAGTCAAATATTACAAGTTGTACCATATTATGTGTGCTATAGTTGTGATGCAAAGGTAGCATTTTTCCCGCTTATAGGGTGTATAGGTGGTGTAATGTATAAAAAAATAGTGTTGGTGTTTGTGTAATGTGTTGATTATTATGTGTGTACATGTTGTGTGGAAAGAAAAGGGAAAAAAAACTTTTTTTTTTGATGTTTATATGGTAAAAAAATGCTAATTTCGTAAACACATATAATTGAATATAGAAAATAATATAATAAACTTAAAATCAGATAATAATGGCAAAAGGAACATTAGTAATTGACACAGAAAGGTGCAAAGGCTGTGGCGTTTGTATTACTGCTTGTAAGCTTAACGTTATCGGCTTGTCCAAAAAAGTGAATGGAAAAGGTTATAACTACCTTGAAATGCAAAGTGATGCATGCGTAGGCTGCGCAAATTGTGCAGTAGTATGTCCGGATGGAGTAATATCTGTCTATAGAGAAAAGTAATAAACGTAAAATAGTTACATAAAAT
The DNA here is from genome assembly GCA_045598105.1 of Bacteroidales bacterium. GTDB lineage: Bacteria > Bacteroidota > Bacteroidia > Bacteroidales > WCHB1-69 > UBA1205. Next base: position 23,592 of record JAZLLK010000028.1, on the reverse strand, counting down.
GGCAAAAGAATTAAAGTTAATGAAGGGTAATGAAGCAATTGCCCGCGCAATGATTGCCAGCGGTACTGATGGCTATTTTGGCTATCCTATTACCCCGCAATCAGAAGTAATGGAAACGTTAATGGCCGAAAAACCTTGGGAAACTACCGGTATGACGGTTCTTCAAGCAGAAAGTGAAATGGCTTCCATCAATATGGTGTATGGTGGTGCAGCTACCGGTAAAAAAGTAGCTACTTCTTCATCATCTCCCGGTATCAGTTTGATGCAGGAAGGGTTAACCTACCTGGCAGGAGCTGAAATTCCTTGTGTAATAGTGAATGTAATGCGTGGTGGTCCCGGTTTGGGTACTATTCAGCCTTCACAATCCGATTATTTTCAGTCGGTAAAAGGCGGTGGGCATGGTGACTATCAGTTATACACTATGGCACCTGCATCGGTTCAGGAAATGTATGATTTTGTATTTGACGCATGGGATATTGCATTCAAATATCGTAATCCTGTATTAATTCTTTCCGATGGTGCTATAGGTCAGTGCATGGAAAAATTATACACCCGTGATTATATACCCCGTTGGACTGAAGAAGAGCGTCAAAAGAATGCTCCTTGGGGTACTTGGGGAAAGCCTGCTAGTCGTAATCACAATATTATTACCTCTTTGGAATTAGATTCAGCCAAGCAGGAAGTGTTCAACCATAAATTGCAGGCCAAGTATAGAGAAATGGAAGAAAAAGAAGTTCGCTATGAAACACTCAATTGCGAAGATGCCGATTATATCATAGTAGCTTATGGTTCATCAGCACGTATTTCCATGAAGGCTATGCAAATGGCTCGTGAAAAAGGTATAAAAGTGGGTTTATTCCGTTTAATCACATTATTCCCGTTCCCTACCAAGCAGTTAAGAGAAGTAGCTCAAAGAGTGAAAGGTATATTAACTGTGGAAATGAGTGCAGGACAAATGATAGAAGATGTAAAACTGGCTACCGAATGCAAGTTGCCTGTTGAGCATTTTGGTCGTTTTGGCGGTATTATTCCTACTCCTACCGAAGTATTGGAAGCATTAGAAACTAAAATTATAAAATAAGACACATCATGGCAAATTTAGATATAGTAAAACCCGAAAATTTGGTTTATACCAAAACAAAAGTGCTTACTGATGCTATTATGCACTACTGCCCCGGTTGCGGACACGGTACAGCACATCGTATAGTTGCCGAAGTAATAGATGAACTTGGCATTCAGGATAAAACCATAGGTATAGCTCCTGTAGGATGCTCCGTATTGGCATACAATTATTTTGATGTTGACTTTCAGGAAGCAGCACACGGTCGTGCACCTGCATTGGCAACAGCAGCAAAGCGTTTAAACCCTGATCGTTTTGTATTTACCTATCAGGGAGATGGTGACTTGGCCGCCATAGGTACAGCTGAAACCATACATGCTTGTAACCGTGGTGAAAATATCACCATGATATTTATTAATAACGGTATATACGGTATGACCGGTGGTCAAATGGCTCCTACTACCCTGGTGGGTATGAAATCAGCTACCACACCTTATGGCCGTAATGTAGCTTTGAATGGTTATCCGTTACGTATTACCGAGCTTATTTCCACTTTACCGGGTACTTATTATGTAACCCGTCAGAGTGTGCATACCCCTGCTGCAGTACGTAAAGCTAAAGCAGCTGTTAAGCAGGCTTTTGAAAACCAAAAATTGCAAAAAGGTCTTTCTTTTGTAGAAATAGTATCTTCATGTAATTCAGGTTGGAAAATGACTCCGGTGCAAGCTAATCAATGGATGGAAGAAAATATGTTCCCTAACTATCCTATAGGTGACATAAAAGTAGACGGTAAAATAGTGGACGGTATAGATTTGAACCGTGTAGTGGTTGACCATCCTTTAACTGTAGTTAAATAAATAATTTAAATTAGTAAAATCATGACAGAAGAAATAATTATAGCAGGCTTTGGAGGTCAGGGTGTACTTTCTATGGGTAAAATCCTTGCTTACTCCGGCGTAATGCAAGATAAAGAAGTTAGCTGGATGCCTTCTTATGGTCCTGAAATGCGTGGTGGTACCGCTAATGTTTCGGTTATTATAAGTGACGAACGTATCAGTTCTCCTATTATTAACCAATTTGATACCGCTATTATATTGAACCAACAATCATTAGATAAATTTGAACATAGTGTAAAGCCCGGCGGGTTATTAATATATGACCCCAATGGTATTACTCATCATCCTACCCGTAAGGATATCAATATTTATCAAATAGAAGCTACCGCTAAAGCTCAGGAATTGGGTATAGCAAAAGTATTTAACATGGTGGTTTTGGGTGGTTTCTTAAAATTGAAACCCATAGTAGCTCCCGAATTTATTCACAAGGGTTTGGAAAAATCATTACCCGAGCGTCACCACAAACTTATACCTGATAACGAAGCAGCTATAGAAACAGGTAAAGGTTTAATTCAACCTTATCACACTCTTTAATATTCTATATTAAAAAAACAGTGTAATAATTAAAGGGTACATGGAAGTTCATGTGCCCTTTTTTTTGTGCTGTACGCACAATAAAAGGCATGAGCCTTACGTTATTATATTTTATAGCCGGTTATAAGCAAATTATAATAGTATATGGAAACTACAAGACAACAAAAAATATCCAAGTTGCTGCAAAAGGAACTTTCTGACGTGCTGCAGGTAGAGGGTCGTAATATATACGGAACCGCCATGGTTACGGTAACCAGAGTGGAAATAAGTCGTGACTGCTCTTATGCCAGAGTGTATTTGAGTATATATGCCACTAAAGATAAAAAGGCCGTATTTGCCATAGTGGAGCATAATAATAAGGAAATACGTTTTAAGTTGGGGCAGCGTATAAAAAATCAAATGCGGGTAATACCCGAATTAAATTTTATATATGATGATACCCTGGATTATTTGGAAAACATAGATAATCTGCTTAAAAAGTGAACGTATATCGCCTCATAGCCACAAGGTATTTATTTGCCAAAAAATCACACAATATCATCAATTTCATTTCTATAGTGTCATTGGTGGGTATAGCTGTGGCTACGGGTGCATTACTCATAGTGCTTTCTATATTCAACGGCTTGCAAAATTTTGTATCCTCTGCCGTGAATTCCTTTAATCCTGATATACAAATGGTGCCCCGAGAGGGTAAAACATTTACTGCCGATGCGGTAAATGTGGCTGATATAGAGCGTATGGACAATGTACTATACTGCTCCGAGGTGCTTAGTGATGTAGCCGTATGGGTGCACAATGACAGGCAGGTAATAGCTCAGCTAAAGGGTGTGCGTCCCGACTATTATAAAATAAACAGCATGGATACTATAGTAAAACAGGGTCAATTCTATATGGGCACACCCGATGTTCCCTTTGCTATAGTGGGTGGTGAAATAGCCTATCGCCTTAATGTGGACGCTTCAGGTAATGCTAATAATATAATGAAGGTATATTATCCTGATCGTACAAAAAAAATACGTGCCACGGCCGGAATGTCGGCTTTGAATTCGCAGGTAATACTGCCTGCCGGCGTATTCTATACCTATACCGATAATGATGCACAATATGTATTGGTGCCTATGTGGTTTGCCCGTCAGTTGTTATATTATGATAATGCATACACTGCCATAGAAATAAAGTGTGAGCCTTCCGCTATACACAAGGTACAAAAACAATTACAAAAACAATATGGACATCAGTTTTATATACGCAATACCTATCAGCAGGAAGAGGACCTGTATAAGGTTATGCAGTCGGAAAAATGGAGTATATATGCCATATTATCGTTTATATTGCTCATAGCGGCCTTTAATATGATGGGTATGATGGCTATACTTATATTGGAAAAAAAGGCGGAGGTGAAAGTGTTTTATGCTATGGGGGCCGATAACCGCATGCTAAAGAAAATATTTTTGCATGAAGGCATGCTTATATCGGGCATAGGTATGCTCATAGGCATGGTTTTGGGCTTTATATTTTGTTTTTTGCAGTATAAATTCGGCCTTATCACCTTTGGTGACGGTCATTATTTGCTGGAAGCCTATCCTGTGGAAATACGCGTGTGGGATGTGCTTATGATATTATTGGTGGTGCTGGCGCTCACCTTTCCCGCCGTGTATTGGCCTACTAAAAAATTATCGGTATCTGATCATGTGGATTTATAACAATATAAAGTGTGCGACAGGTGTTATATTGATGGTGTGGGCGTTTGCGGCTTGTAGCCATAAGTATGAAATGCATACTATTACCGGATTTGCACAGGGTAGCTATTATAATGTAAAGTATTTTGACAGTTTGGGTAGGGATTTTACTTCTGATATTGACAGCCTGCTTACCGCATTTGATTATACGGCTTCGGTGTATAATGAGGGCTCTGTTATATCCCGGCTCAATGCCGGTGATACTATGGTAGTATTGAATGACGATTTTATACAATTATTTAATATATCACAATATGTAAGCCGTGTTACGGACGGAAAGTTTGACATTACGGTGTCGCCGCTTATTAAGGCATGGGGCTTTGGACCCCAAAAAAGCAAGGTTGAACCCGACAGCCTGCTTATTGACAGTTTGTTGCAGCTGACAGGCTGGCAGAAGGTGAGTGTGCATAACGGAAGGCTGAATAAGGAAAATGATAATATGCAGCTGGATATGAACGCTATAGCTCAAGGCTATTCGGTTGATAAAGTATCCGAATATTTAATGAAACAGGGCGTAGATAATTTTATAGTGGACATAGGCGGAGAGGTGAGGGCTCATGGACAAAAGCCCGGTGGTGAATGGCTGGTGGGTATAGAAGAGCCTACTGACAGTAATACGCAGCTTATGGCTTCATTGCCATTGCGGAATGCCTCCTTGGTAACTTCGGGCAACTATAGAAAATATCAGGAGCATGGAGGCGAAAAATACAGCCATATAATTAATCCGCTTACGGGCTACCCTTTGCAGCAGTCGCTACTGAGTGTGGTAGTGTTACATGCTAAGGCTGTTTATGCCGATGCTTATGCTACGGCATTCATGGTAATGGGGCTGGATGCTGCCATGCAGTATGTACAGGATCATAATGACATAGAGGTATATATGATATATAGTGAAAACGGAGAATATAAAGTGTATGCCAGTCCGGGCATGCAACAATTGTTAAACGAACCATAATGTATATAGAAAACATACACCTTATTAATTTTAAGAATTACGAAGATGAACAATATGAGTTTTCATCGGGCGTAAATTGTATAGTAGGGCTCAATGGGGTGGGTAAAACCAACTTATTGGACGCCATATACTATTTGTCTATGACCAAGAGCTATTTTAGCAGCTCTGATATGCAGCATATACGCTGCGGAACCGATTTTTTTTCCATAATAGGTCAATGCTGTTTGGATGGTGTGGATGGTACACAAAAGCTTACCTGCGTGCAGCAGGATGGTAAAAGAAAAATATTTAAATATAATCAAAAAGAGTATGATCGCTTGTCGGAGCATATAGGGTTGCTGCCCACGGTAATGGTATCCCCTTATGATACCGACTATATTAACGGCATAGCCGACGTGCGTAGAAAGTATTTTGACAGCATTATATCACAATATGATAAAATATATTTAGATAAGCTTATAGCGTATAATCGCGTACTTAGCCAGCGTAATGCATTGCTTAAGCAGCAGTATGAGAACAAGGCTCCTGATACGGCCGCCCTGCAGCTGTGGGATGAGCGGCTTACAGCATTGGCCGGCTACATATATGATAAGCGAACCGAATTTGTACAGGTAATGATGCCCATCATAGAAAAATACTTTTCTATTATATCCATGTGCAGGGAAAAGGTGAGTGTGGAATACAGTTCCGGCTTACAGCAATGCAGTATGGCACAACTTTTGATTCAGAATTATGAAAAGGATTATTATAGTCAGCATACGTCAGCGGGTGTGCATAAGGATGACTATAAATTTGACATGGACGGTCATCCTATGAAGCGTTTTTGCTCTCAAGGGCAGCAAAAATCCTTTTTAATAGCACTTAAGTTGGCCCAGTTTGAACTGCTTACGCTGGCCACGGGCAAGTTGCCGTTGCTGCTGTTGGATGATGTGTTTGATAAATTAGATGAGCATCGCATAGCGGAATTAATAAAAATGGTGGCCGGTAACAGTTTTGGGCAGGTGTTTATTACGGACACTAATAAAGAACGTGTAATACAGTTATTTAGAGAAAATAATATAGCATTTAAACTTATACATATAGGAGGTAAATAAATAAAGAGTAGTATTCAAAAACAAAATAGTGAAGAATAAAAAGGCCGATGACAATGTATGTTTTGGCATACATGTATCTTTTTTGTGGCTTTTTTGTTCAAACCGATTGAAAATAATTGTATCTTTGTAACCTTTAAAAATAGTATAACAAAATGAAAAAATTAGCATTTGTAGTAACATTTATAGCGTTGTTTTTCTTAGGTTTAAACGCTCAAGGACAAGCCAAACTTAAATTAGCCCACATTAACTCGGCTGAGTTAATGAAGATAATGCCCGGTATAGATACCGCGCAAAAGGTATTGGAAGATTATAGTGCACAGTTGCAAGACGAGTTGAAAACCATGTATGCCGAATATGAAAAGAAGGCCATGGATTTTCAAGACAAGCAGGCTACTATGAGTCAAAGTTTGCAACAGGTAAAAGTAAAAGAATTGCAGGATTTGGAGTCCAGAATTAAAACTTTTGAAGGCACTGCCCAAGAGGATTTGCAGCAAAAGCAGGAGCAGGTGCTTACCCCTATTATAGACAGAGCTAAGGCTGCCATAGCTGAAGTGGCTAAGGAATTGGGTTATACCTACGTATTTGATTCATCATTGGGTGTATTGCTCTATCAGGAAGAAAGTGATAATATATTTGAAGCCGTAAAAAAGAAAATAGGCATTAAATAGTATTCACGCAGTAATATGAATGAACTTAATGGAGGTTGGAAAAATAAGTTCAACCTCCATTTTTTTTACTTAATATAGGCTATATGATATCATTAAAATGTAGTAGTGATGTGCGGCAAATGGCCATGGCCAGCTGCAATAAGGAAGAAGCTTTACATTTAGTACGTAAAGATGCTTCCGGTAATAATTTTTTGGGGTGGCTTACTTTGCCGCAGGAAATAAGTTTGCAGCAGTATGCTGATATAAAGCGGGTAGCAGACAGGTTGCGTGCCATTGCTCACACGGTAATAGTTACAGGCATAGGCGGTTCTTATTTAGGTGCCAGAGCGGTAATAAGTGCTTTACGTGGTGAGTTGAGTGAGGCCACGCCTGAAATAGTGTATGCGGGGCATCAGTTGTCACAGGACTATATGCATGCCTTAATGCAAAAGGCCGAAAAGGAGGATTATGCCGTAATAGTAATATCCAAAAGCGGTACTACTACCGAGCCTGCCGTGGCTTTTCGTTTGCTGAAGCAGCATTGTGAAGCCAAATATGGTAAGCAGGGTGCTAAGGACCGTATAGTGTGCATTACCGATGCTAAAAAAGGAGCCCTAAAGATTTTGGCTGATACCGAAGGGTATGATACATTTGTAATACCCGATAATGTAGGCGGGCGATATTCGGTGCTTACACCAGTAGGGCTATTGCCCATAGCCGTGGCCGGCTGTGATATACATGCTTTGGTGCAGGGAGCCATAGATATGGAGCATAGCCTTAGTCAGTTGGATGATAATAATATGGCTTTACAATATGCTGCCATACGTAATTATTTTTTACAGCAGGGCAAGGTAATAGAGGTAATGGCTTCATTTGATTCCCGTTTTTACTATTTTATAGAATGGTGGAAGCAGCTATATGGAGAAAGTGAAGGCAAGGAGAACAAGGGCTTGTTTCCTACCGGATTACTCTATACTACTGATTTGCATTCCATGGGGCAATATATGCAGGAGGGGCAGCGATTGTTTTTTGAAACTTTCCTCAGTTTGCAACATGCCAATACTCTATGTGAAGTTCCGTATGATGAAGCCAACCTTGATGGCCTTAATTTTTTGGCCGGTAAGGCCTTAGAAAGCATTAATAAGGAAGCCGAAAATGGAACCATATTGGCACATGAGCAGGGAGGGGTGCCTACATTGAAAATAGAAATAGAGCGTTTGGATGAGTATCATTTGGGGCAGCTTATTTACTTTTTTGAATACGCGTGCGGATTAAGTGCTTATATGTTAAAAGTGAATCCTTTTAACCAGCCGGGAGTAGAAGCTTATAAAAATAATATGTTCATATTGTTACGTAAGCCCGGCTATGAAGATAAATACGAGCAAATACAGCAGGCCATAAAGAATTTATAATGGAATATTTTTTGGACATGGACAGGCAGTACAATGAGTATGAGGGTGCTGCTGTAGTATTGTTGCCGGTGCCTTATGATGGTACCAGCACTTTTGTAAAAGGGGCTGACAAGGGTCCTCAGGCTTTAATAGATGCTTCTGACAGCATAGAACTATATGATGTGGAGGAGGATATATCTATATACAGGCAGGGCATACACACGGCTATGCCCATTATAGAGTTGGCCACACCGCAGCAAATGGTGCGGGCGGTATGTGAGCGTACCAGGCTCTATTTGCGTGATCACAAGCTGGTGGGAGTGTTGGGAGGAGAGCATTCGGTGAGCTGTGGTGCCATACAGGCCACTGCCGAGTATTATGACAATTTATCGGTGCTGCAAATAGATGCGCATGCTGACCTGCGTGAGAATTATCACGGAAGCAAATATAATCATGCCTGCGTGATGCGAAGGGCGCAGGCTTATGCTCGCGTGGTGCAGGTGGGAATACGCTCGGTGGCAGAAGAGGAGCAGGAATATATAGTGCCTGAAAACATATTCTATGCACACAAGATACATGATGACGACTTGTGGATGCAGGCTGCCATAGACCGCTTAAGTCCTAATGTGTACCTTACTATAGATTTAGATGGGTTTGACCCTTCCATTATCCCCTCTACGGGCACGCCGCTTCCCGGCGGACTCACATGGCGACAGGTGAATAAGCTGCTTGCTATGTTGGTGGCACAAAGGAATGTAGTGGGGTTTGATGTGGTGGAATTGTGTCCCAATGAGGCTGAAAAATCCTCTGATGTGGTTGCCGCCGTGCTGGTATATCGTATTATAGGCAAAATACTGAAAAAAAGAATGGGTAAATAACGCTTACGTACAAGTACATATAATATATGCTGCCGGTAGGGGGTACTGAATGTGCTGTTGCCGTCAGCATTTTTTTATTATTATATGCCATAATAATTACTATATGCGGGAATGAAAAACCGTGAAAAAAATATGACCAAAGGAGACGTGAATTTGAAAAATTAGTTGTATATTTGCATATAGATAAAGAATGAACCCGTATTAAATGAAGAATAAATACATATATTTGTTTACTTTCATAATATTTTTGCTGTCGGCAGGGAATATGTTTAGCTTGGTACAGGCACAGAACAAAAAGGAGAGTCCCTGGGATTTTATGGCTGTGTATAAAGGGGATATAGCAGGAGGAATAGGCGGAAAGCAATCCGGGTTCGGATATTTGGGTTATGGCAGCATAGGTGTGAGTTTCAATATGGAAAAGGCCGGTTGGTGGAAGGGCGGCAGTATTACGCTAAGCGGAGGCACCACTCATGGGGTGTGCCCGTCGGAGCAGTGGTTAGGGGATGTGCTCATAGCTGATAATATAGAGGCAGGTAATCATGCTTTTATGCAGGAGTTGTATTATAGCCAAACGCTGGGTAAGGTTACTATTACCGCAGGAATACATGATTTTAATGCCATGTATGCTTATTCTGACCATGCAGGCTTGTTTTTGAACAGTTCCTTTGGTATTAATAGTGTGTTGTCGGCTAATTTTGGTGTGCCCATATTTCCTCTTACTTCGTGGGGCTTGAATGTGAATTGGAATATGAGTCGTTATGTAAGCTGGCAGTTAGGAACTTACGATACTCCTTTGGATTTTGAGGATAATCCCTATAATATACGTTGGCGGTTTACACCGCAAAAAGGCGGAGTATTGGCTACGGAGTTTACCTTTAATGCATATATACATGATTCTCTGGAAGGTGTGGTAAAAGTAGGCGTGGCCTATCATACGGCTATGCAAAATTATGAAGTGCATGTGTGTGGGGAGCAGCATTTTTGGAAAAGAGGGGAGCGGGATATGTCGGTATTTGTTATGGCTGCTTATTCACCAAAAAAAATGTCGGAGAACTATGTGGATGTGAGTATGGGCTTGCATTTTAAAGGTGTATTTTCGGCTTGCGGCCATGATATATTAGGCGTAGGTGCTACCATGGCCTGGCTGAATGATGATTACCGACGTGAAACCGTGGTGGAGTTAACCTATAGATATGATATAAATGAACATATATATTTACAACCTGATATACAATATATAATGCATCCGTCAAGTGCGTATCAATATGTGGACAATGCTTTATATATGGTGTTGCGGGCGGGTATAGAATTTTAGAATAACGTACTGATACAATATATGAAGTTAAAAGATTTAATGCCGGGTCAAACGGCCATAATACAGTCGGTAGGAGGAGAAAGTTCGCTACGCCAGCATTTTTTGGATATGGGAGTAATTCCCGGTGCCGACATCACCTTGTTGAAGTATGCTCCCATGGGGGATCCTATGGAATTGAGTGTTCAGGGGTACACCTTGTTGCTTCGTTTGCAGGAGGCAGAGCATATAGAGGTAACACTTGCCGATAAAAAGGCAGATATATATGTAGCCGATGTGGAAGATAATGCTGCATATAATGTTACATTACATGAGCATAATTCGCACCCGGGCTTAGGAGAGGAAGGTAAATACCACTCCAGAAAAGATGAAAACCCTTTGCCTAAGGACACTTCTATAACTATATCGCTGGTAGGGCAGCAAAATTGTGGTAAAACCACCCTGTTTAATTATCTTACCGGTGACAATCAGCATGTGGGAAATTCTCCGGGAGTAACGGTGGAAGCCGTGGAGCATGCCATAAAAGGGTATGACCATGCAACGGTTACCGATTTACCCGGTATATATTCATTATTACCCTATACTCAGCAGGAGCATATTACCAGGGATTATATTATAAACAACAGGCCTAAGGCTATAATCAATGTAGTGGATGCAGGTAATATAGAGAGACAGCTGTACCTTACCATGCAGCTGATGGAGCTGAATGTGCCCATGGTGTTGGCACTGAATATGATGGATGAGGTGCGGCACAATGCCGGCAACATACATGTAAACGAAATGGAGAAAATATTAGGCATACCTGTGGTACCTATATCGGCAATAAACAATGAGGGTGTGCGGGAGCTGATAGAGCATGCTATGCATGTGGCCAAATATCAGGAGCGGCCGTTACGGCAGGATTTTTGCTCTAAAGATGATGAAGGAGGCAGTGTGCATCGTTGTTTGCACAGCATAATGCATCTTATAGAAGACCATGCCGAAAATGCGGGTTTGCCCATTCGTTTTGCCGCAGGCAAGCTTGCCGAAGGTGATGCGGATACACTCAAAGTGTTGAAACTGAGTAAAAATGAAGAGGAAACATTAGAGCACATACTGTGTCAAATGGAGGAAGAACGTGGCATGGACCGCTCTGCTGCCATGGCCGATATGCGGTACGGATTCATACGCCGCTTGTGTGCTCACACCGTATATGAGCCTAAGGAGAGTGTGGAAACGCAGCGTAGCCATAAGTTAGATGAGATACTTACCGGTAAATGGACTGCCATACCAATATTTATAATGGTGATATGTATGGTAATATGGTTGAGTATAGATGTATTGGGTATGCCATTGCAGCAATTGTTAGATAAATGTGTTAACGATTTGGCGGAAGTGTGTGAAAATAGCATGAGGCGGGCAGAGGTGAATCCGTCAGTAATATCGCTGGTAACTGATGCCATATTTGGCGGAGTGGGCAGTGTGCTCAGTTTTGTTCCCATAATAATATTGCTTTTTTTCTTTCTCAGCCTTATAGAAGATAGCGGCTATATGGCTCGTATAGCCTTTGTTACCGATAAACTATTGCGTAAGTTAGGTCTTTCGGGTCGAAGCATAGTGCCTTTACTTATAGGATTTGGCTGTTCGGTGCCTGCTGTAATGGCTACCCGTACTCTGCCTTCGGCAAAAGACAGGCTCAAAACTATATTGCTTATACCTTTTATGAATTGTTCGGCTAAAATACCTATATTTGCCTTTTTTATAAGTGCATTTTTCCCCAATCATGGGGCTTTGGTGTCTATAGGTTTGTATATATTCAGTTTGTTAATGGGAGTAATAGTAGCTTTATGTATGAAACTGATAAGTACTACACGTGATGTGGCCCCATTTGTAATGGAATTGCCGGCATATAGAATGCCGGGATTGAAGAACACTTGTCATTTGTTATGGGATAAAACCAAAGACTTTTGCCTGAATGCGTTTACTATTATATTTGTGGCAACGCTGGTAATATGGATTTTACAAAGTTTTAATTTTAAATTTGTAATGGTGGAAAATAGTGCGGAAAGTATGTTGGCTCAGGTATCGGGGTTTATTGCACCTATATTTCAGCCTATGGATTTAGCCGACTGGAAGGTAGTAACATCTTTAATATCGGGAGCTTTACGTAAAGAGAGTGTGGTAGCAACTATGCAAATGCTGAATGTGCGTGCATTGCTTACCACGGCATCAGCCGCATCTATGTTGGTATTTAGTTTATTATATACACCTTGTGTGGCTACTATAGCTGCCATACGTAGGGAATTGGGACACAAGTGGGCCTGGTATGTAGTAGTATTTCAGTGTATGCTGGCGTGGATTATGGCTTGGCTGGTATATATGGTGGTAAGTGCAGTAATATAGTTATGAACTTATGAATATACAAAGTGTTATAATATTGGTATTGGTGCTGGTTGCTGCAGCCGCTGCGATAAAAATGTGGGTTAGCAGTGGTAAGCATAATATGTGCAGCGGCTGCAGCAACAAATATTGTAATACTTGTCCCTATCATCATGCTGATGAGAAAAAAGAAAATAGGCATGGCACATCATCACCATTATAATCATAATATGGATAATATAACCCTTACGGGGCAGTGGTAGCAGGCATAGTGCTTAACGTACTGTATGTGCCGGTGCCTGTGGAAGTGCCCATGATAGTGAGGGTAGCTGCAGTGGGGATAGTGATATCGGGTGTGATAATATATTATACTATACGCAATGGTATATTACCGATGCCATTATAGCTATGGCAGTGGCGACAGTAATTATTATATCCGCACGGAAGTTATTGCGTGATAGTGTGCGATTATCGCTGGACGGTGTGCCGAGGCATATAGACTATGATGCCATAGACAGGGCAATAAGGCATAATGACAGGGTGAAAGATTATCATTACACATGTGTGTGCGTTGAGCACTACGCATACGGCTTTTACGGCGTATGTGGCGGTTACCGATATGTGGTACATGCAGGCGGTGAAGGCGGATATTAAGCATGAGTTGGCTCAAGTCGGCATAAGCCATGTTATGCGGAAATATAGGCTATGTATGAGGCGTGTGCCGCAAAGGAGAGTGAGTAAGATAGTAAAATTGGAGCGTGGGGGAACGCCATGTTAAATGAGGGAAAAATGCCGTCCGGCTCATAGTATTAGTTGCAGTTTATTTATCAGTTTGTATATTTTTTTATGTACCATACTATTTAAGTGGCTGGAGGTGTGAGTAAAAAAAAAGTTCCGCCACAGCGTAAGAAGACGGAACTTAAATAGTTTTATGTTTTTTTAGTTTTTTTTGTGTGCAATATTATGCACACGATTCCAATTTGTTGGAGTTGGATTTTACGTATTATTTGTTGGTTTTAATTTTGGCAATGGTGTTGGCATTCGCCTTCAGCATGGTGGCCGCAGTGTTGAGGTTGAGGACCATGGTGACCATGGCGATGCATGCATTCTCTTTTAGCATCTAACAATGCTTTTTGTTCATCAAGGGTAAGGTTGTCCCAATTAGCCCATTGGGCTTCCATTTCAGCTTTTTTGGCTTCCATTTCAGTTTTTTTAGCTTGCATTTCGGCTTCTTTAGCGTCTATGCGGGCTTTCATAGTGTTTACTAATTCTTTTTTAGCGTCATCGCTCAGGTTTTCCCAATTTTCCATTTGCTCTTTTAGAGCCTGGCATTCGGCTTTTTGTTCTTCACTCATACCACAGCATTTGTGGTGACCTTTACTGCAGTGGTGTTGTACCTGTTCTTCGGAAGGTTGTGCCTGTTCGGCGGTGGCGTTTTCATTTTGATTGTTGCAAGCTATCATGGTAAAGCACAAGGCTGCTGCTAATAGAACTGATTTTTTCATTTTGTTATTTTATTTTAAGTGAATATATAATGTAGACAACGGAAAGTGATAAAGGTTAAAAATTAATAGAAAAAAATTATAGTACTTTTATATGTTTTAAGGGTGGCAGTTGGTATAATTTTTCAAAATATTCATCTATATGATTTGAGGTAGAGACAGATACGGAAAATTCTATGTTTACCTGTTCATTTTCATATTGTGTATGGTATATTTTGGCATTTATGCGTTTGAGTATGGTCATTATGTCGTTCAGGCAGTTGTAGGGGCTACACAAGCTATATACATGTTCTATGGGAACGCTTATGATTTTACTATTGAGCAGGGTATTTTCGGCGCAAGTTTTGTAGGCGGCTATGAGTCCGCTCACGCCCAATTTAATACCGCCGAAGTAGCGTACAACTACTATGAGTACATCTTTCAAGTCGTGTGACAGTATTTGTCCCATTATAGGTTTTCCTGCTGTGCCGGAGGGTTCGCCATCGTCATTGCTGCGGGTAGCGGGTGTGCCGTAGTGGCCTATATAGTAGGCGTAGCAATGGTGGGAGGCGTCGTAATATTTTTTTTTAATGTCGGTTATTATGTTCTTTACCTCTTCTTCATTGTGCACGCGGAAGGCCATGCCTATGAAACGGCTTCCTTTATCTTTGTACAAGCCTTGTGCGGGGCCGTTGATGGTGAGGTATTCGTTGTTGAACATAAGTGAGGTGTTATTTGGATTGTAGTATAAGTTGATATAGCATAAGCAGTGCCAGTTGGCATGTACGGTCTATTACTCTTTGGCGGCCAAATCCCAGTTGGTGGCATGAGGCTATGCATGTATCATGGTTTGCTACCGCTATCCATACGGTGCCTACGGGTTTATCGGGTGTACCTCCGTCGGGGCCGGCTATGCCGCTCACGGCCACGGAGTAGTCGGTATTATATAGTGAGAGCAGGTTACGGGCCATGTATTTCACTGTATCTTCGCTTACGGCGCCTTGAGTAGTAAGGGTGAGTGCGGGCACGTGGAGTATATTTTGTTTTATTTCGTTGCTGTAGGCCACCACGCTGCCTTTAAAATAGGCGGAACTGCCGGGGTAGGAGGTGATTTGTGCTGCGAGGAGTCCGCCGGTACAGCTTTCGGCGGTAGCCATGGTTTTGCCTTGTTCTTTAAGGGCAAGACCTACTATTTGGGCCATTTCCTTGTCATCAAGGTAGAATATATAGTCTTTGGCTATATGTTGCAGTTGTTGGAAGTAGTGGTCCATTTGTTGTTCAAGCAGGGCTTTATTGGCATGGCGGCCCGAAAGGCGGAGATTAATGATGCCGTATTTGGGCAGGTATGCCAGTGATATATAGGGAGGCAGGGAGTGTTCATATTCCTGTAGCATGTCGGAGAGTCCAGATTCGGATATGCCGCCGGTTTTTACATGTTTATCTATTTTATGCCAAGGTTGAAAGGTGTGTTGCAGGCGGGTGCTTATTTCGTTCAGCATGGCCTGCAGTTCGCCGGGTACGCCGGGGGTGGATATGAGTACTTTGTTATCTTTATATATCCACATGCCGGGGGCGGTACCTACGGGGTTATGTATTATTTGGCATATTTTTGGTACCATGGCCTGGGTGAGTACGCTGTCGGGAATGAGTAGGCCGCGGCTGCGGCGTATGTTTTGCACATGTTGTTTTACGTCGGCATTTTCTACAAGAGAGGTGTTATAGTAGTGGCAAATGCATTTTTTGGTTACATCGTCATTGGTGGTACCCAGTCCGCCGGTAACAAATACTATGTCGTTACGGTTCAGTTGTTGTTCAAAGGCCTGTTCTATGGCTTGCTGTTCATCGGCTATAACGAGTATTTCGGTTATTTTAATGCCCAGTTGGTTGAACATTTGGGCTATAGCGTTGGCATTGGTATTTACTATTTGGCCTATAAGAAGTTCATCGCCTATATTGATGATGGAAGCGGTTACCAATTTTTGTTCTGTCATGAGTATATGTATGTTTTTTTTTAAGGTTGTACTTTCCATATGGTGTGGGAGAGTATTATTTCTAATACAAACAGCAGCAGGGCGGCCAGCAGGAATGGGAAGAATTCTTCACTTTTGTTGGTGAAGCGGGTTTCGCTTATTTTTGATTTTTCCATTTGGTCTATTTCGTTATATACGGCTTTTAGGCGTTCTTTGTTTTGGGCTCTAAAGTATTTGCCTCCGGTGAGGTCGGCTATGTTACGCAGCAGGGTTTCGTCTATTTCTGTTTTGGCATAGAAGGTGCCGTAGGGTGTTTTGTAGGGGGCTTCGCCCATGCTGCCGCAGCCTATGGTATATACTCTTATGCCGTATTCTTTGGCGAGGTCGGCGGCAGAGAGGGGGTCAATGTAGCCGGAGTTGTTTACGCCGTCGGATAGCAGTATGATTACTTTACTTTTAGCTTGGCTTTCTCTTAGGCGGTTAATGGCGGTGCCCAGTCCGTCGCCTATGGCGGTGCCGTCGTCTATTTGGTTATTGTTACTATTTTCCAGGGAGGCGAGGAGGGTGGTGTGGTCGCCGGTGAGCGGGCATTTGGTATAGGCTTCGCCGGCGTAGAGTACCAGGCCTATGCGGTCGGAGGGGCGGTTTTCCACAAAGGAACGTATTACGCTTTTGCAGGCTTCCAGCCTGTTTGGACGAAAGTCCATGGCTAACATACTTCCCGATACGTCCAGGGCCATGGTTATGTCTATGCCTTCCACGTCTATCTGCTTGTGTGATATGGAACTTTGAGGTTGAGCTAAGGCTATAATTACTAATGCTATAGCTATAATTCTAAGGGCAAAAGGTATGTGTAGTACCCAAGTTTGTTTTTGGGGGTATAGGAAGGGCATTATGCTTGAAACCTGAAAGGAGGCATGTTTATGGGCGTGTTTCCATATATACCATGCTATAAGCGGTATAATAATGAGCAGTAGCCACAGGCGTGCCGGGTGAGCCGGTTCCAAAGTGCTTATATAGCTTATGAGGTGTTTCATTATCAGTTGTTTTTAATGGTGGTAACGGGGGTGGTATTTCTTACAAAGTTTACTATGGCATCATAGTTATTTTTGTTTTCATAATCAAGGGGCATGGCTTTTGCAAATTTTACAAGGTCGGCCATTTGGAGGGCCTGTTGAACGTGGAGAATGTCATCAGGGGAGGTTGGGGTATTGTTAAGTGCCGTGCACACTTCTGAGGTAACCATTTCGAGTGAGGCTATATCCCATTGATTATATATGTAGGTGCGGGTAATGAGGCTGAGGGTGCTATAGAATTCCTTGTAGTGGCCTTTTTCGCACAGTTTTTTTTGCCACAGGGCATCCAGATCACGCAGGGCTATTACTTCGGCGGGTTCCAGTGGTTTAGCGGGAGCGGCCTTGGCGGGTTTAAGCTTGCGACGGTAGTGGTGTACCAGCCATATTATGGCTGTTATGAGCAGGGCTAAGGCTATGGCACCGCCTATGTAGGGCAATAGTTCCTTAAAGGTGATAGGGGCTTTTAGTGGTGGTTTTATATCTTTTATGGCCATATTGGTATCTACTTTTACGGTGCTTATGTGGAGCATGGCGGAGGAAGTGGTGGCCAATACGGAGGAGTCGGGGGCATAAAACACCATAGCGGGAATGCCGAATATGCCGTTTTCAAAGCCGGTAATAACATATTGTTGGTGTAGGGCAGGGGTGCCGTTAACGGTGATGGTGTCAATGGCGGAACGGCTTATGATTTCAAGGTGGGCTATGCAGGTGTCACATAATTGGGGAAAGAGCACGGCGGTGTGAGCCGGCTGAAAGGTGATATCCATGTTTACGTGGTCGCCTATGAGTATGTGGTTGGTGTCAATATGCAGGGAGGCCTGTTGAGCCTGTAGGGGTAGCAGTGAGGCAAGAGTAATGCCCATGAGCCATATTATCTTTTTCATTAGGAACGTTTTTTGAAAAATTCTCTTAATTTAGGGATATAATCTTCGTCGGTGTATATTTTGAGCATATCCACGCCGGTGCGGCGGAATATATCGGTAACGGATTGTTCGTTATGTATCCACCAGCCGGTATATTGTTGAATAAATGTCGGGGAGGAGGTGTCGGCTATGATTTTGCTGCCTGTTTCTTTATCATACAGTTGCATATAGCCCACCTGAGGCAGGAAGTATTCGCCGCGGTCACGTATTTGTATGCCGGATATGTCGTGTTTATTGCCGGCAATGCGGAGGGCTGTTTCAAAATCGGCGTCCAAAAAGTCGGAGATGATGAAGGTTGTGCATCTTTTTTTGATGGCGCCGGTAAGGTATTGCATGGCCATGGAGGTATTGGTGGTGCCGGGGTGTGATTCTATATTTAGCAGTTCGCTTATAATACGCAGTATATGGGTTTTTCCTTTTTGAGGGGGAATAAACTTTTCTATTTTATTGCTATAGAACAGCACGCCCACTTTATCATTATTATTAATGGCCGAAAATGACAGCACGGCGGCCAGTTCGGTAATCATATCTGTTTTACGCATGTTGCGTGTGCCGAACAGGGTGGAGGCGCTGGTATCTATTACCAGCATTACTGTCATTTCGCGTTCTTCCTCAAATACTTTTACGTAGGGCTGATGGAAGCGGGCGGTAACGTTCCAGTCTATGCATCGCACGTCATCGCCGTAGGTATAGGTACGCACTTCGCTGAAGGCCATGCCGCGACCTTTAAAGGCGCTATGGTATTCACCTGCAAATATTTGTTGTGATAATTTGCGGGAGCGTATTTCTATTTTTTTTATTTTTTTGAGCAGTTCGGCCGAATTCATGGTTTACCTATGATATTAAGGAACTATAATGCTATTAAGAATTTCATTAATGATGTCATCGGTGGTAATGTTTTCGGCTTCAGCTTCATAGGTGAGGCCTATACGGTGGCGCATTACGGAGTGGCATATAGCGCGAACGTCTTCCGGTATTACGTAGCCGCGGCGTTTAATAAAGGCGTAGGCTTTAGCGGCGAGGGCCAAATTAATGGAGGCACGCGGTGAGGCGCCATAGGATATCATGTTTTCGTATTTTTCCAGGCCAAAGTCCTTAGGATAGCGGGTGGAGAATACGATATCGGTGATATAGTTTTCTATTTTTTCGTCCACGTATATTTCCCGTACGAGGGTACGGGCTTTTATGATGTCTTCTTTACGTATAACGGGCTGTATATTTATATGTTCATTATTAATTTGCTGACGCAAAATGGTTTTTTCTTCTTCTTTGGTAGGGTAGTTGATAATAACTTTGAGCATAAAACGGTCCAGCTGAGCTTCAGGCAGGGGGTAGGTACCTTCCTGTTCTATGGGGTTTTGGGTAGCCATTACGAGGAATGGTTCATCCAAAGCGAAGGTGGATTCGCCTATGGTGATTTGGCGTTCCTGCATGGCTTCAAGCAGGGCGCTTTGTACTTTAGCGGGGGCACGGTTAATTTCATCAGCCAGCACAAAGTTAGCAAATACGGGGCCTTTTTTTACCATAAATTCTTCTGTTTTCTGGCTGTATATTAAGGTGCCCAAAAGGTCGGCCGGCAGCAGGTCAGGAGTGAATTGGATACGGCTGAATTTGGCATCTATGGCTTGTGATAATGATTTTATGGCCAGTGTTTTGGCCAGGCCGGGCACACCTTCAAGCAGTATGTGACCATTTGACAGCAGGCCTATAAGCAGGTGTTCTGTCATGTTTTTTTGGCCTACTATTACTTTGCTCATTTCCATATTGAGCATATCTACAAACGAACTTTCCATATTGATACGTTCGTTAAGGGCTCTTATGTCTGTTACGTTAGTCATCATGTGTTTTTATTTTCTTTTTACAACTTATTAAACGCATGATATAGCGATTTATTTTGTGTAGTAAAAAAAATATGTAAAAAAAATGCTTTTGTATTGTTTTTTTTTCTACCTTTGCACTTCGGAAACATCGCGGAGTAGAGCAGTGGTAGCTCGTCGGGCTCATAACCCGGAGGTCGTTGGTTCGAATCCTTCCTCCGCAACTAAGGCAGCCCTATGTAATAGGGCTGTTTTTTGTATATAATATAATGTAAGAACAGGGTACAGATATGCATGCCATAGTAGCGTATTTCAGGTATTGTATGCGTAGAAAGCGTTGGGCGCATTCACCGTTTGTGTATGATTTTATAGTATCGGTGTTGCGTAATGAGGAGGTTATGCCCCTATGGGAGCGTATAGAGAATGCCCGCAAGCAGCTGAAGCACAGCTATAAAATGCTTAATGTGCTGGATTTGGGAGCCAGCGGGCGTGTACATGGTATGGTGAGCATGCGAAGGGTATCGTCCATAGTACGTACATCGTGTAAAAGTGAGCGTATGTGCAGGCTGTTAGCCCGCATGGTGCGGTATTATAAGTGTGAGCGTATAGTGGAATTCGGTACCTCGTTTGGCATGAGTACGGCGTATTTGGCCTCGGCCTGTCATCAGGGAAAGGTGTACACGGTGGAGGGCAGTCCGGAGGTATTGCAGGTGGCTTCACAGGTATTTGAATTTGCCAAATTGACTAATATAGAAGCGGTGAATGCCGATTTTGACTATGTAATGGAGCATTTTGCCGATAAAATGGAAGGCGTGGACCTCTTTTTTTTAGACGGCAATCATGCCTATGAGCCTACTATGCGTTATTTTAAGTTTGCCAAGCAGTATGCAGGCAATAATACCATATTAGTATTTGATGACATACATTGGAGTAGCGGCATGAGCCGTGCCTGGCAGGAAATAGCTGCCGATGCTGATGTAACAATAAGTATAGATTTATACAATATGGGAATAGTATTTTTCCGTAAGGAAAATGCCAAGCAGCATTTTGTGTTGAAGCAGTAGCGATATATAGTTTGCCGTGAAAAGCGGGTGTGGTGGAGAATATGCATTATGCAAAGTGTGTGATGCGTTTTTTTTACAAATAAGTATATTACAGTATTTTATATTGTTATTTTGTCAAATGGTGTCAAAATTTTACGATTATAAAAAAGCATTATTTTGGTGGTAAATATAAGTTTTGAATTGTTTTTCAAATATATACTATTTTAATTATTGGCAAAAAAATGGCTAGTAAAGGTATATAAATTAGGGCGTATTATAGATTATTTCCGTATTTTTCCAACCACTCCTGCGCCTTTTCGTAATCCGGATAAAGCGAGCGCAGCAGGGTCCAGAATTTGTGCGAGTGATTCATCATAATGGTGTGGACCAGCTCGTGCACGATGACGTAGTCAATCACGAACTTGGGTGCTTTCACCAGACGCCAGTTCAAGGAAATGTTTTTCAGAGAGGAACAGTTGCCCCACTTGCGTTTTTCGGTGCGGACAAAGAGCTTGTTATATGGCAGATTCAACGCGATTGAAAGCTGTTCGGCGCGTTCATCAAAGTACTTTTTTGCCACCGATTTCAGCCAGTTTTCCTGTACGGCAATGTCCGTCAGATTTCGACTTGCCCGAATCGTGTGGTGCTCTTCGTTAATGACGACTTTATTGGCATACTTCGTGTCATAGAAGTAAGTGTATCGGTTGCCGAACAGCAGCAACTCGTTGAACTGCAATTGGATTTTCTCCCGATTCCGAAAAAAGGCCTGCTTCTTTTCAATCCAGGACTGCCGTTTTTCCAGAAATTCCTCAATTTTTGCCTTAGGAAAAAGCAGCGGTGCCACCACGTGCACACTACCGTCCTCACGCACACACAGGCGCACGTGCTTCACGGGTTTCCGAGTGAGGGAATAAGAGATATCGGTGGCAGCCATGGATTAAAATTTTGAATTAAATTTTATTCATTTTCTAACGTGTAAAAAAAATGGAAATTTCTTTACACATTTTTCTAACGTGTAAAAAAAAACGCATTTCCTTTACAGATTGGTGTTATCCTTTAGAATCTATGGAATCGGTTGAAATGTTTTCAAAATGAAAAGCATTTAAAAGAAGATTAAAAAGTTCAACATTTACATAGAAATTTTCCCGCCCCATTTTGATTTTTTCTAAAATCTTCAAATCATCCACCAGCTTATTCAAATATGAAATAGCAGTTGGACGACTGATTGACAATTCCTGCATTACAAAATCAATTTTGGTATATGGATGTCGGAACAAATTATTAATCAAATCCTGTGAATATATTTTAGGGGCTTCTTCTCTGATTTTTTTCTTATATGAAAGCATCATTGACTTAATACTTTCCACCAATTTAATAGTTTCAATAGATGTAACTTCAACCCCCTTTAGCATAAAAACAATCCAATCTTCCCACATTCCGCTGTCGCGAACACCTTGCAACAATTTGTAGTATTCCGCTTTGTTTTTAATTATATAACGACTAAGATATAGTATCGGAAGTTCTAATAGTTGTTTTTGCGCCAAAAACAAAATGTTAACAATACGTCCAGTACGGCCATTTCCATCGCTAAAAGGATGGATACTCTCAAATTGATGATGAATAATGGCCATTTTCACCAGAGGATCCAAATCGCTGATAGAATCATCATTGATAAACTGTTCCAAATTGGACATGTATCGAACAATCTCATCGTAAGTTTGCGGTGGACGATATACAATCTCTTTAGTGCGCTCGTTTTGCAATGTTGTTCCAGGGGTTGCTCTAAAGCCAGCCGTATTCTGCTTTACATTGCGATAAATATTAATAATATCATTGCATGTGAGAAGGTGATTCTTCATAACGGCATCATAGCCTGTTCTTAACGCTTCTGCGTATGTTTGAACCTCTTTGGCAGCAGGACTTGCAATATGCCTGACAAAAAGTTCTGCTTTATATAGTTCATCATGAGTGGTAATGATGCTTTCAATTTCAGAACTATCTTTAGCTTCTTGTAACGAAAGCGTATTGATAAGAATAGAGGCATTGGGAACTGTTTTCACTACTCCTTTCAATTCTGCCAAACAGCGGTTTGCCGCAATAGTTTGCTTTAGCACTGCCTTTGTCTCAACATCCTGTGTCAATGGCAATAGTGGAATTTTATACTCGCTCATTAGTATCGGATTTATTTTTGCAAAAGTACCATTTATATTTCAACGCGGCGGCTGCTTTGATGTTTTTTTCAAATCACCAGAAATCGTTTCGCATTTAGTTGATGCTGTAAAACTTAATCATCGCGTTCATCAGTTCGTTGGTCAGCTCGTCGTTGTCTGCCAAATCGAGGTGCAGGGAGGCGTATTTGTCGCTGACGGAGAGCAGTTGCAAATCGAATTTGAAACGGTTGACATCCTGGAATATTTC
>JAZLLK010000027.1:0-1516 GCA_045598105.1 Bacteroidales bacterium | reverse complement strand
AGGGAAGGTGAATGTCCACAAGGAATCCTGCGACATAAAGTTGGTTCCTTCCACTTCCCACAATACATTATCTTTTTTACTATTCACCACATTTGACATATCCACAAACGTAACCGTACGGGTACAGGTGTCATAATAATTCTGGAATAACCCACTGCTATTCATGTGGTTTTTATCATCTATATTCACCCAATGCTTGTTATTATATTCCACACCAAATACAAAATCGGCATCTATAGATGTTTTGGCTATGATGGTTTTAAGTGTAGAGGTACAGCCCAATTCTGAAGTAATGGTACAGGTAAATTCCTCACCATCCAATGGGTTTTGAATATTTATTTGCTTGGTATATGCGTGCCAATTCAGCTGGGAACTTCGGCTCCAGTTATAGGTACTAAATCCTTTCGGTGCCTTTAGGCGAGCTGCACTTTGGCCTTCACAATAAGATAAATCTATAGTCATAGCCCTGCATTCGGCTACCAAATACGCATATCCGTAATGACCACCTAAGGTACAATCTCGCACTTCGTAACGAATTACTATAGTTTGCCCTATTAGGGGTTCCAAACTAAAACCTTCCGTAGTCCAGTCCTTGGCTACCACACTTGGAGCATTACAGGTCAATCCTTCTATACTATGCTTTGATATAAAATTTACACATCCGCAGGGCAAATTCAATTGATGACCTGCTGTATCATATATACACATGCTAAACACAGGTTTTTCATCATCCTGATGACTGTCAGGGCACTCCATTACCCAGGCATACGACAATATAAGCAAGTCATTAGTACTATCTATGGTCATGGTGTACGATACGGCATCTACCTCGGCACCAATACCATTATTACCTAACAGCATAGAATAAGCATACCCTGACGGCACCTTATCTATTTCTGAACATACAGGGTCAGCCATGTCACCGGCTGCTGTAAGTTGTAAAGCACTTAATACGGTATGATTACCCGGTACGGCGGCTGTAGGTGTACAATAATAGTTTCCACTGGCACAACCACCGTGATAACACTGCCAGTTGGTTAAGTTACCATATGATAAATTCAAATTAGGGCACTGGGCTATTGCATTGTTTGCAATCATCATGGCAGCCATTGCTGCAAATAATACTAAGCGTTTCATATCTCTCAAGTTTTATGGTTTCTTTTACTTATATGATATTATTTTTATGCATTGTATTGCCCACGAATTAGTATTTTTTGCAAAACCGTACTATCAGGAAAGCACATTCCTTTTTTATAACACATTTAACACTTATTCCTATGTATTTTTACACAAAAAAAGGGACATACCATAAGGCATGCCCCTTTTATATGTGTAAAGAACAAACTATTTCAGCACAGTAACATGACCTACAAATTCATATTCCTGACCGGTATAGTCTCGTACGACGATTCTATATGAATACACGGTGTTAGGTGCTACATATTTATCATCTACCATGCCATCCCATTTTTCGGTAGGATCTTCTGACATAAATATTCTTTGTCCCCAGCGGTCA
>JAZLLK010000026.1:0-2779 GCA_045598105.1 Bacteroidales bacterium | reverse complement strand
TGATGTATTTGGAAATTACTTAGGTTCAGACAATGCTTTAAGTGATAACATCCGTATTATTGATAAAGATATTTGGAATATGTATAAATATACATACGAAGATGGAACAGAAGCCATATTACATCATATTGGAAAATATGAATCTGTCGCCTTTTCTGAAGCATTTGACATGTCTCAAGAAGCACAATTATTGGTTTATCAACATTATAATCCTACGGATTTGCCTTTAAAACCGAAATCTTCAGATAAAGATAAAGGAAAAACATTTGGTCTTTCTTTCGTTTACTATACATTGACAGGAGCATCTCATATTGAAATACAATTGAAAGGGAACGCTAAGCATGAAATATCTAATCATGCTAATGAGATAACAAATCTTTTTATCCATGAAGAACAACATTATAATGATTGTAAATCACATGGTTCAGAAACTTATTCCTCTATGCTAACAGAACAAAAAGAAAAAAATGCTATAAATACACAGATGAAGCATAGTAGTTTTAATAAAACAAGGCCATGGTTTCAACAAAAAGTAAAAGAATATGGAAAACAATTTGGTTTAAATTTTTAAATAATAAAAAATGAAAAAAAGTATAACAGTACTATTGTTGTTTATTTCAACAATTTCATATAGTCAAATTCATTTTGAAATTGAAAATATTGATATTTCTAATGTAATAGAAGTCATAAATGAAGATCTCATTTATGAAGGATTTGGGGAAGGTCCTTGGATTGATATAGAATGTGCAATTATCAATAATACAAAGGATACAATAAGATTATTTTTTAAAGACTCAGAATTTCAAATTATATTTTATTATGATAATAAACAATTTAAAAAAAATCCTTTTATAACTCCTTTTTACAAAACAGATACTATTATAATTGAGCCAAATCAAAAATTCAACTTCAACTTAGGTACTCCATACTTATTAGGTTGTGATTTTTATAAATGGAGTAGAATATCTTTAGTAAACATCTATAAAATAGATCATTCAAAAGAAGTAATAGCGACACTCCCAACCTTAAAAGTTAGATATAAAGATAAAAACATTGATATTACAACAAGCGGAATAAAAAAGGTAACTTTCATAGAAACCCCATAATTTTATTAATGTAACATATGATAGACAAAGAACAAATCATCTATACCAATAATGAGCCCGTAGCCGTGTATATACAAAACGACAGCAACACCTTGTATGCTCTCCATACCAACTTTAACGGTAGCATAGAGAAAATAAGCGACAAAAACGGCAATGTGGTGGACAGTATGTCTTACACTCCGTTCGGACAAAGAAGAAACGTAACGGATTGGACACGAAATGACACCGACACCCGCTTTACCGACCGCGGTTTTACCGGGCAACAACATTTGGATAACTTTGCCCTTATTAACTTTAACGGCAGAATGTACGACCCTATTTTGGCACACTTCTTAAGTCCGGACCCCTACATACAGGCTCCCGAAAACCCGCTCAACTACAACCGTTATGCCTATTGCCTGTTCTCACCGCTGCAGTATGTGGACCCGAGCGGGGAGATGATGATAGATATTTATGATGGATATAGAAGTATAGATGGTCATTATAAATGGTTTGAAAATATTCATTCTAAGTCATTTTATGACAAAAAAGGTGTTTTATGGACGAAAGTAACCGATAATTTAGAAGATTGGAATGAAGCAATGACAATTAGAAATGCTGTTATTCAAGGTCTATCTAAAATTTCACAAGAACCTTTTTCAAATATTTTGAAAGATGTTCAACTTTTTAATGAGGATAATCCTTTATTTACAAAAGAAACACTTTTAATTAATGCTAAAAAATACATTGCAGACTGGGAATCCAAATTTAATAGTGCAACTAATAAATATGATGCTTTTCAGTCTCCAGAAATAGTAAATACCGGATATGCTTTGAAATATTATTCAACAAAACGGAATGTAAAAAATGCTATAGGTATTGTAAAATCTAATAAGGTTGCCCATATTTATGAGGCAGGAATAGAAAAAATTGAAAGATTAATATGGAAAACTGACGCCAACAATGATCCTTTATTTGATATGCATTACAATAATGCAAGAAATTTTCTCTCTAACATAAACAAACCTAATACAATCATAAACTATACAGATCCTATTTATTACCGAACTGGAGGAATAAAATAATATGAAAAAATTAATACACTTTTTATTACTAATTCTATTCATGCAACTCTTAAATATTGTATGGTACATAATAGGTATTTTATGCATCCATAATTATAGTCAATATGTAAAATTTGATTTTTTGCCTTCATTATTTTTAATAAGTACTTATTCTTTTTTGCAAATCTATATTTTCCCTATTAAAAAAAAACATAGAGAATACATTATACCTTTATGTACTTTATTAGTATCACTATTGATGCTGTACAATGATTATGATTATATGGGAGGAGAAGTTATGTATAATCTATCTACGACGACATCAAAAATAATAGATTTGCTTGTGTATATAGGTTCCAAAATTGACGAATTTATAATACGAAAATATTACATGTTTATATTATTTTCCATTGGCTATAGTTTGTATTTATTCGTAGTTTTTCACGTATACAAGCATCTTTTATATTATTTTGAAAATAAGCAACTTCTTTACCCGTACAATAAACGAAGCCGATAAACGTTATACTATTGATTATTATCCTAACCAAAGCAGGGCTATGACCACCTATACCGTTAACAACGCAGAGCAGGAAAAGAAAATATATTGTGGCAGGGAGTATGAGCACAACC
>JAZLLK010000025.1:0-11631 GCA_045598105.1 Bacteroidales bacterium | reverse complement strand
AAACAGTTGAAGCCCTTGCAGGCAAAAACAGTATTGAATTCAATACCGAAAACCTTGCAGCCGGCGTTTACTTCTACACCATGGACTTCCAAGGCCAACGCCTTATGAAGAAAATGGTTATTAAGAAATAAACACTGTTTGGTAATAATGTATAAAAAAAGGGAACCTTACGGTTCCCTTTTTTTATACATTATTGTAGTGGCGAGGCATGCCGTATTACTATATTTTTCACTCAACCGATAAATACATTTTGCTCGTGGCACATTGCGGTTTTCCCATCACAAAACACCATAAACACTTACATTACAGCATTCTATATATTTTTCCCGACATAATAAACTAAATGGTGAAAAAATGGACATTTTATTTTTGCTTTCTGCTTTATTTTCCTCTTTTATAAGCGAATATCCGCTTGGGCGAAGCATTCGATATTTGTTTTGTTTTTACCTACATTTCAACCATTTACCATGTTTATTCATTATTCATATGCACGCAAACATTCGGCTTGTTTACATTGTTAATATTTTTTTTCAACACTCATAAACACTTATTATACACACACTTACACACACACAAACATGTTAATAAACAAGAATATGTTAGTAACATTTATATCGGCATAAAAAAAATGATTATTTTTGTGTTTTGAAATATTATGCGGAGTATGCCGAAAAGCCCGCAAGTGAGTAGGCAAAATTTAAAAAATTAGTTATGAAGAAATTTTTCATGCTCTTATGTAGTATTCTTTTGCTACATATAGCGAACGCTCAGATAGTTACTATCGGAAGCGAAAATTTCAATGGGGGCAGCCATACCTTCACATCCACGCCGGGTACTGCATGGTATCACTGGATAGATGCTACAGTAGGCAGTTCTAAGGTGATATATGGCGGAGTGCCTAATATGATAGGTGACTCTATAATACTCACCTCCCCTGTTTACGATTTCAGCAATTACAATTTTGTGCAATTGCGATTTGACCACATTTGTAAGGTATCACCCAGCGATGAAGTAAGGGTGGAATACCGATTGGACCTTGTGGGTTCACAAGGTGCATGGAAACCACTTCCCGGTGTATCTTACATGGGGGCAGCCACCAATTTTGCTCTTAACGGGTTCAATGCTTCCAGTTACGGCATTTGGCAAGCCGATGACAGCCTTGCCATGCCCAATGCCTCATGGTGGAGAGGCGAAATATTTGACATGTCAAACCAGGTAGCCCTTGACCGTGCACAATTTCGTTTTGTAATAAAAAAAGGTACTACTGTAGGTTCTAATGTATCCTACGGATGGATTATTGACAATTTTCAGGTATTGGCTTCCAACACCGAAATGCGTAATCCTGTTGTACAAATTATTTCTGGTGCATCTGACACGGTATATGCTACCGGTCCTTACACCATTCAAGCTAAAGTGGCCACCAGAACATCGGCACCCATAGTTGCCCCTTATTTGGTATACTCCACTTCACTGAACAATGTTACTCATACTGACTCTGTACTAATGACCGCCTATCAGGGTGACTCATTATGGCAGGCCGACATTCCTCAGGTAGTAAGAAATACCAGCGTAGCCTACTCTATTACAGGCAGAGATACTGCCGGCAACAATGCTTCCGTTACTTCAGGTTATGTGGTAACGCGTTATGCAGGCGGCGGATTTGCCGGCATACACTATATAGGTGATACTACATCTACTACAACAACAAGTTACGTACCATTTTATACCACTTATAACTACGGATGGTCAAGAGTGATATATACCGCCAATGAACTTCCGGCAGGCAGTGGCAGTATTACCGATATTGCATTTTATCCCTACACATACACCCGTACTACCGTATTACCCAATCAATCATTGTATATGAAAGTAGTATCGGATACCGTATTCAATACTGCAGCCTATGTAGACCCGGCTAACGATGGAGCCACATTAGTGTGGACAGGTTCATTCCCGGGTTCCATACCTACCAATAAGGCACTTAACATTACTTTAAACAAGCCATTCATGGTGCCTGCAGGAAAACACTTAATGATATATTGGATTAACATGGATGGTACCTACTCCGGCTCTAACACATGGAGATATACCAGTTCGGGTTCCACCTATAAAACCATGTACTCCTACTCTGACGGAGGCCTTACCTCAGGTAGCATTACCAGAACATACAGTCGTCCTGTTACCCGCTTCTACATTGTAGGCGAAGGTTTCAGTGACACATCAGTGGCTTTGGTTTCCATAGACAACCCCACCCAAGCCACCGTACAGGGCAACACCGCCAATCAGGTACAAATCACCGTTAAAAACCTCGGTGAATATGATATTGACACACTGCTTGTAAACTGGTCGGTAAACGGCGTACTCCAAACGCCCTATCACTGGGTAGGAGGCAGCAACCCCATTCCTTGGGATTTTGAGCGTCAGCTTACCATAGGTTCATTTGTTCCCTCGGTGAATGCTTATGATACCTTATGTGTATGGGTTTCCATGGCTAACGATACCGTTACCAAAGACGATACCCTTAGCGTTATACTTTACGGATGTGCAGCGCCTCTTGCCGGCACCTATGTAATAGGACCGGGCAACCGCTTTACCACCTTAGACGAAGCTATAGGCATAAGCAACTTATGCGGTGCCAGCGCCGATGTGGAATTTGTATTGCCTTCAGGCGATACCTACACCACCATGAGCATTGACACCACTTTAGGTGACACCACTTATACCACACATTATGTATATGAAGGCAAATTAAGCATAGACTCATTGGGCTTTAATTACGGGCCTTATACCTGTACTATCACTTCAGCCGCACATAACGCTGACAGCGTAGTGTTCTATGCTACAGGCTCCAACACATTAAACAATGCAAGAAACGTGGTAATAAAAGATATCACCTTCCGTCATAAAAACAATGCATTATTCAATACCATTACTTTAACAGGCAAAAACAAAAACATAACCATAAGAGACTGTAAATTTGAAATGCCATACAGCGCAAGTTCTTATGCCGCCATTAGAAAAAACAACACTACCGGCGACGAATTGGACAGCCTGTTTGTATTGAATAATACATTCCGCGGAGGCTATTACGCCACTTACTTATATGGTACTTCCGCCGTACCCTGTACCAATATTACCATAGACAGCAACTATGTGCGTAATACCTATTACTATGGTTTCTATAATTATTATGCCAATACTACATATAATTATAACACCTTAGTACGTGATTCCGCATTAAGTACTTCAAACAACTATTGGTATGGAATATATACCTATTATTCTAAAGGTAATATTACCAATAACAGAATAATACAAACAGAATACACCCAAACCAAATACGTACATGGTATATATATGTACTACCATAACAGAGGTGCTAACGTAAACGATTTGGTAGCCAATAATGAAATAATAACACATGTTACAAGTACTTATTATCCTATTTATTCAGGCTACACCAATACGGACTTTATGTTCAACTCCATACACACCGTACTTCATGCTGCCAGCACAGCATACGGACTATATGTAGTATCGGATAAAATGACCAACAACGCCATTAAATATAATGATATAAGTGTTACTAAAGCGCCTGGCACAAGTTCCGTAACCACCTATCCTTTATATTTATCCTCTATGGCCAGCTACGGATATACCTTGGATGTAGCTGACAATAATTTATATGGTGTAGATGGTAAAGTAGGTTATGCCGGTGCCGCTTACACCGATATTACCAAATGGATGGCTTTATTAGGAGACAATAACTCCACCTCTATACGCCCCGTGTATGCCGACTCCGTTAATTCTAACCTGTGGGCCGACTACTCCAACGCATCCACTACCATACTCAATAGCCGCGTTGTTACCGATATTGATGGTAACATACGGACCGGCTTAACAGCCAAAGGATGCTACAATGGTGTTACCCCTAAAGCATACGATGCCGCCTTGGTAGACTTCTACATGAACCCTGACGGCTTCTACGCCGGCAACAACGACTCCGTATATGTAGTATTATTCAATGGCGGAACCTCCGCTCTTACCTCTGCTAACATATTCTGGAGCATTAACGGTGTAAACCAGACACACAAATCATGGAGTGGTAATTTGGGTGCAAGCCAATTTGATACCATATTCATGGGGCGCACCACCTTCATAGGCGGTCCTAACGAATTTACAGCCTACATAGAATTACCTTCAACCATTACCGATAGCGTTCCCGCTAACGATACCATTACATTCAACACCTTTATATGTGACAACGGCGGTATGAAAGGAACCTATACCATAGGTAAAACAGGTGCCGACTTTACAACCTTCTATGAAGCTTACAAGCAGGTAAAAGAATGCGGTATGAGCGGTGATGTAATTCTTTCATTCTTACCCGGTACTTATAAAGAAGTATTTGACTTTACCGACTTTGGTCCTTCATATCACCATGGCCATGACCTCATACTTACTTCTTCTACAGGCAACCCCGATGACGTAACACTACAATACGTAGCTTCACCCGCTATTAACTTTAGCGCTTCGGAACACGTTACCATTAACGGATTTACCATAGATGTCACCTCCGGTACCGCCTATGGCGTATATTTCACCGGTAACTGTGATAACATTACCATAAGCAATAATAAAATATTAGGTAATACCACCACTACCAGCAGCTATGGTCTTGTGTACAAAACCAGCACAGGTGTGGCTACCAATATTACTATTAAAAATAATATATTGGATGGTGATTACTACGGTATATATTTCTATGGCGGCACTACCAATAGTTACGGCAGCGTAGTAATAGACAGCAATACTATTACCAATCAGTATTATTATGCTATATACTCCTATTACAACAATGCCACCATTAATGCCAATACTGTTAAGAGCCGTGCCTCTAATAACAATACCTACTGGTATGCTATATACAACTACTATAATAATGTAAAAATCACCAACAACAAGGTATTGCAAATGACCGATGGCATTATTTATCCTTATGGTATATACTCTAATTATGCCAATAAGAATGATGTAACATCTGATTCGGCCTTAATAGCCAACAATGTAGTAAGCATACAAACCACAGGCAGCTATTATGGTATATATTTGGGTTACTTCAATGGTGAAGCACTGCATAATACCGTAATGGTAAAAGGCACTACCGCCGGCTATGGTATATACCGTACAGGTACCACCTACACCGATGTGTGCCGTATTAAGAACAATATAATCTACACCACAGGTTCATCATCATATCCTATCTATTTGAGTACAGCATTCTCTGCCTCTACAGATGATATAGATGCCAACTGTATGAAAGGTGTATCATATGTAGGATATTCCGGTGGCGCACGTTCCACTATTAGCGATTGGCAAAACAATGTTCCTACCGACCACAATTCGGTAAGCGTAACGCCCTCCTTCTTAACTGACGAATGCTTTGATCTTATAGACAGCACCGGATTAACCGTGGCCGCCTTAACAGCCGTTCCCGATGATATTGAAGGTTATAACCGTGGCACATCCACTACCATGGGTGCTTATCATTTCTACGTTAAGCCTAATAATGCATACCCTGTAGAATGGGCAAACTTAGATGCAGCTTACGCGGCCAACACAAATGTGCCTTTGAAGGTTATAATTAAGAACGCAGGTAGCGCCACCTTAACAACACTGAAGATAAACACAGAAATAAATGGTGTGGCACAACC
This sequence comes from Bacteroidales bacterium, assembly GCA_045598105.1. Taxonomy (GTDB): domain Bacteria; phylum Bacteroidota; class Bacteroidia; order Bacteroidales; family WCHB1-69; genus UBA1205. The sequence goes on along the minus strand of JAZLLK010000025.1, from coordinate 5,917 downwards.
TGTGTACAATTGGACAGGCAGCCTGGTTACCGATGATGTTGACACCGTAACCATACAAAACATTACCATTACCGATGGCGTATATAAAATTAAATTATATACTTCTATGCCTAATAATATGGCAGACCCTCAACCCGATAACGATACGCTGTATCAAACCATAATGACTTGTGGTAGCACCTTATCAGGAACCTACACCATAGGTGCAGGAGAAGACTATGAAGACCTTGAACTGGCCTTTATGGCAGCCAAATATTGTGGCATAAACGGACAGGTTACATTTGCCATAAAAGGCACCCAATATGTAACACCTAACACATTTATGACAGTAGAAGGTACTTCCAATACCAACCGCATTGTTATTACCTCGGCAGGCAGTACCAAAGCAAACATATATGCCTTGAGTTCTCCTGTAGTAGTACTCAAAGATGTGGAAAACCTCCGATTTGAAAACCTGAACATAAGCGATGGTACTAAGGGTGTGGTAGTAAAATTCAGCGGTATATGCCGTAACATCACCTTTGACAACTGTAATCTCAATGGTATGCCGTCAAGCACCAGTAGTAATGACCGTACCGTAGAATGCTACAACTCCTCTTCCACAGCTAACGGTTCATTCAATATAGTATTCAACAACAACGTTATTAATGGCGGTTACTATAATATGTACCTGTACTATACCATGGGAGCTTCCGGTTCCATGACCAGAACCAACGGCTGGGAAATTACCAACAACACCTTTACCAATGCTTACTACTATGGTATATACAGTTATTATTACAGTTACTATCGTAAAATTAATAATAACACCGTAAAATCACGTAGCAGCAGTGGCGCATACTACGGTTTGTATATGTACTACTATAATTCCATAGAAGAAATGTTGAAAAACCGTATCAACATTACCGCCACCAGTACGGCTTACGGTATAGCCAATTACTATTATAACAACTATTCCTATGGTTATACCCAACCCGCATTAGTTGCCAATAATGAAATTATTATTAAATCTACCGGTAGTAGTACTGTATACGGATATTATAATTACTATTCTTTAATCAATTTCTACAATAACTCTATTTATTGTAATGCCAATTATTGCTATGGTGCATACCTCTATAATTCAAGCACCAGTTATGCGGTTAACTTCAGTAATAATAATATTGTAATAAGTCCTTACTCAAGTGCGTCCTCTATGTATCCTTTGTATATAGGTTCTACTACATATGCAGCCAGCACTTATGGAATAAGAGATTACAACAACTATTACAACACCAATGGTAGCACTACCGTAGCAAGTTTGGGAGGTACAGCCACTACACTTACCGGATTAAAAGCTTATCAGGATGCACACTCCGTAAGTGTGAACCCCGGAATAAGCAATCCGCTGAGCATATTATCACAAGGTTCTAACCTTACAACTCTGCAGTGTCCTAAGCAGACCAGCGTTCCTACGGACATTACCGGTGCCATACGTAGCAATACCACCTATATGGGTGCATACGAAAATGCAGTAAAACCTTTGGATGCCGGTCTTATACGCTTGGAACTTGCTTCTAAAGAAGCCGGTATATCCAGCAATCCTGTATTAATAGTGGAAAATGTAGGTATGAACAATATCAACTCTATAGCTTACATCGTTAACTACAATGGTATTACTTCTACCGGCACTATTAATCAGACATTAACATTCCTGAAAGAATATGCCGTAGAGTTGCCCACCTTCACCACCGATACCGGAGTGAACAATATTACCATATATATCACCGCAGTAAATGGTGCAGGCTTAGACAGTAACCAAACCAACGATACACTGTCACTCACCTTTACCGATTGTGCCAAACTGCATGGTATATACACCATAGGTAATGGTGCAGGTGCCGACTTTACCGACATAGCCGACTTTAAAGCTAAAATAGAAGACTGCGGTGTAGATGGCAATATAGAATTACAATACCTGTCGGGAACCTATGCTGCTTTGAACGTTACCGCCGATGTTACCAACGCCATGGAAGGCTATAATTTAACCATAGGTTCCGCAGCCGAGGATTCTTCCGCTGTAATATTCACCACCAGTGGTGTAGTACTCACCTTAAATGGTCAAAGTAATTTAACCATTAAAAACGTTACATTATATAGTACAGGTGGCAGAACCGTGGATATTACAAATAGTATTTCCGATGTAACATTTACCCATTGTGCTATTAAGTCTAATCCTACCACTACCAGTTCTACCTACGCTTGTATATACAAAGCAAGCAGCACCGGTATAGCTGAAAATCTGGTAATTAACAACTGTTTAATAGATGGTGGTTACTATGGCGTGTATTTGTATGGTGTAGGCACTTCTTCCTATAATACCTGTAGTATTGACAGCTGTTCTATAACAAACCAATACTATTATGGCGTATACAGCTACTATACCCACTGTGACTTCCGCCACAATGAGGTACTCAGCCGTACCTCTTCCACTTCAACCTATTGGTATGGCAAATACAGCTACTATGGTAATGGTGATATTATAGGCAACCGTATGATACAACGTTCCACCGCTATTAGTTATCCGTATATGCTGTACCACTACTATCACGGATACTATAATAATACCGACAACAAGCAATACCTTATAGCCAATAATGAAGTAGACTTTTACTCCACCGGCAGCTACTATGGTATATACTTCGGAGGTAGTGTAGTAAGCATAGTGAACAACTCGGTACGCATGACCGGTACCGGCTCGGCTTATGGTATTTACATTGCCGACAACAGCTATAACAGAATTAATGTTTACAACAATATAGTGGACATGAATGCAGGTCACCCCTTCTACATAAGCGGTACCTCTTACTTATCAGCTGTTAAATCTGATTATAACAACTTTATAGGTGCAGAATTTGCCTATGCAGGATCCACGTACAGTTCACAAAGTATGTGGATTACAGATACACACCTGGATTCACACTCTGTATCTATTCGTCCTGAATATGCTAATACCGGCACATTGGAAACCAGCAATTATGCAAGTTTCTTCTGTCCTGCATTTTCTAATGTTACTACTGATATTGTAGGCAATGCCCGTATGAACAGAACCATTATGGGTGCCTATACTCCTGAATTAAAGAATTTTGATTTGGCTATAAACGGCATAGAATATCCTAACGGAGTAAATATAGGTGTAACTAACAATGTAACACTTAATATTATTAACTTAGGTTCTACTCCTATTACCGGTGCCAACATAGCATGGACAGCCAATGGTGTAGCTCAAACTCCTTACACATGGACAGCCCCTGTTGCATTAGATGCCTTTGAAAACGCATCTATTAATATAGGTAGCTTTATAGCTCCTAATACTGCAGGCTTCAGCAACATTAAAGTATGGTTTACCACTGTAAACAATACTACCGATGACGAAACAGCTAATGATACCATAGAAGATCAGCAATATGTATGTAATGGTCCTTTGGCAGGTAACTACAGCGTAGGCTCGGCCAATGCCGACTTTGCTACCATAGACGAAGCTATTGCGGCTCTTAATGCATGTGGAGTGGACTCATCCGTGGTAATGAACATAGCCTCCGGCACCTATAGTCCTTTGAATTTGAACTTCGAAATTACAGGTGCTTCCACTGCCAACACCGTTACATTCACTTCTGCCTCAGGCAATGCAAGCAATGTTAAATTTGTAGGCAGCAGTGCTCTTGTCCTTAGCGGTAACATTAAGCATGTAATACTGAAGAACATGACATTTGACGCCTCGGCCACTACCGCGGACGCAGTAGTAATGAGCGGTCAAATTACCAATGTGGAAATTAACGGTTGCGAAATATTAGCCAACCCGAGCACTACCGCTACTTCTTCAGCAGCTATACGTTACGCTAACAGTAGCAATGCTACCACTACTTTAACCAATGTACGCATACTCAATAACCACATTAATGGCGGTTATTACGGATTGTATATGTACTACACTGCAGGTTCAGGTGCTAATATGCTCAGCAATAACTCGGTTCGTATAGATGGAAACACCATAGAAAACTATTATTACTATGGTTTGTACTCCTACTACTATAACCATTACACCAGTGTTTCTCATAATATATTCCGTAGCCGTGTGGGTAGCCAAATATGTTACAATATGTACTTCTACTATTATAACACAGCCGACACCATAGATGGTAACAGCATAGAAATACGTAATACATCTACCGGCTATGGTATGTATATGTACTACTATTTCGGTTATCCTTCTTACTCAAAGCATACTCCTTATGTAGTAAACAATGAAGTAAGAAAACTTGACGGTGCAGGTACTACCTATGGTATATATTGCTACTATTACGCTCAGGCCAACTACTTTAACAATACCGTAGCCTTAAACGGTACAGGTACCAAATACGGATTCTATTTCACTACCGGTAGCAGTTCTTATTATGTAACTGCCAAGAATAATATATTCTACACCGGTGCTGCAGGAACGGGATACCCATTGTACATAAGTTCGGCCACCTACGCAACCAGCACTTACATAGACTTAGACTACAATGACTATTACTCTGCAGGTGCCAATATAGGTTATACCGGCACTGCTCAAACCACATTAACAGGCTTACGGGCTGCTACAGGTCAAGATGTTCACTCCATGAATGTAAATCCCGCATTTGCCGATTCTTCAATTAATTGTGCATTGAGCGATTACACCTCATTCCTGGTATCCAATATAGGCAATGTTAAAACCGATATTAATGGTAATGACCGTGCTAACCTCACCGCTATGGGTGCTCACTCACCTGTACTGCATGATGGTAAGGATGTGGAATTAGTAGAAATAATAGGATTCCCCGAAACAGGCGAATTTTGTACTCCTAACTTTACCGACATAGACATAGTACTGAACGGCTGCGGATTGGAAGCTACCAACTTCGCCGTAGACACCCTCACTGTTCATGTAGGTATTACCGGTGCTATTTATGCCGATACCACATTCACAATTTGCAACGACAGCTTACCTATATTCACCAAAAAGACCTTCAGTGTATTCTCTAACCTGAATATTACTCCTGCAGGTACTTATATGGTAGAAGCCTGGATAGCTTGTAATGCAGATACCATCCACACTAACGACAGTATATCATTCAATTACATAGCCAACAAAGTATCGTTACCGCTTGATGAAGACTTTGCCAACGGCCTGCCTTTCACCATGCGTATAGCCGATAACAATACCGATGATGGTTGGGAAGTGGTATATGACTCCTTAAACGGTGTATTACCCGCTACCGGCAATGCCATGATAACATTTGACGGCTCCCGCGGTGCCATGACCCGTGTATTCACCCGTCAGCTGGACTTCACCGGTACTTCACAACCCGTACTGGAATTCTGGTACTATCATGATACTGCTGCCACCGCAGGTAACAATGACTATACCGACGTACGTCTTACCTTCGACGGCGGTGTAACCTTCACCACCCTCTTCAGCGTACGAAAGAACAATGGTAACGACATGGGATGGACACAATACTCCTATCCTTTGGACAGCTTTGTAAATTACAACTGCGTAATACTTGTATTTGAAGCCATGCGTATGTCCTTACCTATATACGATGGGGCACAATACATTGACCGCATTAAGCTCACTTCTAATCAAGACCTTGCCGTAGGCGGTATTCAAACTTCCGAACTCACCGCCTGTGACTACACCGGCAAAGAACTGCAGGTAGTACTGAGCAGCCTTACCGGCCAGGCCATAGACTTTAGCAAATATCCCACCACTTTGAACGTTACCGTAAGCGGCGCTGCCACTGCCAACTATAACATGGCTCTCAATAGCGGCATAGTTCCCGCACTGGATAACGACACCATAGTGGTGGATAACAACTTTGACTTCCTCCCCGGTACCTACACCGTGAAAGCT
>JAZLLK010000024.1:0-3489 GCA_045598105.1 Bacteroidales bacterium | reverse complement strand
TCCTAACCACTTAGGCTCTACTGCATTTGTGACAGATAACAATGCTACAATAACACAGGGCTTTTTGTATGCTCCGTTTGGTGAAGTTACTACAGAATATAATGTAAACTTTGGTTCTTCTGTGATTCCTAAGTACAGTTTCAACGCCAAGGAGTTAGATGAAGAAACGGGCATGTACTATTACGAAGCAAGATACATGGCCCCGCCAACGTTTATTTCACGGGACCCGCATTTTGAGAAATACTTCTGGCTGACGCCGTACGCGTATTGTGCGAATAATCCGATGAAGTATGTGGATCCGACGGGAAGGGAAATTGTTGTATCTTTCAAAGAAAGTGGTAGTTCTGCGATGACAAAAGTATATTATAAAAGTGGAAGATTGTATACGGATAGGAAGTATACAAGTGAATATACAGGAAACAATGATTTTGCCAGATCAGTTGAGTCTGATTTGAATAATATATCTTTGCAAGGAGGAAAATTGAATACTCGTCTTAACAAGTTGGTAGACAGTAAAAATACTCATATAATAAGAATGGCTGGCGAAAAAGAAAACAATAGTTGTTTGCTACCATCGGAGGCCTCTAAAGGGATGAGGACAGGTTCAGAAGTTATATATAAAAGGGATAACAATGATGTAGGCCATTCTCGTTCTTCACTTGTGCATGAGTTGTTGGGGCATTCATATAATGCAGATCAAGGAAAATTTAATGGTACAAGGGTTGGACCAACATACCAAGATCAAATAGAGGCAATAAATATTCAAAACGTATACAATAAGTCAATAGGAATTCCATTGCGAGTAAAAGATGGAAAAAACAGGGATATTGATGTATCTAAATATCTGGATTTAGATGCAGTGAATAATTGAAAGGAAAAAATATGAAAAAAATTTTTTTGATGATAATGATATTCTCTATTGTTTTGCCGTTTTACGCGCAACATGAATATTTGAAAAAAGAATTCAAATATATTAGTACTGCGCCTTCGTATATGGTAGTTAAAGTCAAATCGCAGACGTATGAAGGATATGCTGCAATCAATACTTTGGGCTTTCGTGAGTACTATAATAAAACTGCAGGGATATTAAAGAAAAAAATGTATAACAAATTGGCATATAGGGATATAATACGAAATAAATGTTTTGTTGTAGCAGATAGTGATTTTAATGATGTACACGAAAATATTCTTGCTTTTGATAAAATAATAATGAATGACAGCGTAGTTGCAATTTCAAAAAGAGGAATGGAATGTTTTATTAAAACATATTTTGATGCCCATGGCGATTTAAAAGTTACGCAAGGTGTTCCATATGATTTTGGAACTATTGTAAAGATAATGTTTGATGCAGGAATACAAACAGGTATAGGGTGCTTGTATTCAAATTATCAAATTAAGGATGAAAGGTTCTATGGTGAGAAAGGTTTCACCATTCCACCAGAGTTTCGGGATAGCATAATGGATGACACCACGTTTTCAATGTCCGCAGGTTTTAATCCAAAGTCGTCTTCACGCATGGAGGCTTTGCATCAGCGTACAATTGAGCAGTTTTCGGATCTTGTGTCAGAGAATGACGGGTCTGTTCCGATTTATAACGATGAAACTATAGATATTCCAAGCTTGCAGGCGTATTCAGCAGTAGCGAACGCCGACATCTTCTACTACCACACCAACCACTTGTCCTCCACTATGTATGTAACGGACGCACAACAATCTGTAGTACAAAGTTTTCTCTATGCTCCGTATGGGGATATTATCTCCGAATACAACACCCATGCTATGGGTGACGCATTCCCGAAATATAGTTTTAACGCTAAAGAATTGGATGAGGAAACGGGCATGTACTACTATGAAGCTCGTTATTACAAGCCGCCGGTGTTTAGTTCTCGTGACCCGCTCATGGACCAAAAGCCATGGTTAAATCCTTATCATTATTGCAGTAATAACCCTGTTGGGAGGGTGGATCCGAGTGGATGCGAGGATTGGATTCCACCAACAGATGGTAGTGGAAACTGGACGGCAGAACAAGGCGATGGATATTGGAGATTAGCTCAACAGGCTGGGATTTCTGTAGAAAAAGCAAGAGGAGCTGTTGTTACTGCCAATCAAAATAGAGGACAAGTAAGGACAAGCGAAACCATGGTTTATCCTGGGGATGTTGTACATATAGGAGGTTCAAATACTGAAACAAATTCTGAGACAAATAGATTATCTATCTCTATTTATCCGTGCGTTCTTGCCTCCGGTAGAATAGAATCCGTTTCATTGATAGAAACATTATGTGATGAGATTGTTGGGGGATTGCTTCAAGATGGGCTAATTTCATTAGGAATGGATGAAAAAAAAGCATCTTATCTTTCAAGCGGCATCATTTTTTTTTGGTTCAATAATAGTTTCAAAGAAAGCGCCGGAATGCAAAGTGAGATACCCTGGAAATGATCCAACAAAAGCTCCCAAAGGTTTTATTTGGAAAGGCAAAACAGGTTCTATACCAGGATCAAAAAATGGTAGTTGGTATAATCCTGAAACTAAAGAAACTTTACGACCTGACTTGAATCATCCTTATCCTATAGGACCTCATTGGGATTATAAAAAAGCACCTAAAGAGTGGTATCGAATATTTCCTGATAATAGTATGAAACCAAAATAATAAATGGAACGTATAACCTAGAATATGTTAAATTATTATTAAAAATTAAAAGAAAAGAAAAATGGCAAAGAAAAATGATTGGCGTAGACAAGGACAAGAAGATTATTTGAAAGGAATAAAATTATATCATAAGCAATATAAAGCATATTCAGAAGAATGGGATCATGATCATTGTGAATTTTGTTGGGAAAAATTTTCTGAAAAAGGAGAAGGGCTAAAATCCGGTTATACAACAGCAGATAATTATTATTGGATTTGTGACAAATGCTACAAAGACTTTAAAGAGGAATTTAAATGGGAATAACAAATGATTGCAACATTATTATTTCAAGACGATAATGTATATTAAGAATGAAACTAAATCTGCGATTATATATACGGAGTGTGAGATTTATGACACATTCAACGGCGACACCCTCCGCACCACGGAACGCTATTATGCCAACAATAATATACACCTTGCCGGTCAAATGTTAGCGGAAGTGCTCTACGACAGCCTCCACCGCCGTTATGTGCAGACTACTAACCAAATCAGCTTGGACACCTTGGGCACCGTTGGCGGAGCCGCCAGGGTGTTCCCCCACGTGAACACCACCCGCACCTGCTATTTTGAAGGGCTGCCGCAGGCACCTGTCACCAAAATACAGACCTTTGAATACGAAAACCACTACGGCAACCTTGTGCGGCAGACAGAAACTTCCACCGACCAGGCAAAAATTACGGCAAATATTTTTTATCATGCACAATATAATGGAAATTATTGCGTTAACAAAGTAAGCCGTGTGGACTTGCGGGACGAGGCAAACACTTTGCTGCGCCGCCGCACCACGGACTTGGAC
>JAZLLK010000023.1:0-12648 GCA_045598105.1 Bacteroidales bacterium | reverse complement strand
CTGACTATAGGCGTTATAATGATATATGGTGCTTATGGCATCATCACAGCTTACGCTGTCTATGCGGTGGGCGGTATAATGGTAGAGGGTGGTAGTGGTGCGGCGGGTAGTGTTCTCCGTCCATTCCTGCAGGAAGGTGGTAAGATTATTGCCATGGTAGGTGTAGCTGTTATACAATTCTCCTTCCCTATAGCTCAGTTTTCTCCCCAGCAGGTCGTAGGTATATATTCTTTCCCGGTCGTTGGCTATGCTGCTATATACGCGGGTGTTGTCGCCTGCGGCGTTGTAGTCAAAATAGACAAAGGGCTGTCCGGCGGCTTTTATCGCCCATGGCTGTCCGTTCACGTCCTTCAACTCGGTGCTGCTGTGCCCGTTGGCGTCGGTGGAGGTAGTCTTAAACAGCATCTTGCCTAAATGGCTGCCGTCAAAACCATACAGAAAAGTGCTGCTGTTGCCGTCGGGAGCTGTTTGCAACACAGGACGGTCCAGCACATCGTAAACGACTGTGGCAGGGGTTATATTGTCTGTTACAAAAGCAAATGCTGTATCCTGCACGGTGGTTTCCGTAGGGTAATAATTTGCCGTGGCACGCCCTAAGACGTCATATTCCACATGACCGCTTATTATCAGTTTCTCCACGCCGTTCACGGCGGTCTCCTTGCGGGTCTGCACTATGCGTCCCATGCCGTCGCAATAGGTGCGGACTTTTATGCTGTTGCCCGGGTGCTGCGGGTCATAATGCTCTGTCAATGAGGAAGCATACGCCTTTAGGCTGTCCTTGCCGAAATAGGAAAAACGCAGGGTATAGGGTTGGTTGGCGGCAATCTCCTTGGGTCCGCGTATGGTGAGGGTTCTTCCCCAAGCGTCCAAGGTGTATTCCATGCGGTTGCCGGCACGGTCAACTATGGTACGCGGCACGCCAAACCTGTAGTCATAGTCCTGCATATAGGAGGCTATACCAAAAGTATCCGTGACCGAAACATGATAGGTGTGCACCATGCTGTCATAGGTGTAATGTGTGGAGGTATTGGTGCGTGCGGTATCGGTATCGGCGTAAGCATAAGTACCGCTCATGCACCACAGGCACAGCACTATCAGCACGGGCAGCAGCCTGCCGGTGAGGGGGTGTGAGGCCATGTGGTATAGCTTATTAACGTGCATAATCAGGTGCTTATAGGTGTTTCATGCTGCAAAGATAGCATTTTTTTATTTATATTAGTATGTATATGTCGGCTTGGAATGTTTTTTTTGTTTAAATATAAAAATTAAATATGTGAATTATAAACGATTTATTATATTTTATATAAATATAATACTATATTATATATAATAAGTTGTTTTTTTATAACATTAATTATTGTTTTCTTCGTAAAAGCTGATGATATCGGTATTATATTTTTCGGGGGTATTTTGTATGGCCAGGCGTATGGTATGGTCGCCAAATTTGGCGTTAATGGCGTCTATGGTATGCATAAGGGCATTTTTTTTACGGCAGTTATCCTGTTCAAACAGGTCAAGTTGACGGTTTTCACCTATGGTAATATCGGCCAGTATTACGCCGGCCTGTTTGTATTGATAGCAGGGTTTGAACAGTTGATTTACCAGTTGCAGGGCGGTTTTGGTAATGAGGGTGGTGTCGCAGGAGGGGGAGGACAATTTGGCCGTAATGGCGTTATGGTATTGAGGCAGGTCGGCACGGTGTCGGTTGGTGGCTATGAACACGGTTACTTGTCGGCAGATACTTTTTTGGTTGCGTAGTTTTTTGCAGCAGTCGCTGCAGAAGGTGCTCACCTGCTGTTGTAAGTCGGGTAGTGTAGAGAGCATGTAGGTGAAGGTGCGGCTTTGCATAATGCTTTGTTGGGTAGAGGTGCGGTTGAGGTTAATGGCGGGTATGCCGTTCAGTTCTTTCCATGTACGCAGTCCTTGTGTGCCGAAGTATTGTTGTATAGCAGGTTCATCTTTAGTGGCATAGTCCCATGCGGTGGATATATGTAGTGCGGGCATTTTTTTTCTCAGGCTGCGGCCTATGCCCCACACTTCGTTTACCGGTAGCAGTTTCAGGGCTTTTTCGCGTTGTGATGCGGGCAGTATGCATATACCGTGGTAGCCGGCGTATTGTTTGGCATAGCTGGTAGCTATTTTGGCCAGGGTGTAGGTACATGAGCACCCGCAGCTCACGGGAATGCCTGTATGGGCGGTAATGGCATCTTTTACCATTTGCACGTAGTGGCGTATTTCATTTTCGTCATCTACGGGCAGGGAACCGAAAAATTCGTCAATGGAATATTGTTGAAATTGGAGTATGATGGCTTGGTCCAGTACGGTTTGCATTATTTGGTGTGATATACGCTGGTATTTTTTATGGTCAACGGGGCATAGTTCCACATGATGTTGTTGTAGCAGGTTTTTCACCTGAAATACAGGCTGACCACGGTGTAGGCCTATGGCTTTTGCTTGGGCATTAAGGGCAAGAATAATGCCTCCGCCGGCTTCGTTGCAGTTGGCCACCACCACCGGTTTACCGGTTAATTGTGGTCGGGTAGCTATTTCGCAGCTGGCGAAGAAGGTGTTACAGTCTATATGAACTATGGTAGCCATGATATGAAAGTGGAGGCAAAAAAAAGTATCAGTTGTATAAGAGGCGAGTGCTCTTACACAGCTGGTACCTGATGTGATATGTTTATTAGAATCCTGTCCAGAATGTTTCCCACAGGGTATGTTCCATATTGGCCCATGTTTGGCGGGTGGCACCTGCAAAATCGGTGGTATAACGGTTAAGTAGCTGGTGCACGTCGTTATTTTTATTTTCTTTTAGCAGGGCTTGTACTTGTGTTTCCAATCCCGGCAGTTCATTAAGGGCTTTATCTTCATAGCGTAGTATATTGGCGTACATCATTTTTTTTGCGTAGCCCCATTTTACCTGGGCCAGTTTGTTTGCTTTGCGGTAGTGCCACAGTACGGCGTTTTCGTTATAGCGGGCGTGGCCGCACATGTTAAATCCGTCGGGAAGTGATGTATTGCCTGCAAATATGGGAATTCTGGGACTTTGACCGGGGTTTTCCACCGAAAACCAGCACACGCCTCCTATTTCATCGGGGAGCCATTCTCTACATTGTATAATGGTGGAGTAGGAGCACCATGACATGGCCACGCCGCGGTAGAAGGTAACGGTGCCGGGGCACAGGGTGTTATATAGTTTTCGTTCGTCGCCGTCCATCCATGGGTTGGCGTTCATACACACTATGGTGTCGTCGGTCAGGTTACCTTTATCATCTTTACGTTTGGTGGGGATGCGGAGGTTTTTTACCTGGTCCAGCAGTTCGGAGCCTTCGTAGTTGGCTCTAAACAGGGCCATTACGGTACGTATGTCCACTTTCTTTTCGGGTTTAACGGAGAAGGGGAGGGCTGTATCGTTAATATTGAGGTGGAGTGAGGGTGCCAATTCATTGAATATGTACCATTCTCTTTCGTTATGGTTACGGCCGTTGGCGTAGCTTGAGGTGAAGGCTTTGTACCACACAAATTCTTCTTTTTCGTCCCATAGTCCGTATTTTTTTGCTACTTTTTCTATGTTATCGGAGCACAGGAAGTAGTCGGGGCAGTTACGTTGGAGGGTACCTATGCGGGCAACGTTGCAGCTTACGGCCACCTGGTCATCGGGAACGCGTTGGGCTGCCCATATGCCGCCTGTTTTATCGGGGCCTTCGCCCAATATTTCCATTTGCCATACTTCTTTTTTGTCTGCTATGGTAATGCATTCACCGCCATCGGCGTAGCCGTATTCTTTTATGAGTTTGCCTATGAGTTTAATGGCGTCACGGGCGGTGGAGCATCGTTGCAGGGCTATTCTTTGCAGTTCTTCTATAAGAAACATGGCTTTATCATTCACCAGCGTATCGGGGCCCGAGAATGTGCTTTCGCCCATGGCGAGTTGTTTTTCATTCATGCAGGGGTAGGCGGTATTAAGGTAGGCAAAGGTATGTTCGGCTTCGGGTATTTCGCCTGCCAGGGTTACTTTTTCCATGCTACCGGGAGTTTCGGTGTGCATGGTGCCTTTATATACTTGGTGCATGGTTCCTTTTTTATGGTCTTGAGCGGGCACTATGGTTACCCATGTGCGGTATTTACCGTCACAGGTATGAGAGGTTATTACGGAGCCGTCGGCTGAGGCTTTGCAGCCTACCATAATGGAGGTGCAGTTGCCTCCTATAAGTTCATCGTCCTGATAAGCCTGAGCCATAGAGACAGCTATGGATAAGGTAAAGCTAATTGCAAATAATATGTATTTAAAATTCATGATTTTATGTTATTTTTTTAGTTAAAATACTCTATGATTGAAAAACAGGTATCCGAAACTGATGTTGAATATCCATTTAGGGTCGTTGTGGGCGTAGTATGACAGGTTGATGCTTACCGGTCCCAGTTTGGTAGTATAAGCCAGTGAACTATATACTATGAAGGAGCGTTTTTGGCATAGTTCGCTAAAGTCGCATTTATCGGTACCCACCTTTACTATGGCGTAGAATGGTTGGTAATAGTATCCTGACATTCTGAATTGCAGTCCTTTATATATTATAAAGGTGTTGTCAAGTCCGGCGGTAATAAAGGAGGGGTCGCGGTAGAAGGGCAGGTAGAGCATATTGCTTTCGTGTGTAGGTCTAAAGGCGTTGCAGCGTAATTTGGTAGCGGTGTAGCTACTCATGCGGGGAATATTGGACCATGCGAATGTGCATGACAGGCCCAGGGAGTAGAAGCGGGCCAGTTTAAAGGTGTAGGCATATTCCGTATTAATGGAGAACCAGTTTCGCAGGTAGTTTTTGTTTATGGTTTCGGAGGCGGTGGTGCCGGGGCGGTTTTGTTCGCTGCCCACATAGTAGCTTAGAGCGGCGTATGCCCACATACCTTTGGTGGGGAAAAATTTAATATCCTGAGTATTATATTCGTAGTGTATTTGTGGTATAAGCAGTACCATACGGTTAATGTCGCATTTGTCGGAGTAGGAGTACACGTTGCCGGAGTAGAATTTGCTTTTGTTGCTAACAAATTCCAGTCGGGCGCATATTTGGGCTTTATTGCCTAAGGGAGCCGACACGGCATATTTTACTATAACTTCTTCATTAATAAGATAAGAGGGGTTATCACTTTCAAGGAACATGCGGGAATTTTTAAAGTGATTCCATCGGCTATAGCCGGCGGTGATGGTTTGGTCGTTAATGTGGGAGGTGAGATTGCTTATGCTAAAGGAGCCTATTATGGAATTATAGTATCGTCCAAAGTAGGCATCGGCAGTAACGTGCATAAAGTATCGTTTCCAAAAGTTATATTTCAGTTGGGCATATAGGGTGGTGTGGGCGCTGGTGGCTATGTAGCCGCCAAATTGTACCCTAAATGGTTTATTCAGGCTTATATTCAGGTCGGCGGTATAATATTCATCGTTGTCATTTTTGTGCAGGGTAGGGTATATATTGTTTACGTAGTCTTCGTTGATAAGGCGGAAGTATCGTTCTTTAAAGGTGGGCAGGTCTATGATAGGTTCTTTGTGGAGTATAATGTCATTTACGGCGTTTTTGCTGTTTTTGTTTACATTGAGTACATTCAGTCGGTTAATGCGTATTTCGGGTTTGAGGGCGTTAAATTCTTTTCTGCGGGTATTTACGCTGTCGGCGGGCATTATACCTTTCAGGTCGTTACGTATGGCGGGCAGGCTGTCCATAAGGGTATTGTAGCCTACTTCTATCAGTTTACGTCCGCGGGAAAAGTCGGTGACATTCAGGTCGGGCACGTCGGGGTGAATCACTATGCCGGGCAGGCTGTCGTTCATGTTATAGAATTGTTTGGCCATGAGCATGCTATTCATTACCGATATCAGGTTTTCGTCGGAGGGGTCGCTGTTGGTTTTGGCCACGGCCACGGCTATGATGTAGTCGGGGTTAAAGTCCTGTTGCATTACGTCAATGGGGAAGTTATTCACCATGCCGCCGTCGTACATAAGGCAGCTGTCAATGGCTATGGGTCTAAAGTAGAAGGGGAAAGTCATAGATGCCCTTATGGCATCTTTAAGGCAGCCGTGTGAGAGTACGGCTTCTTTGCTTTCGGTAATATTGGTGGCTATACATCTGAAGGGTACGAACAGGCTGTCAAAGTTACCATTAGATACGGCGTCGGCTTGTGAGAATATTTCCAAAAAGGCAAAGTCCATTTGTATGGGAGCTATAATGTTGACGGGAATGTGAGGGGTAAATTTGGCGGAGTCGATGGCAAAGTTAAATTTAGCCCATGCGGAGTTAGGTTCTTCCTGGCGGAAGTAATAGATGTATTTGTCGTTAATTTTTCCTTTTATCCAGTAGTCGAATTCGGGGCTGGAGAATATGGCTTCCATGTCGGCTACGGTGTATCCGGCGGCGTACAGGCCGCCCACTATGGCACCCATGGAGGTGCCGGCTACATAGTCTATGGGTATGCCCTGTTCTTCCAGCGCTTTAATTACGCCCAGGTGGGCCATACCTTTAGCGCCGCCGCCGCTGAGAACAAGGCCTACTTTTTGGGCGCAAGCCTGGTGCAGGCATAGGCATAAGCATAAGGTAATAATAAGCAGCCAATAGTGTTTCATATAGTTCATATAGGGTGAGGGGGGAGGTGTTTATATCCAGTGCTGTTGTTGTAAATATTGGGCTATTTCTATGGCGTTGGTGGCGGCACCTTTACGCAGGTTGTCGGCTACTATCCACAGGTTAAGGCAGTTATCTTTGCTATAGTCTCTTCTTATGCGGCCTACGTATACGTCGTCTTTGCCTTCGGCAAAAATCGGCATGGGGTAGCTGTTTTCGGCGGGGTTATCCGTTAAGGTAAGGCCTGGCATGGCATTGAGCAGGGCTCTTACATCGTCAAGGGAGTAGTCATGTCCCAGTTCTACATTTACCGCTTCGCTGTGCCCTCCTCTTACAGGCACGCGTACTACGGTGGCGGTAATTTGTATATTGTTATCACGCAATATTTTTCTGGTTTCGTTTACCAGTTTGGTTTCTTCGGTGGTGTAGCCGTCGGCTTCAAAGGTGCCTCCGTGAGGCAACACGTTCATATCTATAGGGTAGGGGTAGGCCATGTCGCAGGCTTTGCCTTCCCGTTCGCACATAAGTTGGTTAATAGCTTTCATGCCGGTGCCGGTTACAGATTGGTAGGTGGATATCACCAGTCGTTTAATGCCGTATTTTTTGTGCAGGGGGGCCAGGGCCATAACCATTTGTATGGTAGAGCAGTTGGGGTTGGCTATTATTTTATCGTTACATGTGAGCACGTCGGCATTAATTTGCGGTACTATAAGGGGCACATGGTCATACATACGCCATGCGGAGGAGTTGTCCACTACATAGGCGCCGGTTTCGGCAAATAGAGGGGCGTATTTAAGTGAGGCGGCACTGCCGGCCGAGAATATGGCTATGTCCACGCGGGCATTTATTACATCCTGTACTGACATTACGGTAACAGGTTTGTGGTTGAACATCACGGTTTTGCCTACTGACCGTTCGGAGGCGGCGGGCAGTAATTCGCAGTTGCCAAATCCTCTTTCTTCCAATACTTTCAGCATCATGCCACCCACCAGACCTGTGGCTCCTATTAATCCTATTTTCATATTTTTATGTTTTTATTGTATTAAAATATTCGTTTTATGTATATATATTCTATTTTTGTAATTGTTTTTGTTTGCCTGTGTAAGCAAACTGTATATTTTGTTTCATTTTGTGCCATCCTATCCGTTTTATTGCCGAGGAGGCGAACAGGGTATTGAATTGTTGTTCGTTTAAGTTTTCCCATTGTTCGTCGGTATATTGCAGAAGGGCGGGATGTATATGAAATTCGTTTATATTGCCGGGTGTAGCCTTAGCGTTATAGGGGCATATTTTTTGGCATTCGTCGCAGCCGTATATATATAGTGAGGCTTGTTTCAGTTGTATATCATTATGGTTTTCTATGCTTTGGTAGGCCATACATTTGCGGGCGTCTATGCCTTCAGTGCCAAGGGCGCCGTGCGGGCATGCGTTAAGGCACAGGTTACAATGTTGGCAGGCGGGGGCAGTGGTGCGGGGGGAGTCGTATTGCAGGGTAAGAGAGGTAAACAGGGTACCTATAAAGTGGTAGCTTCCTGTTTCGTTTATCAGCAGGGTATTGCGGCCTATCCAGCCCAAGCCGGCCCGTTGGGCCAAATATTTTTCCATTACGGGAGCAGTATCGGTAAAATATCGGTTGGTACTATTGGGGGCCAGTTGCATAATATATTGTTGCAATTGTTTAAGTTTATGTTTTACCACTACGTGGTAGTCATCACCCCATGCGTAGCGGGCTATGTTATATTGGCTTTGTTTCAGCTTATTGTAGTTGGTGTCGGAGTAGTAAGGCGCCAGTACTACAATAATACTATTGGCTTGTGGTACAAGTTTTTGTGGATGAAATTTTTGTTCCATATACCGTTGCAGGTATTGCATATCGGCACCTCTTCCCTGTTGCAGGTAGCGGGTATAGGCTTGTGTTACCTTGGTGGCTACGGGATTGCAATTAGTAATGCCGCAAGCCGAGAATCCCAACTGCATGGCCTGTTGTTTAATCATACCGGTAATGTGGAATGTATTCATCATTTAGGGTGTGGTGTTAATGGCTTTATATTTTACGGGGACTCTGCTTGTGGTAGGTCCCGGAACTTCGAATTTGGTATTTTTCAGTACACCATATATTCTTATATTTTCATCGGGAAGGTCTATGGTAAGGTTTTGGTAGCAGGTATGGTTGTCTATGGGGGTATAACGGCTGTATTGCAGGCTTATGCTATTGCAGGTGGCTATGTCTTTAATATGGTGATTAAGCATGTGTCCCATGGTGTCGGTGGTAATAGTTTCTTCCAGTAACATGTTATTGGAGGTATTATGGCGGCGGGCGGCCCGGTAGGTAATGTTGCAGTTGGAGGTATCGGCTATAAAGCAGTGCTCGTAGCCGGGAAGGTCTTGGGCGGTAATAATGGCCTGCATGGTAAAGAAGTCAACATCCAGTCCTGATTTATTTTTCAGCCATGTATAGTTACCCCAGTAGTATTCGCGGCTCAGGTGGTTGGCATATTTCACCGAGTCTTGGGTAAGTAGCAGGCGGGCGGCTTCTATGCCCATTTTGTTCAGGGTGATAAACAGGGCGCTGTCTTTTTTGTTTACTATAAAGGCGGTGAGGGATATTATTTCTTTTTCAGGGTGTATATTGTATATGCTTACAGCCATGCGGGTGCTGTACCAGTTGTATTTAAAGGGGGCTATGCGGGCTTTTACCTTTTCCGGTTCTCGGGGTGTGGTGGTGGCGGCTGTGGTGTCGGCCGAGGTATGGCCGGTGGGTGCAGACCGGTGGTGTGAGCATGCATACAGCAGGCATACAAGCAGTATTATACTTATTTTAATGTTATTTTTCATGGTCATCGGAGTATATACGTTCCACTTTTTCTATACCCGGAATAGAACGCAGGCGTTCCATAAGTTTATTCAGGTGTTCCACATTTTGTATGTAGAGTATTATTTCTCCTTCAAACAGTCCTTCTATGGTAGAGAACTGAATATTGCGGCAGTTGACCTGAAAATCCTGGTGTATTATGCCGGTAATGCTATGTACCAGACCTTTGGAATCGAATCCTTTGAGTGATATGCCGGCCAAAAATTCCACATTTTCTTCTTCGGCTCTCCATTTGGCTTTTACTATACGGTCGCCATAGCGGGCTGACAGTTGTATGGCTTCGGAGCAGTTGGCGCGGTGTACTATTATTTCATTATTATTAAGTGCAAAAGCTATTACACGGTCACCGGCTACGGGGTTACAGCAGGGAGCTAAGGTCTGTTTAAATTCATGCACATTGCCCAGCAGCAGTGATTGCGGGTTGTGTGAAAGTTTGCGTCGCAGGGCATTGTCAATGGAGAACAGGTTTTTAATACCCCACAGCCATTTCACGGCGGGTTTTATCCAATTGATGAATCGGTAGGCTATGCTTATTTTAGAGAAGCATTGTTTTATTTTCAGCTCGGGTATTTGCTTATTATATATGGCCAGGTACAGGCTTTCTTTGTCTTTGTAGCCTACAAAGGCCATGAGTTTATCCCGATTTATTTTGGTAATTTCAATATTGTATTTGTTAAAATAGTCTTTCAGCAGGTTTTTACCCTGGTTAATTTTATCTTTACGTTGCTGGCCGAGGGCATTGGTAATGTTGTCTACAGCTTTTGCGGTGGCCACAAATGTAAGCCATTCTTCCTGTACTCTTTGTTTTTGGGAGGTGATTACTTCTATTTGGTCACCTGTTTTGAGTATATGGGAGGGGGGGACCAGTTTATTGTTTACTTTGGCGCCTATACAGTAGTTGCCGGTTTCAGCGTCCATTTCGTAGGCAAAATCAAGTACGGTGGAGTTTTCGGGCATGGTGCGTTCTTCTCCTTTGGCTGTAAATACGAATATCTCTTTATTGAAGAGGTTCATTTTTACATTGGATACCAGTTCGCCGGTGTTTACGTTTTCATTATTCTGCAGTATTTCTTTAATGCTGGTCAGCCATGCTTCCACGCCTTGTTCATCGTTGCGTTTGCCGTTTTCCTTATATACCCAGTGGGCGGCAAATCCGTTTTCGGCTATGGTATCCATTTGTCGGGTGCGTATTTGCACTTCCACCCATTTGCCTTTATTGCTCATTACGGTGGTGTGTAGTGATTGGTATCCGTTGGCTTTAGGCATGGATATCCAGTCTCTCAAACGGTCGGATTTAGGCTTGTATATATCTGTAACTATGGAATATACCGACCAGCAGGCCGATTTTTGGTGTTCGTCATCGGCTTCTATAATTATGCGTATGGCAAACAGGTCGTACACTTCATCAAATGGTATTTTCTTTTTGGTCATTTTTTGCCATATGGAGTATATCGACTTGGTGCGGGAGGCTATTTCAAATTTAAAGTTGCGGGCCACCAGCTGTTCGCGTATGGGGGCTATGAATTGTTCTATGAATATTTCACGGTCTTTTTCGGTGTTTCTAATGCAGTCGGATATGTAGTTAAAGCTACCTGGATCCTGGTATTTCATGGCCAGGTCTTCCAGCTCGGATTTAATATTATAAAATCCCAGACGGTGAGCCAATGGGGCGTACATGTATAGGGTTTCGGAAGCTATTTTCATTTGTTTTTCCTGTGGCATGGCATCCAAGGTACGCATGTTATGCAGGCGGTCGGCCAGTTTAATAAGTATTACACGGGCATCTTTGCTCATGGTGAGCAGTATTTTTTTAAAGGTTTCAAATTGGCGGCTCATGGGCGTATCCGATACGTCGTCTATTTTGGTGAGCCCGTCTATAATGGTGGCTACTTCGCTGCCGAATAGTGTTTCTATATCCTGTAAGGTGTAGTCGGTATCTTCTACGGTATCATGTAATAAGGCACATATTACCGAGGTGGCACCCAAATTCATGTTGTCTAATACTATATTAGCCACTTCTATAGGGTGCAATATGTAGGGCTCTCCGCTACGACGTCGCATGTCCTTATGAGCATTGAATGCCAGGGTAAATGCTTTTCTTACCTCTCTTTTTTGCTCTTTGGTGGCGCGGGGACGTAATTTGCATTGTATGTCTTTATATCGGGATAATATAAGTTTAAATTCTTCGTCTGACCTTTGATATTCCATTTTTTTCTTTTCTTTTTTTATATGCCTTATTGTACTATATGTTTTATTTACAATGTGTATGCGTATTATGCTTACGTATATAAGCATTTTACAAAGATACCATTTTTTTATACATATATATTATATAATCAAATATAATATTTACAATTGCATGTTGAAAACATGCAGGTTAAATGGAATAGAAAATAAATACTGTAAAAGTATGTATATGCGGGTGAGCTATTGGAGGTGTGTTATTTATCTTTTTTTACAC
Source organism: Bacteroidales bacterium (assembly GCA_045598105.1). GTDB lineage: Bacteria > Bacteroidota > Bacteroidia > Bacteroidales > WCHB1-69 > UBA1205. The sequence continues at coordinate 707 of JAZLLK010000023.1, read as the reverse complement.
CGGCAGCGGCTTCGCTTATGTTAATTATATAGTCGCCCAGTTTTTCATACAGGGCGTACAGGCCGCTGTAGGCAGCGCCTATGGCGTAGTTATAGGTGCCTTGCTTTAGGGCGTTGAGGTGTTGTGTGCGGAGCCGGTCACGGCACAGGTTAATGTCCTGTTCCGCATTGTAGGCAGCATTAATGTCTGCCTGTTTGTAATCGCCGTGCAGGTTGGCATGCATTATTTCCAAAGCATGCTCTACCAGTTGGGATATATGTTGAAGGTTATCATTAAGGTCTTCGGAAAAATGTACGGCATCGTCCCGTTTGTTTTTTCGGAGCAGGGCTATTTGGTATATGGCGTCGCCTATGCTTTCCAAGTTATCAATAATGCGGAGCATGGAACTTATTTTTTTGGAGCCTTCGGCTGACAGGTTGCCTTCTGATATGCGGGTGAGGTATTTGGTAATTTCCTGTTCCATGTGGTCGGTTATTTCTTCGTATTTTTTTACTCTTTCCAGTACTTCGTCAAATTCTTCCTCATTTTTTGCCGTGCGAAGCTTAGGCAGGAAGGAGTACATGCGAAGTACCCGTTTTGAAAAGTTTTCTATTTCCTTTTGGGCGGCTTCCATGTTTACTTCGGCAGTGTTCATCCAGTTATTGCTTATATATTGTAGGCGGAATATGTATTCGTCTTCTTCGGCGGATGGTTTTACCATTAGGTCC
>JAZLLK010000022.1:0-3198 GCA_045598105.1 Bacteroidales bacterium | reverse complement strand
TGTAAAACCGCGGTCGGTAAAGCGGGTGGCGGTATCATTTCGTGTCCATTCTGTTACGCTTCTTCTTTGTCCGAAAGGAGTATAGGACATACTGTCCACAATTTCTCCTGCTGTATTGGTTATTTTTTCTATGCTGCCAATGTAGTTGGTGTGCAAAGTGTACATGGCATTGGTATCTCCCTGCACATACAAAGCAACAGGTATATTGCCGACATAAATATAATTATATTGTGTATTGGTGGTGAGATTGTGCTCATACTCCCTGCCACAATATATTTTCTTTTCCTGCTCTGCGTTGTTAACGGTATAGGTGGTCATAGCCCTGCTTTGGTTAGGATAATAATCAATAGTATAACGTTTTCCTGCCTCGTTCATTGTGTGAGTTTTGTTAAAAATGTTGTAAGTGAAAGTGTAGATATTTTTTAAAGATAAATAAATAGGCAAAATAATGAAATTAGAAAAATAATATCAATAAAAAAAGTACCAAATATTTTATTTTTTTTTGTTTTTTTATAAATTTTTAATAAATCAAATACTATAAGAAAACTGATTATTGAAGTTTTTCTATAATCTTCAGTGATTTTTTCTGTAAAAAAACTTAATATAATGATTATTATCAAACAAAAAATAAAAGTTATCTTTATCATCTTTTTATATATCAAAAAATAAAAATATTATTAAAATCCATAATATAAATGTTAAGATATTCAATCCAAACAAAATAAGCATTTTCTTTTCTTTCTTTTTCTTGTAGATTTTTAGTGGAAAAAATATTAAATGCGGACTTATCGTTGATGTTTTATCAAATTCTTTATCGGCGACTTTAATAGTTATAATCCACGGTATAGATAATATAATTGTTAAAAATATTAATAAGAAAAAATTTCCCATATTTTATCTTTTTATATGTCCAAAACGAGAATAATAATCGGCTTTTTCGCTACCGGATATCGGATCAAGTAATATGGTTCTATTGGCTCTTACAGAAAAACCACCACGAATACTACCACTATAACTTACTCCTTTTTCTAATATTCCAGCATCGGTTTGATTCAAAGTTACAAAAGGAATAGAAATACTGATAGATCCGAAACCACTCGGGTTCGCAAATTGTTGTATGGATGTTTCTTTAGGAATTTCTGAATAATTAATACCAATTCCTAATTCAATACCTGTTCCAAAACTCCCTGTACTATAGAGCGAACCTTGTCCATAACTATCTTTAGCATATCCTATTTCAAAAGCTATGCCTAAACCAAAGAAAAAAGACCCTCCAACTGATATTGAAGATCCATGTTTTTTTGATATTCTATCAGCTGCTACACTAATGTTTGAAAATTGTATAATTTTATTTTCTGTTGTTCCATCCGGATTATAGTATATTGCCAAACCGGTTTCTTCATCTATGCCATACCCTTCTTTTCCCCAATATTTCTCTCCGTTTTTTGTCGTTGCAGGGTTTGTTGCTAACGGGTCCCAATAGATTTTGCCGTCTATTCCTTCTACCCAATCTATCAACTCCCCGCTCGGGTCCACATACTGCAGCGGTGAGAATAGGCAATAAGAGTATCTATTGATAGATAAAGTTGTATTGAAATAGTGAAACATTACCAATTAATTTTAATTCCTTTATTATTACACGCTTTTGCGAAATCTAAACTATCATTGTAATTTAAAATTTGTATTGGAAGCGTATTTTCTGCTGTTTTTTCTTGAGCGTTAAAATCTTTATCAATAATATAAATTTTTTTTTGATGAGTGATTTTATTATTGGTTTTTGCGATAATCCAATGTTTGTCAGATTTTGCATCAACAACATATTCCGTTTGTCTTCCCAAACTATCATACTGATTATTGTCTGTTGGAATTAACGGTGTTCCCCCATAACAAGTATTCCCACTAATGAAAGTTCCATATACAATAATTCTTCCTCCTCCATCCCATTCGATCATGTAAATGCCATGACCAAGATTATAAGAACCATGCATTTTAGGAAATAGCCATTCCGAAGCAAACAAAAATCCGATAAAAAGCAGCACAATAATAACAAAACTTCCTAATAATTTTATTATTATTTTGCAGATATTGAAAAATAATGATTTGTTTTTGAATATTCTCATTTTCTTAGAGTACCAATTCTATAATAAAAAGTTTTAAAACCATGAGTATCGTTTAAATTGTTTAATTTTCGTTCCATTTGGATTAAAGCATTTCTAACCACACCACCAGTATTCCAATCGTAATCAGTTGCATTATCATTTACTACGCGAACATCTCCTAATTGATTTAATAGAATAAGATTAACTCTTCCTAAAGCATACACTGTGTTTTGAAGATGACCAGCAAATAATCCGTTTAAAAAGTTACCAATGGTTAATGTATTGATAGCTGTTTCTTCTCCAATACGAGAAAACATTGTGGTAGATATATTTCCAAAATCCAAAAGAGCAGCATCAATATATAATGTGTTTTCTGGTGTTGGATTTTTTAAGGCATAAGGGTGTGCTTTTGCCCAAGCGATTCCTTCTTCTCTTGTTACGATTCCATCCCAATCAGGTCTATTAGGAAAAGTAGAGGTTTGAGCATCAATTTTATTCATAAGGTCAAACCAAAGAAGTTTTAAATCACTTCTTTTAGTTCCTTTTTCTAAAGCTTCGAAATGGTCCATGTTTTGAACAAAATCTGTAGCATTCATAATAATGCTTCTCCTTGTATTCCTCTATCGTCAGTGCCGAGAAAATTGCCTTGCCAATCAAAAATAGGGTTATATACTTCCCCGCTCGGGTCCACATACTGCAGCGGAGAATACAGGCAATAGGCATAACGGTTGTAGTTGAGTGGGTTTTCGGGGTTTTGGATATATGGGTCAGGACTTAAGAAGTGTGCCAACACAGGGTCGTACATTCTGCCGTTAAAGTTGATAAGGGCAAAATTATCCACATGCTGTTGCCCGGTAAAACCGCGGTCGATAAAGCGGGTGGCGGTATCGGTTTGGCTCCAATCCGTTACGCTTCTCCTTAGGCCAAATGGAGTATATGACATGCTATCTGCCACATGGCCGTTTTTGTCCGTTATCTTTTCTATGCTGCCAATGTAGTTGGTGTGCAAAGTGTACATAGCATTGCTATCACCCTGCACATACAAAGCAACAGGCATATTGCCGACATAAATATAATTATATTGTGTATTGGTGGTGAG
>JAZLLK010000021.1:0-3614 GCA_045598105.1 Bacteroidales bacterium | reverse complement strand
ATATTTTTGTTGTAATTTTGTACCCGTAAAAACCTAAATACGGTATGAATAGCAGTTATATATATCATACATGCGAGCCTGTGAGCAATTTTGTCTGCGTATATAGAGCAGTGCATAAGTTGTGCTATGGCGGTGTGTTGTCCCCCCCCCTGCAAGGAAAGTGCGGGTATGAAAGCTTACGGCTAAGGCCGGCCGCTGCCCGTAAAGGTGCGTAAGGAATAAAAAGCCGTCCTTTTTTTTCGTGCGGGGCAGCGGCATAAGTAGTAATATAACACATGCTTTTACGCTTATTTTCTGCCGGCGGTAACAGGCAGAAAAGAAAAATAAATAATGAGTAAAAATGAAAAAGATATTAGCAATAGCAGTCATGGCTGCAGTAATGGCAGGCGTAGTATTGGCCTCCTGCAAAAAAGAGGAGAAGAAAGATATAGGTGCTTATAACGAAGCACAGGAAAATAAAGGAAGAAAATCTTTGGTGGATAATGTGCTTGAGGAGGAATTGTCTTTTGATGTATATATTGACAGTTTGATACGGGTAACTTGTACGGATGTGCGATTATTGGCAACAAAAACTTGTATAACCGATTGGATAAATGAATTGTCGCAGGAATTTAATTGCATGGGTGAATTAACGGAAGAAGATGGAAACTATATGTTGTATTTGGCACAAATGACGGAAAACTTTGCGCAAATGGAGCAAATGGATTCATGTTTGTACTATTATGAACTTTTTTGGAATTATTATAATAATAAAATGGACCCGTGTAATAGGGCATATTCATGTGAGCCATTGGTATATAACGGCACACTATATGAGGTGGCTCTTGAATCGGTGAATGAACGCAGGCAAAAGGCTGTAAATGTAATAACAGAAATAGAAGCCGATTTTCCTGATTATGCATATTTGTCAGAAGAAGAAAAACAGGAACTGCTATCTGTTGCCTTTTTTTTGAATATGGAGCCGTCGTTTTTGCCACAGCAGAATCCATATACATTATGCGTGGATAGGGCCAATAAAATATGCGCGGCAGAAATATCAAGAGCATCAGCAGCATTAACGATAGATATGGTAGGGTGTGCTTATGTGATGAATCCTTGGATAATTGGTGGCTGCTTTGCTTTGGCCACCGCCCGATATGCTTATGATGTGGCTTCGGCTATGCGTACAAGAAATGTAGAAATAGAAAATTGTGAATATCGTTATGGAAACAACTAATATTGTGATATCAGCATGTTTGGGTTTGGCTATTGTGTGCCTGATTGCCTATGGAAGTTATAAAACAAGTACGGAAAAATTGTGGTTGAGTTTGAAAATATACGGAATAATGCTGCTGTGTTTCTTACCGGTTTTTATCATGTTGCCGGCTTTTTTCAAATTTAGTATTAAAGACATGTGTTCTCCTACTTCTATCATATCTGATATCACTATAATAAGTATAGTAATTATTACACTCATCATGTATTTGCTAAAGCGGAAGCAAGACTTGCACAATGCTAATGATTGTAGCGAAGCTGATGTGAGCAGATACAAAAAACGGCTTAAAATAATAATGATACCTGCTTGTGTGGTGCCGGTAGCAGTTTTTACTTTTTTGCTGTCATACGAAAGTGTCCGTAGTAATCGCTTATTGTTTTTATTACTCATAGCTGTTATATGCATTTATTTGTTCTTATTGGTGTTTTTAATGAAAAAATTAAAGAATGACAGATGAAAACATATCGTGTTTTTTGCTTTTTTTTATATTATTATAAATGAATTATAATAAGTGCTATACATAAATAAATACACATAAAACATTCTTTATATACATTTATATACCAAAAATATAATACCGGCATCTGTGTGTGCCGGTGTATTGCAAATAACAGACTGATGGAGTGTTAATAACTTTGTTAATAACTTTTTGTTTCGTAAAGTGCCTGTTGCTATATTTTTGTTGTAATTTTGTACCTGTAAAAACCTGAATACGGTATGAATAGTAATTATATATACCATACAAGCGTATCTGTGAGCAATTTTGCCTGCGTATATAGAGCAGTGTATAAGTTGTGCTATGGCGGTGTGTTGTTTCCCCCCCCCCCTGCAAGGAAAGTGCGGGTATGAAAGCTTACGGCTAAGGCCGGCCGCTGCCCGTAAAGGTGCGTAAGGAAGTAAAAAGCCGTCCTTTTTTTTTCGTGCGGGCAGCGGCATAAGTAGTAATATAACACATGCTTTTACGCTTATTTTCTGCTGGCGGTAACAGGCAGATAATAAAAATAAATAAAGAGTAAAAATGAAAAAGATATTAATAATAGCATCCATGGCTGCAGTAATGGCAGGCGTAGTATTGGCCTCCTGCAAAAAAGAGGATGTTGCAGTAGTGAAAATAAGAAAAACAAACGAAACGATTGCAGTCGGCGTATCTATGGCGGATATTGAATATGTGTGTAGTAAGCATAATCAATATTTGGATGAAATATTTGCGGAGTTTAATTTTGAGGCAACGGACTATGCTGTAGAGTTGCAAAGATGTATTCAAATGGGAAACTTTGATAATATATCAGCAGGAATTAAAGATTCCTTATGTGAAATAATAGCCAATGCTGATGTTACACAGTCAGCAGCGGATAATTTATGCTATATGATAGATATAAGTGCCATTTTGGGTAATAAAAGTTGTGTGCTATCTTTGTTGTCAGCAATAGATAGTAATGCGTTTATTGCTGATTATAGTAACGTATATCACATAACCGATTCCCTGAAAAATGCAGCCTATAGCAGTTTGAATGGCATAGATTTGCTGTTGACCCTATCTTATTTTGAAATGGTATGTTATTCTGCATATTATTGGATGCCGGTCGTACAGGGTGGAAGCGGATATGGTGATGATATATTGTGCTATGGTATAACACATGGTGATACGGCTCAAGCGAGCCAAACGGCCAAAGAAATTGCGGAGGTGGTGGCTGCGGACTGTGCCACGGCATCAGGGAGTTTTTTAACTGTAGCACTCATGGGACCGGCTACAGTAGCCGGTTTAGCAGGCGTGGCTGTGGGTTCGGCCATGTCTTCTGCTTATACGGCTCTGTTACTTAATCTTAAAAAGAAACAATCATGAAACAGGAAAACAAATTGTATTGGAAATTGTGGAGGAATGGGGTAATTGCTTATGTGTTGGTATTTACCTTATTAGGCAGCTTTTGCTTGCATTGGACGCCATTTGAAGTGTTATTGGGTATTGTATTATGTACAGCTGTATCTTCTATTGTTTTAGGATTTTATGTGTTGTATAAAAAGAAAGTAAAACGCTCAAACAATAAACAGCACATTGCCGAAAATAAATAAAAATGCAAATGCGGAATGTGTTTTTTCTGTGTTTGCCGTATAGCCAATTATATAACAATATCTTACTGATTATTGCGTATTGTAAGTGTTTTTATAATAAGTGCTATGTTTATACATCAAAATATAGTACCGGTATCTGTGTGTGCCGGTGTATTGCAAATAACAGACTGATGGAGTGTTAATAACTTTGTTAATAACTTTTTGTTTCGTAAAGTACCCGTGCGCTATATTTTTGTTGTAATTTTGTACCCGTAAAAACCTAAATACGGTATGAATAGCAGTTATATAT
>JAZLLK010000020.1:0-2510 GCA_045598105.1 Bacteroidales bacterium | reverse complement strand
TATTTCCTTATAGTTTACGGCATCTTCACTGCATTCTAAGGTGAAGTATTCGTTATTGGTTTCGGTAGCGGTGCTCCACGTAAACTGTATAGCGTTATCTATACATTCGGCATTAAAGCTGAGGAGCTCTACGGGAAGGGGTAAATTTACCGTGTGCTTAAACACATTGTAAGGAGCTATCATTCCACCGTTTTCACTGCTATACAGGCCGGAAGCATCAGTATTGATATTTATATCAGCGGTATGGTCGCCATCTTTCCATAATACATATAACCCGCCTTCATCTATTTCCACAGGAAACACCATTACCAACTTGTAACCGCGGTATAAGGGGGTTGTTGCCTTCCGCAGTAATTTATCTTTTGTATTTGTACCGCAATAGTTTTCGGAATAATTAAAGCCGGTGGAACTTACGGTTTTGGCTTCTTTACTAAAGGACGGTACTACCTCAAATATAGGATCGGTAACGTATGGATATACAAGCACATTATCACCGAATATAAGGGAGTCAAAATCATTAGTAGGGTTATCGTTTTTGCCTGTACAAGGAGCTACATATACCTTCACATCTTCCGTTTTAATATTATCAGGCAGTTTGAAATAAGCGGAAAGCACACCTTTGGATACAGAGGTTTCGGTTACCATTTTATTGGAGGCACCACCGGTAACATTTTCCACTGCTATTTTCTTAAATATGGAATCCAACTGACCGGCACTTGTTGCAGCCATGTAACAGTCGCTTAAATCCTTTGTGCCAACCGGTGTGGACATGCTTTCGGCATTTTTATAGTTAGATGACATATAGTGCATATACCTGTTCATACAATCCTTTCTACTGCTGCCGCTAAAATCTGCAGTAGGATCGGCACTCTCACATATAGCTACGGAATATACTTTTGCATTATAAGTATTTTTCAGTGTTTTGGCATTCGCTATAGCCGGATTGGCATGAGAGAAATCAGTAGGACGATCATAGCCGGCTATACCTGTAGGCTCGCCATCGGTGAACATTAACACCATACGCTGACGTTCGTCATTGGCAGCAATAGGATTGGCGTCAAATACTTTGACAGCCATTTCCATACCGTAATCGGCCCATGTATCTCTATATGTGGTTATACTGTCTATTGCATTTTTTAAAAGATTACTGTCTTTTACTACATAGACCAAAGAATTCTTATAATCAGCATCGGCAGCACTACTCTTCAATTTAGGAGAAGTCAAAGATATAATTCGGGAATTCTCATTGGAAAATCCCACAATAGAAATTCTATGCTCCACATTATTGGCAACAGCACTTTTTTGTACCAATTTTACAAATGACGTTACGGCATCTACCAATGCTTGTCCTAAATCTTTTCCTTCATACAAAACCCCTTTATATATAGTAGCATTAGGATCAGACGCTCCTTTTACTTTGGTTTGTACTCCATCTTTTGTTAAATACCTTGTATCACTACGAGTTTTAAACCAAAAATAATACACACCATTAGAACAGCCTTTCCTTATCCTGCGATAGGTGCCATTATCATCATAAAAAAGAATTTCATTATAATTATTATAAGTATAAGAAGCCGAAGGTTTTTCTTTCGGCGTCTCCAACATACCGGTCATACTGCTGGATTCATCCAATACCAACACTATATCACAGGCTTCACTCAGTTCGGTATGGGAGGTAATTTGTGAACCTGTAACATACGATTCCAGGGTAAGCAGGCCGTGCTGACCGGTTGTAGAATTAGGATTAGCAGGGTCATCGGGTGTAGGGGTATAAAAACTGTTCATTCTTACACCTTCAGCGGTAGGGGCGGATTGGGCACATGCACTGCCCATCGTCATAACAGCTATAACTGCCATGGTTATAGCATTCTTCAATATTTTCATTATAATATCAATTAATAAGTTAACGTTTTTTTACACACATATATACCCACTACTCATTCCGTAAATGGAATATGATAACCTGTGTGCAATCGGCAAAAAAGATACAATTATCGTGCCAAAACAAATAATCAATTGACTATACAGCATTTGCAATTCCACAACACATATAATACGATTATAAATATACGCAGGTGATACTGTGAATACCACTCACAGTCAATATATATAATCGTAAAAATAATTCTACCGGAAAACAATAAAAAAATAAGGGGAACCTGTATAGGTTCCCTTTATTTTACCTGTTATATATAAAATATTAATGTTTTATTATTTTTTTGCTTATAAGTTCACCATTGGCTATGGTAATATTTACCATGTATATGCCGGCGGCAAGATTATCAGTATTTATGGTGGCGGTATTGGCATTTATTTCCATACTGCATACCATGACACCATACACATTGTACAGCTGTATGGAGGCTATTTCCGCATTGCTTTGAATGTTTACATAATCCCTGGCAGGTACGGGATACATATTTACGCTTGCGGCCTCGGCGGCGTTACATTGCACGGCTATGGGGTCAAATACCTCGGTGGTACCGTCTATATCGGTTTGACGCAGGCGG
>JAZLLK010000019.1:0-13251 GCA_045598105.1 Bacteroidales bacterium | reverse complement strand
CATAAGAGTGTATGATGATGTGGTGGAAGATTACATTCCTGTTCAGGGGGCCAAGGTAACCGCCCGTTATTGTACCAAAACGGCAAGCGGTATTACCGATGCTTACGGTTATTGTACGGTAAATAAAAGTTTTAAATATGCTGTTAATTATGCCATAAAATGGGAAAGAGCTTATTGGGATATACGTGAAGGTGCATGGGGACAGGCCTATTACAATGGTCCTAAGCAAAAGATGCATTGGAATTTGGATATATCCGGTGGAAAACCGCTTTCGTATGCTACTATACATAGTGCAGCTATGAAGCATTATTATGGCAATAATTTAGGGTTGAGACGACCAATTTTATCAGTAGGAAAAACAAAAATAAGTTATTATCACGAGCCTTGCGAAAGTTCGGAAGGTATGTATATTGATAAGTGGAATGTATTTGGCGTATTCCCTAATATTAAAATATGGGGGTATAAAAACAATGGAATACAGCAAAATACTAATGATATATATGGAATTACAACTCATGAATTGGGTCATATGGTCCATAAAAAGTACGTTGGAAATACCAAATTTAATCAAGTGAATACTTTTATTAAAGAAAGTTGGGCTCAAGTTGTTGCATGGGCATTAACAAATCATCATTATAATGTGGAATTATCACAATATAATTTGAATTATAATCATGATAATGGATGCCGACAGAATTGGTACCCCCGCTATTATATAGTTAATTTGGAGCCGGATTACTATACACCTGTGTTTGCTGATTTAATAGATAACTATAATCAGCGGGATAGTTCTATAATGTATCCTAATGATATGATAAGCGGTTATTCTATTTTAGAAATCCAAAATTTAATATTAGGGAATACTACCAATTTAGCATCACTAAAATCAATGTTAAAGGCAAATAAAAGGCATGGTACAACCAATAGCCAAATAGATAGTTTGTTAGTTTTATATTATAATATGTCAATGTTTTAAAAAAAAAAGGAGGTAAATATGAAAAGTATAGTAAGAGTATTAGTAAGTTGTATTTTGTTATTAGTGTGTTTTTCATGCCACGTATATAAGGATCGTTATACGTTAGGAGAGTTTGAGGTGGAGAACAGGTCTTCTGTTGATATTTGCATAGTACCATTGTTAAAATATTCCGATACAACAGTAAAAGAGAAATATTATATACCTAAAAACAAAAGGGTGAAAATATGCAGCATACATGATTTGGGTGTGCCTCAAGTAAATGCTTGGAAAGTATGGAAGGATAGTGTAAAAATAGAGTATGGAGAAAATTGTGAAATAGTTCACTCTCTGTCTAATAAAGAAGTAATTACTAATAATATATTTGACTGGACGGGCAGCGGGTATAAAGAGGAATGGAACGATGTTTATCACGTAGTGTTTGTGTTTACCCTTACCGAGGAAGACTATCAAAATGCCTTGCGGCAAAACCAACGCTGACGTATCCGCAAGTATTATTTACAATCCCTAAAAGAATAAGTTTCTTTTAGGGATTGTTTTTTTTGGGGGGGGTAAGAAACACCGTAACATAATATAAAAATATTGCATTTCAGTAGAATTTGCCAAAAAAAACGATAAAATGCTAAGTGATAATAAGAAAAAATGTTGTATCTTTGTCGCATTAAAAATAATCATTAATTAAAAACATTTTAACATGACAACAAAGAAACGACAAAGAAACGACAAAGAAACGACAAAGAAACATTGTAAAGGCGGGCTTAAAATAGTTTTTCCTATGAAATTCGCTACTATAGTCCTGTTTGCCGTGTTAGTGCTTGCGGGGTGTAAAAAAGAAGATTATTTCACCTTGAACAGCGGAACAGAAGGATGTATTTATAAAGTAAAAAATGTTTCAGTATGTCATAAAGTTCAAAAAAACATATCAGACATTTCAAATTATGCATGGATAAATTTTGCAAGTGTTGATAGCTATACTGAAGCAATAGATAGTTTGAATAGTTGGGGTGATAGTTGCTTTGCATTGTTTGAAGAAAATTTGAATTTTTATTCCATGAGACGATATTTGTCAGAAGACGTACGGGAAACATTAGGTTTAGATGATGATTTGTTGGCAACAATTCTTAATCCCGATGGAGTCGTGCAAATAGGTGATTATATTTTTAAATTGGATTTTACAAGTGAGCAGGTTGAAGTATTCAATATATTAAGTGGAAGCAGTGAGGGTTTTTATAATTTTGATGAAAATGTGTTGGATATACTTTATGGATACGAGCAAAGCGAACATAATGTTATTGTAAATGAACAAAGGTCAGATGTGTTAAAAAGAACCGTTACATATAGCGGAACATGTGATGTGAAATGTAAAATTGTTTACCAAAGAGCAGCAATATATTTTTCATTGTTGGTAAAAACGCACAAGCTGTGCGCAATTTCTGTTCCGGCAGTAGAAATCGGTTACGATACTTATGATGGTTCTTATAGAAAAAACAGAACCAATGCAGGGTTACAATACATAACTGACCAATATGATGGCGGAACAAAGAGTGGTTATACATATAGACCCTATTCTGCAATGTGTGGGTTACAATATATAAGATGGACATCTGAATTTAATATTTTGGATATGGGTCATAGCACAAGCAGAACATATATATTATCTATTAGAAAAGGTTAAAAAAAGGAGGTTTATATGAAAAAAATAGTTTTAATGTTATCGGTAGCATTGTTGTTTCCTGCATTATTGTTCAGTCAAAACAATAATTTGACACATAGTGTCGGTATTTATATGGGTTATGCCAATCGCTCGGCAATGAACGGCATGAGTTTACAGTGTCAATACGCTTTAGGAGTATGTCCCCATTTAGATGTGTTGGCGTCGGTTGCCTTTGTCAATGTGTATGATAAAGAGGGCTTTAGCACTCATAATGTCAATGCTCCCATTATGTCCTATATGAATTTTTTTAATGTAGGAGTGAGAACGTATGTGGATTTTTTAAAGATATGTTCTTTTAAGGTGTCAGGAAAAATAGGCGTGAATACCGATTATCAGTATGTGTTATCATCGTTAAATTATTCCTATCCTATAGGTCTGTTCTGTTTTAATGCAGATGCTATGGGAGAACTGGTTTTCAATGTAAGCCCTAAATTGGATTTAGGTATTTATTATGAGTACGCATATATGTTTGGCCGGACAGTAGTAAATCCGCATATTCACAAAGCAGGATTACTTTTGAATTTAAAGTTGTAAAATACTTTTACCGGGACAGACTATCAAAATGCCTTGCGGCAAAACCAACGCAGATGTAGTTGCACGTATTATTTACAATCCCTAAAAGAAACTTATTCTTTTAGGGATTGTTTTTTTGTTATCTGCCGAAACATCGGTTTCAATAAAAAGTGTTATCTTTGCCAAATTATTCTATCAAGGTAATATGGGGCTGATAAAAAGGAGGCAACAAAAAAGGCAAATGGTGAATTTTCGCCATCATCATGCTGCTACCACAGCGGTAATATGTGCTGTGGAGCAGGCACAAAGCATAGCTTTGTGCCTGTCATGTGCTCATGTGGAGCAGTGGAATGTCTTGCAAGCTGATGTATTGGCATGGCAGGCCGCTCATGCGGCGCAAAGAGATGTGTATTGCTACATTCATCAAAAAATGCCCAAAGGCGTTACCCTGCCACCTCAGGTTACCTTTGTGTTTATGCATCATTTTTCATTGGTCGGTAAGCTTATTCCCGAGTTGCAAAGGCGGCTGCAGCATAAAGCTTATGATATATTAATAGATGCTGACAGCAACCCTATAGTGGAGTCGCTTATAATGAAATCACATATTAAAGCAGCCCTGCGTGTGGGCCGAAGTGCCGCCTGCATACATGATTATCACATAGTAGTGCAGGTAGATGAGGCATGTATGCCGTCACAGTATTTGGCACAGGTACAAAAATATTTATTACAATTGGCAAATCATTAAAACATATACAATATGAACAACAAGAATTTAATTTATTTATCGCTTACTGCCATGTTATTATTAGTGGGCGGAGTAGCTGAAGCCTGTACTAATTTTTTGGTAACCAAAGGCGCTTCCAAAGACGGTTCCAATTTTGTAACCTATGCAGCCGACTCCCACACATTGTATGGTGAATTGTATTACAGGCCTGCCGCTACTTATCCCGCCGGCACCATGATGGATATATATGAGTGGGATACGGGGCGTAAGCTGGGCCAAATAGAACAGGCACTTAAAACCTACTCCGTAGTAGGTAACATGAACGAGCACCAGTTGGTAATAGCCGAAACTACCTATGGCGGTCGTGAAGAATTGTGTGATAAAGATGGTATTATAGACTATGGCAGCCTTATATACATTACCCTTCAGCGTGCCAAAACAGCCCGTGAAGCCATAAAAATAATGTCCGAACTGCTTACCAAATACGGTTATGCCAGCGAGGGAGAGTCTTTCTCCATAGCCGACCCTAACGAAGTGTGGGTAATGGACCTTATAGGCAAAGGCCAAAAAATAACCGATAAAAAAGGCAATCCTGATCCTAAACGTAATACCAAAGGCGCCGTGTGGGTAGCCATGCGTATTCCTGACGGCTATGTAGGTGGCCACGCCAACCAGGCCCGTATTACCAATATCCCTAAAGAAGACGGTAAAAAGGTAATAAGCTCCAAAAACCTGTCTAAAATATTCAATTCTTCGGTAGAAGTGGTGTATGCTTATGATGTAATATCCTATGCCAGAGCCATAGGCATATTCTCCGGCTCCGACGAGGAATTCAGCTTTGCCGATGTATATGCTCCGCTTACTTTTAGTGGTGCCCGAGGTTGCGAAGCCAGAGTGTGGGCCGCGTTTATGCGTATTAATAAAGCCGAAGCTGCCCATTACGAAGATTACGCTCGCGGTGATAATTTATCACATAAAATGCCCTTGTGGATAAAACCCGCCCAAAAACTGAGTGTACAGGATGTAATGGCCCTTATGCGTGACCACTACGAAGGTACCTCCATGGATATGACCAAAGATAAAGGTGCCGGCCCGTATGAATGTCCTTACCGCTGGAGACCCATGAACTGGCAATATGAAGGTAAAGCCTATGTGCACGAACGTGCCACCTCTACCCAGCAAACAGGATTCTCGTTTGTGGCTCAATGCCGCAGCCAATATCCTAACCCTGTGGGCGGTATATTGTGGTTTGGCGTAGATGATACCTATAGCACCTGCTATGTGCCTATGTTTTGCGGAATTACCAAAATACCCCGCTGCTTTATGGAAGGCAACGGCAATATGATGACCTATTCCAATACCTCCGCTTTCTGGCTGTTCAATCGCGTAAGTAATTTTGCCTATTCCCGCTACAATGCCATGATAGCAGATATACAAAAGGTGCAAAACAGCCTCGAAACCGATTTTGTAAAGCTGGTGGAAGAGCAGTCACCTGTACTGGCTCAGCATTATAACCAAAATCCTGAAGCTGCCATAGTGGAATTGAATAAATTTTCAGGCAAACAGGCCGAAAGAATGTTCAAAGAATGGACTAACCTTTCGGAATACCTGCTGGTAAAATATATTGACGGCAATATAAAGAAAGAAAAAGACGGAAAATTTGAAAACAACGGTTATCAGCCCAATTATTCCGCTTTCCCTATGCAACCCGAATACCCGGGATGGTTCTATAAAATGATTATAGACGATGCAGGTGATAATGTTATAGATAAAAGTAAATAACATAATATATGCTCATGTTCCTCTATATATGAGAACGTGAGCATTTTTTTTATTGCAATATAATATGGCATTGTTTCTTACTGTATTGGGTAGCAGTTCGGCTACACCTACCGCTAACAGGCATCCAAGCTCTTTTCTGTTGCGTAGTGACCGCATGCGCTCGCTTATGCTTATAGATTGCGGTGAAGGTACGCAGGCACAGCTGCGACGCTATGGTGTGTGTATGCAAAAAATATCGCATATATTCATCAGTCATTTGCATGGCGACCACTTTTTTGGCCTGGTGGGCTTTTTGTTTTCCCAAAGTCTGCTCGGCCGTAAAGCCCCCCTGCATATATATGCCCATAAGCCGTTGGAAAAAATAATAAAAATGATGCTGCAGGTGGACCAAACCGTATTGCAGTACCCTTTGGAATTCCATAGCATTAAATCGGGCAGCCATATTATATTCGATGACGAAAAAATACAGGTAAAGGCGTTTCCCCTGGTGCATAGCGTGCCTACACACGGGTTCCTGTTCAAGGAAAAAGGAGCCCCGTTTGTTATAAAAAAATCGTTTGTACAGGAACATAAATTGGCTAAAGAACAGGTGGATAGAATAAAACATGGTGCAGACTATGTGGATGAAAACGGTCAGTCGTATAAAAACAGAGACATAGCCGAAAAAGAGCGAAACTTGCGTTCATTTGCCTATTGTTCCGATACCGCTTATTGCCCGGCTATAGCCAATAAATTTAAAGGCGTCCATTTGCTTTATCATGAGGCTACCTTTATGGCCGATATGGAAAAAGCCGCTACCGATAAGTTGCATTCTACTACCTTGCAGGCCGCCGATATAGCTGTTAAGGCAAAGGTGGAAAGCTTGCTTATAGGTCATTTTTCAGCCCGATATAAGGATTTGCGTCCTTTACTGGAGGAGGCAAAAAGCGTATTTTCTCATACTTTATTGGCCATAGAAGGTAATACTATTAAAATATAGCTGTTATATATGGAAAATTTAAAAGCAGCGAAAAATGTGTGTTATATTTTTCGCTGCTTTTTGTGTATATATGCATTGTTTATGCATTATATATATGTAACATATTGTGCAATAATTATATAATTCCTATAATGTCTTTTACCGAAGCTATGTTTTTTCTATCCAGATAGGCATTAATGCCATCAACTATTTTTACCGATATGGCAGGGTCAATAAAATTGGCGGTACCTACCTCTATGGCGGTGGCGCCGGCAAGCATGAATTCTATGGCGTCGGAGGGGCTCATTATGCCGCCCAGGCCTACTACCGGTATGTGTATTTTATGGCTTACCTGCCATACCATACGCAGGGCTATGGGCTTTACGCAGGCACCTGACAGGCCGCCGGTGATGGTGGATATTACGGGTTTTTGTTTTTCGGCATCTATGGCCATGCCCAGCAGGGTATTAATGAGTGATACGGCATCGGCGCCGCTGTCTTCCGCAGCTTGGGCTATAGATACTATGTCGGTAACATTAGGCGACAACTTTACTATAAGCGTTTTGCTATAGGCTTTGCGTACGGCCCGTACCACTTCCCCTGCCGATTGGCAGGAGGTGCCAAAAGCCATGCCTCCCTGTTTTACATTAGGGCAGCTTATGTTCAGCTCTATGGCCGGTATGTGCTCCAGCTCGTTTATTTTTTCGGCGGTAGCCACATAGTCCGCTATGGTAGAGCCGGATACGTTTATTATTATATTCGAATCCACATGCTTTATTTGCGGATATATGTGCTCTATAAAATAATCTACGCCCTTGTTCTGCAGGCCTACGGCATTTATCATGCCCGATGGCGTTTCGGCCATGCGGGGGTATGCATTGCCTTCACGGGCATGCAAGGTGGTGCCCTTTACCACAAAGCCGCCTAAGCGGCTCAAATCCACAAAATCGGCAAATTCCATACCGTATCCAAAGGTACCCGACGCCGTCATTACGGGGTTTTTAAGGCGAAGATCGCCTATATTTACTGCTAAATCAGCCATAAGGTGTTACTATTAGTTTTTGTTGAATTATAATGTGCAAAGGTAACATTTTTTTCGCTTTATGATGCTTTGCACATTTGCCTGTTAGTAAAAAATAATAGAACTATGGGAACGTATAGGCTTATGATGATAATTTTGCATGCGTTAAGTATAAAATATACGCAGATATGAAAGTCCATTTTATAGCCATAGGCGGCTCGGCTATGCATAATTTAGCCATTTCGTTGAAAATAAAAGGTTGTGAAGTTACAGGCTCGGATGATGAAATATTTGAACCCTCCAAAAGCCGATTGCAAAAATATGGCATATTGCCCGCTACCACAGGCTGGAACGCCGATAATATTACACCGGATATTGATGCCGTAATTTTGGGCATGCATGCCCGTGAAGATAATCCTGAATTGCTCAAGGCAAAGGAATTGGGCCTTAATATATATTCCTATCCGCAGTTTCTGTATGAGCAGTCTAAGCATAAAAAACGCATAGTAGTGGGCGGCAGCCATGGTAAAACCACTATTACCTCCATGATACTGCACGTGCTCAATACCTGCCATATTCCCTGTGACTACATGGTAGGAGCACAGCTTGAAGGATTTGAAGTAATGGTGAAACTTACCGATAACGCCCCCTATATGGTAATAGAAGGTGATGAGTACCTTACTTCACCCATAGACCGCCGCCCTAAATTTCACTGGTATAAGCCTCACATAGGTATTGTAAGCGGCATAGCCTGGGATCATATTAATGTGTTCCCCACCTTTGATATATATGTGGATCAGTTCCGTATATTTGCACAATCCATCCCCTCCAATGGTGATTTTATATATTGTGATGCGGACGAAAACTGCCAAAAAATAGCCCGTGAATGTAATACCCGCCTGCACCCTTACGGCCTGCCGAAGTATAGTATAGTAAACCGCCAATATGTAATACATAGTAACGGACAGGACATTCCCTTACAGGTATTCGGTAAACACAATCTTATGAATATCAATGCTGCCCGTTTGGCATGTAATGCCATAGGCGTGCGTGATGAGGAATTCTATGCCGCCATAGCCTCCTTCAAGGGCGCTTCCAAGCGGCTGGAGTTAGTAAAAGAAACTTCCGATTTTGCCATGTATAAGGATTTTGCCCATTCTCCCTCCAAACTGAAGGCTACCATAGATGCCGTTACCGAAAAATATGCCGACCGTAAGCTGGTGGCCTGCCTGGAACTGCATACCTTTAGCAGCCTCACCGCCGAATTTCTGCAACAATATGCCTCTACCATGGATAAAGCCGACGTGCCTATAGTGTATTTTAATCCTCACGCCATAGCGCTTAAAAAATTACCTCCCCTAACCAATGAAATGGTGTACAGGGCTTTTAAAAACGAAAAAATACAGGTGTACCATGATTCCGCCCTGCTTAAACAACAATTGCTGAATATGCAATGGCATGATACTAATTTACTTATGATGTCTTCCGGCAACTTTGACGGCTATGATTATAACGAAATAGCCAATGCCATACTGAAAAAATAGTATATAATATGTGAGGCAAAAATGCATGTGTATATAAAAAAATGCTACCTTTGCCCACGTATAAATAATGTAAACATAAATATATAATAACAGACATAATGAGTAAGAATGTTAATAAGTTAAGTAGTGATATATATGAGGCGGTAGATCATTTTTTGGCCCATTATTTGAATTACGCTACCGATATAGTACTGGCCGTAAATACCCGTACTTTAGAAGTAAAGGTAGAAAGCCCTAAAAAACTTCCCGCCGATTATACCCAATATTCCATAGCCGATTATATACTTACTAATGATAAAGGCCTGTATGAGGCCGATAGTAAAGCCGCTTTTGCATTGGCTCAAAGTATATTAGCTTAATTTTTTGCATATATGTGCGTGGTGTGTGCATATATGAATTGAAATTACATCCGTCCTTTATAGTGTGGTAATAAAGGACGTTTTTTTTCTTTTTTTCTTAGCATGTATGTGAAATAGGACTCATTTTATGAGCCATGAATTTCCTGCCGATGCACAGATTTATAGGTATGCGGCACTTTTTGCGGCAGGGCGGGCCGGCCGTGAAAACAGGCTGAACACAGGCGGTGGCGGCATTAATATTGTTGGTTGATACAATTACACAAAACACCACAAAAATAGCATAAATTACATTATATGACATATACGGAAAGCAACTAATTAATATAAAAATAAATAGCAATAATTGTCAGGTTGATTTGTTCACCTATGCCGCAGGCATATATGTGCTCAGGTGTACATTGGGTAGCGGGCAGGTAGCCGTTAAAAAAGTAGTAAAACATTAAAACCATTTTTTTTGTTAATAATTTTGTTAATAAATTGTTGATAACTTTTTTTGTGTGTTGTGTGTGGGGGGGAGTTTTTTTATCTTATTTTTGCAAGATAAAATAATATTCGGATAGCATATGAAAAATATAGTATTATCAGGTATTTTTATAGCAATTATCAATTTTGCTTTTTGTCAACATATTGATACAATAATGAGGGTTGAGAGAAAGGATTTTTACGATATGTCATGTTTGTCGGATAGTGTGGTGTATGTATGTGCTATAAAGGTGCTATCACCTAAGGGAAGTTCAATATACCGAACATTAGATGCAGGCAATACATGGACGGAAATATATGAAGACAGTAAACCTCATAAATTGCGGTGTATGAAATTCATAAACGACAGCATAGGGTATGCGGGCGGAAGTGCATGGAAAGAGCAGGAGGACTCCATTGGTATAACTACAATTGATTGGGGTATATTGCTAAAAACTACTGATAAAGGGGATACATGGACCATGCAGACGCAGGATACCACCTTGCCTGTGTTTTTTAAAATAGAACCGGTAAGCGAGGACACCATATATGCTATATGTTTATACGATAATAATATATACAAAAGCACTAATGGCGGCCATACGTGGGATACCACAGCATTTAGCCGGCAGCCCGCATATATTCATGTAATGGGAGATACCGGTTATGTTGTATTGGAAGAAGGAAATGTATATCGTACAGTCAACGGCGGCAATACATGGGATAGTATTTCAACATTGCCGTTCAATGCCCAAATATTAATATTAGGAGATGGTATAATGGATGACGGAGAGCATTATACCATTAATTTTGATATATTTTTTTGTGAGGACGGTAGCATAGATATAGCACATGAAAACAATATATATCACACGTATGATACATTTCAGTCCTTTTTTTGTTCTTCCATATATTATAGAGATTCTTTAGGGTACCAGGGCAAGTATGTAAAGCCATATATACCTGATATTGTAAGAATATGTTATTTATCTAATGGTATGGGCATAGCGGCGGCAACGGAAGGTGCTGATGTAAATTATCACAGTCCGCTAATAAAAAGGCAAAAACCTACTGTGTGGGATCATTATTTTGCAGCACGCATATCAAGGCATAAGCAAGGACATTATGAGGACCGTGATTGGGAACCGTTTATAAAGGCAGAAAGCCCTATATGGCATGCCGTAAAAGGAAAAGATAATGTTTTTTATGCTGCTGCTACTATGACAACGACCACCAGATATCAAGTTCAGGGTGTAAAACAAAATACGAGTGTAGTATTGAAAATTACAAGAGAATATTTGGCTATAGATGAAAAAGAAATAAATAGCTGCATTAACGTATTCCCTAATCCCGCCACTGACCATATTAATATAGTGTCAGCCAATGACAACATACAAAAGGTAAAGTTGTATAATTTGTATGGCAGTCTGCTAAAAGAAAAAGAAGAAACTATATCCGGAATAATAGATATATCCGATATTCCGCAGGGAGTGTATATACTTACCATAATTACCGATAACGGTATTTTTAATAAGAAAATTATAAAAAAATAAAATCGGAATGAAAAAAATATTACTATGTTTACTTCTTATATGTTGCTGTAGCATATTACCGGCACAATCCTTAGCTTCAAAAATAGGAGCCTTTCCTGTAGGCGTGTGGGAAGAAGGGGCAGTTATAACTGCTATTCTTAATGATATCAGGCATGTAAATGCAAATTTTATTCATGACAAAATATCCCCTTCGGAGGTGTTAATGTCAGATGGCGGTTTAAAAATATTATTTGAAGATACGGATATAGTGTTTAATAATGAAGATTCAAATTTAGGAATTACACATCTCGGGTATTTAGGTCATCATTCATCCATATTAGGTTATTTATATACTGATGAACCGGATATAAAAGAGTTTCACAACATGCAACCTTATGCACAGAATATTGCTGCATACGATTCTACCTTTGCGCATTCCGCTAATCTGCTTCCTATGTATGATGATAGAGGCCGGGTTACGGGTAATAGTAGTATCCCCGTTAATTATAATAACTATGAAGCATATATTGACAGTTTCGTAACAATATTCAATCCCACATTTTTAATGTTTGACCATTATCCTATATTGAATAACATTAACGAACCGTGTTTGAAATGCGGTAATTTCTATGCAAATTTGGATATTATGGCACAAAAAAGCGAAGAATATAACCTGCCATTCATGTATGTAGCAGCTGTAATAGGCTCTATAGATTCTATGTATTCCAAAAATATTCATGCCAAAATAACACAGGATCAAATGCATAGTAAAACCGATAAAGATTTTAACTATGTACTTAATAGTGCATTAGCTTATGGAGCTAAAGGTATAATGTATTGGTGTAGTGTGCATTGGTCACGACTATCGTCTGACGCTAAAAATTATTTGGCTCAATATAATAAAAAACTGATAGATCATAGTGATATATTATTATCCCTACATTTTAAAGCCGCCTATCATAAATCTTTTGTATCTACTATTAAATCGGATTATGAGGAGGATATTCTACCCTATTCGTCATGGAATAATTTTATCAGTGATACCAATGCCGTGCAAATATTTAATACTAATAATACATTAATGGCCGATAACGGTTATTCAGCTGATAGTTTAGTGGTGTCCTTTTTGACAGATAATGTAGGACGAAAGTATTTTTGGATACTCAACAAAAGTTTACGCAGCGAGGAAAATTTTATCGTAAATTTAGCTTCAGGTTGCCGCATATTTGATGTATTTGCCAATGACAATTGCGGTTTTTGCAATCAGGTGCATCTTACTTTACTACCCGGTGAAGCAAAATTGTTTAAAACCAATGTTTATAATGGAGGCACCCATTATGTTCAACTTGATACAAATACATGGTGGAATGCAAAAAAGCATGTATCTGCAAACGTTATTGTTCCTAATGGTATTACATTAACTATAAGTGATACCGTTACTTTTAGCGAAAACGCTAAAATAATTGTGCAACAGGGCGGAATTTTAAATATATTGAATGGCGTTCTTACGTCCTCTTGTGAAAATGCCTTATGGCAGGGCATAGAAGTATGGGGCACCCCTTCTGCCGGCCAATATACGGTAAACCCTAATGCCACCTCCCCGCAACAGGGTGAAGTAATATTGAATAATGCCGTAATAGCCAACGCCGTATGCGGCGTGCGGGCCGGC
>JAZLLK010000018.1:0-33298 GCA_045598105.1 Bacteroidales bacterium | reverse complement strand
CGGGCAGGAATAAATAACTTTATGCTATATTACAATACAATACGACATCATCAGGGTATAAACGGAGAAATACCGATAGAACGATTTTTAAATAATTTATTAACAAAAGAAGAAAAAGTAGCTTAACGTATCCTTATTTTTACTAATTTTGTGGTCTAAAAATATGGGTACAATATAAGGTGAGCGCAGTATATTAGTCAGGTAAGAACGTGTTAAAAAAATAAGTTACAAGTAGTAATATGAGTTGATAAAAATGGTTGTTGACAAATGTATTGTTATATAGATAACGGTGTGTATAAGTGTTTTATGAGTTTGATTACCGGACGTGTTGTTTATAAAAACAAGTACAAAATATACAAAAAAGAGGATTTTTATATCCCCTTTTTTGTATATAAATAATTTTCAGTTGTATTAGTCTATAACATTGCGGAGGTATGACGGTTGGTTATTCACGCCGTTTTCGCCTATGGTATAGTCTGAAGCTTCCTGTTGCTGTTGGAGGGTGCTTTGCAGGTGTTGTTGGTATTGTTGTTGACGCAGGTAGGGTGATTGTCTGAAATAGTCATCCATTTCTCTGTCGCTCATGTTACGTATGTCGTCGTTGCTCAAGTTGCGGTAGGGGGAGTATTCACCTCTTTCGGGGGTGGTATTGAGGGGAATGGTGGTAGTGTTATTATCGGTGGGTGACGGTTGGTTTTTTTTGTCATCATCGTCGCCACCGGCAAGCGGAGTGGGGGTAGGTTTGGGCATTTCGCTTTTATTATGTAATTCGGTAGCTATAATGGTAACGCGTATTTCTTCACCCAAGGTTTCGTCCACGCCGTGGCCCCATATAAATTTTTTGTTCATATTGCAGGTTTTACTTTGCAATTCGTCGGTAATAATGTCCAGTTCGCTTACGGTAGCTTCGTATTCGCTGCTATAGGATATGAACAGCAGCATTTTTTCGGCTCCGTATATGGAGTTATTGTCTAATAGCGGGCTTTCTATGGCTTTTTGTACGGCATCCATGGCTCTATTTTCGCCTTTGGCGCTGCCGCTGCCTATTATAGCGGTACCGCTGTTACGCAGTATGGTATCCACATCGCGGAAGTCCACGTTAATAATGGCTTCTACGGTAATAAGTTCGGCTATACTTTTGGCGGCTATCAGTAGCACGTCATCGGCTTTGGCAAAGGCCTGGCTTAGTTTAAGATCGGGGTAGAAGGTTTTGAGGGTTTCGTTTTTAATTACTATAAGTGCATCTACATTTTCCTGTAGTTCTTTAATGCCGTTTTGGGCGGTAGTACTTTTTTCGTCCCGTTCAAATTCAAAAGGGAAAGTAACTATACCCACGGTGAGTATGCCCATTTCGCGGGCTATGCTGGCCACTATGGGTGATGCACCGGTGCCGGTACCTCCGCCCATGCCGGCGGTTACAAATACCATATTGGCACCCTCTATGGCAGTGCGTATGTCTGCTTCACTTTCCAGAGCGGCATTGCGTGCATTTTCGGGCACGGCGCCGGCACCCAGTCCTTCCTGTCCTAATTGTATTTTTACAGGTATAGGGCTGCTTTCCAGGGCCTGTTTGTCGGTATTACATACAATAAATTCCACATCATGTATGCCCATATTGTACATGTGTTTTACTGCGTTGCAGCCACCTCCGCCCACACCTATTACTTTTATAATGGAGCGTGAGCCGTTAGCAGTGTGCATTTGGGGTTCTACTTCCGGAATAAAATCTACGGAAATATTGTCTATATCTGTCATGTTAATGAGTGTTATATGGTTTACAATATTAATTATTATTCTTTATCATCATCGTCGTCAAAGTCGTCATCATCGTTAAAGTCATCGGGTTCGGTGAGCAATTTTTTCATAAGTGTGTCCATAGCTCCCCATACCCATGGTTTTTTGTTTTCATCTTTTTCCGATTTGCGTGCTGTCCATTTGGGACGAATGGTTTTTTTAGGGCTTTCTGTTTCTTCTGCTTCATATTCCTCTTCCATGTATTCGTCTTCTTCAGGAAGTTCTTCTTCGTTGGAGGGAGAGGGGGTGTAGCCATAAAGGGCTTCATTACGTTCTACACCCAGGAGCATAAGGCCTAATCCGGTGGAGAAGGAGGGATTTTTGTAGTCGGTGTTGGATATTTTTATTTTTTCTTCGGGGTTACCTATACGTACCGATTTGCCTATTTTAAGTTCTGCCAGTTCTTTCAGCCCTTTCAGTTTGGAGCCGCCACCGGTAAATACTATGCCGCAGCCCAACATTTCCATGCATTTTGCATTGGTTAGTTCCTGTATTACCCTGTCTATTATTTCTGTCATGCGGGCATGTATTACTTTGGCCAGTTCCAGTTCCGATACTTCTTTAGGGTCGCGTCCGTGTATGCCGGGAATGGTAATTTTGTGATTTTGGGTGGCATCATCGGGCAGGCAGGAGCCGTGATGTATTTTAAGTGATTCGGCCTGTTGGCGGGTAATGCCGTCAAATACGGAGAATATATCTTCGGTAATTACGCCGCTGGCTATGGGAATAACGGCACTATGACGCATTATGCCTTTGGAAAATACTACCACATCGGTGGTGCCGCCGCCTATATCCACTAAAGCTACGCCTACATCTTTTTCGTCCTGGTCAAGTACCACTTCAGCTGAGGCTATAGGTTCCAATATCAAGCTGTCCATATTAAGGTTACAGTTTTTTACGCATCGGCCTATATTGCGTATATGATTTACGTCACCGATAATAATATTGAATTCCGAGCCTATCTTTTTACCCATTACGCCCACGGGTTTGTCGGTACGGTTATCTCCGTCTATTACATATTCCTGAGGTATTACGTCCAGTACCTGTTTGCCGGGGTCAAGGGGCGTTTTGAACATTTCTTCCAATAAATGGTCTATGTCATCCTGTGATATTACCGAGTCGGTGTGATTGCGTTTAATGTCTCCATATATACGTTGGGAATGTATATGCTGGCCTGCTATACCTACCATTACGCTGGTTACGGGTGCTTTAAGTTGGCTATTCAGCTTGTTTATTACATAATTAATAGCATTACTGGTATCGGTAATATTGAATACCTGTCCGCGTAGTACGCCTATAGATTCGTGTATTTCATGTCCCAGTATTTCCACGTCACCATATCGGTTGCGTTTGCCGGCAAAGGCAACTATTTTAGTGGTACCTATGTCCAACCCCACAGCGTAGTCGTTGTTGCGTTGTGCCTGTACGGGCTCTTGTACGGCATTGTTTTCTTCGTTGTCAGTTTTCTTTGTAAATTTATCAAATATTCCCATGTTGTGTGTTATTTATCGTTTTTTACAAGGTATTTCACTACCATATTTTAAATTTATAGACTGATAACAATCCCATCCTCTTATACTTAGTCCGTTAATATACACGCTTTTAAGATTTCTGAGCTTATTGTCAATTACTTCGTCGGTGTTTTTTTCGCCATCTATGGTACCAAATATTACAACGTGGTTGCCCACGGTGGGCACCAGTTCTATTTCGCCATTGTCGGTTATGTATATTTGGCATATTTGTGCTTTCCAAAAGTCGTCCCGGTATATATGTTCAGCCAGTTTCCATATACCATATAGGGTAAAAATGTCATGTGGAACATGTTTCTTTTTGCTCAGGCTGTCGGTACACACGTACAGGGAACTGTCGTAACCTACGTTTATATTGCCGTTGGCAATAAGAATGCGTTGCGGACAATATTCGTTTACGGGCATTATACGTCCCGAGGCGGCTATAAGGTATGATTGCTCATCTGAGTTATATATTCTTACCATGGCCTCTTCCTGTTCGGCTTTAATGGTGAGCGTGTGGCCGTGATATATTACGTTAATATTTTTCAGGTAAGGGAAGTGCTTTAAGGTATTTTGTGTTTTTATACGGTTTACGCTATCTATTCTTTCGTTCAGTATTTTGTCACAGCGTGTGCTAATAAAGCTGTCTAAAGCGGAAGTGGAAAACAGGGTGTCGGAGTAGTAGGTAATATCGTATTCTATATTGGCATAGGTTTTTTCCTTGGCCACCACATGGTGTACTATCATTACCAATATGATAAGCATCAGTATGAATATGCCGGAGAGTACTAATTTTTTATTCATGAGCAAACCTTTCTTTTATTATGTTCACCATTCTGTCTATGTCGCCGGCGCCCATGGTAATAAGTACTTCAGGCTTACGGGTGGCTATGTAGTCTAATACTTCTTCTTTTTGGAGCAGTATTTTGTCTGCTATATTTATTTTTTGGAGCAGGTATTGGGAGTTAATGCCTTCTATGGGCAGTTCTCTGGCGGGGTATATATCCAGCAGGGCTACGCTGTCAAGCATACTCAAAGTTTGTGCAAATTCATTGGCAAAATCACGTGTGCGGGTATACAGGTGCGGTTGGAATATACCGCATATATGTTTTCCCGGATGCATGGTACGAGCTGATTCTATGCAGGCTTTTATTTCATTAGGATGATGAGCGTAGTCGTCTATGTAAGCAAAATTATCCCGTTTTATAATATAGTCAAAGCGGCGTTTCACGCCGGTGAAAGTGCTCAGTTGAGCTTTTATTATTTGGGCGGGAACGCCCGAAATATCGGCAGCGGCTACAGCGGCCACGGCATTTTCTATATTATAGCTGCCGGCTATGCCCATGCATACGTTTTCTATGGTGTGAGTGGGGCATACCACATTAAAATATTGCTTGGCATTGTGTATATGTATGTCGGTGGCATAGTATTGGCATGTGTTATCATGTAGGGAGTAGGTAATAACGGGACATTGCGGATGTAGCAATGACTTCAGTTGTGGCTTGGTAATAAGCAGGCCGTAAGGTTTTATTTGCCCTGCAAATATGTTAAATGCTTCAATTAAAGCTTTTTGTGAACCGTATATGTCCAAATGGTCGGCATCCATAGAGGTAATAACGGCTATGTAGGGATATAGTGTAAGAAAGGAGCGGTCGTATTCGTCGGCTTCCACCACCACGTCTTGTGCCTGAGAGTGGAATACATAATTGGCATTAAAATTATTTACTATGCCTCCTATGAATGCCGAAGTGGGGCGGTAGCCATTGAGCAGGTGTGTTATCATGGCAGTGGTGGATGTTTTCCCGTGGCTGCCGGCCACGGCAAAAGTGCGTTGGAATAATTGTGAGCATATAGCACCCAATATTTGCGACCGTTTGTATACGGGAATACCTTTTTGTTGTATGCTTTCCCATTGCTTATTGGTTGTTGGTATGGCCGGTGTGTATATTACCAGGTCGGTATGGAAGGGTATAAGCAAGGGGTTATCTTCATAATGAACGGCAATACCTTCTTCGGCCAGGGCCTGAGTGAGAGGAGAAGGGGTACGATCGTATCCGCTCACCGTTAAGCCCTGCCTGTGGAAGTATCGGGCCAGGGCGCTCATGCCTATGCCTCCTATGCCCAAAAAATGTATGTGTTTGGGCCATGGTGTAAGTATATAGTTTGCCTGTGTGTTCATATTATTGGCGGTTCATTAGTTTTATGGCTTCATTCACTATTATTTTAGCAGCATCGGTTTGGCTCATGGTAAGCAGGTTTTGGTGCATGGTTTCCATTTGAAGGTCGTTGCGGAAAAGCTCCAGTACTGTTTGTTCCAATTGCGTGTTTACTTCGGCATCGGGTATCATAATGGCGGCTTTTTTGTCGGCCAGTACCTTGGCATTTTTGGTCTGGTGGTCTTCAGCCACATTGGGTGAAGGTATAAGTATGCATGGTTTGCCTATGGTGCATAGTTCTGACAATGAAAGGGCACCGGCGCGTGATATAACCACATCAGCGGCGGTATACAGCATGTCCATGCGGAATACAAACGGCATTACCTTTATGCCATCCATGTGCTTGTATTGTTCATCCAGGTTGTTATAGAACCGTTCGCCGGTTTGCCATATAAGCTGTATGTTGTTTTCCTGAAGTGTGCGTACTATATTGCATATTCCGTTGTTAATGGTAAGGGCGCCAAGGCTGCCCCCTATTACGGCTAATGTTTTTTTACCCTTTTCCAATCCGAAGAACTGCAGGGCTTCAGCCTTGCTTATGTTCATAGTAAGTATATCTTTACGTATAGGGTTGCCGGTTTTAATAATTTTATCTTCCGGAAAATATTTTCTCACGGTGTCATAGGTAATGCATATACGGTCCACCTTGTTGCCCAATATTTTATTGGTAACGCCCGGGTAGGAATTGGCTTCATGTATAAGGGTAGGAATGCCCATTTGAGCGGCCACTTTCAGGGTGGGACCGCTGGCATAACCGCCCACGCCTATGGCTATGTGGGGTTGAAAGACCTTAATTATTTTCCTGGCTTTACACATGCTGCTCCATAAGCGGAAGGGCAGTTTCAGGTTTTCAAGTATGTTTTTAACGGTGAGTTTGCGTTGCAAACCATATATATTCAGTCCTACTATTTTGTAGCCGGCTTCAGGCACGCGTTTCATTTCCATGCGGCCGTTGGCGCCTACAAACAGTATGTCCACGTCGTCTATCATGTCCTTAAGGGCATTGGCTATGGCTACGGCAGGAAATATGTGACCGCCGGTACCGCCTCCGGATATAATTACTCTTTTACTCATGTTATATATTATTTTGTGCTGATGATACTTCAGTTTTTGCTTCTCTTATATTGTTTTCTTTTTTCATTTTTCTTTCTTTGTTTCTTTTTGCGGCTTCTTTGCTCAAATTGAGTAATATGCCTATTTCGGTGGCAGTGGTGAGTATAGACATACCACCGCGGCTGAACATGGGCAGGGTTTCACCCGTGGCCGGAACTATGCCCAAGCTTACACACATGTGCGTAAATGCCTGAAAGGTGATTAAAAATCCCAGTCCTATGGACATATATGCCCCAAATCCTATAGGTAAGGACCTTGCTATAAATAGGGCTCTATAGAATAGTATAAGGTATAGGAGCATGAGTATAATGCCCAATCCTATGCCATATTCTTCTACAAAGAAGGCATATATATAGTCTGAATAGCTTTCCTGCACATTGTTACTGTGTATGGAAGCGCCGGGGTGGGGCAGAATGTCGCTGGTGGATATGGCAGCCTCGGTAGTGAGTATGTCTTTGTGCACCTGGGACTTGTCGCTAAAGTTTTCTATACGGACTTTAGCAGTGCTAAGTCTTTGAAACACCTTGTTTTCTGCTTTCGGGTTTACGGCATCCGATAGTAAAAACGACAATCCTATGCCTAAAGCTATCGCTAATATGCCTATGGTAGCCATAAAATATCGGCTTTTGAGCTGTGATACAAACAATAGCACCATGCAGGTAAAACCCAATATAAGGCTTGCCGATGTTTTTTGTGTCATAATAAGGGCACAAAAGCAACCTATGTAGAGCAGCATTTTCAGGTATACATGTTTAATATCATTAATGTTGTCTTTTTCGCGGCTTATCCATGCCGACAGGTATACTATGATACACAATTCTATAAAGTGTATAGTTTGAATTTTTTTACCGAATATTTCCAAGCTACGCTTGGAGCCGCCTTCCGACACTCCTAAGAACAGGGTGAGTATCAGCACCACTACACCTATACCCAGCCCTATGGCGGCATATTTGCCCCAAGTGCGGTAATTGATGCGTTGAAGTACAAACATTACAACAAAGCTGAGCAATATGTACATTACATGGCCTGAAAATAAAAATTGCAGGCTGTCACGGTTGCCGGCATTTAATTTGGCCCCCGTGCTGTACACGGCCATAATGGAAAACACGGCCAATATGGATACTACTGTCCATATAATGGTGTCGCCGTAATTTTGCTGTGAAAGTGCTTTCAAAAATTGTTTCAACTTCATTGTAAAAATATTATGTAATTACAATTGTGCTATGGATTTTCTAAATGCGGTACCGCGTTGCTTGTAGTCGGCAAACTGGTGGTCGCAGGGACAGGCGGTAGAAAGTAATACTATGTCCCCTTTTTGTGCGGCATAAAAGGCCTGGCGTACGGCAGTATCCATGTCATTGCATTCCAATATTACGGGTACCAATCCGTTAAAGGTTTGTTTTATTTTGCCACACTCTTTGTTCATACACACTATGGCTTTTACCTTGTTAGGAACCAAGTCGGTAAGTGCTGAATAGTCGGTGAGGCTGTCGTTGCCTCCTACTATCCATATTACTTGGCTTTTCATTTGTTCCAAACAATAGTATGTAGCATTTATGTTTTCCGATTTGGAGTCGTTTACAAAGCATACTCCTCTAAAGGTGGTAATGGTTTCCATACGATGTGTTTCGGTATCTATTTTGTTCAATAGTTCACCTCGGTTGCGTTGACGTATGGCTATTAATCTTTGTTCCAGCAGTTTGGATTTTTGTACGCTGGATTGGGTATTGTCTGTTAATAAATCTTCAAATTTCATAATTTCAAAATTGCTGATGAGTTAAGTAAAGTATTAGCGTAATTTCAGTGTTACTATGGTGAGTACTGCCAGCATAAGGCCTATAATGAAGAATCGTTGTACTATTTTGGTTTCATGCAGGCCGGCACGCTGATAGTGGTGGTGTAGCGGTGCCATGCGGAACAGTCGTTTTCCTTCACCATATTTTTTGCGGGTGTATTTAAAGTACCATCGCTGTAGCAGTACCGATACGCTTTCAGCCAAATATATACCGCATAATATGGGTATAAGCAGTTCCTTACGTATAATAATGGCAAATACAGCCACAATACCGCCTAAGGCAAGGCTACCGGTGTCACCCATGAATACCTGTGCGGGGTAGCAGTTCCACCACATAAATCCTAAGCATGCCCCAACCAAAGCTCCGGTAAATATCATTAGCTCACCGCTATTTGGTATATACATTATATTCAGGTAATTAGCAAATATGGTGTTGCCCGATACGTAGGCAAGTACACCCAAGGTAGCTCCTATAATGGCTGTTACCGATATAGCCAGGCCGTCTAAACCGTCGGTGAGGTTGGCACCATTGCTTACCGCCATTATTATGAATATGATAATGGGAATATATATCAGCCACGCCCATTTTTCGTAGCCGTTGCCTGCCCATTTTAAAAGCACGGCATAATCAAATTCGTTGTTTTTGAAGAAAGGAATGGTGGTTTTGGTTGATTTTTCAGCTTGTACGCATTCGTACCCGGTAGTACCTTTATTGGGATTGTTTTCTATTTTGAATACGTTTTCGGTATTTACATAGTTAGGTTGGCTGCATTTTTCTTTTATTACCACATCAGGGTGAAAAAACAATACCATGCCTACGCATAATCCCAATGCTGCCTGACCACATAATTTGGCCTTGGCCGAAAGGCCGGCTTTATCATGTTTTTTTACTTTAATATAATCATCCATGAATCCTAATAATCCCAGCCATATAGTGGTGATAATCATGAGGATGATATATATATTATCTAACTTATTAAAAAGCAGTACCGGTATAAGTATACTAAATAGTATAATAATGCCGCCCATAGTAGGGGTGCCTTTTTTTTGCATTTGGCCTTCCAGTCCCAAATCACGAATGTCTTCGCCTATTTGGTTTTTTTGTAGCATTTTAATCACGTATTTGCCTATTATCATTGATAAAAACAATGATAATAATCCGGCCATGGCGGTTCTAAAGGATATGTACTGGAATACACCGGCGCCGGGAAGGTTAAAAACCTTGTCTAACCAATTGAAAAGATAGTATAACATAAATACAAAATGTGTTAATAAGTTTCAAAAAAAAATTGTGAGTTGTTAATGAGTTATTGTATGTGTATATTTAAGTGTTTAAGTATTTTTGGGCTTCTTCCACGTCATCAAAGTGGTGTTTTACGCCGTTAATGTCCTGGTATTTTTCATGACCTTTACCGGCTATAAGCACTATGCTGTTAGCGGGAGCCTGTGTTATGGCTGCTTTAATAGCCTGGCGGCGGTCGGTGATAATGAGAGTGGTATTGGCGTAGGCGGGGCTTACGCCTTTTTCCATGTCGGCCAGTATGGCTTCAGGGTCCTCGGTACGCGGGTTATCAGAGGTAAGTATAACCTTATTACTCAGTTTGCATGCTATTTCGGCCATTTCGGGACGTTTGGTTTTGTCGCGGTCACCGCCGCAGCCCACTACGGTAATAATAGTTTGTGATTTGCAGCTGGCATTATTAATGGTTTCCAGTACGTTCTGCAAGGCATCAGGGGTGTGGGCGTAGTCTATAATGGCGGTTACTTTATTGCCTCTTATGGTGAAAAATCTGCCTTCGGCAGCTTCCAGCATGCTCATTTTGAGCAGGCAGTTATGTTTGTTAATGCCCAGTAGCGTGGCGGCACCGTATATGGCCAGCAGGTTATAGGCATTGAATTTGCCTACCAGGCGAAACCATACGTCTTCACCATCTATGGTTAAATGTATGCCATCAAGGTTGCATTCTTCTATTTTTGCTTTAAAGGAGCATGCTCCGTTCAGCAGGCTGTAAGTATATTTGGCAGCTTGGGTATTTTGCAGCATTATGTTGCCGTTGGCATCGTCTATATTGGTAAGAGCAAATGCAGAGGACGGCAGGTGGTCAAAAAACATTTTTTTGGCGTCACGGTATTGGGCAAAAGTTTTGTGATAGTCAAGGTGGTCGTGAGTGAGATTGCTGAATATGCCTCCGGCAAAGTGCAGACCTGCAATACGATTTTGCACTATGGCGTGTGAACTTACTTCCATAAAGCAGTATTCGCATCCTTCTTCTACCATTTGAGCCAGCAGTTCATTTATTTTTACGCTGTCGGGAGTAGTGTGTGTACTGGGTAGCACGGTTTGATTTATTCTGTTTTCTATGGTACTGAGTAAGCCTGTTTTTTTGCCCAACGACATAAACAAACGGTAAAGAAGGGTAACAGTGGTGGTTTTACCATTAGTGCCGGTAATGCCCGTGAGTTTCAATTTTTGCGAAGGATGGCCGTAATAATTATCAGCCATTAAGGCCAGTGCCAGAGAAGAATTTTCTACCTGTATATAGCATACCTGTGGCATAAGTGAGGAGGGCATATTTTCCACTACCACACACAGGGCTCCTTTTTCAATGGCCTGGTTAATATATTGGTGACCATCGGTTTTAGTGCCTTTTTGTGCTACAAACATGCAATCCTGCTCCACCATGCGGGTATCAAAGCATATTTTTGACACCGGTTGATGGTGCATATTTACCACATTAAGGGTGTTAACATTCTTTAGTATATCTTCTATGTATTTCATATATTGTTACTTAAGTATATATAAGCGGTTTTTCCGTCAAATTGTACCCTACTTACTTTTCCTCTTCCTTTTACTATGGTTTTGTATCCCCGTTTTTCCAATATATATACGGCGTCTTTGGCATTGGCTCCGTACACTGACGGCCATTGGTTTTTACCGTAGGCGGCGGCACTAAATTCTACCTTATTGGTACCGGTGCTGCTCACGGTGGCATAGTCGCCGGGGTGTTTATAGTTAGCCTTTATGCCTAATTCTTCGTATATAGTCATTAAATCCCGGCTGTAGCCCAGTACGCAGGAGGGCAGCCGTTTGGATTTATTTTGATTGGTAATGTCAAATTCGTTCAGGTTTGTTATCAGTTTTTCAGCTATTTCCTTGCATACGGGAGCTGATATGTAGCCGGCATCCAGAGAGGTGCCTCTGGCCAGTACCAGGCAGGTGTATTTGGGAGCATCGGCAGGAAAATAACCTATAAATGAAGAGTTCTTCATTTTGGTATATTGGTGCAGTTTGTCGTCATATATGTAGGCGGTACCTGTTTTGCCGGCTATAAGCGGGCGGGCGGTAATGGTGCTGTCTTTAAGTTGTATAAAATATTGTTCGTCGCGCACGCGGCGGGCGGTACCATGGGTAACTACGCCTTCCATGCAGGCCTTTACCCTGTTAATGGTGCGATTGGAACATATCCGTTGCTGTTTTATAATGGGTTGTATTATGGTTTTGTTATCGTGCTCTTTATTGGGGTCTATAATGGCTTTAATAAGTCGTGGTTTTACATATACACCGTTATTGGCTATGGCATTGTAAAAGGCCAGCATATATATAGGCGGCACGCTTACGCTATAGCCGTGAGTTACGTTTTTAAAGTCTTTGGCTGTTTTGGTTCGGCTTTGAAAATTAGGTCGTTTGGCATTTTTTATTTCTATGTTCAGGTCCTGATGTATGCCCATTTTCAGCACGCCTTCGGTGAAGGCAAATATATCACCATAGGCCACTCTGGCAGCTTCATACAGCCCTTCGTTATCGGATATTTCAAAGGCGCGGGCCAGCGAGAACCGTCCTTTTTCGCAAGGTACTATGTCGCCGGTGTCTATTTTGCCTGTTTCTAAGGCAGCTACCAGCGTAACGGCCTTAAATGTGGAGCCCGGTTCAAAGCTTTCGGTAGAGCTGTGGTCGTTGCGTTCCACATAGGTGCCGGTGGCTTTGTCGTAATCCAAATTGACTATGGCCTTAATTTCTCCTGTAGCTACTTCCATTACTATGGCGCAGCCACTTTCCACGGTTCCCATCATCAGCTGTCGCTCCAGAGCCGATTTGGTAATACGCTGAATATCGGTATTGATAGTGGTAATTATATTTTTACCGTTGCGGGGCTGTATGTTCTTATTTTCACGCAGACGTATGGTTTTGCCGTTCACCTTCAGTATGCGTTTGGGTATAATTTCTCCTGCCAGCAGGGAGTCATAGTAGCCTTCTATGCCATTATTGAATACCATGCTGTCGGTGCCGTTACGGCTAATGGTGGAGCTTACTTTACCCAAAACCGATGAAGGAAAACCTCCGGAAAGTTGTCTTCGCACAAACCGGCTGTCTTTTTGGCATCCGCCTCTAAATCGTTTTTCTCCTTGCCATGCGGCAAAAAGGGTGTCTATGGCATCTATTTGACGCTGACGTACCCAGCGTTTGGGGTTATTAATGTTCGAAACCAGTATTTGAACTTTTTCATTATTGAGTTGTTCGCGTTCTATGCGGCCCTGTTTCTGTAGTTTTTTGTCACTGCTGGCTTCATGTTCTTTGGCTGTAGCCAGGCGACGACAAAATTCAGGATAATAGTTTTTAATTTTAGTAGTATAGTATTCTATGGAGTTTTGCGGGTTAATGCTATAGAATATTTGTATAAGGCTATCGGCCTTTTGCATGAATAGGGTAGAGTCCTTGCTTTTTACTTTAGAGGGATACCAATACAGGTCATATATATATATGTCGGTAAGCAGTACGGTGCCGTCTTCGGAGCAAATATTGCCTCTTTTGCCGCTTTCATAGGAGTAGTCGAATGAGAAAGTACGATGGTTTACCGTAATGCAGCTGTCGGTGGGTATGCCTTCGCCGCGATAGTATTTACCCATGTGTACCTTGAGCCACACCATATGAATAGCGGCATATATGCCCAATATTACGAATAGGACATATATTACCTGCGTTTTCAGGTGAAGTATTTTTCTGCCGGAAGTGGCTTCGCTATGGGGAGTGTTCTGGCTCATTCTTCTTCTCCTTCACTTATTTTTGGTATCACAAATGGTAAATAACCGCCTATATTAAAATTGTTTTCTTCGGCAGTTTCCATCAGTGAGTTTTCTATATTTACACCTAAATTAAAATTTTCTTCCTTTATATCCATGGCTTTGTCGCGGCTAAGCATGAGTTCTTTATTTAGTTTGTCTATTTCGTTCATTTTGTCCGCGTAGCTCAGCTGCCTGTTTATTACTATGATTATTAATATTATAACTATGGCTATAAATTTCCAGTTGGCCTTCCAGTTTATATCCTTGAGTATTCTTCCGTTGAATACGCGGCGTACTTTTTTACGCCAGTTGCCGTTTTTCACAGGTTTATTTTCTGCCATATTCACTCCTTTCTGCTATGCGTAGCTTGGCACTGCGGCTGCGATTATTGTTGGTCAGTTCGTTTTCATGGGGCGTAATGGCTTTACGGTTTATTGGTTTAAATGGTGCCAGCACGTTTCCGTAAAAGTCTTTTTCTATTTTATCATCCATATTGCCGCTTCGCATGAATATTTTTACCATTCTGTCTTCCAGTGAGTGGTAGGATATAATCACCAGCCTGCCTTGAGGGCATAGCAAATCCACACTTTGCCGTAACAGCTGTTCCAAGGCTTCCAATTCTCCGTTTACAACTATACGCAAGGCCTGATACACCTGTGCCAGGTATTTGTATTCCTTATGTATGGGTATGCATGATGCTATGCGATGTTGGAAATCAAGTGAAAGAAGAAACGGGTTGTGCGTTCTTTCCTGAACTATGAGGGAAGTCAGTTTTTTTGCATTGGCTATTTCACCATAGGTGAAAAATATTTTTTGCAACTCTTCTTCCGAGTAGGTATTAATTATATCACATGCTTTTAGCTGCTTACGGGTATCCATACGCATGTCCAGTTCTCCATTGCTACGGGTGGAGAATCCCCGTTCCATGCAGTCAAATTGGTGAGAGGATACGCCTAAGTCAGCTATAATGCCGTCCACTTGGGTTACGCCATAGAGTTTAAGATAGTTTTTGATAAACTTAAAATTATGTTCTATTAGTGTAAATCTGCTATCGGCTATGGTATTTACCTGTGCGTCGGCATCCTGGTCAAAAGCAAACAATCGTCCTTGGTCATTCAGCCTGTTCATAATAGCACGGGAATGACCGCCGGCGCCAAAGGTAACATCCACGTAGGTGCCGTTAGGACGTATATTCAGTCCCTCTATGCTTTCGGTAAGCATTACCGCGTTATGGTATGTTAAATCCGTCTCCGTCATTGAATATATCGTTTGCTATGGTGGAAATATCGTCAGCGCTGAATTTAAGCATATTTTCCATTTGCTTGTTATAGCATTGGGGATCCCATAGTTCTATAAAAGGATTGAGCTTAATTACCAGCAACTCTTTGTCTATATTGGCATAGTTCTTCAGGTCCTTGGGAAGGGGAATACGGTTTTTGCTATCCAGTGTAATTTCGGTGGCGTTGCCCAAAAAATAGCGTATAAGAGCCCGCTTTTTAGGGTCAAAGGCATTCATGCGGTTAAGGCGGGCACTTACTATATCCCATATATGGCCGGGGTACAGGGTGACACATTGATCGGTGCTACGGGTAAGCACATAACGGCCGCCGGCTTTCGCGTTTACTTCGCGAAATATGTCGGAGGGAAGAACAAATCGTCCTCTGTCATCTAATTTTACCGTTCCTTTTAGTGTCATGTTATACCTTTATAAATTTATTTTAACCTAAGTTTTCCCACATATTGCACCATTTTTCCCATATTTTCCCCGCTTACGGACTAAAAAAAACGCAAGCTGATGCTGTTTTTTTTAGCAACTTACGTGCCGGAAACGGACTGGAAATGGAGTATAATAGCAACATATAGAACTATTTACAAATTATATATACTGACTCATGCACAAGGGTGTAATTCATCCAAGTAAATATATTTTGTATCCATGCAAATGTATAAAATATTTTGCTTGATACTGCACACAAAACGCTTAGAGTTATTAACAAAAAAACAGGTCTGTGTGGCCTGTTAATATTGTTAATAAATGTGTAAAAACTTTGATTTACAGTGTGAAAAAATGTTTATTTTTCTACAAAACGTTGTTAATAACTTTTCCTTCCAAGTAGGCGTCAATATTTTGGAGTACTATATCTATTCTGTCATCAAATGATTCGCGGGTGGCATATCCTATATGCGGAGTGAGCCACAAATTAGGGGCAGAAAAGAGTATGTGGCTTTTTGGAAGAGGCGGTTCTATGTCAAATACGTCGAATGCGGCAGCGGCTATAGTATTGTTTTCTAATGCTTTTACCAGTGCGTTAAGGTCTACCACATTGCCTCTGGCGGTGTTTATGAGTATGGCACCGGGCTTGCATTTGTTTAGTTTTTCTTCATTAATAAGGTGGCATGTGTCAGCGGTAAGAGGTACGTGTAAGGATATAATATCAGATATTTCCAATAATTCGTCCAACGTAACATATTTAATGCCCGCATTGGTAAGTTCTTTCTTTTGGCTTCTATTCCAAGCATATACGGTACATCCAAATTGTTGCAGCAGTAAGGCCGTGCGGCAGCCTATGGATCCGGTACCTATTATGCCTACTGTTTTGCCCGATAATTGGCGACCCAAAAAATTATTACGTGTGCCTCCCTGACGGGTTTTGCCATCTAACGGGGTGATATTACGGTATACATCCAGCATAAGACCTATGGCCAGTTCGCTCACGGCTTCGGTGGCGTAGCCTGAGGCGTTACATACGGTGATATTGTGACTGCGACAATATTCAAGGTCAACATGGTCTACCCCCGTAAAGGCTATATCCAGCATTTTAAGCCGCGGACAGGCCGATAATACTTTTTGTGATAATTTAATATTGGATACTATGGCTATGTCGGCATCTTTCATGCGGTCTATAAGTGCATTTTCATCCTCTTGCCTGTCAGAATGTAATATAAATTCATGACCTGCCTGTTTATAATGATTGCTTATTTCTTTTGCCTTGGCATCGCTGATACCTATGGATTCTACAGCTACTATCTTCATGCTTGTGAAATATTAAAAAGGCAACATAAAACTTATGTTGCCTTTGTGGTTATTGTATATTTATGTTTACATACTGATATCTTCCAAATGTAAGAAGTGATCAAAGTCAAATAATGAGTTAATGGATTTGTGTGATACCACACTGTCTATAACAGTTGCAAACAATTTATCTACTGATAAAACGGTTATTTTATCACACTTTTGCTTCAAAGGAATACTATCGGTAGTGATAATTTCTTCTAAAGCCGAATTCTCCAAATTTTCATATGCTTTACCTGATAATACAGGGTGTACGCACATGGCTCGTACTGATTTGGCTCCCATTTCCTTAATGGCGTTGGCTGCTTTGCATATAGTGCCAGCAGTATCTATGATATCGTCAACCAATACTACGTTCTTATCTTTAACGTCACCTATTATTTGTAATGAACCTATTACATTAGGGCGGGGACGTTGCTTATATCCTATGGCTAAGTCTGCATCCAAATATTTGGCATAGGTAGCAGCTCTACGGGTACCACCGGTATCAGGTGAAGCCATACACAAATTTTCAAAATTACGTTTTTTCAGGTAAGGCAGGAATATGCGTGATGCATACAGGTGATCTACAGGTACGTCAAAGAAACCCTGAATTTGATCAGCATGTAAGTCCATAGTGATAATACGGTCCACGCCTGCAGCAGTGAGCAAATTAGCTACCAACTTGGCTCCTATGGGTACACGAGGCTTGTCTTTTCTATCCTGACGGGCACAACCAAAATAAGGCATTACAGCTACAATTCTATGTGCTGATGCTCTTTTGGCAGCGTCTATCATGTATAAAAGCTCCATTAAATTTTCTGCCGGCGGAAAGGTGGATTGTACTATGAATACTTCACATCCGCGCAATGTTTCTGAAAAAGAAGGCTGAAATTCACCATCACTGAATTGCATGATTTCCACATCAACCAACTTTTGGCCACATATTTGGGCTATTCGGGCTGCCAAATCATGTGAACCACGACCTGCAGCAATTTTTATAGTAGGCATATTGTTTTATATTATTTTATGTTCTATATATTTTGCAAAGGTACTAAAAATATTTGACATGTGCCCCATTTTTTACGGGAAATATTTTTTTTGTATAAGGTGCAATTGTATAGCAGTTTACATGTGTATAGCCAGTTGCGTGCTAAGCTGTGTATGTTACAAATAATGTCAAACTGCCATTCTGGCATATGTGCTTGTGCATAATGTCAGTGAATACGAAAAACAATAATTAGCGTTAAAAACTTGATTTATATGTGTTTATGTTGTTATTGCGATTACTTTCCTGCTGACAATATGTCGCACAAAGGTACATTGGCATAAATTTAGCAAATACGTAAAAACGTATTTGCATAATAGCAAAAGAATTTATAATAAGTAATCAATAAAAAATAAACGATATGGAATTAAATATTAAACCATTAGCAGACAGAGTGATAATAGAAGCAGCTCCTGCAGAACAAAAAACAGCAGCCGGTATTATTATACCCGATACCGCCAAAGAAAAACCCCAAAGAGGTAAAGTAGTAGCCGTAGGCGCAGGTAAAAAAGATGAACCTATGACCGTAAAGGCAGGTGATACCGTATTGTATGGTAAATATGCCGGAACCGAAATTAACTATAACGGCACCGATTATTTGATAATGAAAGAATCAGATATATTGGCAATTATAGGATAGTATTTAATATATAGTAGAACAATACACATAACAATATAAGAATTATGGCAAAAGAAATTTTATACAGCTGGGATGCCCGTGAAGGCTTGAAAAAAGGCGTAGACGCATTGGCAAATGCAGTAAAAGTTACATTAGGACCTAAAGGCAGAAATGTAATTATAGACAAAAAATTTGGTGCTCCTCACATTACCAAAGACGGTGTGAGTGTAGCTAAAGAAATAGAATTACAGGAATCTATAGAAAATATGGGTGCCCAAATGGTGAAGGAAGTAGCTTCCAAAACCAATGATCAGGCCGGTGATGGTACCACCACCGCTACCGTATTGGCTCAAATTATATTCAGTCATGGTTTAAAATATGTTACCGCCGGTGCTAATCCTATGGATTTAAAACGCGGTATAGACAAAGCTGTGGCCAGCGTAGTAGCCGATTTACGTAACAGAGCTCAGGAAGTGGGTGATAACAATGAAAAAATACAGCAGGTAGCTACCATTTCCGCTAATAACGACCACGTAGTGGGTGGCATTATAGCCGAAGCTATGCGTAAAGTGAAAAAAGAAGGCGTTATTACCATAGAAGAAGCCAAAGGTACCGAAACCGAAGTAAAAGTGGTAGAAGGTATGCAATTTGATCGCGGCTACATTTCTCCTTATTTTGTTACCGATACCGAAAAAATGGAAACCGTATATGAATTGCCTTACATATTAATATATGACAAAAAAATATCCAATATGAAAGAATTCCTTCCCGTATTGGAAAAGGTGGTTCAAACAGGTAAGGCTTTACTCGTAATAGCTGAAGATATTGAAAGCGAAGCTTTGGCTACATTGGTGGTTAACCGCTTACGCGGTTCATTAAAAATAGTGGCCGTAAAAGCACCGGGATTTGGTGATAGAAGAAAAGAAATGCTGGAAGATATAGCTATACTCACCGGCGGTACCGTAATATCGGAAGAAAAAGGTTATAAACTGGAAGATGCAACCTTGGAAATGTTAGGTCAGGCCGAAAAGGTAACCGTAGATAAAGAAAATACCACTATAGTAAGCGGCAAAGGCGTAAAAGAAAATATAGAAGCCCGCATTGCTCAAATTAAAGCTCAAATAGAGAAAACCAAATCAGACTACGATCGTGAAAAATTGCAGGAACGTTTGGCTAAATTAGCCGGTGGTGTAGCCGTTATTTACGTGGGCGCCGCCTCCGAAGTGGAAATGAAAGAAAAGAAAGACCGCTTTGACGATGCTTTGCACGCAACCAGAGCTGCCGTAGAAGAAGGTATTATACCCGGCGGCGGTGTGGCTTATATACGTGCCATTAAAGCATTAGATAATCTGCAAGCCGAAAATGATGATGAAAAATTCGGTATAGAAATAGTTCGTCGTGCCTTGGAAGAACCGCTGAGACAAATAGTGGAAAATGCAGGATTGGAAGGTTCGGTAGTGGTGAACAGAGTAAAAGAAGGTGAAGGCTTCTTCGGATTTAACGCCCGTACCGAAAAGTATGAAGACTTAATGCAAGCCGGTGTGGTTGACCCTGCCAAGGTTACCCGTGTAGCATTAGAAAATGCCGCTTCCATAGCCGGCATGTTGCTCACCACCGAATGCGTATTGGCCGACATAAAAGAAGAAACTCCTGCAGCTCCTGCCATGGGCGGCGGTATGCCCGGCGGCATGGGTGGCATGTATTAGTAGAAATGTAAAAAACTATTCATACAGCAAAAAAAAGAGCCTTATTATTAGGGCTCTTTTTTTTGCCGTGTATAACTTATTATATATATAATGTATAATGTGCCTGTAAAAAAAATATATGGTATAACCCTTAATTTGTAAAAAAAGTG
The DNA here is from genome assembly GCA_045598105.1 of Bacteroidales bacterium. Lineage (GTDB taxonomy): Bacteria > Bacteroidota > Bacteroidia > Bacteroidales > WCHB1-69 > UBA1205. The sequence goes on along the minus strand of JAZLLK010000018.1, from coordinate 13,234 downwards.
TTTTACCTTTGCAGGTAAATACAAATAATATTATTAAAATGAAAACAGGAAGAATATATGTACTATGTGTTACGATATTATGCGTATTATGGCTAATGTCAGCATGTAATCATACTGCCGGCCCTATAAGGGCAGCCATAGCACATCCATGTGATACCGGCATAGCCACCGGTGATTTGCTATTTGTGGCTTTGCCTTGGGACTATAGCATATACGATAGTGCCGAAGGCGTAAACGCCAAAATGTATGCCATAGCCGATTCCAATAATGTGAATTACATACATGTGGCCATATTAGAAACAGCAGCTGATAGTGTGTGGGTGATAGATGCCACTATTAAGCATGGAGTGGACCGCTATCCGTTAGATACTTTTTTGAGTGATTTTGTATTGCCTAATGGCGGCTATCCCTTGTTCCATGTTATGCGGCTGACTGATAATAGTCATGCCGTCCAATATGTGGAACAGGCTAAACAATATATAGGGCGTGCCTATGATGTGGATTTTGATACGAATAATGAAGCTCAATATTGTAGCGAGTTGGTTTATAATACCTATGTAAATAAGCCGAATGATCATCTGTTTAAACTGTCACCTGTCAGTTTCCAAAAGGAAGATGGCAGCTATCCTATATATTGGCTGGAATTATTTGCACTCATTAGTAAGCCTGTACCTCAAGGTAACATGGGAATTTTACCAGGTACCATGGTGCACGAATCCTGCCTAAAAACCGTAGCTGCACATATTGAACGTTAATAAGTATGATGTATGGAAAATAAACAAACCAAATATGAACAACTGTTACAGCAGTTACAAGGCATATTGGAACCGGATGTAATAGCCGATATGGCCAATGTTTCTGCATTGTTATATAGCGAATTTAAGTTCTGGTGGGCAGGTTTTTATAGGGTGGTAAATGAGGAATTGGTGTTAGGCCCTTTTCAGGGGCCTATAGCATGTACCCGTATAGCTAAAGGAAAAGGCGTGTGTGGAACCGCGTGGCAGCAAAAACGCACACTTATAGTCCCCAATGTGGAACAATTTGCAGGACATATAGCCTGTAGCAGCTATTCCCAAAGCGAAATAGTAGTGCCGATAATTAAAAACGGAGAAGTGAAAGCTGTGCTGGATATAGATAGTGAATACCTTAATCACTTTGATACTACTGACGCATGTTATCTGCAAAAAATAGCGTTATTAATAGCTGAATATATGTAGTAATATATTGAAATATAAAAATATAGTAGTAGTAATAAAAAACGGGCTACCTGCATGGGTAACCCGTATTAACGTTGTCCCACTAGGATTCGAACCCAGACATACAGAACCAGAATCTGCGGTGCTACCATTACACAATGGGACATTAAGTATATCGAGTGCAAAAGTACAAAAAAATGCGATATAAAACGTCAGTTTGAATAAAATATTATCAATTTATTTTTGGATGAAGTTCTAAGGTGGTGTTAATGAGATGAGAATAATGTATTTTTCGGGGTGCAGCAGTAAGTGTAAGGCTCCCGAATATTGCTCCATTGTTATTGAGTAAAAGCAAATCTCATTTCCCATATAGTTATTTTCTACTTTTTTTATTTCCCCTCCCCTCCCCAAAAGACGGGAATACCTGTTTTATGCATAATTATTCATAGTATATACCTGTTGCCGATAGGCATAGTATGCCAGTCAACTCCCGTTTTTTATCTGCCTTTTTATGCCTATGACTACTGCACTCATCATTATAATAACTATATGTATGTTATTATAAATCTATTATGTAAAAATAACATAAATATTATGCTAAATAATATATAACAGATGTAATTATGTAAAGCGTATAACACAGTGGCAGCGTATTTTACTGACAGGGGAGGGGGCAATCAATAAATAGTGAGTGTAAAAGGATATAAGGTAAGTAAAACCGGGTAAGCGGCAAGGCGTAATATCAAAGTTAAAAGTGCCAAAATAATTGCGGGTAACGGGCATAGTATAGGCAATAGGCAAGTTGGTTGCTTTGTGTAAATAGTTGGTATTCATTGATTTAATCAAGTTTTATATTTCTATGTCAAAAACTTGAATTTCTCTTTTTTTTTTTGTACTTTTGCAGTTTGAAATATTTGATAATATAAGTAACATGAGCAAAGAGATAAAAAACAAATCAGGCTTACAAGAACCGGAAGAAGGTTTTTTGGAAAAAGTAATAAAATGGTATAAGGAACAGGAAAAGATGATTAACGCAGTTACTATAGGTATAGTAGTAGTAGTGTTGTTAATTATGTTCTATGCGTTATATTGGGCGCCTAAGCGTCAGGCCAAGGCTGAAGTGGCTATATATAAGGCAGAGCAATATTTTGCTATGGATTCAGTGCAAATGGCATTGAATGGTGATGGTACCTGTGAAGGTCTGTTAGATGTAATAAAAGCATATCCTTGTACCAAAACAGCTGATAGAGCCCGTTTTATGGCAGGTTCGTGTTATATGAAGGCCGGTCAGTTAGATGATGCTATTAAAATGTTAAAGAAATGCTCTACCAAGTCAAAAATGGTAAGCGTGCAGGCTTTGGGATTAACAGGTGATGCCTATTGGGAAAAGAATGATTTGGCTTCAGCAGCCAAATACTACAAAAAGGCTACCAAAAAATATCCTAATGATTTGTTAACTCCTATGTATTTAATGCGTTATGCTATGGTATGTGAAGCTCAGGGTGAGTGGAACAAAGCCATAATGGCATACGAAACCATACAAAAAGAATACACTCAATCGTACGAGGCCATGGATGTGGACAAGCGTATTGAGTATGCTAAAACCAGATAATTATACGCAGGCTTCATGGATTCCAAGAAGAAGAATCTTTCGGAATATGATGCCGAATCCATACCATGTGTGCATGTAAAGGGCTTGCACATAGCAGTAGTTACAGCCGAATGGAATGCTAACGTAACTTTTGCTATGGAGGAGGCTTGTATAGACACATTGCTTAAGCATGGTGTAGAGGAGGAATGTATATTGAGGCAAAGGGTGGCAGGAAGTTTTGAGTTGCCATTTGTAGCCAAGCAGTATATATTGCAGAAGAATGTGGATGCGGTAATATGTATAGGGTGCATTATACAAGGTGAAACCCGACATTTTGATTTTATAGCCCAAGCGGTGTCTATGGGTATAATGAATGTGGGTTTGGAATGTAATGTGCCTGTTATATTTGGCGTGCTTACTACTAATAATATGCAGCAGGCTGTAGAACGTTCCGGAGGCATACATGGCAATAAAGGTGTAGAAGCTGCTGTAGCCTGTTTAAAGTTATTGGCTATATAATATTTCATCAGTTATGCGAATAGTATTTATGGGTACTCCCGACTTTGCTACGGGCATATTACAGGCCATAGTGGAAGAGGGAAAGCATGAGGTATGTGCTGTGGTTACATCGGTAGATAAGGCGGCAGGACGAGGCATGAAAATACAAAAGTCGTCAGTGAAATGCTATGCCGAGGAGCAGGGCTTACCCATATTGCAGCCCGAAAAATTACGTGATGAGCAGTTTATATGCCAATTGCAGGCATTGCAGGCCGATATATATGTAGTGGTGGCATTTAGAATGTTACCGCAGGTAGTGTGGAGTATTCCTCCTAAAGGCACTATTAATCTGCATGCTTCTCTTTTGCCTCATTATAGGGGAGCAGCGCCCATTAATTGGGCTATTATTAATGGCGAAACCAGTACGGGAGTTACTACTTTTTTCATTAATGAAAGAATAGACGAAGGAAAAATTATACTTAAAAAAGGTGTAGATATACTTTCCGGTGATACTGCCGGCATATTACATGACAAGCTCATATACGCCGGTAGGCAGGCTATGCTGGAAACGTTACAAAGCATAGCAAATGGTATCTGTAAGCCCGTGCCTCAAAATGAGGAAGAAGTTCAAGGCAGGCTGGCACCTAAAATATACAAAGATGACTGTGTGATTAATTGGCAACAGCCTGCTGTACAGGTTTATAATTTTGTAAGAGGCCTGTCGCCGTATCCTGCCGCCTATACTTATTATATGAATGACAAAGGTGAAAAGATAATGATGAAGATATATGGTGGTCATATAGAAGAAAATTTATTGTCCGAGCCGGCCGGCATAATGCATAGTGATGACAAAAATTACCTCTATATCACATGCAAAGAAGGCTGTTTTTTTGCTGATGAGGTGCAAATTACAGGCAAAAAGCGACTAAATATACATGAGTTTTTGCTTGGAAATAAAGGATTTGAAGGTAAAAAAACGTGTTAATGTAATTTTTTTATATTGAAAATCAAAGCTTTGTACTTTTTCTTAAAAAAACATGTAAAGTATTGATTTTTTTTGTACATTTGCTATCTAAACATTTAAAACATAACGATATGAACAAATCTGAATTAGTTGACGCAATGGCCGCCAAAGCCAACTTAACAAAAAAACAGGCAAAAGAAGCAGTTGACACATTTGTAGCAGTAGCAACTGAAGCATTGAAAAAAGATCAAAAATTTACAGTTCCCGGATTTATGACTATGACAGTTGTAAAACGTTCTGCCCGTACCGCAAGAAATATCTCTACAGGTAAAACTATTAAAGTTCCGGCAAAGAAAGTTGTAAAAGTTAAAGTTGGTGCAACATTAGCCGGTACTATTAAATAAGAGGTCCGGTCAAATGAAGAACACAAGAGACTGCTTTAGGGTAGTCTCTTTGTTTTTTTTAAGAATATGTGTATATGGCAGATATAGAAAAACAAATAGCTTATTTAAAATCATATATATCCGAATCCCGCTATGATCGTATTATGCAGGTGAGTGCTCATAGAACCAATCATGTGGCGGTAATAGTGGAGAATTTGTACCAAAGTCATAATATGAGTGCGGTGTTACGAACTTCGGAATGCTTAGGTATACAAAATGTGCACATTATAGAGAATAGTTTTAAGTACAGGCTTAGTAAGGAAGTGTCAATGGGGTCGGATAAGTGGCTGAATTTGCACCATTATAACACGTTAGAAAATAACACCGAAGATTGTATTGGTAAGGTAAAATCGTTAGGATACAAGGTGGTGGCCACTATGCCGGCTGAAAATGACAGCATGTTAGACAATGTGGATATATCGGTGCCTACGGCTTTTTTGTTCGGAACGGAGTTATTGGGGCTTACTCCGCAAGCGGTGTCATTGGCTGATGAATTTGTAAAAATTCCCATGTATGGTTTTACCGAAAGCTATAATATATCGGTGTCGGTAGCTCTTACCATGATGAATGTAACCGAGCGTATGCGGCATTCCAATATAGCATGGCAGTTGCCGCAGCAGGAGTTGCAGGCTTTGCGTTTGGATTGGATTAAGAAGAGTCTAAAGGACCCTGAGGGCATATTGAGCCGTTATAGTGAGGAACAAGAGCAGGATATTAACAAATGACGGTGCAAAACAATTTAAAAATTGCCTTTAGATACTTTTTTTTATTCCATTTAAAGTGAATAAAGGTGGCGTAAACGGGTAAAAAGCAACCCAAATAAGGAACAAAATGCCTGTTTTGTGCAGAAAAGTATAGCTGATGAGAAGTTTGTAAACTGTTGAAACTGTGTGTTATGTTTTGACACATGTGCTTGAAAAACCTTGTGAAAAAATAAAAAAGAGTAAAAAGGGGAAAAGATAAAAAAAAAATTGTACCTTTGCACTCACAATATCACGGTGGGTGTAGCTCAGTTGGTTAGAGTAACGGATTGTGGTTCCGATGGTCGTGGGTTCGAATCCCACCTCCCACCCTAACAAAATTTAGAGTAAAACCACGCGAGTGAGATTTAGTAAAAGAGGATAAAAATAAAAGTAAAATGAAAAAAGGAATACACCCAAAAGATTATAGATTTGTAGTATTCAAAGATATGTCAAATGAAGAAGCATTCTTGTGCAAATCTACTGTAAATACAAAGGATACCATAGTATGGGAAGATGGTAATGAGTACCCGTTAGTAAAATTAGAAATTTCTAATACATCACACCCTTTCTTCACCGGTAAAATGAAACTTGTGGACACCGCCGGTAGAGTGGATAAGTTCATGAGTAAGTATAAAAACCACATGGAGAGAAAAGCACAAAAATAGAAAGTAGTAGTTTTTTTTCATAGTTTTTGGAAATCTGCCGTCCTGGTAGATTTCCTTTTTTTTTGCCTATGGCAAAAGTATACAAAGGCAGGAGGCTATATATAATTATGCGTAAGCCTTAGGTGATGGTGTAGTTAAGAAGAAGAATAATAAGGTTAGAGCTGGTATTTTATTTGATTAAGTTCCCATGTAAGTATGGTATGTTCCTGGGTAAGTACCTGCAGGCAGCCTTGTTCGTTTATTCCTAATATGCGGGCACTTATGTTTTGGTTTGTAGAGCATAACTTAAAGTTTACCCATTGGTTTCGCATAAAGAGTTTACGGGTGTATAGTTCATGTAGTTGAATGTGCGTTAATGAAAGGAATATGGGTAGCCGATCCAATATATGATTCATGATATTTGCAGGTTCATAGTGTAGTTTAGAGCAAAGGGCTATGGAGGTGGGATTGGTCAGGTTGGCAGGAAAATCCACCTGATTCACATTGAGGCCTAAGCCTATGATGCTGTATTTTATTTCGGTGGAACTCAAGTGGTGCTCTATGAGTATGCCGGCTATTTTTTTGCGGTTTATGTATATGTCATTGGGCCATTTTATGCTTACATTGCTCAGGTGACAATAGTGCTCCAGCACATGGCATACTGCCAGTGAGTAGGCGCAGGAAATATCAAATTGCCAATGAGGACTTATGTGGCAACATACAAGGGTGCTGGCTAAAATGTTCATTTTGTTTTGACTATGCCAGGTGTTGAGGCCTCTTCCTTTGCCGGCATATTGGTAGTCGGCCATAAGGGTAAAGTAAGGTGGAAGGGAGGCTATGTTCATTTCACTTAGCTGCTTATTGGTAGAGGCCGATTCCGATACGTGCATTATCATATGTGATGTAGGGGTATAATTTCGGCAAAGATACATGGTTTTTTTATAGGGAGGGCTGTTTTAATTAAAAAAGTTTGTGTACCTTTGCAAAAAAAATATAATATGAAGCGAGTATTGGCATTATTATGGATGGTAATGGTAGCGTGTATGTGTTATTCGTGTGATAAATACGATAGCATAATATATGGAAAACTCACTTATATAAGTGAAGAAGACGGAGCAGAACATGTAGCCGCGGGTGCGTTGGTAACAAAGTGTAAGCTTGCGGGTGATGATACCATTATGGTATCATCAGTAATAGCTGATGCGGAAGGTAGTTATTCTTTGGATTATGTAACCAAAGGTGAATGGATATTAAAGGCGGTGTTAAAGGCTGATACTTTAGTGTATACCGCCTGTTCAAATGTAATTACTGCCACGGGAAAGGCGGAGGATATAGAAAAGAATATGGTTTTGAAACTAAACATTGTAGAATAGTTATATGAATATATTATTATACGGACATAGTACCAGGCAACTTACTTATGAATTGCTGGATTGCATATTAGGGCAATGTGTAAAGTATTGTGACAAGGTATATATATATAAGGAGTTTTATAATGAAATAGTGCAAAATGCCTGTTCCCCTTATGCTGTGAATGTGGTAAGTACATATGAGGAAGCTTTTGATATTGATTTTTTGGTAAGTATGGGCGGTGATGGCACTTTTTTGTCAGCGGTGGCGTTTGCCAAAGGTGAAAGTGTGCCCATATTAGGTATTAACACGGGCAGGTTAGGTTTTTTGTCGAATGCGGATATCACTGAAATAACAGCGGTGTTACATAATTTGCAGAGCGGAGCGTATATGGTGGAGCGGCGTATGTTGGCCCAATTGGTGTCGGAGCAGTTTGCTCCGTATGCTTATGCGCTTAATGATATTATGGTTCATCGTACTGATGTATCGGGTATGATAGCTATAGATGTGTGGGTAGATAATGTGTTTTTGAATTCATATTGGGGTGATGGTTTAATTGTATCTACGCCTACAGGTTCCACGGCCTATTCACTCAGCTGTGGTGGTCCTATATTGGATCCTGACATGGAGGCATTTGTAATTACGCCTATAGCTTCACACACGCTCACGGTAAGGCCTATAGTAATAGCAGCGAATAAGGAAATAAAAATAAAGGTATCCAGCCGTACTGATGATTATATGCTCAGTAAGGATTCGGATATGATAAAGGTGAGTACCCAAGCTGATATTTCCATAATAAAAGCCGCAAAGGAAGTGAAGGTAGTACGATTGCGTAATAAACATTTTTACACCATTATAAGTGAAAAGCTTATGTGGGGGGTAGATAAAAGAAAGTTGTCGTTTTAGCAGCAAGCAAAAAAATAACAGAAAAAGCATGAGAAAATATTTGTTGGCATTAGTGGTAACAGGCATGTATGGTGTGCTCATGGCACAAACAGGTCACGGGGGGGTACCATATAGTTTTAATAAATATCAGTTGCAGCTTACCCAAGTGCCTATGGTGACTTTACCTGTAAAAAGCCATGCCGAGCTTATGGAGGAGGAGCAGTTATATGAGGACAAAAGCAAGGCTTATAAATTTGGAGAAAGAATAGATGTGTACTATACACCTTATAATAGTGGTGTGTGGGAGGATCTTGCTAACGGAGGCAGGCTATGGCGGCTGAAGGTAAAATCGGAGGGAGCTTATTCGCTCAATTTTGTATTTGACAGTTTTTATATTCCGGCACGTGCTCAATTATACTTATACACTGCTGATAAGCAGTATGTGGCGGGCGCTTTTACCGTTGCCAATAATAACGGGGCTCGTAATTTTGCCACATCATTGTTCCCCGGTGATGAGGTAATAATGGAGTATTATGAGGCTCCGGGTTGTAGTGATTCTGCCTGCATAGTGCTTACTTCGGTGGTGCATGCTTATAAGAATATGTTAGGATTTGGCAGGTCGGGATCGTGCAATATAGACATTCGCTGTCCGCAGGGGCGAACGCTGCAGCAGCAGAAAAATTCGGTAGCCTTAATATTAAGATATAACTATGCTCATTGTACCGGTACATTAATTAATAATGTAAGGCAGGATGGTACACCATATTTGCTCACGGCTAATCATTGTGTTGACGGATATGAGAGTCAGCTTTCCAAGTTTGTATTTGTATTCAACCATGAGGCTGATACCTGTGGCAGCAGTAGCACGCTTTCTACCTATTCTATCAATGGTGCCACCTGTGTGGCTAAGCATAAGCATTCTGATTTTTGTTTGTTATTGTTATCAGCAGCACCCACGGAGGAAATGCACCCGTATTATGCCGGATGGAATGCCAATAATGTGTTGCCGTTAGCTGCCTGTGGTATACATCATCCCAGTGGTGATGTAAAAAAGGTATCGGTGGCCAAAAGCAAATTCAGGTATTCCAAATACGAGGAATACGACAGTTCGTTTCCTAATAATACTCATATAGAATTGGTGTGGGTGTATGGCACTACCGAAGGCGGGTCGTCGGGTTCGGCGTTGTTCAACGAGGAGCGATTGGTAGTGGGGCAGTTAGAAGGAGGTTATGCGGGGTGTGATTATCCTGAGGGAGAAGATTTATATGGCAGATTAGCCTATTCGTGGACCAATAACAATGCTGTTAATAATGCTGAAAGATTAGATAAATGGTTAGATCCGGATGAAACGGGAACCTTAAAACTGGAAGGGTATGCTCCTTATGGTGGTGACAGCACCGGTGTACGGGAAATAACGCCTGTGACATTGTGGAGTATATATCCTAATCCTGCTGCATATAAAGTAACATTGCAGGGCAGTGACGAAAATGAGGTAAGCTATGCGGTATATGATATTAAGGGTGTATGCATGCAGCAAGGTGCCTTGGAAGGAGACAATAAGGAGATAGACCTGAGTGCCTTATCACAGGGTATGTATATAATAAAAGTGGCGGGTACCGCCACCAGAGGAGTAGTTAAAGTATTGATACAAAGATAAAATGAAGCGTATAAAACTAATAATCATATTATTGGCCTGCATAGGCCTGGCCGGTGCACAAACGGGTACTTCTCAAAATTCGGCAGCGGTAAAGTATTTTAAGAAAGCTCAAAAGGCATTGCAGAATAAAGAAATGGTTTCTTCATTGGCATATGCTGAAATGGCTATAAAGAAGGATCCTCAGTATGTAGAGGCTTACCTTTTGGCGGCAGAAGATGCTTTGTTTTTGGATATGAATGACAAGTCGTGTAATTATTACACTTTGGCTATACAAGCCGATAAAAAGCATTATTATAAAAATTATTATTTTGCCGCATATCAGTATATGCGTAGTGGAAAGCCGGATACGGCGGTACTATATTTTGAGGAATATTTTACCCGTCATCCTAATTCTGCTTCTATATCACCTACAGTACGTAATGACAACGAATTGTGTAAATGGCGAATAGAGCAAATGGAGCATCCTATGGATATCACTCTGCATAATATGGGGCCTAATATTAATTCGGAGTGGGAGGAATATTTGCCGGCTATTACGGCCGACGAGGCCATGCTGATATATACAGTGCAAAGGCCTAGGGATAAGGAGACGCGTTGTCCCCGCTGTTTATCGGAAGAGGATTTTTATTATAGTATAAATGTTAATGGAGAGTGGCAGCCTCGCCAATTTCTCACCAATATTAATACGCATTATAATGAGGGTGGTCAGTGTATATCACCTGATGGTAAGTATATGATATTTACGGCATGTGATAGGGATGAGGGGTTTGGCAGTTGTGATTTGTATTGGTCAAAGCGGGTAGGAAATAATTGGTCCAAGCCCAAAAACTGCGGTAAGCCGGTGAACACCAAATATTGGGAATCGCAGCCTACTTTTGGTGCCGACGGGCGTACCATATATTTTATAAGTGCCCGTCCGGGTGGCGTAGGCAAGAAAGATATATGGAAAACCTATATGATAGAAGAGGGTGTATTCACCGAGCCCGAAAATATAGGCAAGCCTATTAACACTATGGATGATGAGGTATCAGCCTATTTTCATCCTGATGGTAAAACCATGTATTTTGTGTCATACGGGCACAAGGGTATGGGTGATGCAGATATATTCTACACTACACTGAATGAGGATGGTACGTGGATGGAACCCATAAATATGGGTTATCCTATTAATACTTGTGCGGAAGAGTTTTCGCTGGTGGTAAATGCTGCAGGTGATAAGGCTTATTTTTCATCTGATAAGGAAGGCGGGTATGGTAATTTGGATTTGTATTGGTTTGAATTACCTCAGCAGTTGCGTCCCAGTCCGGTTACGTATTTAAAGGGTAAAATATACGATGTTCAGGATGAACGTCCTTTAGCTGCAGTATTTGAGTTGGTAGATGTAAAAACAGGCAAAGTGGTTACCAGTTCTATGTCGGACCCTGTTACGGGTGAATTTTTGGTGTGTATACCCACCGATAATCATTATGCGTTGAATGCATTGAATGAAAAATATTTATTCTATTCCGAAAATTTTCAGTTAGAGGGGGTACACTCTAAGGTAGAGCCTTTTGAGAAGAATATAGCACTTAAACGATTAGAAATAGGTGAGAGTGTGGTACTTAGAAATGTGTTTTTTGACACTGATAAGGCTACGTTGAAGGCTGAGTCACAAGCCGAATTGGAGAGGGTGATAAGCTTAATGAAGGAAAATCCCCGCATGAAAATAGAAATAGGCGGTCATACTGATAATGTAGGTACAAGGGAGCACAATCAGGAGTTGTCAGCCGAGCGTGCGCAGGCCGTGTATAATTATCTGTACAAGGCCGGAGTGGATGCTTCTCGCATGAGTTATAAGGGGTATGGCTCTACTAAGCCCATAGCTGATAACGATACCGAAGAGGGTAGAGCTCAAAACAGAAGAACCGAGTTTACCATAGTAGGCTTTTAATGAACAAGCAGGCAGAAGAGCAGTGGCAGGAGGCTCTGGAGATATTCAGGACCTATATGCTGATAGATAAATCGCTATCGGGCAATACTATAGACTCATATATAAGAGATGTACAAGCCTTAAAGGCCTATTTGGATAGCAAAAAAACGAGTATAGGACCTCAGCAGGTAACGGCGGAAGATATACAATCATATTTGCTGTATTTGGTTGAAGAATACGGGCTGCAAAGCAGTACGCAGGCCAGAATGTTGTCAGGCCTAAAAACATTTTACCGCAGTTTACTTTATGAAGACAGGGTGGATGCCAGTCCGTTAGAACTGATAAAAACGCCCCGGTTGCAGCGTAGCTTGCCATCGGTACTTACTATAGAGGAAATAGATGCCATGGAGCATACTTTTGATATGTCTAAGCCCGACAGGGCTCGTAACAGGTGCATAATAGAGACCATGTACGGATGTGGATTGCGGGTGAGTGAGCTGGTAAATTTAAAAGCGGAGCACCTGTATTTTAAAGAAGCTTATGCGCGTATAACAGGTAAAGGTGACAAGGAAAGGCTGGTACCTATGGGTAAGATTACCATGGCAGAACTGCAACATTATATGCAAAATATTCGTCCGCTTATGCAGCCGCAGTCCGGCGAGGAATCGTATGTGTTTTTGAATCGCAGAGGCAGGCATTTAACCCGCATGTATGTGTTCAAAATGATAAAGCAGGCGGCTACGGATGCCGGTATTAATAAGAATATAAGTCCGCACACGTTACGACATAGTTTTGCTACGCACTTGCTGGAAGGAGGGGCTGATTTGTTTTCCATACAGGCTATGTTAGGGCATTCTTCTATTACCACAACTGAAATTTATACCCATTTAGCCACTGATTATTTGACAGATGTACTGCTGAGTTTTCATCCAAGATATAAGGTTTGATATTGAAAAACAGCAAAATAGTAGTATTAAAAAAATATTTTACAAAAACTGTTATTTGTAAGCAAAAAAATGTTACCTTTGCACATCGAAACAAAGGGCGTTTCAGTAGCTCAGCCGGTAGAGCATCACACTTTTAATGTGGGGGTCCTGGGTTCGAATCCCAGCTGGAACACTTTAAGGGTTAGTGGACAGTCGACTGCGTATGCGTCGGCTGTTTTTTTATGTGCATAGTGGAAGCCGTGTACATTTTTTATATAATTTGACATTACCTAAATTCAACAAATAAATGCAACTTTATCACGAACAGGAATAGGATTTTTATCAAGTAAGGGAAAGCAAACACTTTCCCTATACTTGAAAGGAAAAAATGACTATTTTTGTGTGTGAAAAAAGTGCAAAAATATGAG
>JAZLLK010000017.1:0-4518 GCA_045598105.1 Bacteroidales bacterium | reverse complement strand
AATGCTCAGGCCGTGGTTATAGGCAGTGAGAATTTTGACAAAAATACTCACACTTTCACCTCTGCACCCGGTACAGCATGGCAAACTTCGTACAATCCGTATAATTTGGCCGTAAGCGGTACCAGGTCCATATGGAGTGAGATACCCTTTGGTGCAGGTGACTCGGTAATGCTCACCTCGCCGGTATACGATTGTACCAACTATCCCTACGTTGTGCTTCGCTTCAGCCACATTTGTAAGGTATCATCTATGGATGAGGTAAGAGTGGAGTTCAGATTGAACAATGTAGGAGCCCAATGGCAGGCACTACCTGCCAAAACCTATAAGGGAGGTGCTGCCAACTATGGCACCACAGGGTTTAATGCTTCCAGTTATTCCGTATGGAATGCCAATGATAGTTTGGCTATTCCCGCTAACACATGGTGGCAGAACGAAATGTTCGACCTTAGCGATGAAGCCTCCTATTCCGGTGTACAATTCCGTTTTGTAATTAAAAAAGGGACAACACCGGGCACACAAATTTCACATGGCTGGGTAATAGATGATTTTGAGCTTTCGGCTTCTATGTATGAAATTAAGCCTCCTGTAGTGGAATTTATTACCAACATGAAAGACACTGTAGGTAATACAGGTCCTTATACCATTAAGGCCAAGGTGGCAGCCCGCACGGCAGTTCCACTGGAGCATCCTGTATTTAACTACACCACCAGCCACGCCATACAAGGCACTCACACTGACAGCATGCTTATGACTGCCGTAGAAGGAGACTCTATATGGCAAGTGGTAATACCACAGCACATATTTGGTACCACTTATACATATTATATATATGGTCATGATAGTGTTGGCAACTATGCCATAGCCCGTGGCGGATTTATAAGTGCACACACCGGCGGAGCCTCTGCCAATGACTCTATACAGTGGGGTACCAATAACAATGGTGCCGACTGCTCTTATCCATGGAACACTTATGGCAGCGGGTTCAACTGGTCAAGAGAACTATATTTATCCAGTATGTTTGGCGGCACCACCGAAAACAAGAGTTTAAGCGGTTTGGCATATTACACTACGTATAGTGTTGCTACTCCACACTACCGTTATGGCGTACAATGCTGGATTAAGCCCTGCACGGATCAAAGTCTTACGGCAGGCACCTATGTAGATCCTATATCAGCAGGTGCTACCAAAGTATTTGAAGGGGACATTACCGGCATTAACATGGGCTGGAATAAAGTTATTTTTGACCATCCTATTTCCATACCTTCAGGTCAAAATATAATGGTATGGTGGATAGACTCCAATTCCCGCAATGTATGCGGACAAAATACGGGTGTATTTTACTGGGCATATCAATCTACAAGTTATACAGGTTATGACAGAAGCAGTACCAACTATTCATCCTGTTCCGGTACCACCGCTACAGGAGGAGGCGCTGGTGCATCATGGGCTACCTTCTATTTTGGAGGTTCCGTAATGGACAGCAACAGTGCAGGACTGGAAAAATTCATGCTGTATGACTCCGTAGTTACCTCTCCCACCACCTATGTATCAGTACCTTTAGTATTGAAAAACAGAGGTTTTGCCGACTTACACACCGCTACCATCAAATGGTCGGTAAATGGTGTGTTGCAAACTCCTTATACATGGACAGGTGTACTGCCCGATGACTATACCGATACGGTTACCATAGGCAGCTACCATCCCAGTGTAAACAAATTAGACACCCTATTGGCATGGATAGAAATGCCTAATGGTGTAATAGATACCAATACATTTGATGATACAATAAGAAAAGTGGTATATGGAAGTTCGGATATAGTATTCACATGGTTAGACGTGCCAAATGATACCGTATATTCTACCGGTCCTTATTTGCTCAAGTTACATGCCCGCACCCTGTCAGGTGCCAATATAGATGCATTGGATATGGTGTACACCTATCCTGACAGCAGTAATATACCTGTTACGGTTACCAAGACTATGAACTACAAAGGGCACGATGTATGGGAAGCCGATATAGAGAACGTTAGGTTTAACAATGGTGTTACCTACTCGGTAACCAAAAACGATACCTTAGGCAATACCGTAACCACCACAGGACACTACTATATAAAATTTATAGGAATGGGTGGCATGCAGGATATATACGTAGGTGATACGGTATCACAATATTCCGAATGGGAAATTCCTTTCTACGGATACTGCGATTACAGCTGGTCACGCTTTATTGTACCCGGCCGTTATTTCCCTCCCGGAAACAATCTGATAAGGAATTTGGCCTTTAAGGTAAATACATCTTATTTGAGTGGTCCTGTATATAATCAGTCATGCTATATGAAGCTGGTTAACCCCGGTGATAGTATATTTGACAACTATTATGATTATGAGGATCCTACCCTTTACGGAGCTACTTTGGTATGGTCAGGCAGTGCTTACCCGCAATCGAATCAATGGTTTGACATACAACTCACCACACCGTTCCTTGTTACTCCTAATCACAATGTAATGATATACTGGATGAACAATGACGGTAGTGAAGATAATGATGTGGAATGGATGTGCTATGATGACTTTGGTTATGAAAGAGCACTTACCGCTACCGATTGGGGTTCATTCCCTAACTATGCAGGCTGGACCACCGGTTATCCTGTAACCCGTATTCATACCATGGGTGCTAAAGCTGATTCAAACTCGGTAGCCATAGATGAAATAGTAAGTCCTTCACCCGATGGTGTAACTCCGGGTACTTATCCTATTAATGTATTAATAAGAAACAAAGGTTTAAAGAACTTAACATCATGCACCATAAGCTATAGTATTAATAACGGAGTAAGTGCAAGTTACGCATGGACAGGCAATTTGTCTTCTGACTTTACCGATACCGTAACCATAGGTACTTACACTGCTATAGCAGGTCAAATTAATAATATTACCGCATGGGTACTCAATCCTAACAACGTTTACGACTCCACCTCCTACGATGACACCATAAGCGAAGACATAGTAACATGCGGAGGTCCTTTATCCGGCAACTATACCTTGGGTAAAACTGCAGGTGTAAACGACTTTATTAACATGGCTCAATTCACAAAAACAGCCGAAAAGTGCGGTTTTGACGGCATGGTAACCTTATCCATAGACTCCGGTATATATAACGAATCATGGGATTTCACCTCCTTTAATGGTATGATGTATGATACCGATACACTTATTATCACTTCCTCATCGGGCAATGCTGATGATGTAATATTTGAAGTATTAAGAGATGCTGTTACACTGAATAACAACAAAAATATTACCATTAGTAATATTACTTTTGACGCATCAGTTGCCAACAATGCGTGCGGTGTAAGATTTACCAAACCGTGTGACAATATTGAAATTAACGGATGTACATTCTTATTAACACCTTCCTCTACTAATTCCAATTGTTCCGGTATATACTATTCCGGTTCTTCTAATACCGACCCTATGGGTAACCTGCGTATATTGAACAATACCATTATTGGTGGCGGTACCGGTATATACTTGTACTACACCCATCCTTCATATACCGAAATGGCTACATCGCCTAAATATATTACCATAGACGGTAATACCATTACCAATGTGGCATACTATGGTATATATTCCTATTATTATAATAAATATGACCGTATAGCCAACAATGTAATAGAAACAGCCATTAACAGCAATTCACAGTACGGCTTGTACCTGTACTATTACAATAGAATAGATAATGGCGTTATTAACAATAAGATACGCTTCAACGGAACCGCTTATGGCTATGGTATATATGATTACTATATGAATGTAGCCAATACCGGTGCTCAGGCTCCGGCTCTTATAGCCAACAATGAAATAATCAAACAATCAGGAACTTATTTCTATGGCATATACATGTACTATAGTGTAATGGATGTAATTAACAATAGTGTATACAGTGCCGGCACAGGCACCTGCTATAACTTATACAGCTCCTATGCAGGCACAAGCTATCCTGTAACCTGCAAAGGTAATATAAGCTATACCGCTACCAGCGGAACGGGTTATCCTTTATACATATCCAGTACTACCTATGCACAGTATATAGACTGTGACTACAATGATTACTATTCCACCGGCAGCTACGTGGGTTATGTAGGCAGTGCCATATCCAATTTGGCAGGTTTAAGAAGTGTTACCGGTAATGATGCACACTCCATCAACATGAATCCGCAATTTACTGACATTCGCTATAGTTTAGACTTTAGCAATAACAACAAAATGCTCATGCTCATGCCGAACATAGCTAACCTCACGGAAGATATAGCAGGTAATTCCCGCTATAACAATACCTGTATAGGTGCTTATACCATTGTACCTTCAGGATTTGACCTGGGTGCCATATCTGTAAGCGTACCTGCAGGCTCGGTAGCATTGCAGGCATTACCGGTAAGCATGGACATAACCAATTTGGGTGCTACCCCTATAAGCACTGCTACCATAGCATGGAGCATTAACGGGGTAAGCCAGACT
>JAZLLK010000016.1:0-2521 GCA_045598105.1 Bacteroidales bacterium | reverse complement strand
GTAGGTTCATCATACAAGTGCTGTCCTATGGCATTGCGTAAAATTTCCTTTGTATCATGTTGGTAATTAAGCAATTCTTGGTCATTTTCCACGGATATAGGTATTTGTTGTTCGCCTAAACGAGAACAAATACGCTCTGTTCCATTGTAATAATGCTTGGTGTATTCTCCTGCTTGTGTAAAGTTTATGTAAGTATTAGGATAAAACATAGCATTTTGCACCATAGGCTGTATGGGTTGGCCGTTAAGCGTTAGTACCATGTTACTATTTTTTATCCTTTTCATTTTGCAAAGATACAATTATTAGTATGAACATGGTATTATTTTAATTCTAAAAAAAACGATATTTTGTTTATGAAAATATAAACTACTTTGTTTATCATTCTTTTCAATCCAGAATTTTAAATCTTTAATATTTGATATTAAATGACTTTTATAAAAATCAAAATCTTTTATTTTCTTGTTACTTTCAAATATATCGTAATCAAAAACAATCTTATCTTTAGTATCTTTCAATTGTAAACTTCGTAATTCAATATCTTCTATGTGTAAAGAATCAATACAATCAAAAGTTATTTTCGTTATTGCAAACCCTTTTAATTCTGCCTTTATTTCAGGTTTTTGAATAATTATAATGGTTTTTGTTGAATCATTTCCTATTTCTTGTCCATATTTAATTCTTGGCTCTACTGGGTCAACTATTTCTGTAATAATGTTCTTATCTATAAAACTACTATCATTGTAACGATTAAACTCTATTTCGTCTACTAATTCAACATCTGCACCTACATGCCTATTAGTAGTGCAACTATTTAATAAAAAGAACAATATTATTATAATTGTATTATATGGATTCATATTAGTCTATTTTAGTGGATAAAAGGAATGTAATAAATATTTTTTTTGATTTTCTCTTTTAATAGGATATGAATTGTATATTCCTGATTCATTTGATGTTGACTGAGATTTGAATAATAATACAGCATTTCGGAAGGAATCTTTGGGAAATGTTTTACTATCAAATAGTGTTTTAACAGATATTTCATAAGAAAGTCCTTTATCTGTATCTGTTCTTGCTAATGGAAAAGCCCCAGTAGGATAATCTGCTGTTTCATTTTTATTAGCATAATCTGTAACAACAGTCCAGGAAAATACATACGCTTCTACTTCATTAAATATAGAAGCACCTCCTTGACCTTTTTCATGCTGATAACCATGGAATAATTCATGTGCAACTGAAGCCAAATCTGTATTACCATTCATATTTAAGACTCCTCCTCCAGTTTCATTTTCTTTAAATCCTGCTGTTCCATCTTGACTTACATTATTTGTTATATTAAATACGTTCTCTGAATTAACTAATTCCCCAAGAACAATATTGCCATTTTTAGTTGAATTCATTTCATTTAACGTATTTACAGTTTTTTTTGTGAATTCATCATTACCATCGTACGTCATTCCTTGAGTATATGTGGTTTTTGAACCATCTTCTCCTGTAATTTCTACATCCATCCCCGTCGGGTCCACGTACTTCAACGGATTGTTCGCACAATACGCGTACGGGCTCATCCAAAAGTACTTCTCAAACAACGGATCCCGGCTGATAAACGTTGGTGGATTCATGTATCTTGCTTCGTAATAGTACATCCCCGTTTCTTCGTCCAACTCCTTGGCATTGAAGGCGTATTTGGGGAGCGCGGAGCTGGGCGCGATGCCCTGGTATTCCGAAATGATTTCACCGAAGGGTGCGTAGAGGAAGCCTTGGGTGACATAACCATATCCGTCAGTGGTAAAGGCGGTGGAACCCAAATGGTTGACGGTATAGTAATAAATGTCTATTTCGGGGTGGTCGGCGAGCTGTTCATCCGGATCATAGGTCGCTGCGGTGACATAAAGCTGATCCACGGTAAGGGTGTTTACACTCACCGACATCGGCGGCTGATACGGATCCATGATAATCAGCTGAGAAAGCTGCTGCTGATAATAAGATTCGGCCTGCTGCCGGCGGCTGTTTAAACGGGATTGCAGGCTTTGCGGCAGCGTCTGCCCGCAACCGATGTTCAGCGAACTCTGCCCCAGACGCGAAGCAATGCGCTGCGTTCCGGCATAGTAGTGCTTGGTGTACTGGCCGTATTCATTGAAAGTCAGGTAGGCGTTGGGATAGAACACCGCCTGGTATGCCCTCAGATTCAGCTCGTCGGGCAGGCCGTTACTCCATTGCGCGGCGTTGTACATCCGCAGCTTGTAGGTGCGGGTATTGGAGGCATCGTAGCCGTAGTAGGTATAGTCGCCGTAGTTCTTGCAGTAGGCCTGCATGTTGCCGGAAGCAGTATACAGGTAGAACTCCTCCATGGGAGCGGCATTCGGATACATGAACGGGGCGAAATTCGTTACCTTGTGCTGCAAACTCCCGTTGATGCCGTAAGTCATATAGACATCTTCACCGGATGGATTGTCCGTATAGCTTTGAGCGGCAAATGTCTCGTAGTATGGATCGTATGTATACTGACGGTGATGATGCA
>JAZLLK010000015.1:0-3881 GCA_045598105.1 Bacteroidales bacterium | reverse complement strand
CATGTCTTCAAATTGGCAACCATTGAATTGCACACCTCTTACATTATATAACGCCACCTGCACATTGCCCGTGTCTGCTACAAAATATGCATTATCATCCACTGTAAAAACACAATTGTTAAAACAGCTGATATTATCTGCTACTCTATTGAAAGCATTTACATGACTGTAAACATTAAAGTGAACGGCTTTTTGGTTGTTGATAAATTGCGTATTGGCAGCTTTTATTACGCCGCCGCCTTTACCTTGGTTGCGAAGATTCAACTTGCCAATTCTTACACCACATACTGCATTTTTAATAACTGCATTATTCAATACTACTTCTCCTTGTAATGAAGAGGTTACATTACGATTGAACAAATACTGGCCTTCTTTGGGAGAGCCCCATACTTCTATGCCCTGCCATAATGTGTTATCACAATAAGATGAAATTTCTGCATGATTAATAACCAATCTACCTCCATTTTCCACTATTATTTTCACATGTGGCATGCAATTGATGTTGGCATTAACGGTAAGTGTTTTCCCGGTAGGGATGGTAACAGGTGCAATGAGCGTATATTCCGTATTCCACACACTGTCTATAGGAACGCCATTGCTTAAATTAGGCGTAACTATACTAGTGTTATAATCGGTGATGCTTAATTCTTTTGAAAATACTTTTAATGTATCATTATTCAATAAAATATAAGCACATAATGTTGCTGTATCACCTGAAATAGGGATAATTTCCACATGAGTACTATTTTGTCCTGTATATATGGCACAATTAGGCGATACTTCCCAATATATTTCAAAACTATCTGATAGATTTCCTTCATAATTGAAAGAACTTTTTTGACATGTATTAACATTGGTATCGCCTGCTATTCTGTGCCCGTATAAACAAGCCTCTACTACCGCAGCGTACGCATCTACCAACCCGTAGCCCATTTCATTGTTCCATGTGCCATTGGGATATAAAATATCTGAATCGTAAGTATAGATATCTGTTCTGATTTTTTGGCAGGTTTGCTCTATAATATCATATACTTGCCTATAGGTCAAATCGGGATTTACCGACAACATTAAAGCAGCTATACCGCTTACGTGAGGAGCTGCCGCCGAAGTCCCTGAAAAATAGGTATAATTGTTATTATCAAAATCTGACGATAAATATGTTCCGCCATAATTATTATTGATAAAGTATTCTGAATTATATCCTGCATCGCCTACTCTATCTGTTGTAGGGATTAATACACCAGGTGCCACTACGCATAGTTCATCTCCATAATTACTTCCCCATTGTTCAGTATCGGGAGAAGAATATGTTTTTCGCTCTCCATTGATGCTGACTGCTCCTACAGCAAGAGTACTATTAAGATTAGCAGGAAATAATACGTTGTTAGCATCATCATTCCCTGCTGAAACAATAATCGGACAACCTTTCCCATTCCTACCATAGGTTACAACACTATCAATTGCTTCACTTATATATCCGTTTTTCATCAACCATCCTGCACTTCTTGATATATTAAAAACAGATGCATTATGTTTGTACGCAAAAAATAAGCCGTTTGCTATTTTCTCTTGAACACCAATCACCTCCGTTTCTGTTGCACTTAGGTCCATAAGCGGACATTGAGACGAAATACCAACTATTCCCTGATCATTATTAGGTGTTGCTCCCATTATTCCGGCACAAGCCATTCCATGTTTTCCACAAACCATTGCCGGAGAACTTTCGGAATTTATATCATAACTTACAGAATATAAGTTTATTAAATCTGGATGAAACGTTTCTAACCCTTCATCAACAATGGCAATTACGATATTATTGTTTCCTTGTGTTATCTTGCTTGCCTTATTCCAATTAATATCGTATTTTTGCGTATTGTTATATTGTCCAGTACTATACAAATTCCACTGATAAGGATATAAACTATCGTTATGACCATTAGCAGCATCTTTTGTTAATATTATATTCGGTTCTACTACAGCAAAATAATTTGACTGGTAAAATATATCTGAAACTTTTAATACGTTTCCTGATGAATATCTGGAACAAGACAATGTGTACCACATAGGAAAATTAGAATTATTTCCTATGATTGTAACATTATTTTCTTTTGCTTTTTGCTGTAAAAAAAGGGTATCTCCTTGATTTTTTAGTTTTACATAAAACAAATGAGATATTCCAATTTCATCACCCTCTGAAGTTAAATATAGTGGAGAAACATAATTGATATACATACTATCTATGGTATACTGTCCTTCAATGATGGCATAATATTGCACATAGTTTAAACGCTTGTCAATATGGTATTTAAATGCTACTACTTTACATCCCTGATTTTTTAAAATCTCATTTTTTAACTTTATGGTATCTACGCCTACATTAAAAAGCACAAAACTTTTGTTCTGAATAGTTTGTAAACAGACCTTTTTATCTTTTACATAAAAACATTCTGTTTGAGGATATGCTATTAGCCATACAAAAAATAAAGATAAAATAGAAATTATTTTTTTCATATTATTCTAATTTAATGTTAATCATTATTTCCATTGCCAATGACTATACCACCACGAATAAAGAGAGGAATTCAATGCAAGTACCTGCAGTTCTATATATGCATCATCAGGAATTTTTTCCATCGGTTGCAATATAGTTTCCCATGCATCTGGACAAGCTGATGAACCATAAAAAATATTTGCATGAAGTATATAGTGTTTTTCTTTTACTTTTTCCAAGTAACAAACAGGAAAATTTACTCTCGTATCAATTGTTACACCGGAAAAAACTAATAATTTTAATAAAGATGCCGTATCAAAAGAAATATTGTACGCTTGATGTTGAGACGGGCAATAATAATCCAAAGTATCCTTGTAATTAATTAAAACAACTTCAACCAATGGTCTGTGTCGGTACCAACAATCATTATTTTTTTTCTTAGGAGAAAAGACATTGTTCTTATCAAAATATGGTAAATTTCCGGATAGATGGAGTGTATCCAAATTCGCATAATAATATCTTATATCTATTGTGTCAAAACTAATATTAAAATTGGTATCTGACGCTAAAACAAATTGTATTTGTTTGAAGAATGTATAACTTTTAGTGGAATCTATGGTTTTTATTACAACCAAGTTGACTGTATCGCCTATATTTCCTTCCATAGTGGCATAAGTTTTCTTGACAGGAGTGGTGTTGGTTTCACAACTCTCATATTGCAATCGGTTATAGGTGCAGGATGCGGTATTGATTATTTTTTGTGTATAAATATTTTTATATGTTTGTACTTGTACGCAATAACATCCTTGAGAGGACAAATTTAAACGGTAAAGATGTTCTCCGGCACATAAATCATATTGCCCGCATAATACTATTTTCCCTGTCAAATCAAATACTCTTATGTTAACTGATTGGTTTTCTACCAAACTGAGTATAAGTTTAGCATTACCTGATATAGGATTAGGATATATTTTTACACAAGGCTCGCTTAATACCAAATGACTGATGCCCGTAACATCAATTTGCCACATTGTGTCGGGATAGTAAATGGTTTGACATTGCGAATTGCTAAAATTTTCTATCACGACACTATCCGGTGCTGTCCATTCTCCATTTAAAGTGCATGTCCATGACATGTTAATGCTTTGGCCGCTACCTTGACCCATCACCAATATATAGAATACTATTAAAAGATATATTCTTTTCATTTTAACATTGTTTTTCATTTGTTTATTTATCCTTTTCTAATTATTGCCACATTCAAGTCTCAAATGCAACTTTTGTTAAACAATTATTTTTTGCAAAGGTAATAAAAAAATATTCATATGGGGTTAAAAATCCTAATTTTTTTCTTGGTCGGTTGTTTAATTTCTCTTGAATCATCTCAATA
>JAZLLK010000014.1:0-6287 GCA_045598105.1 Bacteroidales bacterium | reverse complement strand
AAAGAAAACTGACTTACCCCGCATATATGATAAAAAAGGCAAGCATAACGGCACTGGTGATAATTATAAGCATAGCAGGTTACTGTATATGCGGCTATATGGGGCATGTTGCCGCCGGCCAAGCGGAGTTGGCGGTACAGGATACAGTTTTCACTGCAGGTAATGCCGTACCGCAGGCGTATGCCGAATGTGGTGTTACGCCGCATAAGGCCTTTACCCTATACATAGATGGAGCTGTATTGCAGGGAGAAGCGGGGAGTATAAGCCGTTATACCCGCCTGAGCATTACGGGCGTGGACGCCGCAATGCCGCCCATGGATGCGGGCATGATAAATGTAACTGCCCATCACAGCGGCTATCGTTTTTTGCCGCATGGCACCCTGTTTGCCACGGCGGTGAGCATAAGAATGGGCTATGACAGCTTAAAAATACCCAAAGGCTATACCGCCAAAGACATACGCACCTATTATTATAATGAATCACAGCACCATTGGGAGGCGTTGCCTATAGACTCCGTAAATGAGGCCTTGCAGGAGGTATGCTCCCGCACCACCCATTTTACCGATATGGTAAACGCTGTTATCACCTACCCGGAGTTGCCGGAGGGGACGAGTTATACACCTACAATGCTACAGGAGATGGAGGCGGCACATCCCGCAGGCGGCATTACGCTCGTGGAAGCCTCACAGGCCAATAGTGACGGCACGGCGACAATGCACTATCCCATCACTTTACCACAGGGGCGTAATGGTATGCAACCGAACATAAATATCACCTACAGTAGCGAAGGCGGCAACGGTCTGCCGGGCATGGGCTGGGATATGCAGCTGCCCGCTATAGCTGCAGACAGCAAATGGGGCGTGCCGCGTTATGATACCATATACGAAACGGAAAGCTATACCCTGAACGGACAGGAATTGCTTCCTTCACCGCATTATCTCGCCGCATGGGAAGCCAGAAACAGCGGCAGCAATACCGTAAAAGTGTTCTACGGGCGTACGGAAAGCACCTTTGACAGCATAGTTCGCCACGGCACCCGGCCAAATGAGTACTACTGGACGGTAAGTGATAAAAACGGCACCAGATACTACTATGGCAGCTATGACGGGCAACATAGACAGGATTCCGTACTGCCAAAAGACGCCCGCGGCAATATAGCCTATTGGCCATTGTGCCGTACCGAAGATGCTGACGGCAACAACGTATATTATTTTTATACCATACGGCAGCAATACGATGCCGCCAATAACTACCTGGGGCAGCAGTTGTGGCCCGAGAGCATAGTATATACCGGTAACAGCATAACGGGAGAGCAGGGCAGGTATAAGGTGTTTTTTACGGGAGATAACTGCAACAAAGGGAGCCGGCAGGCGGTCAAAAGCCGCGGCAGACGCACATCGGGTGCCGGTGCCGAAGCAGACGATAATTGTGAGTGCACCGATATGATAATAAGAATACATAAAACGGACGCCGTTACGGGCCACAATATGGCCGGCGTTCCGTTTACATTTACTTTACAGGGTGGCAATACCACCGCCGTAACCGATAGAAACGGTGAGTGTGAGTTTACAATAAATAATATATCATGCAATGAAGAAATAGAGTTGAACGAACATGATATGAGCGGATATTGTGATAAGCTCAGCCATTTTCGCTGTAGAATAATATCGGCACCTGACGGCACCTGCACCTACGAAATAACGGATCAGGGCGACTATCCGCACGTGGTGCAAAATGTAGATATACAGGGTAATATAATAAATCTCACTATTGTAAACACACCGTGTGCCGGCTCATATGAAAGCTTTGTTGACACTATATATGGCAGGCGGCCGGCTCTGCCCGATGATTTTTATGCCTGCTTAAGCCAATGCGACTGCACGCAGGACTATCCCTATGATTACCGCACCGATGCAAGGAGCGGATTTTTGCGTAGCAGCAAGGAAAAGCTTCGCAGAATAGTGATAATGTACGATACCGCCATGGTACGTAGTTACAGTTTTTGCTATGGTGCCGATGTGTTCGGGCGGGCACAGTTGCAAAAAATACGCCAATGGAATGCGGACTGTTCCAATGAATCGTGGGATCATGAGTTTAGTTATTATGATGATATTTTACAAGCAGACAGTATTTTGTCAGAAGAACAAATATCTATTGGCAATTCCGTTTTAAACGATGTATCTGATACATTAAGTTTTAATAATCGTATAGGTCGTTTTTTTCCTGCATTGGAATCCAAATTATCACCCATAGGTTCCAATCGCACATGGGGTGCCGGCATGGGAGGCGGAGCCGACGCTGGCATAGGGTACAATTTCATGGGTAAAGATTTAGCTGTTGCCTATTCGTTGAACGGCAGCACAAGTTGGGGCAAAGGATTGTCAACATTGACGGATATCAACGGGGACGGACTTCCTGATATCCTGTTTGTCAACGGGAACAAAGTATATTACCGTTTGCAAAATGCTTTTTCTTTCGGACAAGACCAAGTATTGGGCATAAACACATTCCTGCAAAGCCAAACACAGGATTTTAATCATGGACCTTCAGTCACGGCGGGTTTGCACGGTGGTGCCAATTGGAGCCACTCCATGAGTGTTACCTCCACTTATTTATCGGATATCAACGGGGACGGTTTTTTAGACATAGTGGACGGCAACAGGGCAAAAACGCTTGTGCAGGCATGGAAATCGCCTGTTGTAGATATAGATACATCAAATTGTGATTTGCCGACAATACAGGAAGGCGACACCATAAACCTTGAACCTATATGCTTACCCGAAGAAACAGAACATTATACCATTGACGATACTGTCAATTATCCGTATTACGATGTGGTAAGAGTATGGCAGGGCGGAACACCCGACTGCTACATAGGCATATATGCACCTGCCGTGCTTTTGACAGATACGCTTGAAGATGTTATCAGCAAAGAAGACAGCATTATAGTAAGTATAGAACTGTTCAATATCAATACCGAAGAGTCAATATTATTGGCATATGATATACTTACACCCGGGGATACTGCCTATTGGGGGAGTCGTAATATTTTGGATACCAATATTATACCGGAACAGGAAAGACATCGGATAATAAATCCGAATAGCAAATTTGACGGTGATACGCTACTATTTCCTGTTGTATATAACAGTTATCGGATATTTTTCAGAGCACGTTCTTTGAGGAACAAACAGGTAAGCCATTTGTTGAAATGGGATGCGGAAATTAAATATTTTGATCTATATTCCAATGTTTTGGCATTCGGTCCCGGCTCACAGCCGGCAAGCCGGTCACAATTGCTGCAAGGCAACGAAAAAAGTTTTATGTGTCCTTTCACGGGTTTGCTCAATATAGCATGGAACGACACTATAGGACATTTGTCAAATAACAAAAGTATAACAGGCCAAATATGGCACAACAATTCTTTAGAGTACGAGGAACAACTGAACAATCATCAGGTATGGAATAACAATTTATCATTACAGGTTCATTCCGGAGATATCATCAGTTTTATAGTATCTGCCGATGATATTAACGGGCATTTGTATTACAATCAGTGGCATCCCCGTGTATATTATGAATCCATTTGTTACCAACCGGATGAAAGTCCTGTAAATGTTATGTTTGCCGATACTCTTCCCTTGTTTGAATATTATCCGGTACCATATTACCATTCTTATTCGCGTTTGCAAAACAGTGTGGCTGCTAATTCATCAATAGCACCGACAAGCAACAGCATGCGTATATGCGGGAATCAAATTCAAAATATACGTATATATTTAATGAGTCCTAACAGAATATTGTGGTCGTCGGATACAACATTAGGTGTTCCGAGAGATACTTTTTATGTTCATATAAATGCCGATTTAGGTGCTTCTTATCCCGAAATATGGGTGGAATGCTATACCGACAGTTCTGAGATTTATAATGTAGAGATTGACAATCAGCAAATTTCGTTTAATTCCTACAATTATCATCAAAACGATTATCTTTTTGGAGATATGTACAATTGTTGGGGACAGTTTCAATATAAGCAGGAAGTTTTGAATAAGCCTTTTGATGTATTTGATATTGAAGATATTAGAATGGAAGTCGGGAAAATAACAAATGCTAAAAATTATTTTATCGGATTTGACAACAATGTTCTAAACAATTATCTCAGCCGTTTTCCGCAAAGTGATACAGGCATCCACAATATTTCCATTGACGACATGCAAAATATGAGCGACAGGTTTCAATGTTTTCCCATGTTTCCCAATGGGGAAACGAGGCGAATGGAAGGCATATTCCCCAACTGCTACATAGCCGGCGATATCATCAGTTTAGGCGGCATACGCAATACCTGTCATTCTGAAATTCGCAATAACGACAGTATTTTCAACGATTGTACATTGTCAGGAATGGTTTCTCCTGAAAATCCGTCCTCGGGCAGCAATTCTGCTTCCGGTTTGCACGCTTACGGAGCACAGTCTTGCATACCATACGGCAGATACTCAAAAGTGAGCAAAAGCACCAATACATCTTTTACCTATGGAGCTCTGTTTATGGGCAATAATATAGCCCATAGCACTACTGTTACCATCAACGATGTAATGGATCTCAACGGTGACGGATATCCTGATTTGGTACATGAGGATAGTGTTTGGTATAGTAAATCAAAGAGTTTACAATGGGATACCATTTCTAAAAAAATATTTTCCAATACTATCCATCAATCCCGCAACGAATTGTACGGAGAGAATTTCACCGCTGTCAACATAGGCACATCGGAGTTGCCGAAAAATTCGGGAAAAATCATCCATACGCTTACCAATTTTTCAGGCAGTAATGCCTCAAGTACCGATAGTGTTGAACATACCCTTATCGACCTTAACGGTGACGGCTTGCCTGATATGGTGTATGCAACAGGCATGGTGTGTATTAACAACGGTTATGGATTTTTGGACAGCCAATATTGGCCGGGCATCAGTTCCATAGGGGTGTACAGTAGCCGCAACTCCTCCCCGCCGGCATGGGGTCTGCCGCCTTTCTGGAGTTTGCAGGAAACGAAAACATGTTCATGGAGTGCCGCCATAGGCGGAGGAATAGGCCGTTCCTGTTCCGAAAATGAGCATGTTGTCACGCTCGCCGACATCAACGGGGACGGTCTGCCCGATTTGGTACATAAAAATTATAACGGAAAAATTATCTGTCAACTCAATACAGGTTCATCTTTTGATAGTGAAAAACACGTATGGACGCAAGTTCCCTGCCAGTCGTGGGGTGTATCCAACTCCGTCAATATGAATATATACGGCACTTTCGGATATACTTGGATGGGACTGATAAAACTCAGTGGCAGCGGTAATATGTCAGGGTCTTATACCTCTTCATGTGATAATGTGCAAATATCTGATTTCAATGGTGACGGCATCAGCGATTTCCTAACGGCTGACAATAACGGTCTTCATGTCCGTTATGCCCGCCTCGGGCGGACGGGATTATTAAAAACCGTCACCAACCCCTTGGGTGGCAGCATTACCATGGATTATGCCATGACGGAAGCCAATGTCTATCATCCCCGCCGGCAGGTGATGACGGAAGTAAGGTTGTGTGACGGCCTGCCCGGCGACGGTGCCGACACCCTGACCACCCGCTACGGCTACCAATACGGCTATTACGACCATGCCGAACGCCGTTTTTCGGGCTTTGCCAAGGTCAGCACCTTTGAAATTAACACTAACGGCGACACCCTCCGCACCACGGAACGCTATTTTGCCAACAATAATATACACCTTGCCGGTCAAATGCTGGCGGAAGTACTCTACGACAGCCTGCACCGCCGTTATGTGCAGACTACTAACCACATCAGCTTGGACACCTTGGGCACCGTTGGCGGAGCCGCAAGGGTGTTCCCGAAACTGAACTCCACCCGCACCTGCTATTTTGAAGGGTTGAACTATGCCCCCATTACCCGCACACAGACCTTTGAATACGAAAACACCTACGGCAACCTTGTCCGCCAGAGCGAAAGCTCCACCGACCAGGCAAAAATTACGGCAAATATTTCCTATCATGCACAATATAATAATAATTATTGCGTTAATAAGGTAAGCAATGTGGAAGTGCGGGACGAGGCAAACACTTTGCTGCGCCGCCGCACCACAGACTTGGACGCAATGGGACATATTACCGCCATACACGACTACTTTGACAGCACGCACTGTCTGAGCACCCGCATGGAATACGATACCTACGGGAATATTACCGCCGTGCACGGTCCCAATACTTCCACTTACTATGCCTAC
>JAZLLK010000013.1:0-25126 GCA_045598105.1 Bacteroidales bacterium | reverse complement strand
GTAATGAGCCGGCGGGCGTCGTCGTCGGAAATCTGCTCGCGGGCCTTGTCGGCCAGCTGCTCCTTGCTCTGCTCTATCTCACGTATTTTCTTGCGGCAGTCTTTCAGCTCTTCTTCCAGCGCCACGTGCTTGGCAATGCCCGCCTCCTTGTCGGCAATCTGCGCTTCCACGGCGGTCAAAGCGGCAAGGCATTGGCGCATTTCGGCATCTACCACGGCACCGGCTTTGCGGCGCTTGTCCAACGCCTTCTGCTCCTTGCCCAACTCGCGTTTCTGTGCACGCAACTCCTTCAGTTCGGCCTTCACCTCCGCAATGGCGGCCTTCGGCATCACCTCGTACTGCGGGGCGTCCCACTCTTCGGGTTCCATCTCGGCAATCTCCGCAAACTTGGCTTCCAGCTCGTCGCGGCGGCTCTCAAAACGGCGAAGGTCGGCCAATACATCAGGAAACTCGTTGGCAATCAGCTCGTCGTCGGGTATCAGTTCCGCAGTCCAGCCGCTGGACTGCACGCTGCGGAAGTCGCCGCGCAAAGTATCCGCGTAGTGTGCAAACGAGCCGCGCACCTGATGCTGGTCCAAAACATCTAATGTCGCCAACTCAGCCGTAAAACGCTCGTTCAGCCTCTTGTTGAAGTCGAAGATGTTGCCGCCGTGCAGGGCGTCCAAGTCGTTACCCGTTTTGCTCCAGAACGCCTCGATGGCCTTCCGGTAATTTTCAAACACAGCCGCCTTGCCTTTGCTGTCGGCTATGACGGCCTTGATGTCGCTCTTTTCGGTGATGCTGTCGGCAAACTGCGCATACCCGTCAATGACGGAAGTGAAAATGGTGTCTTCCAGTCCTTTGTAGCAGTCGAACTGCGCTTCCAGTTCGTTGATTTCGTCTTGCGGGATGCCGCCGTTGATGTGGGCGCGCACGTCTTGCGGGGTCGGTGCTTCGGAGTTATCTACGTAGCGGCGGATGTTGCAATTGTAGTCTTCCGCAGCTAATTCCTCGCGAGTGACTAAACGGCTGTAACCGTCAATTTCTATCTTTTCGTGATATACGGTGCTTATTTTTTCAATGTCTTCAGGGCGCAAAGAATTTTGATTCTTTCCTTCCTTAAATTCTCTATCAGCATTTATAAAGAAAACTCCTTTTCTATCGTTTGCTCCTGCTTTGTTTATTATTAACAACGACGCAGGAATGCCGGTGCCGTAGAAAAGCCCCTGCGGCAGTCCGATGACGCATTCGAGAATGCAGGCGGGGTTGGTGGCATCGCCGTTGATGAGGCGTTCGCGCATCTTCTGTTCTTCGCCACCGCGGAACAACACGCCATGAGGCATAACCACAGCCATGCGACCGTTGTTTTTCAGCACGGCAATCATGTGTTGCACAAACATAAAATCCGCCTGCTTCTTCTTGCTCATCCAGTTGTGAAAACGCTCCTTGAACTGCATATTGGCGGTGGTGTAGTTCTGCGAGAAGGGCGGGTTGGCCACCACGATGTCATATTGGTTGAGCGTGCCACCGGTCACCAATTTGGGCGTAGTGAGCGTGTCACCCTGCTCAATGCGGGCGTTGCGGATGTTGTGGAATATCATATTCATCTTGCACATCTGGTAAGGACTGTCAAACTTCTCCTGCCCGTGCAGGGTGAGTTTGGCGGCGCTGCCGTAGCGGTTTTCCACGTAGTTGTGCATCGTAATGAGCAGACCGCCCGAGCCGACGGTGGGGTCGCAGATTTCGTCGGTTTCCTGCGGCTGCAGAATCTGGCCCATCAGATAGACGACCTCCGAAGGCGTGTAGAACTCGCCCGCCTTCTTGCCGGCGCTTTCGGCGAAGAACTTGATGAGGTATTCGTAAGCGGCACCCAACAGGTCGGGAAATTCGAAGTTGGCATCCTGCAGTTTCGGGAATTTGTCGAAGTCACGCAGAATGTCGCGGATGGTCTCTTCGTCGAGCACGCGCTCGCCCTTGGTGTTGAGTTCGTTGAACTTGGTTTTGCTGAGCACGCCGGAGAGGAGGGCGCTGTTGGCGATTTCCACCTCCTTGAGTGCGGTGGTCACGGCATCGCCCAAGCTGACTTCCTCACCGTTGTCGTCGGTGGGGTTGAGTACAAAGTGCCAACGTGCCTTTTCGGGCACGAAACAATTGTATATTGCAGGCACGTTGAGTTCCGCTTCAATATCGCTGTCGGCGGCGTTAGGGTATTGGCGTTTAAGATCGGCCTTGAGGGCTTCGCGGTCAATCTCGAATTGGTCATTGATGCGCTTGAGGAAGAGCAGCGCGATAATGTAGTTCTTGTATTCGGCAGCGTCCATACTGGTACGCAGACGGTCGCATTGGGCTTTGAGGAAAGACTCGAGACGAGAAAGGGAAATTTTAGATTTTGATGGCATATATTCTATATTTATTGTTTCAAAAAATATTATATATTTCTGCTCAATTTTTACATTTTAATCTAATTTTTATTTATTTATATCATATGTTATTATTAAACAATTACTATTATTTTTTCACCATGTAGTACTAACCTGTTTTCATGCAGGTTTACCGCGGGTTATACATTTTTTTATATTCTTTGCGTTGGGTATAGTCCTTACGCAGGGTATTTGCATCCGGCACCTTGGGGCCAAATTTATTACGGCCTTCCACACCGGGCTTAAATATCCAGCGTCCGTCCTGTTCTACAAAGCCATCGTTCAGGGAGGCCTCGGGCACGTAATATTGTGGCACGTTGGCCAGGGTTTCATCCATAGGGATGAGCCGGTTAAATATAATCATATCGGCCGGCACGGTATCATAGGTATAGCGGTGGGTATGTTTATCTTTTTTAGCGGAACGCTTAGATATATATTCCCTGCTGTAGTCCATGTGTAATTTGGCATTGCGGGCGTATTCAAATATAATGCGATACACCTTGGTTTTGCTATAGTTACGGAATATAGGTGCACCAAATACGGGGGCTCCCTTGGTGTTAATGGTGAGTACATCTATTACCTTATATTG
Source organism: Bacteroidales bacterium (assembly GCA_045598105.1). GTDB lineage: Bacteria > Bacteroidota > Bacteroidia > Bacteroidales > WCHB1-69 > UBA1205. The sequence continues at coordinate 22,138 of JAZLLK010000013.1, read as the reverse complement.
GGAGAATATATCCCCGCCATTCCACCCGAGCAGGGTGTAATAGGTGCGGGAGGAGGTTTTGGTTTCCAGCAGGCGGGAGTATATGGCACCAAACCATGAATTATGGGTAAGCTGCTGCGTGGCAGGATTAACTATACGTTTGCTTTTATCGGTAAGGGGATAGAGCATATAACGCTTTTGCTGCTCGTTATATGACTGTATAAAACCGAAATACTCGCAATTACTGCGGTCATCCATAACATACCATGTAAACACGCGTACTTTTTTATCGGGAGCGGTGAGCACCGATATGGTTTTGAGAGAATCAAACTTATAGTTGAAAGAATTTTTCATACCCAACATTTCCTCCATGAGGTAGAGCAGTTTTTCATTTTTTTGATAGCGTAATTCACTCACGGGCTCGGTGAGCATGCTTTTATGCAGGGCTATTACCTCTTCTTCCATGGCAGCCATATCGCCCTTGTGCTGTGCCCACACGGGGCACAACGCAAGCATACATATTACCGTTATCCATATTCTGCTCATATACACCATATAAATAATTACAACGCAAATATTGTGTTAATATTGTATTTACATGCATATATTTTCACTATTGCCTATAAAAAAGAAAAAAAAGAGGTCACATATACCTGCTAACTACCCTATTTTGCTCCGTGAATACGCATATTTTCACCTAAGCGGCTTGCTATACGTTCGTTACCGCTATAATAGTGTTTGGTATATTCCCCGTTTGCATTAAAGTTAAGGCAGATATTGGGATAGAACATGACATGTTGCCATGTGAATGACAACTGCCGGCCGCCCTGCTCTAAATACGTGTAACTGCCTATACTTGTTTTCATGTTGCAAAGATAGTATTTTTTATATTCTATTGACCAACAAAAAGGATATATTGAATAAAACAAATACCGTATAAAAACTTTTTACGGATTATTTACTGCAACAAAAAAGGCAGTACTTCATTTTTTTGTTTCATTAAATAGTCTGCTTCGGAATGTACGTTACCATAAGGCACATCTATTCCGTTTACCCACATATACAGCGGGGCATCATCAGGAATAGGCACAGTACGGGCGTTTCCATACCGGTAATGCAATACCGATGTAGGGGCAGAAAGGGAGCATACGGGGCTCACCACCATGAGGCCCTGATCTAAAAAAGGTGAAGAATGAAATAAATGGAGTGTTTTTTGATACTCTAAATTATTCAGGTATTTATTGTGGCTGCCTGCTATGGGCATAAAGTCATTTATGGCGGTGAACAAATCATGGAAATCGTAATATTCGGGTACCAGTATCAGTTTTACGCTACCCTTGGTAATACCAAAATACAGCATTATATCCTGTGCCAGCACATGGAGTTGTTCTTGGGTTTCGTTACCGGATAGTTCGGCTACGCTATATAATTCTTTATCAATAAGTGTGGGATATTTTTTCATATAAGCGGTAAAGGCGGCACTTTGGGCATATTTTTGCGGCAGTATCACCTGTTGCACATCATGAATACGTTCCTGCCACTCGCAGCATGCCCCCAAAGGGCTTATATGAGCCAATTCTTCCAGCAGCAGTTGCAGCAGTCGGCGATGGTCTTCAAAGGGGGTACACACCATAGTATTACCCGTGAGCAATACAGGAATAACATATTCCATGCCGCACAACGGGTGGCTGCCATGGGACATGTAGGCTATTCTTTTAGGCCGGTGCTGTTCTATCATACTTTCGTAGCCGCTCACGTAGGCATGCAGAAATTCGGGGGTAAGCACTTGGGCATACCGGTGCAAGGCCACGGATATAAAGGGTGTTACCGACCACGGGTGGTATATATATTCATGGTTTACAGCTTCGCTTATGGAGGCATGCTGTTGCCATTGTTGCAGCATGGTTCCCCATTGGGTGAGGGCAAGTATTCGTTGTGAGAGGTTCATATTACACATACTTTATATTTTCTATTATATCGCCGGCTGTGAGGGAGGCCATGCTTTGGTGTTGTACGGCATAGTCGGCGGCGGCGGCGTGCATATACACGCCTGCTATGGCGGCATGCAAAGCGGGCAAATGCTGACACAGCATGGCCAATATTATACCGGTGAGCACGTCGCCGCTGCCGGCGGTGGCCATGCCAGGGTTGCCGTTGAGGTTAAAATAACAGCTGCCATCAGGGGCGGATATGCAGGTGTGGGCACCTTTGAGTACCACTATGGCTTTATATTTAATGGAGAACTGCCGCTGCAATTCCATACGTTCATATTCATTGCCACTATTGCCGACCATGCGTTCAAATTCTTTTATATGGGGTGTAAATATGCAATGGGGAGGTATAAAGCTCAGCCATGTAGGGTTTTGAGCCAATATATTGATGGCGTCGGCATCAAAGAGCATAGGCCCGCCATAGTCGGCTATGAGTCGCTTAAGGCCTTGGGCGGTAAGGGCATGTGTTCCCAGTCCGGGTCCTACAGCCACAGCCGTATAATGCAGAGAGGAGAAAGGCATACCGGTAAACACATCTTCATTATCATCCACGCTACATATAGCTTCATTCACTGCTATTTGCATAATATTCAGGCAGGAAGAGGGTATATGGGTGGTAAGCAGCCCTATGCCGGCACGCATGGCGGCCTTGGCGGCCATTACGGCGGCGCCTGTCATAGCTTTTTTACCGGCCACCAGCAAGCCGTGCCCATATATGTATTTATGGTCGAATTTATGCCGGGGTGGCAGCATATTCTTTACATCCTGTGTGGTAATGGCATAATTACGGGCATATATAGCCTGCACGCATGGCGTAGGCAAACCTATCTCATAGCTGCACCACTCTCCCACATAGGGGTAATTGGAGGCGAACATATAGCCCAATTTAGGAAAAGCCAGGCTATGGGTAAAGTCGGCATGCACCGCAATGCTACCCTTATCCATAGGCTTATCGGCGTACATGCCGGAGGGAACGTCCACGCTAAACACATAGGCGGAGCTGTTATTGATACATAGTATAGCCTGCTTAATAATATCATGTTCCACGGGGCGGCTTATGCCGGTGCCCAATATGGCATCTACCACCACCATAGCCTGCACGGCAGGCACCTGTTCGGCGGTGCGGACCTCTATAATGTCGGCACCGGGCATTTGTTGAAGCAGGTAAAGGTTTTCGGCATTATCGGCCGACAGGCTGTTGCTATAATACAGCAATACCGTTTGCACGGCGTAGCCGTGCTGCAGCAAATGACGGGCTATTACCAGTCCGTCACCGCCGTTATTACCTGTGCCGCACCATATTTGGAAGGAAATATCATGCTGAGGGAACAGCTGTTCCAGGTGGGTAACGCAAGTGGTGGCAGCCTGTTCCATAAGTTGCCATGAGCTCATATATCCTTGTTGTATGGCAGCGGCATCACACTGTCGTATTTGTTCTACTGAGGGAATTTTTATCATGGTTCATTACATTCTATATTAATATACATCCACATCCGGAACGAATATTACCTGACTAAAATTACGCATAGCCTTAATATCATTTATGGCATTGCATATACACTGTTTACGGGCAGGTATTTTGCCGTCTAATGGCATTTTAAGCATTATTTCTTTTCTATACAGGTTTTTTACCCGTGCCACCAGTGAATTTTCGGGTCCAAGCACAGGTATATCCATATTTTGCTGCAATATACGCACCAATGCCAGGGCGGCTTCCATGGCCACATTATCCTGCTTATGCTGTACGCCTATTTTCACCAATCGGGTATAGGGCGGATAGCCAAACTGTTTACGTTCTGCCAGCAATATTTCTGCTATGCGCGCATAGTCGTTGGTTTGCACATGAGAGAATATGCTATGACGAGGATCATAGGTTTGTATAAGCACCAATCCCTGTTCTTTTTTGCGGCCTGCCCGGCCGCTCACCTGCATAAGCAGTTGCAAAGCACGCTCATAGGAGCGGAAATCGGGATAGTTAAGCATATTGTCGGCATTGAGTATGCCCACCAGACTCACGTTATCAAAGTCGAGACCTTTGGTAACCATTTGTGTTCCTATGAGTATATCGGTATGCTGTTGTTCAAATTCGGAGAGTATTCTTTTGTGGGCGTTTTTGTTACGGGTGGAGTCATAATCCAAACGGGCTATATTGGCCTGAGGGAAACGGGCTTGCAGTTCTTCTTCCACCATTTCGGTACCAAAGCCTTTCATTTGCATAGCGGTACCGCATTGAGGGCACACATTTATCACAGGTGTGATGTAGCCACAATAGTGACACTGCAGGCCTTTTACTTTCTTATGATAGGTAAGGGTAACATCACAATGCCTGCAATGTGGTATATGACCACACTGAGGACATTCCATGTGAGGGGCGTAGCCTCTTCTGTTTTGGAAGAGTATTACCTGCTTATGTTGTTGCAGGGCATGTTCTATATGCTGATACATCATAAAACTGAAATGACCTTCCATTTGCTGTTCGGCTTTAGCCGCCCGCATATTAACAATCTTTACCTGAGGTAGTTGTACGCCTCCATAGCGTTCCATAAGGGTAACATAAGCGTATTTACCCCGGAACACATTGTTCATAGATTCCATACATGGTGTAGCTGTTCCCAATACAATATCGGCTTTTACCTGTTCGGCCAGCATAACGGCGGCGTCACGTGCATGGTAGCGGGGAGCGGGGTCGAATTGTTTATAGGACACATCATGTTCTTCATCTACTATAATAAGCCCGGGATGTGTAAATGGCATAAACAATGCCGACCTTGTGCCCAATATCACTTTAAAGCGGCCGTTTTCTTTACACATTTCCTGCCACACTTCGGCACGTTGCATATAGTTATATTGGGAATGATATATGCCTACCATATCGCCGAAATAAGTTCTCAGTCTATTAATTATTTGCTCAGTAAGGGCTATTTCGGGCAACAAATATAGTACCTGCTTACCCTGTTCTATATAAGATTGTATAAGTTTGATATATATTTCCGTTTTTCCGCTACCGGTAACGCCATGGAAAAGCAATTTATGCCATTCCTGCAGTTTTTGTTGTATTTGGTTATATGCTTCATTTTGAGCCGGACTCAATAGGATATCCTCTACCTTCATGGAGCCTGCCTGATATTGCCAGCGGCTGGTTTGTACGACTACTTTTTGCAACACGCCTTTTTTCACCAATGCATTCAGCCTGGTATCGGTAATACCCTGAACAGACATAAGTTCTGATTTCTTTACCACTTCGGTATTTTGTTTACGGGCACACTGCATATATAGCAATAAAGTATCGGCCTGAAGTTGTGTTTTTTTATTTTTTTCCATATCTGCCAGCAATAGGGACAAAGCCTCATTATTACCGGCATATTCCGGAGCAAGGGCAAAGCCCGACTCCTGCTTAGGCTTATAGCGGTCTTCCACATCTTCACAGAGTATGAGTATGTCTTTATCTATCATATTCTGTATTTGCCGCATGGCATAGTTATTACCCAGAAGGGCATGCAGTTCTTTAAATGTTACTTCCTGTTTTTCATTCAGCAGGCCAATCACCGCCAGTTCCTGTGGGGTAAGGTTGGTAATATCGCCGTCATAGTCAGGATGGAATATTATTTTTGTTTCGCTGCTTAAGCGAAACACACTCGGCATGGCCGCAGCCATTACCTCACCTATGGTACACATGTAATACAAAGCTACCCACTGCCAAAATTGCAACTGCTGAGCGGTTACCATAGGCCGCTCATCGGGCATATTCACTATTTCCTTAATGCCGGTATATGTAGGCGGAGTATTATGCAGGTACTTAATAATGCCGGCATAAAGTTTGCTACGACCAAAATTCACCAGCACCCGCATGCCGGGCTGCACCACAGACTGCATAGTGGCGGGCACTTTATAGGTAAAGGTACCCTGCAAGGGCAAAGGCAATATTACATCGGCATATGTGTACATAGTAACATTTTATTTTCTATAGGCAGTACCTAATGTTTTTTCTATTTCGGTAGTTTTGGCCACTATACGATTCAGGAGGGTAAGTATAGCCAGTTCTTCGTCTTCATTTTGCTGTTTTTGCAGCATTTGCTCCAATATATGTTTTTTACGATGCAAACGATACAGCCGCACCAATTGTAATATACGCACGGCTTCTTCCAGCAGTTTACCTTCGTCATTGGCTACGTTATGCACGGTTACCCTGCGTTTTTCTTCCCAGTTAGGGCTTACTTCTATGGAGACTTCCATCAGCTCCAATATATGTACACGGGTGGTTTCGTTTTCATGCTTAAGCATGGCATTTACCACATCACACTCATATTGCTCGGCATATTCGGCATATAAGTCATAGAGTTGTTTATACTGTGGTGTAATCACATCCAATTCATCATCGGCCATGCTGTTATACACATATTGGTCCACTCGCATGCCATACTGGCTGTTATTATCGGTATTAAAATACACTATGCGTTCGCCGTGATTAATAAGGAGTTTCAGCAGGGCTTTTTCGGCTACCAATTCCTTATTTACGGGCAGCAGTTCCTGAGGATGTATGGCAGCAGGGGCATTGGTGGCCAATGCAGCTTCTATAGCAGCCTTATCGGTGGCTACAGGCTGAGCGGCATTATTATCGGTTTGTTCTTTGGCCCGGGCTTCTACCACCAGCACATAATGTTTTTTACGTACGGTATCGGCAAATGATTCTTCCGGTATGGAGAACATACGGCTACACTGCTGCACGTATATACTACGGGTAACGGTATCGTTTACCATGGCTACGTCACCGGCTATGGTGTTAATTACTTCGGCTCGTTTTATAGGGTCATCTCCGGCGTCTTTAAGCAGTATTTGTGTTTTGAAGGTAATAAAGTCTGCCTCATGGGTACGTATATATTCTTCACACCCTTCCATGCTGTGATGGCGGGCGAAAGAATCGGGGTCATCTTCCGGAGGAAGGAGCACTATACGCACATTCATATCCTGCTTAAGCACAAGTGATATGCCGCGTAAGGCGGCTTTAATGCCGGCGTTATCGCCGTCATAAATAATGGTGACATTATTGGTAAGTTTTTTAATAAGGCTTACCTGCTCGGTGGTGAGTGAGGTACCGGAAGAAGCCACCACATTTTCTATACCGGCCTGATGGAATGATATCACATCGGTGTAGCCTTCTACAAGGAAGCATTTATCGGCTTTTTTAATGGCTGTTTTGGCCATGAATATACCATATAGTACATTGCTTTTGTGGTATATATCCGTTTCGGGGCTATTTACGTATTTGGCGGCATATTCGGTTTTGCCGGCAGTCATTACCCTGCCGCCAAAGGCGATAACTCTACCGGAGAAGTTATGTATGGGAAACATCACCCGCTCACGAAAACGATCCAGATAATAATTATTATCCTTAATGATGGTAAGGCCGGCTCTTTCGAGCAGCTGTGGGCTATAGCCTTTCTGCATGGCTTCACGGGTAAAGACATCCCGCCCTGCGGGGCAGTATCCGAGCTGGAATTTGGCTATGGTATGGTCAGTAAACTCACGCTGGCGAAAATATTCCAGCCCCACATTGCGGCCTTCTTCGGTATGGAGAAGCTGCTCGGTGAAATAGTCTTTAGCATAGTTATTCACGGCATATAGTGATTCTTTTTCATCATATTCTTTTTTTTGGGCCTCAGTCTGCTGAGCTTCCACTATGTCTATAGCGTATTTTTTTGCCAAATAGCGTAGGGCTTCGGGATAGCTGTAATGCTCGTGCTGCATTACAAAATGCACGGCATCACCGGCTTCACCGCAACCGAAGCACTTGTATATGCCTTTTACCGGGCTTACTATGAAAGAGGGCGTTTTTTCATGATGAAAGGGGCACAAACCTATATAGTTGGCACCTCTTTTGGTCAATCGGACAAAATCACCCACCACTTCTTCTATGCGGCATGCGTCCACTATACGCTCTATATCATCGGGCTTTATCATATTATATTATTCTATATAAACCAAATAGCATTTTTCACCAAACTACTATTCCATTTTGCAAAAATACACATAATAACATATAATCCTAATATATAGATAACAAAAAATAATAAAGATATCATAAATACCTGTCATTACAAATATTAGTCAATCTATCTCTATGTATTTTTCGTTAGAGAAAAAAAAATGTAACACAAAAAAAGGAATATACCTGTACAAAAACACAAAATATAGTAAATTGTATTCCTAAAACAAACATTTAATAAAATAAAAAAGCATCTTTATTTTATTGTTTTAAAACTATATAATCATAGTCAACTTTTCCTGTAAACAAATCTGCATCCATCGCGTCCAATTTATTTTTTGCAACCTTAATGGCTAACTCCGATTGATCTATTCCTATCCATTTTCTACCATTTCACTGAGCAGACGCCAATGTTGTTTGCACCGCAAAAACAATCCGGCACAATACTATCTTCATTGGATGAAGTTTTAACTATCAAATCCAACATTGCACTATTTTTTTTCGGTAGGATAATTCGGATATTGAGGATCCTTGTATTCCCATATATCCTACACTCTTTTACCTTCCCGCTCATCAGCATAAATAATTTTTCTGGGATTGCCACTATCAGACCATTCTATCAGACCTTGTTTATCCCATAATTCCAATGTCTCTACATCTGTGCGACAATGCCTGCCGGGAGGTGGTAAAATGCCTTTAAACGAACAACAGGATGTTCCTTTGGCTGTTTCTCCCGAAGCATGAATAGGTACTGTAGTATATCTACGACCTTTTTTATTTTTTTTTGGAAAATAATTTTTTCCAATCTCCTAAATTCAACTAATACATACAACTTTTGCACGGGATGATAAACCCCATTTTTTCAAGCAGAGAAGGAAAAAATCTCCTTCCCTATGCGTGATGGAGAAAATGACTATTTTTGCCCCGTGTCCAAAAGTTCAAAAACATGGGTCATTTAACCGAAGTGCAAAAATGGAGCAAGCCGAATGCAGTGTTATGCTTGCATAAACTATGCTGAGTCGCAGCCCATCTTCACGACGTAACTGTAGTGATACATCATTCAGGCGTTGCTTGAGCAACATTGTACAATAAAATTTATCGCAGACTATATTTTAAAATACAAGTCTGTCATAAGCAGAGAGATACGCAGGAATTGCGACAAAAGAAGCGGAAGGTATGATGCCGGACTCGCACAACGGAAGTACCGGAAACGGATACAGGAGAAGCCAAAGCACAAGCGTTTCACGTCATCCATGAAAGAAACCGTAGATATACTTTTGCTGCTGGATTACAGTCCGGAACAGATAAAAGGGCGCATGAAGCTGCTTGGAGCAGACATGGTCATCCATGAATGAATATATCAGTACGTCCGGAAGGACAAGAAGCACGATGGTGAATTGTACAGGCACTTACGCAGGAAAGGACGGAAATACAGGAAAAGGGGTGCATCCAAAGACGCCAGGGGAATAATCAAAGACCGAATCAGCATAGAATTCCGTTCGGCAGTGGTAGATGAGAAGAATCATTTCGGGAATCATTGCCGGCAAGAACCATAAGGGAACATTGTTCACCGCCAACGACAGAATGACCATGATGACTTGGGTTGCGAAACTCCCCGGCAAAGACAGTGTTCCGCTGTCCAAGGCCGCCATCAGCAAGCCGGAGCCGTTCAAGGAACTGCTCCATACCATCACTTCGGACAACGGCAAGGAGTTTGCCGGTCACAAGCGTATTGCAGAACCTCCGGACGCGGACTTCCACTTCGCCCATTCATACCATTCATGGAAAGAGGAGCCAACGAAAACATGAACAGACTCATCCGGCAATACATTTCCAAAGGAATGTCGCCGAAATATATTGATGATGAATACATTGAAATGATACAGGAAAAACTCAACAACCGACTCCGAAAAAAACTTGTATTTTTAACTCCGTATGAATATTTTTTGATCACTTTTGCAACCTGAAACGTTTAACTCAAAAGGTGCATTTGTGACTTGAATTCGGCAATATATACAATTAACAAAAAAAATATTTTACTAAACATGATGATAAGGTTCATTCTTCAATATGGAGGCGCCTCTATAGAGTTGTTCCAGGAATATAAGCCTTACCATTTGGTGAGAGAAGGTCATGAGGGATAGGGAAAGTTTGCTATTAGCCCGGGCATACACTTCGGGGGAGAATCCGTAAGGGCCGCCTATAATGAATACCAGTTGTTTGGCCAGGTTCATTTGTTTTTGCAAAAAGGAGGCAAACTGTACCGAGGACATGGTAGTACCGTTTTCATCCAGCAGTATTACAGTATCGGAAGGGTTTATTTTGGCCAGTATAGCTTCACCTTCTTTAGTTTTTTGCTGTTCATACGACAGGTTTTTGGTTTGCTTTAAAGCAGGCAGTTCCACATATTCAAAGGGGAAATAGTGCACCAGCTTGTGGCAATACACATTCACACCCGTACGCAGGTAGGGTTCTTCGGTTTTGGCCACAGTGTATACTTTTACTTTCACGGCTTATCTCAGTTTCAGTTTTTGACCGGGAACGAGGTCGGTGTTTTTATCCAGCTGATTTAATCTATACAGGGCGGATGATTTTACGCCATAGAGTTGTGCCACGTCACGCATGGTTTCGCCGGGGCGGACCACGTGAGTAGGCATTTCGGCTTTATTTTTTTTGGCGCCCAGGTACACCACTTCACCGGGATAGGGCTCATATTTACGGTTAGGCACTTCGTTATACAGGCGGAGTTCACCCACGCCCAATTGCACATCTACGGCTATAGAGTAATAGGTTTCGCCTGACTTGGACACCACAAAGTACACGCCGTTATTTTTATATACCGGTCGGGCGGTATAGGGGTATTCCACGGGGCTAAAGCCCTTGAATGTAGCCTGGCTACCGTTAAATTCGTCCAATATAATACTTCCGGAAGACCGTTTGGCATTATTTCGTTTTATCCAGTCGTTTTTACGCGAAGTGCCTGCGGTAGTGGTAGCGAATGGTTTAGAAGCCACGAAAGTATTGTTTTCACGTGTAGTTGCGGTGGCATTATTTTTCTTGGCTACCGATGTTTTGCGTTCTTTTTTGGCGGCAAGGCCTTCCTGTTTTTTACCGGTGGCCTCACCGGTGTCATATTTATACAATTCATAGTCTTCTATGAGTTTAATAAGGCGTTCGGCATACTGGGGGTTGGTAGCATAGCCGCAGGCTTTTAGTCCTTTGGCCCAAGCCTTATAGTCGGTAGGATTGAGTGAAAACAGCGACTTATACCTGTTTTGCTGCAGAAATTTGGAATGGTCGTCGTACGACTGTGCTGCATTGGCATAGCTGCGGAAGCAGTCATCTTTTTTATCATCATCTTTATAGTATTTTTTGCCTGTCCAGTCGGAGTGACATTTAATGCCGAAATGGTTATTGGCTATGCGGGCGAGGTCGCTGGTGCCTGCACCCGATTCCAATATACCTTGGGCAAGCGTAATGCTGGCCGGTATGCCAAATTCCTTCATTTTTTGCACCGCGGTGCCGCTATAAGTATCTATATAGGTATGCACATCGGCGGTGGTATATTGTCCGCAGGCAATACACCAACCAAACAACATGATACACAAAGCCGTAAGTTTTTTCATAACGTATTATGTTATATTATTACCATATCAATGCCCGTTTTTCGGGAGCCAAATACATATTGTCACCTTCTTTTATGCCGAATGCTTCTACGAAGGCATTCACATGAGGCAAGGTACCATTAACTCGCCATTTACCCAGAGAATGCGGGTCGGTTTTGGTAAGTCGCTTAATTTCCTCATCACGTATATTACCTGCCCACACGCCGGCGTAGGCAAGAAAGAATCGCTGTTGTGGGGTAAATCCGTCCATTTCACCTTGTATTTCGCCTTTTTGCAAGGCCTTGGTAAAGGCCAGATAGGATATTTGCAAGCCACCGTTATCGGCTATATTTTCACCCAGGGTAAAATTACCATCGGCATGTATTCCCGGGTACACTTCTATACCGTTAAAGTAGTCCACCAACACTTGGGTACGTGCGGCAAAATTTTGTGCATCCTCGTCCAGCCACCAGTTACTCAGGTTACCGTCTTTGTCATATTGGCAACCTTTGTCGTCAAATCCGTGCGTCATTTCATGTCCTATTACCACACCTATAGCACCATAATTCACGGCATCATCGGCATTCATGTCAAAGAAAGGAGGTTGCAATATGGCTGCGGGGAAGCATATTTCATTAGTGGTAGGATTGTAATAGGCATTTACCATTTGCGGATACATAAGCCATTCGTCTCTATCTACGGGCTTGTTTATTTTGGCCAGCTGATAGGCTGTTTCAAATTCTTCGGCACGCATCACATTGGCAAAATAGCTGTCATGTTCCACCTTAAGGTCCGAATAATCTCTCCACTTATCGGGATAACCTATTTTTACGCGGAAGGCGTTCAGTTTTTCTATGGCTTTTTGCTTGGTAGCAGAGGTCATCCACGTATTACCGTTAATGCGGTCGGCCAAGGCGGCCTTCAGGTTGTTCACTATATGCAGCATTTTATCTTTGGCCTCTTGAGGAAAATATTTTTCCACATACATTTGGCCTATGGCTTCCCCCATGTTATCATTTACGGTATTTACCACCCTTTTCCAGCGGGGCTTATTTTCTTCCATACCTGATAGGGCTTTACCATAATAATTAAAGGAAGCCTCTACCATATCATCGCTCAAATAAGGAGCGGCATGACTCATGTAATGCCATGCAAGGTAAGCCTTGAGCGTATTCATATCGGTGCCGGCCAGCAGGTGTGACAAGGCTGACATATAGGAAGGATAACCTATATTAAGGCTGTCAATATCCAAATGCAGAGCCTTAAAGTAGGCTTTAAAATCGAATTGCGGACACAAGGCCTGCAAATCGGCAAGGGAGCGATAGTTATATGTTTTTTGTGGGTCACGGGCGTCGTTTTTATCCATGGCTGCTTTTGCCATTTGGGTCTCCATTTTCATAACGGAGGAAGCCATTTGCCCTGCGGACAGGTTCATCATGCGGTCAAAGCAGGTAATAGTCATCATTTGGGCTATCATGGCTTCATATTTTTCACGCAGGCTTTGAGTTTCGGCCTGCAAATAATAATCGCGGTCGCCCATGCCCATACCCGACTGCCACATCCATGCTATAGTCATGTTACTATTGGCGGGGTCGGCTTCGCCGAAAATGCCGAACAGGGCTGATACGCCGCTTCTATGCAAACCGGCCACCATTTGCTCAAAGGCCTCACGGGTGTTTATAGCTGCTATTTGCTGCAACATAGGCTTAACGGGCTCCACCCCCTGTTTATTCAGGGTAAGGGAATCCATGCCCATATTATACATATCACCTATTTTTTGGGCTATGCTACCTTTAACCTGCTTATGAGCAGCCAATTCGGTAATTACCGCTTTTACCTGTTCCTGAGTGGTATCGCCCAGCTGATTAAAAGTACCGTAACGTGAATATTCAGCCGTGAGCGGGTGCATTTTCATCCATCCGCCACAGGCATACTGATAAAAATTATCCCGTGGTGATACCGTGGTATCAAAATATTCAGGGTGTATGCCCGATTGCAACACCTTGGCAGGTTCTGTTTTATGATTACAACTTGTCATAATTATACACAATGTTCCTAAGGTCAATAAACTTTTTTTCATTACTTTACTATATTAACAATATGCAAAAGTAGCATAAATAGCAGTACCTTTCGCAGCTGTTTTACATTTTTTTTGAACAATATACTTTTAATTCACCCCTCCCGTTTTCGGGTGCTGTAACGAAAAAAATAAAATTATTGTGCTATATGTGAAAAAAAAATGCTACTTTTGCAAATTGTAATATACATAATATAGCATAAGTATAGGAAGAATTTTATCAGTTTTTATTGTAAAATACATAGTATGAATACTAACAGGAATGTTATAAGCAAAGCGTTAGGCGATTATAGCGATGAAAAATTGGTAGAATTATATACCATGGGGAACGAACGCGCCCTAGAGGAACTCATAGGCAGATACCAGCAGAAAGTATTTGCCTATATACTCATGGTGGTACATGATAAGGAATTGGCTGAGGATTTGTTTCAGGATACCTTTATTAAGGTAATTAACACACTCAAATTGGGTGCCTATCGTGAAGAAGGCAAATTCAACCAGTGGTTAATGCGTATTACCCGTAATTTGGTCATAGACCATTTTCGCCGTTGTCAAAAAATGACTTATGTAGACAACAATGAAAGCGGTGATATATTTGACAACTTTTCCGAGCCAGCCATGTCCATAGAGCAAACTATTATCACCAGGCAAATACATGAATCGCTGCATGAATTAATTGCCCTGCTCCCCGAAGAGCAGAAGGAAGTATTGGACTTACGCATATATAAGGAATTATCCTTTAAAGAAATAGCTGAAAAAACCAATGTGAGCATTAATACAGCCTTAGGCAGAATGCGTTACGCCATTATTAACCTCAGGAAAATGGCCAAGGAACGCAATGCCACCCTTACCTACTAGTTCGTTTTTTTATATATGTATAATTTTTTCCGTTATTATAGGGCCTATGCAGGCATTATTACCGGGAAAAAGATACTTAATCTTATACGCGTAGGCATAGATTACGCGTTGTCACGCATTATGGGAAAGGTAATACACCATGGGCGAGTGTATTCCATGGCGGTAGAGCCCTGCAATGTATGTAATTTGCATTGTCCCGAATGCCCATCGGGGGCAGGCCTGCTCACACGGGAAAAAGGCATGATAAACGAAGATTTATACCGCCGTATTATATACACCGCTTCACCGTACCTTATTAATCTTACATTATATTTTCAGGGAGAGCCGTTTTTACATCCGCAGGCTACCCGGCTCATACGCTTTGCAGCCGACCGACACATATATGTAAACACGTCCACCAATGCTCAAAACATTACGCCTGCCATGGCCAAAGACATAGTGTTATCGGGATTACACCGCATTATTATATCCATGGACGGACACAGGCAACAGGAATACGAACAATACCGCATAGGGGGTGTATGGGCTCGTACCATACAAGCCATATCATGGCTGCAGGCAGCCAAAAAAGAACTGAACAGCCCTACCCCTCACATAGAGGCACAATGTTTGGTGCTTAGCACCACCGAAATATACATGAGCGAAATAAAACACACCGCTCTACAGGCCGGGGCCGACAGCGTAAGCTTTAAATCGGCTCAATTCTATAACACATCCTCACCGCTTATGCCTACACTGCAGGGCAGGTTAAACCGCTACACCCACCTTGATAACGGAGCCTGTGTACGCAAGCCCTCTCGCACCGCCTCGTGCTACAGAGCATGGAATGCGGTGGTGATAACCTGGGACGGACTCATACTTCCCTGCTGCTATGATAAAAATGCCCGTTATGTGTATACCCCGTGGAGCGAAAGCCAATGGAATAACTTAAATAGCAACAAACAATACAAAACATTCTTACACAAAGTTTTAAAAGACAAAAAAAACATCACCATGTGTCAAAACTGCTATCAGTAATTATTTTTTATACACATAATGAAAGTTTGTATTGATTTTTTTTGTACCTTTGCAGACTTTGAATTAACATTATAATTAACACGGATGTATCATTCAGTTAACGTATTGGCCATAGTAGCCATGTGAATCGTGTGGGGTTACATCTTATAAAAGAAAGACAAAAGAAATGAAATCAGCATTGATTAAATTCACCGAAGAACAACTCATTGAAAAGAAAGAATATCCTCAATTTAAAGCAGGTGACACCATTACCGTTACTTACAAAATAGTAGAAGGTAACAAAGAACGTTTACAATCATACCAAGGTGTAGTACTTCAACGTGTAGGTGCAGGTGCTACCGAAACTTTCACTGTAAGAAAAATATCCGGTGGTATAGGTGTAGAACGTATATTTCCTATTAACTCTCCTTTTATTCAAAGCATTGTAGTGAATAAACGCGGTGTAGTTAGAAGAGCAAGAATATTCTACTTAAGAAACTTAACCGGTAAGAAAGCTCGTATTAAAGAAAAGAGATCATAAATGAAGAAAGCCCTCATTGAAGGGCTTCTTTAGTATATAATAACTGTTAAAAGCAAAACATATATGGCAACAACAGCAGATTTTAAGAACGGATTGTGTATTGTACACAACAATGAATTGTGGACAATAGTTGAATTTCAACATGTAAAGCCGGGTAAAGGTAACACTTTTGTAAGAACAAAATTAAGACATATAAAATCCGGCAGAGTATTGGAAAACCGTTTTGATGCAGGTGTTAAAATAGAACTTGCCCGCGTAGAACGTCGTCCTTACCAATACCTCTACAAAGATGGTGACATGTATTGGTTTATGCATGGTGAAACCTATGAACAAATTTCCATAGAAGAAGCCTTAATTACCAACCCGGGTCTGCTTAAAGAAGGACAAAGCGTAGAAGTAATGTATCATGCCGAAACCGATACCCCGCTCACATGCGAAATGCCTCCTTTTGTAGAATTGAAAGTTACCTACACCGAGCCCGGTGTAAAAGGTGATACAGCTACCAATGCCCAAAAGAAAGCAATAGTAGAAACAGGTGCTGAAGTAATGGTTCCGCTATTCATTAATGAAGGTGAAATCATAAAGGTAGATACTCGTACCAATAAATATGCAGAAAGAGTTAAATAAACTTAATTAAAGCACACTCATGATTTTTGACGCACCTATTGCTCTAAAAGAGCTTGTGGACATTATGGGTTCGCACATAGAAGTATGTGGTAACCTCCACGCTATGGTTACCGGTATTAATGAAATACACATGACCGGGCCGGGAGAACTCACCTTTGTGGACCATCCCAAATATTACGAAAAAGTGCTCAACAGCAATGCCGGCTTCGTAATATTAGACATACGTCCTGAAGACAATCACGGAAAAACATTACTTATTTCCGATGATCCTTTTAGAGATTATGTAAAATTGGTTAAACACTTCCGTCATTTTCATTCGCAATCGGTATTTGTACATCCCAACGCACAAATAGGTGAAGGCACCATACTCCAACCCGGCGTATTTGTAGGAGAAAACGTAAAAATAGGTAGAAATTGTGTTATACATTCCAATGTAAGCATATATGACCACACCACCATAGGTAATAACGTTACCATTCAATCAAATAGTGTAATAGGTGGTGAAGCCTTCTATTTTAAACGTCGCCCCACCCACTGGGATAAACTGGAATCATGCGGTACCACCACCATAGACGACAATGTGGAAATAGGAGCCCTATGCACCATAGATAAAGGTGTATCGGGTGATACACACATAGGTGAAGGCTGTAAATTTGACAACCACATACAGGTAGGCCATGATACCACCATAGGCAAACATTGCCTCATAGGTTCACACTGCGCCATAGCCGGCGTTACTACCATAGAAGACGACTGCCTGATATGGGCCAAGGTATCTATCAATAAAGACCTTGTAATAGGTAAAGGTAGCGTAATACTGGCCACATCAGGTGTGGATAAATCAGTGCCTGCCGGCAAAATACTGTTCGGCACACCGGCCATAGACGTAAACAAAAAATGGAAAGAATTAGCTGCACTAAGAATGTTGCCTCAATTGCTTGGCAAAATAAGCGATATGGAAAAAGAAATAGAACAGCTAAAAAACAAATAAACAATATTTGTATAAAAAAAGGCTATTCTGTACAGAATAGCCTTTTTTTTATTACTTATACGCACGCAATATTTCCCTTTTTCCTATAGGTCCCGGCAACTTTTCTATGCTAAACCCCGCACTCTTTAAAGCCCGCTTTACATCTCCTTTGGTGGAATAGGTAACCAATATACCTTGTGGCTGCATTGCCAAAAATATACGTTCAAATACCTGATTACTCCATAATTCCGGCTGCTCGTCTGGTGAAAAAGCATCAAAATATACTAAATGATACGTATTTTTATGTAATTCTACGCTTTGCAAGTCACACAAATGCTTATATAAACGAAACTGCTGACTTATTTCCTGCCATGTATTCCATGAAGTTTGGTGCATACATTGAAACACCTTCCCCGCCAAAGCATGGGGTATCCTTTCTGCATAATTAAGCGTATTATACTCCTGAGGTTGTAACGGATACAACTCTACCGATTCATAATCTACACGTATATGCCGGGCATAATACCAGGTAAGTAAGGCATTGAGCCCGGTACCAAAGCCCATTTCAAATATATTTATAGCAGACACATTGGCCAACTGCTCACATTGCAAGCCGGCATGTATGAATATGTGTTCCGACTCCTGCATGGCACCATGCACGGAATGATACGATTGGTGAAATTGAGGTGCATACAGGCTTGAGGAGCCGTCTTCGGTGAGTATGCTTTTACGCTGCATACTAACGGGTGTTTCGTATTTTTTCTATAATGGAAGTGGTAGAAAACCCTTGTAAGAATTCTAAGGTAACCACCTTTCCACCGCCTGATGTAACTATATCATAGCCCACTATATTCTCGGCCTTATAATCGGCACCTTTTACCAATACCTGCGGCTGTACCCTGCCTATAAGTTCATAAGGTGTGGGCTCGTTAAACAGCATCACCGCATCTACATAACATAATGATGCCAACAGCCATGCCCTGGAATATTCGTCTATAACCGGCCGCTCAGGCCCTTTAATATCCCGTACTGAAGCATCGGTATTGAGCCCCACTACCAACTTATCGCCTAAGGCTGCAGCCTTAGCCAAATAATCTAAATGCCCGCGATGCACTATGTCAAAGCAGCCATTGGTAAACACTATATGTTTTCCTTCCTTATGCCATAACTCTACACAAGGCAAAGCACTATCGGCTGCATATATCTTACTTTTCACCAGTGACAGGTAATTCATGTTGCTGTTTTTTTAATGATATAATTATTAAAGATACCAGGCCTATAAATAAATACACCAAAGATTCTACCGACCACACCACCCAGCCTACAGCCAGGCCTACTTCAGCTGATATACCATATAAAGCCATTACAACCGACACCAGCCACGGATAGGCACCCAAGCCGCCTTGGGCTACTACAAAACCTACGGTGCCTATTACCACCGCCGACAAAGAGAGCAACAGCACATTGGCACCCAAACTCATCACCTCCGGAAATGCGAATAAAGCCATAAAGAACATTAAATAGTAACACACCCATATCAGTAAAGAATATATTATAAACAATATAGGATGCTGTAATTTTTTTATAGAAAGCATGCCTTCCCAAAAGCCCAGCAGCACCTGCTTTATTTTTTGAACCCATGAAAATGCAACTATACGCTTACGCAAAACATATATAACAACTACACATACCAATACTACGAGTAATGCTATATATTTACCCCCACCCGAAAGCATAGATATAATATTGGCACCCACGTGGTTATCTATAAATATTTGCATTATTTTATCCGATTCCAACAGCAAGGCCGCCACAAACATCATTCCGCATATTATTACATCTATTACACGCTCGGTTACCACTGTTCCCAGCGACTTTTGAAAGGGCACCTTGTCATATTTTTGTAAAACGGTACATCGCAATATTTCACCCAAACGGGGTATGGCCATATTGGCCAAATAGCATATACATACCGAATGATAGGCTGTTGTAGAACGCACCTTGTAGCCCAAAGGATTAATCATGAGTACAGATCTTAAACCTCTTATCCATACACTTATGTAGCCTATAACGGCACATAACAACAGCCAACCCCATTTATGATGTATAAATATGGACTTTACATTCTGCCATATTTCGGCACGCTGTTCCATGGTAAGGTCCTTTACCGAAAACCATACAAAAAACACGCCAAGAGCCAAAAACAGCACCAGTTTAACTATACTTTTTATTTTATTCTTCATGCATTATACTATCATTGCTACAAGTGCAAAGATAATGTTTTTTTTGCTAAAATCCGGCCTTGGTTCCTTTTTTTTTACAAGAGCAAAAAAAATGCTACCTTTGCACCGTTTTTTTTAGAAATACATTACATGGGGGAAAGCATTAAAACATTTTTTAACTATAGTCTTCAACGCACACTCAAAGCCTGTATCACCCTGTTCAGGTTAATGATACCCATATCGGTTATTATACACTTTATACAAGTAGCCAATATATTACCACATATAAGCCAATTGCTCCAGCCGGTAATGCAATGTGTGGGTTTACCTGCCGAAACATCGCTTGTATGGCTTACAGCACTGGTGGTAAATATATATGGTGGCCTGCTTTCATTTTTTACCATATATCCTTCGCTATCAGAGCCACTCACGGTGGCTCAAACCACGGTACTGCTCACCATGATACTCATAGCACACACTTTTCCTATAGAACTGGGCATAGCCCGCAAAACAGGCATAAAAATATGGGTAATGTTTTGCATACGATTTGTTTTCAGCATAGTAGCAGGCATTATATTATTTTACCTATACCAAAGTACCGGTCTGCTACAATCGCCTATGCACATAACCCATGCCTTCACATCCACCACCCATACATGGGGGACATGGGCACTACACGAATTGAGAAACTACGGACTTATTATATGTATGATATTCCTGTTGGTAAATTTTATACATTTGCTGGAAGTAACAGGAGCCATTAAATGGTTCAATAAAATAATGTTACCTCCATTGGCATGGCTGGGTATTAGTGAAGCCATGTTGCCGCTTACCGTGGTCGGACTCACCATGGGTATAGCCTATGGCGGCGGACTTATTATAGCTGAAGGTAGCAAGCCGAATGTAAAAGCAAAAGATATATTCTATTCTATGGCCCTTATGGGGCTTTTTCACTCCATTATAGAAGATACACTGCTCATGCTGGGTATGGGAGGGCACTGGACAGGCATTATACTCTTTAGAGCGATATTTGCCTTTGTAATAGTATATATAATGGTACTCATAGGCAATAAAATACCGGAAGATACCTTTTGCCGCATATTTATGACCCATGCCTACAATAAGCAACCAAGGGCATAATAGCAGCTTCACACCTGCATATATAATTATTCATCACTCATAGCCAGCCGAAAGCCTATGGTAGGGTGCTTATAGTTCGGCTTTTGCCTGCCTCGCTTGCTCACCCTGCAATCTGCAGCCGTACTGTTATAGCTTCCGCCACGACACACTCGATACAAGCCTTCTGCAGGCGACTTAGGATAATAACTTGTAGTGTCATACGGAGCATATACATCAGCACACCATTCCCACACATTACCGCTCATATCACACAGGTTAAGTTCATTGGGCATACGTGTAGATACCTTCCATGTTACATGGTTACTATTGTCCTTATAACGGGCTACCGTATTTACAAATTTTGCTCCGCTATACCAATTTCTACTATAAGCATGTCCGCCCTTGGCGGCATACTCCCACTCTGCTTCGGTAGGAAGCCTGTAATGCATGCCGGTAAGTTTATTGAGTGAATCTATAAACAACTGACAATCATTCCAGCTCACACGCTCTACAGGCCTTGTTTCACCCTTAAAACGGGAAGGATTATTCCCCATTACCGCCTTCCATAAAGCTTGTGTAACCTCACAAGGTGATATATAAAAATTTTTCACCTTTACACTATGAGTTATCTCGTCAGCACCGGCGAGGGTATCATGCACTTGGGCACCCATATTATAAGCACCGCCCTGCACATATACCATAGGAATATCCATGATATTATATGGTGCTGTTTGGGCACGCAGCCCGCTTGCCATACACAGCAACACTATTGCCATTACATATTTCATACTGTTCATAATTAATTATTTTTTTGCAAAAATAACTAATTATAACATACAGAAAGCGGCTTACCTCTATTTTTTTTAATATTCCGATATTTTTAACTGTCCACTTACACCTGTAACCATGCCCATACTACAGCAGCACACATACCCGTACTCGCACAAAAAAAAGGGAACCGCAAGGTTCCCTTTTTATCGGTTCACAAACAGTATTTTACTTTTTGATAACCATTTTCTTCATGAGACGTTGGCCTTGGAAGTCCATGGTATAGAAATAAACGCCGGCAGCAAGGTTTTCGGTATTGAATTCAATACTGTTTTTGCCTGCAAGGGCTTCAACTGTTTGGGTATGTAATACCTGACCTGTAACAGTGAGTATGGTAAATAC
>JAZLLK010000012.1:0-17338 GCA_045598105.1 Bacteroidales bacterium | reverse complement strand
CGGGCAGGAATAAATAACTTTATGCTATATTACAATACAATACGACATCATCAGGGTATAAACGGAGAAATACCGATAGAACGATTTTTAAATAATTTATTAACAAAAGAAGAAAAAGTAGCTTAACGTATCCTTATTTTTGCTAATTTTGCGGTCTAAAAATATGGGTACAATATAAGAATACAGATGCCCGCCGGACACAAAAAGGTGGTGTAAACTATTACGGATATAAAAAAAAAGAAGAAAGGGAAATTCGTATTAAAATTTTGTTTATCTTTGCGGCTTGAAAAACAACTTTTGTTGTGGTTTAGATAGTTCTAATGCAGTCTCTGCTGTCAGAAACCCCAATAATAAGAAAAAAAATAGAAAAATTTAGAGGTTGCCATAAAAAAATAAGATGAATAGAAAAATTCTATTAGCTGCTATAGCAGCATTATTAACAGCAGGATTGGTTTTCATTGCCTGCAAAAAAGAGAATACGAATACCACATTAACAGATAACGGGACAGCACATGCGTCAAAAATGCAAAAAGACTTATACACCGGCTGGCTGTTACAGTTTTTTGTAAAACAAGAAGAGGACGGGTATTGCTACTACTATTACCGATGCACCGGTGTAACTTATAGCAATGAAATACAATGTAATCCAAGCAATCCTCAAACTTTAGGGTTTCAGGTGTACCCCATGTGTGGTTCTGACGGGCAACAGATTAAGGTAAGATGTGACGACTTATCGGTAGCACTGGATAACAATGACACTACCACTATAGATAACCCTTCCGATTTTGAACCTATTCAACAAGCTATAAGACAAATGTATGAGGACGGATTGTTATTGACTATACCTGACGATTATATATATGGCGAATATTAATATTTATTATACCTATTTTCACAAAAAAAATATCATATAATGAAAAACGCATACTGTTTTATAATATTAGCAATAATTATATGCAATGTTTCATGTGCAAATAAAAAGGAAATAAAGGTAAGCAAAGAAACGGTAAAGGTTCTTTTTGAAGAAGAGGAGCAGGATATTGCATTATGGACTATGTATGAGAAGGAGAACAATTTATATTTGGCTGTTCTTTCCAAAAAGGACACTTTAATACATATATTGAAAGAGGAAAAAAGAGGATTTGTTCCTATATGTAAATTTGCATTAGACACAGCTACTATACGCCAATTACTGACAGAAGACAACATGTTGCTACAATCCGCCATGCTTATGACCGACAGTAACATGCTTTTGCTTATTGCCAATAATTACATGTACACTCTGTGTGATATTAACAAGCAAAAGGTTGTATTTCAAAGAATACAATACAATGACAGCATACGTATAGCCTCCTCTATAAATGATGCCATACTATATGATATGCAACAGAAAAAGTTGCTGTATTTTCCGGCCTATAATAATGGTGATACAGACCGATACAACATACTGGCCGGTGAGAACATATACACCGGAGAAAAAAAGATGTATCCCATACATTTTCCTCATGTAAAAGAATTCAAGGACGGATATTCCTATTTGGATTTATACAATCTATACTGCATAGCAGGCAGTAAATATGTAACCACGCAATCTAAAACCACTTGCATAACCGTATATGACACACTCACCTGCCGGATAAAAACATACAATATTATTCCTGACCATTACACACCATATCCCAAGGAATACAAAAAATTAAATCTGAATAATAATTTTATAGGGCTTATTAATTTAAAAAACAAGTCTATGACATGTGATTATTACAACCACGCTCTGCTATATGATAAATACAACCGGCTATATTACCGTTTTTTTTCCCTTGCACAGCCGGAATACAATGAAGAAGGCTTAAAAAACACCATTAACACCAAGCGTACCGGGGTATCACTGATAGACGAAAACTTCAACTATATAGGCGACTATGTGGAAAACAGCTTGCTATTCATTACAGGCAGGCATGCGGTACCCACCTCCGGCGGGTTGGCATTTTTAGTATCGGAGCATTGTAAGAACGGCATTTGCGGGTTAAAAAAAGGAAAATATGAAGTTGTTAAAATTTCTTTTGATTATTAGCCTGTATACGGTTGTATACGGATGCACTTCACAGCCTCGCCATAATAATATGTACCTGGCACAACGCTATGTGGATGATAATTTTATATGCCATATTAATCATGACAACTTTGTGCTGTTTACCTTTTATGAAAAAGGGATATGCAAGCCTTGCTACCGCATTCCTTTAGATTCGGTATATGTGGCTATATGCCGGCAATATGCTAACCACCCCCTTTACGTAATTACTGATTCCGACACTACCATAAGCCGCCTTACCCTATATCGGTTTCAACATGTGTATTACATTATTGACAACCAAAGAGTACACGACCGATATGGCATTTACAAAGAAATACCTGAAATAATGATATTTGAAGATAGGAAAATAAAGGAAATATATTTAATAGACCGAAAATAAACACACGTTCGTCATGGTTTAACAATATTATTATAAAATTCTATTTTTTTTAACGTAAAATAAAGTAAACATTTTATGTTAAATAATTTAAATAATTAAAAGAAATTGTATGATGATCATATTACAAATTATCGTTATAAAAATGATTTTTTTTAATTATAAATTTACTATTTAACCTAATATTTAAGTAAATATTACTTACATTTTTTTGTAAGATATGTATCATTACAGCTTCAGCATGGCGTATCAAATTTGGCAATACATTAATACGCTATGATACATAGTATAAAACTGTCATTTTGTTACACTGCGTTTTTTCAGTATTGACAAACTACCCGTCCCGTTTTTTTTTCTAAATTTTTTTTCGGCTTTACAGCAAAAAAAAGACAGCAAACCGGTTGGTATGGCATATACCGAAGAGAAGAAAAAAAAAATTTTTTTGCGGACGGCAGCGTTTTTACAATAATAACATAAAAAAGGAAAATCTTTCAGTTCCATTTTTTATAATGGTTATTTCTTTATTACCATTTTCCTTACAAGGCGTTGACCTTGGAAAGTCATAGAGTAGAAATACACGCCGGCGGGGAGGGTGTGAATAGGAAGGGTAAAGCTGTTACAGCCGGCGGCGGAATACACGGTATAGGTAAGGAGCACCTGACCGGCCACATTGCTTATGCTGAATGTTACCCTACCGCGGCAAGGTATGCTATAGGGCACCGAGGTGAAATTTTCGGCGGGGTTAGGCATATTTTGACCTAAATACAGAGAAGGCATACTATGTTCACGCACATCTACAATGGCATGCAGCAGCAGTAACAGGGTGTCGTTGGCGGCATGGGCATCGGTATTGTTCACATACACTGCTATCGTATAGGCTTGCTCAGGTATGCT
Source organism: Bacteroidales bacterium (assembly GCA_045598105.1). Taxonomy (GTDB): domain Bacteria; phylum Bacteroidota; class Bacteroidia; order Bacteroidales; family WCHB1-69; genus UBA1205. The sequence continues at coordinate 13,973 of JAZLLK010000012.1, read as the reverse complement.
AAAGGGCTTAGGAAACTCAAATTCGGCACAGCTGTCGGCATATATATCGTTCATGGTTTCGGTATAGGCTGCCACGGTATCACCGCTCAGGGTACACACGCAGGCATGTATTACTATACCTTTAGCATCTTCATAGGGACTATAATTGCATACTTTTACCTTTATTTTAGCCGGGGTACCGGCGGCCATACTATCGGTGGGAAACAGTATATTACTCACTTCCACATCACTCATATTTACGCATTCGGCTACGGCGATGCTATACAGGGCTGCGGTATTACACAATGGGGCCGCGGTAAGCTCTACGGTGTACATATCACACTGAGGCACGGTATAGGCATGAGGAAACCTGCCTGACAGGCTGTCGCCGGCGGGCAATGACAGGTACAGGGTATCGTATAGTACCTGGCACAGGCTGCCGGAGGCGTTATATACATGCAGGCTCATTACTATATTGTGCATGTGTACATTGCCTGTGTTATACAGCCTATAGTCTTCGTACACTTTAGTATGGGGGCCTATGCAGTCGGTATTATTGTTTCCGCCGGTTATTTGGGCGGCCTGCACCTGCAGGCATGCCTGAATGATAATGGTATCGTATAAGGTATCGTTACAGGCGTAGTCATCAATGGGGCTTTCTACATAGGCTTGCACGTAATATATACCGTCGGCAAAATTAAACATACTATCAACTGTTACAATACGATTGCCTAACGCCGGCACTTCACCTTGCTGCAATGGCACGCTGTATTGGGCCGAACAGTCGCCGCTTACCCGCACCTGCAAGGTGCAGGGGGTGAGCGGAAAGCTGATACGTTGTCCTGTAGTGTTATGTAATTCCACCTGCAGAGGCATATAGCGGCTGTTACACATCTCCATGTAGGGCACAGGCACCTTAGCCACAGCTATATCCTGCAGGGCATGTATATTTATACAGTCAATATACTGATTACCGTCATAGTTTGCGGTACTTTTACGCATAGCTTCCATTTGCAGTATTACGCACGACTCCCCTACCATGCTGTCAAGCGGATAGCTATAACGTGTCCAACCCATGGAACTGCCGTTGTTCTTTTTAAGGTTGAATAGTGTAATATATTCATTGCCATTGCGGGAAATACGCACATCGGTATAGTCGGAGACGGAGGCGGCGGTATCATGGTAATACCACAACTCCAACGCCGGCCGCTGCAGTGAGCCAAAATCCAACTGATGAGAGTACAGGGTACTCATGACACCTCTGGTGCCCGAAAAGGTCATAACGGCATTGCCGGTGAGGGGCGGCACACTGCCTACCCTATCGGTATCGTGTACCACGCTCCATCCGGAGGAACTGTTATTGTTACTCACATAAAAATAGGGGCTTATGCCTGCATGGAAATCTTCATACACAGGTAAATACATTCGCGATGAATAATAACTTGCCTGTAAGGTATCGTCATAGGGAATTTTATCACGGCTATTAAGCCAGCAGGTGATATCATAGCGGCCGGCAGTACCCACTGGCAGGGCGGTAAACAGCGTAAGGGTGTCATAGCAACCTGAAGCCAGCAGTCCGCTATCAAGCCGAAGGCTGTCATACACGGTTACCGGCCCTTGTGCCAACATATACAGGGTGCAATTATTGGTGGCAAAATCATGGTTTCTGTCTCCCATATTTTGTACGCACACGGTAACGGGCATATAGTCGGTATTACAAGGGGTGGAGGCATTATTAGCGGGTGAGAGTATATCACTCACGGCTATATCGGGTTGCACGTAGGGTTCAAAAGGGTGCCCTATTGTGAATTTCATATTAGGCTTAAAGCGGCTTGTATAGGCATATTCACGCTGTGCTACGGCAAAGCTTTCATCGGAATAGCCCCCTGCACTTTGGGGCACGGATGTAGCATGATTATAGAAATAATAGGTACAGTTATAATGGCCTGACATATCTTCCCAATAGAGTTGTAAATGCTTACCTGCCGGCAGGGTAAAAGGCCACTGTAGCGGCAGGGTGTACCAGCCGCCGGTGCTTAGGGGCAAATTGCCGGTCCACACCGGTGTATAGCCTGCATCGGAGGGATTTTCGTAGGCATACGATGTTTCTGTGGTATCATAGATGGCACGCATATACAATTTAATATTATCACGGCTTATATTACCGCCCACATATTGTAAGGCCACATGGGTAATTACGCCGCCGCCACATTCGGCATCCAACTCGCCGGCGCTGTATATGCTACGTGACCATCCGTAATTATAGCAGGTGTTAAACGGCAAAGTAACATTATCTACAGTACCCTGCCCCACCTGCACGGTGTGCATGCCGCGGCCGCATATAAGGTAAGTGCTATCCTGCAGTACCACACTATTGCCCAGGGTATCGGTTACGGGCAAGGTATATATTACGGTACTTTCGTAGTATTGGTGCGGTATAATGGCAAACCATTCATCATTGGCTTCCTGTGTCATGGGCACGCCTTCGCTCAGGAAGGTACCGTCGGGCAGGCGTGTTTCCACATTAAGCATGGGTATATCGGTAATGGCGCCGGTGGTATTAAGTATATGTGCACGCACTATAAAGGAGAGTGTATAGGAAGTATCATCAGGCATAGGAGACATAAAGTAAGCCAATGGTCCGGTAGGCATGTTGCATGCTGCGGTATCGTTAGCGGTACATATATCGGGACTATTGTTTATGGTGCTTATCCATGCCTGTATATCAGCGGTACCATTCATAGGGGCATAGGCTGTCCCCAGGTGTATATAAGCGGTATCATGCAAATGCATAGAGGGTATGCAATTATATTGCACAGGTGGCTGTGGTACCCCGTTTACGCTCCAGCCTATACACATATCATGCACTACGCTGTCTCCCATGCTCACCACCTTAAGTGTTACGGGCAAAGGCTGCCCATGCACTGCCTGTGCGGGCATATTACTCAGTTCCAGGGCGGCCACATCTATAGTTGCAGCGGAGGCGTTATGGGCGCCCATGCAGGTATATACAGTTCTGGAAGCGTTGCTGATATCATATGGCACTTCCGGCTGCAGGGGGCACACATATTTGCCTGCATCGGCGGGCACAAGCAATATGGTATCGGCATATTGCGGCAGACACTGCAGGGAGTGTGCATCACCATGTATAGCCTGCTGCCATGCGTTAAGATTGCTATAATACGCTTCTCTGCAGCCTATGGTGCCGGTGGTGCCATAGGCATTGTAGTCGCATTCCACGTCAGCGGGCAGCACCACGGGGCACCCGTAAGGGGCGTCAAGCACATTATTTCTCACCTTTACCCACACGGCATTTTCCACCTCTACAGCCGTAACAGGGCTGCCTCCCTGTACCCTTATGCTGTTATGATATATCATGGTACGCACAAAATACACACGCACACCGCACACCTGTTCGCTACCATGCAGTGCTATAACATTATTACTTATCAACTGCAGGTCGGCAGTATTATGATAACCGTAATATCGGGCATGCAGGCCATAGCACTTTGCTATGCCGGCATTAGGCTGACGTATAATATTAGCTGTAACAGGGCCGTTTACGGCATACAGGTCTATGCCTGTCCACTGCATGTATTGGCCATATTTTTTTGCAATAATTATATTGTTATTCAACGTATTTAATTCTGCATTGGTAATGCTGATGCCTGCACATGTCTGTCCGTAAAATTCATTATGAGTTATGCTGATATTATTACCTAAAGCGGCCACGGTGGTGCCGCTACCGGCATAAAGGTATACTCCGTACCCGCCACCGCTTATAAGGCAGTGCTGTATGGTAATATGCTGCTGTCGGCCTGTACCGGGAGCATATATGCCGTAGCTGAGGGAGGTGGCGGTATCGTCATTAATTACGGCACAGTGGCTAAAAGTGATATTATTATTGCTCCCCTGCATGGTAACAGTGGCGGAGGTATGGCTATAGAGGGTAATATGGCTAAAGGTAATATGGCTGTTATTATTCAGCCACAGGGCGGCGGTAGGCGTACCTATTATCACTTGTGAAGAATCGCCTGACAGTGAGGTGATAAGCATGGAATGATTGCCCAAATAAGGTGCCCAGGCTCCCATATCGGGTATTTCGTTATACCGGCCATTTTGCACCTGTAAGGTAATAGAGTCGGCTGCCATACAGCTATGCAGTGCCTCATATACTTCAGAAAAGGAGGCAAAATGGGCACCACTATCGGCACCCACCACATAGGTGCCGCTCATGGGCGTATTACAGCGAAACCGGCATAAGGTAATGGTATCGTTAGCAGCTTTATGGTCATTAGGCTGTCCGTTTACGGAGGTAACATATACCTGCAAGGTATTTTTTCCGTATTTTGCCTGCACTGCAGGCAAAATACAGGTATCATGCTGTAGGGAGGCCAGGCTACAATATATAGTTTGCGGGGGCAGCTGTACCCCGTTATATACTATGGCACAGGTAAGGCTATACAGGCTGTCGGTACCGGCATTTACAAAGTGTAATACAGGGCATATAGTAGCGGAAGTATCGTTAAGATTCAGTTTTACAAGGGCTACATCGGTGGTATAGGGGGTAAGTTCGTAGGCACCGGCGGGGGTGCTTCCGGCTCGCACGAAGCCGGCTATATCGGAAGTTACGCCGGGTACGGCCGGACATAAAAGCCTGGTAGTATCGGGCATACGCAGGCAGGAATAAGTATCGGTGTAGCAGGGGTCGGCATTATAAGAGTGCATATCCTGCAATGTACGCATGTCGGCTAAGCACATAGGTGTACCTTCCACGCAGGCTATATATGTGCCGGTATTTACGTAATAATTGTTATAATCGTTTAGGCCATATATGGCCGAAGCACAGGTGGTGCGGGTAATATAAGAGGCATAGGCGATGCAGGCAGGGTTATGTATTTCACAGGCCGGCAAGGCGGCATACAGGTTATTATTAATTACATCACATTTATAGCCTGATTCGCTCATGTCTTTATATAAGGCATAAGCATAGGGTGCCTGCACATATACGGAGTTATGGCAGCATACAGCCATAGACATACTGCCTACATACACGCCATAGGCAGCACCGTTGTCGCTACACACTATCACCTCGTTATTAGCTATGGTATCGGGGGCCAAAGCTCCATATACAGCACTACTATTGTGATAGGTGTAAGGGTATATGCCATAAGCATTGCCTTGGGCATGTATGTGTATTTTATTATTTGCAAGTTGCTCACAGGTAGTATAGTTATACAGGCATATACCGCTATAGCTGTCGGCACCGGGGCGGGATATTATGGTATTACCGCTTATGCGGGTAAAATATCCGTAATAATAAGCATACAGGCCATAGGCATAGGCTTGGGTCATTACGTTGTTGTATATAGCTATGCCACAATCGTGCCGCATATAGGAAGCGGAGCCTGAAGCATAATAAAAATATATATTACTATGGCCTCCGCTTATGATATTATGTGAAAGGGTTATATTTCTAAGGGCATTATTTTCCATGGGGGCAAAATAGGCCTCTATGGTACGGTCGGCGGCATTCATAGTGTGGGGTCGGCCGTATATTTCGCAGCTATCAATGGTAATATAGCGGCACATGCCGCCAAATTTTACCACTACCCCTCCGGTACCGGTACCTATGATAAGATTACGAAAGGTAATATTACTCACATGCCGGAGCAGCAGCACGGGGTCGGTCGAAGCGGTGAGGGTTATTTTTTGCGGCGTAGCCGATGTAATGGTGATGATATTGGCAGAGGAGCTGCCGGGCAGAGTGGTGAAGGTAAAATGGTCCATATTCACATCACCGGTAAGGGCAAAGATAACGGGACCGCTTACGCCGCAGTTCATAGCCGTTTGCCAAGCGGCAGCTATGTTTTCAAAATCCCCGCCGGTGCCCACGGTATAATAGCCGCTTAGGGAGCCCATGCAGGTAACCACCGTGTGTGATACCGTATCGTTTACATGGTAAGCATCGGGCAGGGAATTAGGCATGGTAACACATGCCTGTATATGGTACACGCCTTTAACAAAGGGGAAAATACTAAGGGTAAGGGTGTCGCGGGCACCGGCAGGGAGCGTACCCTGCCACAGGCAGGCAGGCTGATATACGCCGTTAATGCTCCACTGAACCTGCAGGCTACGCAGGGTATCGGTACCTGCATTGGCTATTACCGCTTTTATGGGAATAGTGGTACCGGGCATGCAGCTATCGGGCAGGGAGTACAAGGATTCTATTTTGGCATCAAGGGCATATTGCCCGTAATGATAAGCGCCCATACAGGTGAAGCTACCGCGATAGCGGAGGTCCTTATCCTGCAACAGTTGTGGCAGTATGGCCGCTCCCATATTCATGGTATCGGCCAAATAGAGACAGCCTTCTTTTTCATAATGCGGACGGGTAAGCACCGAGTGCTTATCGGAGAGCACTATACTTTTCCATGCGGCCATGGTGCGGGCACCTCCGTTTACATACGCGACTATACTTCCGTTACCGCTACGCATATTATTGGCATCTATGTCATCGGTGAGGGCATTATAGCGACGCCCCATATATATACAATATGCCCAATTACCGTCTATATTATTGTTCTTGATACGCAGCATATTACCTGTGCCCACTACGGCTATGCCGTAGTTGCCGCCTGAAGAACTCTGCTTATACATGCTGTTATGCAGTATTTCACCATAGTATCCGTTTACATATATACCCGTGGCATAGGTTCCGCACGGATTAAGATATATTACATTATTGGCTATAAGGGCACTATCGGCAGTACTATTGTCGTATATATTCATATTGGTACCATATATACCGTAGGCATAATTAAGGGCTTCGTGCCGCGTATATATTGTATTATTCAATATTTTAGCATTACAGTAATACATACACAGGCCGTACCAGTAGGAGGTAACATTCATATTACGGGAGGATATAATATTACCATTACAGGAAGAGAAATTACTATAATAAAAATAGGTGGCATAATAATACTGGTCGGTTATAATATTGCTGTCAAGCACTATTGCAGTACCATAATCGTGATTTTGTCTGCCGCCATACAGGCACACACCGTAATAGCCGCCCGTTATGGTATTATGTGCTATGGAAACAGAGTCTACCCTATTGGCTGCCAATGGCTTATAAATAGGACATGAAGAGGCGGATGTAGTGGTAGTACTGCATAGTATGTGGCAATGTGTAACAGATATGCATGTACAGGTATCGGCAAAGAATATGCCATAGGTGTCACCTCCGTATATGGTAATATGGTCAAGGGTTACATAATGGGTATGTCCAAGTTTTACCGCCATGCCACCGGCGGAAAGTATTACGCTATCGGCACAGCCCGCCTGGGAGGTAATACGTAAGGGGTAATTATGATTATATTGGTTATTATAGGTAAGGTCCAGCATTTCGTAATAGGTTCCGGGCAGCAGACTAAGGGTTACGGAATCACTCATGCCGCACTTGCGCAACGCTTCTACAGCCTGTGTAAGGGTGACAAAATCACCTTCATGTCCCACGGTATAAGTACCGGCCATGCCTGCTGAAGGGCACACATAGGCACTATAGAGCATGGTATCGGTATAGCCTGCTATGCTTACGCAGGCCTGCAGGCTTATACTGCCGGGAGTATGGCTTATGATTCCAAGCGTTATGGTATCAGCCTGCATAAGTGCCAAATGCCCTTGCCACAATAGGGACGTGCGCATTACCCCGTTTACGCTCCAGCTTATTCTGGCGGTATCTATAGGCATGCAACCTGCATTGAGCAGCACCACTTTTATGGTATCGGCAGTACCTGCTACGGCATAATGAAACAGACAGGGATATGGCCGCAACACCGCCTTACGCTCGGGCACAGGTCCACCTGCATAGGCGCCCACGGCGGTAGGCAGGGGGCGAAGGCTATCCTGTATATCGGTAGCCATATATGGCTCCACCAGAACACCGCTGTAACTTGTCCAGCGGAGGCTCACTGCCGAATCGGCATAAGTAGGACTTACCGATACGGAAGCATACTCATGCATCATAGCCTGCCAATCGGCTAATGTAACTATATTACCGGAGGCATAGCCTATGTAATCACCTTCAAGATTATTGGCGCACATATATATATTATGCAAATGTGCCACCCCGCTAATATACACGGGATAACCGTGATTACATACCAAATCATTGGCACATACTTCTATGGCATTATTGGCATGATCGGCTATTTGCAGGGCACGACCCTGCCCTGCGGATTCCACATGTATAGAATTATGCACTATACGACACTCCGATTCAGCCACATATATGCCGTAATAAGCACCTGTAGTATAGGTTGATATTTCGTTATTGGCTATGAGCATAGGTACACCTGCACTATCGACATGTAAACCATACAAATACATGCCGTAAGTATATATAGAAGCCTTGCTACCCTGCCACAAAGTATTGGCTATAATGCTACCGCTCACCCGATACGCATACAGCATCATAACATTGGAGCCGGCATCATAAGAACGAGAGTTTAAATAATTGTTCTTTAATATTATATGTGCATATGTAGCATTTATTCCACTATAATAGAATTTTTGTATTGTATTTTTATACATTTCGACTTGTGCAGGATTGGTACTACTGCCTTCTATTTCTACGCCGGCGTACCCGCCCGTGAACACATTATGGCTAAGTGTAACCTGCTGTAATACACCGGTCATGCTCAGTACTGACAGGTCAGCATTACGGCTAAGAGTATCGGCATGGAATTCGCAGCCGCTTATTTGCACATGACCGGCATTGTGTATTACCATGGTGCCGGTGCCGGCTGCCCTGAATATAATATTACTGATATGCACATTACGTATATCCGATGCCTGCACGGCTTCGGTGATATGGTACACTGCTTTACCTGTATCGGCGGTAATGGTAAGGGTGTAGGGTCCATAATTATGACCTAACAGGCTCAGGTCGGCATTTTCGGCATAATGGTCGGAAGCTATTACAAACCGCACATCCGCTTGGGCGCCGCATTTATTACTTACGCTCACGGCCTCGGCCAGGGTATGAAAATAGCCGTGGGGACCTATGGTGTAGGTACCGGCTAAGGGGGCAGAGCATCCGTACAGGCAGGTACTTACTGTGTCATCGTATTTTACATTGTCGGTATAGCCGTTTGGCATGGCTACCCACACGGTTATGGTATCATTATGCATGGCTACGGGTACATAGTTGCCTATGGTAACGGTATCGGTAAAATCCCACGCCAAAGCCCGGGTGGCAGTATAAGCATGAGGGGACTGTTCAACACCGTTAATGCTCCAATGAAATGTAACCGAGCTTAGGGGTTCATTTCCCTTATTACGCAGCAGCACTTTTACCGGCAGGCTTTTTATGCCGCTTACCATAGATTGTACGGGTGAAACCACACCGTCCACGGCGGCCGAATGTTCACCATAGGCCAATGCACGTATGGTAAACACCACTGCCGGCCTTACAGACCACCCCCCCGTACCCATAGTGGGGAATACGCCGTTATTACCGCATAGCACGCACAAATGCGCATTGGCAGAGGAGCGGCTGTCGCCGAAAAACCGGCAGCTTTCCATATTAACCGACTGAGGACTGCGGCTTTCCCAATATATTAAGAGTGACATACCCGGCCTGTACACATAGGGGGTATTCAGTGTTATATGCAACCATACATTATCCTGCAGGGTATCGGCTATGCCTTCCCATACCATGTCAGCCTGCATGCCTGCAGGGTTTTCATAATAACAGGAGGCTATATCGGTATCATGCGTAAGTCGCATATATATTTTTTGCCCTGTAAGGGGCAAAGAACGATCATCACGGGCTACTTTAAAACTTAAGCGATTGATAACGCATGCCTTATCAGGCATATCTTCTGCCCTATACAGCATACGGCACCACTGATAGGCTCCATAGCCGCTGCCGGTGGGAGCATCGGCTACGCTATAGCCGTTATTGACGGTATCGCCTATGACATAGGGTTCAATGTTACCGCTCACGGTCATGGGCTTACACACGGTATATCCGCACAATGCTGTGGTGTGGTTACCTGAACTGTCACTACCGGTAACGGCATACACTACCTGTGAGCCGGCTTCCATAGCCGGGATATCGGCTTTATACATGGTATCACCTGCATAAGCTGTCATGAGCAAGGAATCGGCGTGCCACCCTCCTGCCGGCCGGGAAGTATATGTCAGCTGCGGGGCAAGCAGATGCCCACCGGCAGAAGCCTTTACCTTGGCATATACGGTATGAGGACCTGCGGCATATACGGTATCCTTTACTATGGGCGACAACAGCTGCACTATAGGGCAATCCATACTGCCGGCAGAAGCCCACACCTGAAAGTCGTCCAGCAGCCAGCCATAGGATATATTACTGCCGGGCACATGGTGCTTTTTCAGCACCAAACGGAACTGTGCTCTATCATACGACACCTCATTGCTAAGGTCATAACACTCATAGGCCCACCATGACGCCAAGGGCATGACCAGGCTGTCACCGGCATTCCACATTACATAATCGGCAGCACTAAAGCCGCTACCTCCGGCTGCTGCCGTACCTCTATAGGCCGAAAGCGGCATCGGCTTCCACGCCCCTGCACTGCCTACGGCATCAATACGATACTCCAAACGGGCTTCATCCGCAGGCGACACCTTACATATATGCCTGAACCTTATTTGCACATGTGCATACATGGAAAAATCACACATAGGAAATTCCAGCACCACGGAGTCTCCGCTTAATGAAGGTACCTCAGCCCACATGTAACCGGAGGTATTCAACTCGGAAGCCTCACACTGCCGCCATGCGGAATGAGGCACAGAAGTACAGGAAACCACAGCCTGATTAAAGTTTTCTTCATATAAAAGCACACCCTGCGAATGCACTGACATATACACGCTCATACACAGCCATAATACTAAGGCTGATTTTATACAACCGATATGATAATGTACTACACGCATATATCCTATGTTACAAAATATTGAATATGCAAAGATAACATTTTTATACATGATATAGCCCACGCATAAAAAAATTTTTTATATGCCGTAAAATGTATTTTCTACTCTTATGAAAAGGTACACACTCCCGTTTTTTTGTTTTTCCCGTTATGCCGACATTGTCATTATTGTAACTGCAGTAAAAATGCGACAAACACGCCGTTTTGGACGTTTTATTACATTTTTCACATTGTAAATACATACAATACAACATGTTAAAAAAATTTGTAAAAATTTGTCCATGGGGTGAAAATCGCTATACAGGGGTGAAATAATAAATTTTTATTTGAAACCTACACCTGTTGCCTATTCTTTTTAGAAAAAAAATGAAACACTTATAGAAAAAAATGTTATCTTTGCAAATTCAAAAAACAAATAATAATGATGGAGTAAGCCGAAAAGCCTTTAAGTGAGTAGGCAATAACAAAAAAACACAATAGTATGAAAAAATTTTTTATGCTTTTTTGCAGCATTTTTATTATGCTACAATTAGCTAATGCCCAGGCTGTTGTGGTAGGAAGTGAAAACTTTGACGGCAACACGCACACTTTTGCTTCCGCACCCGGCACAGCATGGAGCACAAGTAATCCTATGAGTTTGGCACTCAGCGGTACCAAATCCATATGGGCAGAAGTACCATTTGGTACAGGAGACTCCGTGATGCTGACATCACCCGTGTATGACTGTACCAACTATGGTTACATTACTCTTCGTTTCAGCCACATTTGTAAGGTATCGCCCAGTGATGAAGTAAGGGTGGAATACCGCTTAAACAATGTGGGTGCCCAATGGCAGGCACTACCTGTAACTGCATATCAGGGCAATGCTGCCAACTATGGCACTACCGGTTTTAACGCTGCCAGCTATTCCATATGGGATGCCGAAGACAGCCTTACCATTCCTGCCAACACATGGTGGAAAGAGGAAATATTTGACCTTTCCAACTCTGTATCTTACTCCGAAGTACAATTCCGTTTTGTAATAAAAAAAGGGAACGCTATTGGCAGCCAGATATCCTACGGATGGCTGATAGATAACTTTGAACTTATGGGTTCCATATACGAACTCAAGGCTCCCGAATTAGCATTTATTTCCGCATTTACCGACACGGTTTTGAATACCGGTCCTTACGTAATTAAAGCCAAGGTAGCCAAGCGCACCGCTATAGGACTTGAAACACCCGTATTCACCTACACCGCTACCCATCCTTCTACCGCTACCGTTACCGATACCGTGCTCATGACCGCTTACGAAGGCGACTCATTATGGCAAGCTGTTATTCCCCAATACATATTTGGTACCACTATCAGTTATTCCGTATACGGATATGATACCGTAGGTAACTATGCCACTATAAGAGAGGCATTCATAAGCAAGCATCCCATTAGCGGTACTGCCAACGACTCCTTACAAATAGGCGTTCCCGTTTCAGGAACGTATAACTGTGCTTTCCCATGGTCCACTTTGGGCGACGGATTCCAATGGTCACAAATGCTATATATGGCAGACTCCATAGGCAATGCCTTCCAAAGCAAAACCATAAGCGGTATAGCTTACTGGAACCAATATACATACAACCATGTACGCTACAATGTAAAATGCTACATGGCCGAAACCACTCTTACCGACGTAACCGCCACTTATATTGATCCCCTTGCCAGCAATGCACAATTGGTATATGACGGCGACTTAAATATAGCCGGAGCATGGAACCCTGTAATGTTTGACCAGGTATTCACCATAAACCCGGGTAAAAACCTGCTTGTATGGTGGGTAGACTCTTCATCTGCCAACTCCTGTAGCCAAAACACCGGTACCATCTATTGGGCAAGATGTTCCACCTCCTATGTAAGCTCCGCTTACAACTCCAAATATTCAGGCTGTAATGGTACTGTTTCCAATACCACTACCCCCTGCTTACCTGTAACCTTATTCTACTATGGTGCTCCCATTATGGACAGCAACTCGGTAGCTCTATACCGCATAAACAATCCTATAAGCACCGGTATCATGGGCGGTGAATTACAACCCGTACAGGTTACCATTAAAAATAAAGGTTTTGCTAACCTTACCAGCGCCGTATTGGGCTGGGAACTCAATGGCGTATTACAGGATACCGTTCATTGGACAGGTTCCCTCCCCGATGACTTTAACGATACCATTACCATAGGCTATTACACTCAAAGGCTCAATAACTTTGATACCATACGCGTATGGGTAGGAGAGCCAAATAATATAACAGATACCAATACTTTTGATGATACGCTTAGCGTTATAAGCTATGGCTGTGACGCCCAAATATCAGGTACTTACACCATAGGTGCCAATGAAAAATTCAAAACCATAAAAGAATTTATAGACATAGCCAAACTATGTAACCCCGTAGGCGACGTTTTACTGGAAGTGGAATCGGGCGTGTATGCCGAAAATTGGGACTTATCGTCTATAGGAAAAATAATGGGTAAATATAACCTTACCATTACCTCTCAGGCTTACAACGCCGACAGCGTAATAGTAAGACCCGCCTCCGGCGTAGCACTTACACTGGGTAGCAATGAAAATGTGATGATTAAAAATATCACATTTGACGGTTCCGCTTTAACGAACTACACCGTTCAAATTACCAACTCCTGTAACAATGTTACCATACGCGACTGCAAAATACTGGCCAGCGTCACCGCCACTACCAGCACATCGGCAGCTATATATAAATCCTCCACCGGTATCGTACATGATTTCAGAATCATCAACAACTACATTTCAGGTGGCTACTACGGCATATATTTATATGGTGGTACCGGTAGCACCGCTTATAGTAGTGGTGTGGTAATAGACAGTAACACCATCATAGACCAGTACTACTATGCTACCTATTTCTACTATATGGGATTCAGCAGCATTTCCAACAATACATTGCTCAGCAGAACCGCTAATACCTCCACTTACTGGTATGGATTACGATTGTACTA
>JAZLLK010000011.1:0-2950 GCA_045598105.1 Bacteroidales bacterium | reverse complement strand
GAAAGGAGCAGACGTTATGACAAATATAAAAACACAAACAATTATTTTTTTTAATACATAAACAAATGAAAACGAAATACAAAATAATTCCTATATTGGCAACGATTATCCTGCTTGTGGCAGGAATAGTCCTTTTTGCAGGGTGTGAAAAAGAAAAAATTATTAAAGACAGTAAAATGAAAACTAATTCTATGGAAAAAAAATTGATAGGAACATGGGTATCCTGTGGATTTTCCACATCAGATCCTTATTGCGGTTGTTTATATAGCGATTTAATAAGTAAAGAAATAGACACCATAACATTTTTTACCAATCATACTATATATGATAATTATGAATATGGATTGGATAATTGCAAATTTCAACTGATAGATGACTCCACTCTCTTTATTCAAAGAGAAAGTAACAATTGGAATCAATCCATCTATTTTAAATTTACTAATAACGATTCGTGTTTAATTATGTATAATTGGAGACATAGAGATATATTAACTAATGTTTATAATGTTTGTTTGAAAAAAATTAAATAGCTATGAAAAAAATCATAATATTTCTAATTGCTTTGTTTTGTAGCATTTTTCAATTGGTTGCTCAGAATGACACTTGCAAAAAATCAAATTTTTACTATTATAAAGGGGAAAAAATATACATAACAATAAATCCTAATAATGTTGTAGTATACTCTACCAATGTAAAAAAGGATATTTTCAACAAATCCTTATCTAATTTTAAGATAGTAAAAGAAATAAATGTGATAACTGAAAGACCTACGGAACAAGTGTTTGCTTATCAGTTATCTTTTGATAACTACAACTATGATAGTGTTTTCAATATATTAAAAAACAACCCCTTGGTGTCTGATGTGGAACCAACTATAGGAACTCAACACATTGTTAATGTTTCAAACATATTTTATGTGAAATTGAAAAAAGAAAGTGATTATGAAATATTGGACTCTAATGCAAAAACAAATGGTGTAAAAATCTTGCGAAAAGTGCCATATTCAAATAGGTGGTATGCTTTAGAAGTTGACAAAAACTCCAAAGGAAATACCTTAGAAATCTCAAAACTATTTTGGGAAACGAAATTATTTGATGATGTTGATCCAGGGTTTATCTTTAATTTTCAACCCAATTATTATAGCGTACATGATTCTCTTTTTAATTTCCAATGGGGGATGAACAGCATTAACGCTTGCAACGCTTGGGAAATAACAACAGGTATAAATTCAATAAAGGTTGCGATTATTGATCAGGGTGTAGATATAAATCATAGAGAATTCACTAACACAAATGTCTCATATTCATTTGATGCTACAAATAATAACTATTCACAAGCCTATGTATATGGATATCATGGAACACATGTTGGAGGAATCATTTTTGCAAGTCATAATGCCAATAATATCGTAGGTGTTGCTCCTAATGTTAGCTTGATGAACATCAGTCATTCACTATTTGGTTCTAACACTCTTGGCGAAGAACTTGCCGTTGCCATTAACCAAGCTGTAATCAACAACGCTTTTATTATCAACAATTCCTGGGGTGATCAAGGCGGTGCCTTTTATAATGATTTACATAGTTCCTTATTAGAAAGCGCATTAGATAATGCCATAGATAATGGCAGAAATGGAATGGGTTGTGTTATCGTTTTTGCTGCTGGTAATCACAGCCCTGCTATGGATTATCCTGCCACATATAGGAATGACATATTAACAGTAGGATCTATTGATAGTAATAGAATAAAAGCAAATTCTTCTGGTTTTGGCTCCCAATTAGATGTTGTTGCACCTGGAGTAAGTATTTATTCAACAATTCCCAATAATTCATATATTTATGATAAAGGCACTTCAATGGCTGCTCCTCACGTTTCCGGTGTTGCGGCATTGATACTTTCTGTAAATCACGACCTTACAGGTCAGCAAGTCCGAGATATTATTGAATCTACTGCCCAAAAAGTGGGCAATTATAGTTACCAATCTAATGTCAATCATCCTAACGGTACATGGAACAATGAAATGGGATACGGCCTGGTAGATGCATACGCAGCAGTAGTAGAGGCCTGCCTGTATGGGCACCATATATCAGGAGATAGCAATGTTAGCACGTGCCAAATAAGTTCTTTTAATTATGAAGGAAATCTATCAGACAAATTCAAAATATATTGGAAAGTATCACCTAATTGTGCTATATATTCAGGACAAAATAGTACACATGTAGGAGTTGTTCCTTTATATGGTGATACTGCCACTTTGTATGCCTGTATTTTATTGAATAATGACACTTTAAAAGTATTTTCAAAGAAATTAAGCTTCACGGATTATAATACGAATATAGTCACGCCAAATTTAAGCAATGGCGTTCCTATAGACAGTGTGTGGAATACGGAATACACACTTATTGCACCTGTTATTATCCCTACCGGGAAAACACTTACCGTTAATGCCAACATCAGTTGCATGCCACATGTGAAAATAATAGTGGAAAATGGCGGCAGATTAATAATTAATCATGCGGAAATTTCTTCTTATTGTGAAAACTTCTTATGGCGTGGTATAGAAGTATGGGGCTCTCCCAATGAAGGTCAGTATGCGGTAAATCGTAATGTAACCTCTTCATTACAAGGAGAAGTAGTATTGAATAATGCAGTTATTAAAAATGCAGTATGCGGTGTAAGAATTGGCAAGTTGAATCTTCGCAACCAAGGCAAAGGCGGAGGTGTGATAAAAGCCGACAATACGCAATTTGTCAATAACAAAAAATCCGTTCACTTTAATGCTTATAGTCATGTAAATGCTTTCAATAGAGTGGCAGATAATATCAGCTGTTTTAACAATTGTGTTTTTACAGTGGATGATAATGCATATTTTGTAGCAGACACGGGCAATGTGCAGGTGGCGTTATATAATGTAAGAGGTGTGCAATTCAATGGTTGCCAATTTGAAGACATG
>JAZLLK010000010.1:0-1078 GCA_045598105.1 Bacteroidales bacterium | reverse complement strand
CGCTGTGGTAAGATACAGCATACCCGAAGACGGTAGCGTTGTATTTACCATACTCACTGTTACAGGTCAGGTATTACATACCCAAACAGTTGAAGCCCTTGCAGGCAAAAACAGTATTGAATTCAATACCGAAAACCTTGCAGCCGGCGTTTACTTCTACACCATGGATTTCCAAGGCCAACGCCTCATGAAGAAAATGGTTATTAAGAAATAATCATTTGTTTGGTTATCACCATTTGAAAAGGGAACCTTACGGTTCCCTTTTTTTATACATTATTATATTTCGTTCGCTGTATGCCATGCTGTAAATTTATATATGTGGTACAAAAATTTGGCGTATTTACACCCTTATACACACAAAAAAACATACTTTGTACTCCCCAAACACGTATTTTGAACGTTTTATTACATTTTTTAAATTGTAAACATTTACAACACATAATATTATAAAAATTTGTAAGGATTCGTCCATGGGGTGAAATTCGTATATACGGGGTGAAAAACGCTATACTGGGGTAAAATAATAAAGATGAATAATACAAAACCTAATTACGACATTACTGAACAGCGAATTATTTGCTATGTTTTTTCTCACATTAAATCCTTCAAAAAACGGTCTGCCGAAAAATATCCTGTTTTGGTGCAAAAAAGCACCTTTATAAATAAAGTTTTGCGATAAATTTCTCGTCAACAAGACCTTTTTTTTCGTTTTTTCGGTTTGAAGCAAATTTTAAACAGCTGTTTTTAAACAATTTACACATTAAGCAAAAAAAACAGCATATTTTTTTCTCTCAAAAAATTTTTTTTTGTACCTTTGACATTGGAAAATAATTTTTCTGTACACGTTCTTATGAAAACACATAGCATAAATAAAATAATATTTATATAAGGGAGTATGCCGAAAAGCCCGTAAGTGAGTAGGCTATAACTTAAATACTGTAGTATGAAGAAATTTTTTATGCTATTTTGCGGTTTAATACTATCGCTGCAAATAGCGAATGCTCAGGCCGTGGTTATAGGCAGTGAGAATTTTGACAAAAATACTCACACTTTCACCTCTGCACCCGGTACAGCATGG
>JAZLLK010000009.1:0-3188 GCA_045598105.1 Bacteroidales bacterium | reverse complement strand
ATCATGCAGGTGGATCAACGGGCCCGCGCCGAACTGCTGGAAGTGGTGGAAGCCGGAGACATTCCCATAGAAACCCCTTCGGCGGATATTACAAGCCTGCAACCCGCCAATCCCAACGCCAACTCGCACTCACACTCCAATCCCAACACCGACATCTTCTACTACCACACCAACCACCTCGGCAGCACCGCCTTTGTAACGGATAATAACGCCACCATCACCCAAGGCTTCCTCTACGCACCCTTCGGAGAAATCACCACCGAATACGCCCCAATGTGGCAAAACGGCACCTTGCCCAAATACTCCTTCAACGCCAAGGAACTCGACGAAGAAACCGGCATGTACTACTACGAAGCGAGATACATGGCCCCGCCAACGTTTATTTCACGGGATCCGATGTTTGAGAAATACTTCTGGATGACATCGTACGCGTATTGCGCGAACAATCCGATGAAGTATGTGGATCCGACGGGGGAGGAAATGGGAGATTTTTACGATCGCAAAGGCAATTATTTAGGAAATGATGGTGAACAAGATGGAAAAACATACCTTTTAAAAGAAGGTTTTCGAGCAAACACCGAGAATAAAGATGTTAATTGGGGCGGAATGTTAGAAAAGAAACATGCTGATCAGTTGAAAAACAAATCAGATGAAGTTGGTGGTCTAATCATTATGGATAGAATTGAAGAAGGTGGTGATTATACTATTTCTCAATACACAACCACAGGCGATGCTGAAGGATACTTTTTGGAGCCATCAGGGCCTTCAACCACTAAAGCTAACCAAGATAAGAGAATTCCCGAAGGAGTGTATGATGTTGACGCATATTCAAGTGACAAATATCAAGATAACTTTATTTTAAGCAATAAAAATGTATCTAAAAATAGGAAAATACTAATTCATTCGGGAAATACAGGCGGGGATACCGAGGGATGTTTACTTCCAGGCAATACTAAAGGATATAATAGAGTTAATGGTAGTAAAAATAACTTATCCAAACTCCGTTCTTTTATAAAGACACATAATAATAAGCCTATAAAATTAATAATCACATCCTCATTATGAAAAAGAAAATTTTGTTCGCTATAATGTTTTTGCATAGTTGTTTCCTGTTTGGTCAAGTATCAGATTCTGTTCCTACATCTATCTCTTCCATACGGGAAATGTCTGAAGAATTATCGATGTTGGGTGGAAAAAATAACAAATCAAGGGTTGATAGTATTAACTTTTTTGAGAAATTTCCATCTACATTTTCCTTGTTCAATGCAATTTATGGTGACATAGATGCTCCCTTATACGATTATAAACAATACTGTCCGCACCTTGAACTTTTATTTTCCTACCACAATATAGATAGCATAGTTTTGATAAATAAATTAGTAGGGTTGTCCCTTGACGCTCATTGGGATGCTGACGGAATTGGTGATTTATCAAGAGGCATGAGAAAATACGTCAAATTACACACTTGCTTGGTTGTTAATGTATTGAAAAACAAATCGGAAATTGAAAGTTTCTCGTTTTGGCACTTTATTTTTGATGGTCCTCACCCTTCGAATTTAAAGGAGGATTTTGACATTATTTACCCAAAAGTGCTTGCTCAAAATGTTTTTCAAGCTGATCTCTTAAGAAAGGCATATAATCAATTAATTAAAAATGAAGAGCATTAATAACACCGACATCTATTATTACTCCACCAACCACCTTGGTTCAACTGCCTTCGTCACCGACGCTAACGCCACCGTGACCCAAGGCTTCCTCTACGCACCCTTCGGAGAAATCACCACCGAGTACGCCCCAATGTGGCAAAACGGTTTAATCCCCAACTACACATTCAACGCCAAGGAGTTGGACGAAGAGACGGGTATGTATTACTACGAAGCAAGATATTACAACCCGCCGGTGTTTACCAGCAGGGATGCGATGTTTGAGAAATATTTTTGGATGAGTCCGTATGCTTATTGTGCGAACAATCCGGTGAAGTTTGTGGACCCGAGTGGGGAGGAACCAATAAAGTCACAAGCGGGCACTATATTAGGATTTGTCTCTTTTTTGGACAATACTCGAACAAAAATGGGTACGCTTTATGGACAAAATGCACATAACGCAATGTTAAGATTAGGTAAAACGGAATGGGTATGGTCTTCTATGCGTCCAATGCCAGCAACAACTAATCCTTTCAATAAAAGCAAAGATAGATATATCTATACGAAAGAAGGAGGTTGGATAGATATGTCACATTTTATGTTTTACGCTGGAAGAGCATATGACTATAAACAAAAAGGAGAACAATATCCTATGGGAAAGGCACTTAAAGATGGCTTGTTTCAAGAAATATCAGATTTAACTTTTGCAAAACATTCTGCATTTAGTTATGAAGATTTACCAAGCGATAAATATGGTGCAGATTTTGGAGCCAATTACTTTAATCCTAATAGCAAAAAAACTTTGGGAGAACAGTTGAAAAAATATTTCAATGATGTTTTAAAAGCAACTGACCCACAAAATGCTCCAAATTATAGTGATTTACCCACAAAAGACACCAAAAATCCTCCGAGTAGAACCAATGGATCTTCTACCCCATTACACACTGAACAAAATCAATGATTATGAAAGAAATCCCAATACGTGTAGTTAACGTTTTAATAATCGTCATTTGCACTCTCTTGTTGTTGTTGGTGGTGGTAGTTAAAGTGAGTGGAGTCTATTACGAATCTAAAATGGAAGCAAAAGGAAATGAGATAGTTAATAAAATAAATTATTATGTGACAATTAACAACACAGCTCCAAATTATTTGTCGGAAATAGGAATTAATGAAGATGTTGATTTTTTTCCATTTTATTACCAAAAAGTGGGAGTTAAAAATTATATTTTATCATTTGATTTAGCAGTTGGTGAATCAAAAACATATTATTCAGATAGTGAAAGATGGGAATATGGCTTTAGGGAAATTAAATAAGATAGAATTTTTAAAAAATAAATCACTAAATATCAGTTGTCTGTGAAATATGATAGATGAATTCCCGTTTCAAAATGCAATGTTACTTTCCCCAAATAAGAACTCGGTGAACCACTTAGGTTCCACCGCTTTCACCACCGACTGCGGCGGCTTTGTCACCCAAGGCTTCCTCTACGCACCCTTCGGTGAAATCATTTCGGAATACCAGGGCATCGCGCCCAGCTCCGCGCT
>JAZLLK010000008.1:0-7602 GCA_045598105.1 Bacteroidales bacterium | reverse complement strand
CTCATATTTTTGCACTTTTTTCACACACAAAAATAGTCATTTTTTCCTTTCAAGTATAGGGAAAGTGTTTGCTTTCCCTTACTTGATAAAAATCCTATTCCTGTTCGTGATAAAGTTGCATTTATTTGTTGAATTTAGGCTTAATATTTTAATATATATTATGAAAAGAAAAATTTTTTTAACTACGCTAATAACCATAGCATGCTTTGCCGTGATGGCACAAGGTGGTGTGGTAATGAACGCTACATTCACTCCTACCGATGCTCCCTATAACCAACATGGAACACTCCGCATGGAATCATACGTTACCGGTGCTACCGTTACCACTGAAATAGAGGTAACCCAAGCCTGTGATATAGTTTTGGTATTAGACCAATCGGGCTCCATGATATCCAATAACATGGGAAATATAACAAGACAGGAAGCCATGAAAGCCGCCGTAAAGAACTTTATTACGGAAGTAAATGGTAAATATTCCGATGATGCAAATCACCGTATAGCTTTAGTTACTTACGGTAACTCCGCTTCCACATTAAAAGACTGGACCTATGCCGATAATGTTGGTATGAACGCTTTGAAAAACGCAATTACTTCATTATCAAACCCGAGTAGTTTAACCTATACACATATAGATGCAGGTTTAGCTCAGGCTAAAACACTTATTACAAATTTAAAAAATAAAAATGATTATGATAACTCCCGTAAATGTATAGTAATTGTTTTTACCGATGGTGTTCCTACACATGATGGTAGCGGCGAGTTCCAAATTGAAGTTGCTGACGAATCCATTGAAACAGCAAAAGAATTAAAAGATGATGACGTTATAATATATAGTATTGGTATATTTGAAAATGCTGATGCAAATGAATTATACGGATCTGAAGGATTTAAAACAAATTCAGATGGATCTATTAATTCAAAATGGGAATTTGAAGACGTAGCTATTATTTTTTTGGGTGACGATTACGAAGCGGATATTCCTGCCGCAAACAGGTTTTTGAATTACATATCAAGCAACTTTAAAAACGCTGATTCCATCGGTCTAATAAGAGAAGAAAAGCAATCTATTTGGCTTGCTATTACGTATACTAACATTACATATACAATACAACATAATTTCACACAAAATGCGTCATCGTACTACCTTACCGCCAATGATGCTACGGGCTTAAACAATATATTCACCACCATAGCAAAACAGGAGGTAACAGGCGGTGCCGATAATGCCACTATAACAAGTACTACAGTAAACAAAGGAGTGCTTTCGGAATACTTCAAACTACCTGAAGGAATAAGTGACAATCAATTATTATCAGACAACAGCATAATTAAAATAGCAAAATGTACCAGCGTTACCAAAAACGATAAAGGAGAAATAACTGCTTATAATTTCGGAGAGCCTATTACCGGAAACGGCATAAAAACAGCATTAGGAAATGATGCGAACATTACACTGCATATTAATAAAGATACTAAAGAAATATGGTGTGACGGTTTTGACTATTCCGCTAACTGGTGTGGTCCCGGCAACAGACAAAAATCTACGGAACCTGCCAACGGCTATATGCTCATAATGGAAATACCCGTTGAAATAGATGAGGCAGGACTGAACAAAATGTGGAAAAATCCGGATGAAATAAGTTCAAATGGAGACCGTATTATTAATGCTGTGCCTATCAATACGGAAAAATCCGGTCTATACTACACCACCGGCATGCCTATAGTAAATTATGAATCCGTAGAAACGTCAGTTGCCTCCTCCGCATACCTTCCCGTAGAGCTTCTTTCCTTCACCGCAGAATGTATAAGCAATGCCATACAATTCAACTGGAGCACCGCTACCGAAACCAACAATGAGTACTTCACCATAGAGCGTAGTGAAGATGCCATAAACTACACCGAGGTAGCCCGCATACAGGGAGCAGGCACCAGCGACACACAAAGCGACTACAGCTTTATGGCCGATAACAACAGCAGCCGCATGTTGTATTACCGCCTGCGTCAAACCGATATAAACGGCACCACCGAGGTATTTGAGCCCATAGCCGTACAATGCTCCGCCACGGAAACAGCTGACATAAGCATATACCCCGTGCCGGCCAAGAACAGGGTAACCATAGAAAGCAACCAAAACATAGAAAAAGTGGAAATTTTTTCTATGCAGGGCTACCTTATAAAAAATATTGTGTGCAACCATGCACAGGTAAATATAGACCTTAACAACCTCAATAACGGTATGTTCCTTATCCGTATTACTACCGCAAACGGTGAAAGCATGGTAAAAAAATTAATAAAAAATTAAAATGTACACAATAATACACACACACCTGCGTTATATGGGTGTATTTAGTTAGTAATTGTTTTTTTAAAGTTTGATAGTGGAGGGGGCCCCTTCGGGGTGCCCCTCTCTTTTTTTCTACCGTTTTCCTGTTTTTCTTTTGTCTTTTAATTTTCCCCGCATTCGCTATGCCTACAGGATTGCCTCACTTCACGGTAACGCAGGGGACGCGACATGCCACGCCTCTACTCCGTTATCACCGACACGCAGAAAAAAATGTTACTATCATGATTGATTATAAATTGTTTATTATCAGCTGTATTTGTAATATTATTCTTTGTTGTAATAATTTTTTTTACGCATACAATAATTGGTATTAAAAATTATTCTATATTTGCATGTGTATATTATTACTTTCTATAGGAAATGATATACCGACTACAAACAAACACAACTATTTGTAATAGTGTATTTTATGCTATTACACTATATTTATTAATTAACAAAAATATACGTTCTTATGAAAAATTATATCAATCTTTTGCTCATGAGTGTGCTCATAATACTATGGATGCATAGTATGCATGCACAGGAAAATGTAGTGCTTACCAAAAACGTGGACCATTACGACTGGCGTACGGATAGGGAGGGAGTACTTACATTGGAAGCCTATGCGCCGGGTCGCACCATTATTACCGAACAAAATGTACCGGCTCCGTGTGATATAGTGCTGGTACTGGATGTATCAAGTTCCATGAATGAAAATTTAACAGTAGGCACACTATCTTCATTAGGTGATTTGGATACCAATTTGGGAAAAACGGAAGGGTACTATACATTCTTTTATATTTACCCTATAAGATACCATAATGGGAACTGGCAATACGATCCTATTTTGAGCTCATGGACTAACATTATAGGTTCCAAATATGAAAAGGAGATAGTAGGACAAAATGTACAGGTTACCAAAATTAATGCCCTGAAGACGGCAGTAAAGAATTTTATTACTCAGGTACAAACCAATGCCGATACCGGTCATGTAAGCCATAATATCAGCATAGTAAAATATGCCGGGGATTACCAAAGCAGCAATCATCTTAGTGCAGGCAACCACTCCGGTAAAACGGAGCCGGTACAAAACTTTTTGCTGTTAGAGCCTGACAGCACCAATCACAGCTCTTCGTTAAAAAATGCAGTAGAATTACTTAACGCCGGTGGTGTTACCTCATCGGATTATGGCATGACCATAGCCGGGGAAGTACTAAACCAAACGGACTATGTAAGCAACGGGCACTCTAAAGTGGTAATTATGTTCACCGACGGGGAACCCAATCGTAACAATAATATTTTGTGGAGTAATACATCATTTGACACTACCATAGCCAACAGTACCATAAGCATAGCCAAAAATATGAAAACCGATAATGTAAAAATATTCACCGTGGGTCTGTTTGAAAATACACCGGCCAATAACACTGCTACTTACATGGACTACGTATCCTCCAAATATCCGCAGGCCGACGGAATGAGCTACGGAGGTGACAGTTCCTCGTTTACCTATAGTTTAACGGCTTCATCTATGGAAGAATTGAACAATATATTTGAAGTAATAGCCACTCAAACCGTTACCGGCAGTTCTATGTTGAATAATTTGGACAGCACATCAGTAGTAAAAGACCTTATAGAACAGCATTTGCGTCTGCCTGACAATGTACAGCCGAACGATATTCACGTATATACTGCCAATTATAATGCTGCAAGCAGCCAATTTGACACGGTCAAAACCGCTTTCAATGCCATGGTGAGCATACCGGAACATAAAACGGTAAAGGTAACGGGATTTGATTTTTCAAAACATTGGTGTGGCATCGGTGCCAATAACGGACAAAAACTGATAATAGAAATACCCATTACCGCTGATGAAGCTAACGATACCCGCCTGCTGGAGGGCGACAATGACTACCCTACCAGCCTGGGCACATCGGGCATATACACGGCCAACAATGAGCTGGTAGCCCTATACCCCATTCCGGAAGTGCTTATGAACAAGCCTATTAATACGCCTATAAAGCTCATACACTTTAATGCCGAATGTATGGGAAATGTAATAGCCTTTACATGGAGTACCGCTACCGAAACCAATAATGAGTACTTCACCATAGAACGCAGCGAAGATGCCATACATTACACCGAAATAATACGTGTAAAAGGAGCGGGCACATCGGCCTGTGAAAACAGCTACAACCTTGTAACCGATAAAAATACCGACGGCATGGTGTATTACCGCCTGCGACAAACCGATATAAACGGCACCACCGAGGTATTTGAGCCCATAGCCCTGCAATGCCACAACTCCTATAATACACATATAAACATATACCCTGTTCCGGCTAATGACGCACTTAACATAGAAAGCAATAGTATGATAAATAGTATAAGCATATATGGCATACAGGGTAAATTGGTAAAAGAAACACACGTAAACAATACTTTTGCCCACCTGAATATACAAGATATGCCATCAGGGGTATATATAATAAAAGTATATACCGAAGACGGCCGTATGCAAACCAAACGTATTACCAAACTTTGAAAAAACAAATTCGGGCAAATTTTGGGAGGCACTATGCCTCCCTTTTTTTTATTTTCCCCGCATTCGTTATGCCTATAGGATTACCGCCTTTTAATGGTGTTGCAAAAATAAAATTAAGAAAAACACGTGTGCGACATTCATTTGGCTAATAGATTAAACCATAAATTTATCATTAAAATAGTTGATTTTTATAATATTAAATTTTTAACAAAATTTGACTATAACTCATTTAATTATAATCGTTTACACCTACATAACACAATTTACAACAACGCCTTCTGTCCCTGTTTTTTTTAATTTTATATTTTCCCCGCGTTCGCTATGCCTTATAGGATTGCCTCACTTCATGGTAACGCAGGGAACGCGGCATGCCACGCCTCTACACCATTATCAACGGCACGCAGAAAAAAATGCCACAAACATGAACATTCATGTTTGTGGCATTAATAATTATGAATAATGATACACTATTTTGAAGCGGGCTTAGTAGGGGTTTTGGTAGTAGTGGTGGTGGTAGTAGTGGTATTATTGCTATTACCCATAGCATTAAGCACGGAATTAAGTGTATTAATAGCGGTAGTGGTGGTATTATTGGTAGTATTGGTATTATTGGTAGTAGTGGTATTAGAGGCAGTACCACCGTTTTTAAAAGCGTTTACCAATGAATTCACATCTATACCTGCTATGGAATTAATAATACTGCCCACATTGGAAGTAGTGATTAAATTGCTGGAGGCAACTGCTCCTGCTGCAAATTCCTTATAAAAAGTGGTATTTTTTAAATTACCTTTAATAGCTGCGGCATTGGTAGCGAGTGAAGCCAAATTCAACAGGGTATTGGCATCATTATAGTTGAGTTTTCCTGCTGATTTATAGGAGTTATATAACGAGGTTAATGAAGTTCCAAACCCTTTTCCTGATGTATAAGCTGCCGAAGTGGTAGATATACCGCCGATGGAACTATTAGTGGAAGTACCCAAAGTACCACATGACATAAAAAGCACTACTGCTACTGTAGCTGCTACGATCGATAATTTTTTCATTTTCATTTTTTTTGTATTTTATGCTTGTTATAAATATAATTATTCGTTTAATATTACAAAGCAGTACCTACTATGGCTTCTACTTCGGGAACCAATTTAGGCAGCGGGTTACCCAGCACTCTGCATCCTGTTTCGGTTATAAGTACGTCATCTTCTATGCGTATGCCGCCAAAGCCTATGTATTCTCTTACTTTATTATAATTAATATATTGGGTAAATTTTTGTTCTTTTTCCCATATATCTATTAATTGGGGTATGAAGTATATTCCGGGCTCATCGGTAACTATGAATCCGGGCTGCAAGGCTCTGCCGCAGCGTAAGCTGCCATGCCCGAATATAGGGCTGCGGAAGGTGTGGTTATCATAACCCACATAGTCTTCACCCAAATCTTCCATATCATGCACATCCATACCCAGCATGTGACCCAATCCGTGAGGCATAAACAAGGCGTGAGCGCCTTCTATGGCTGCAGCCTTGTAATCACCTTTCATGAGGCCCAGTTCGGTAAGGCCCTTTGCTATTACCGTAGCTGCATTCAAATGCACATTCCAATAAGGAATACCGGGCTTAGCCATGGCTATGGTTTCCAAATTAGCCTGCAGCACTATTTCATATATTTCCTTTTGCTTTTGTGAAAACTTGCCGTTAACCGGAAACGTACGGGTATAATCGGAAGAATAGCCGCTCACACTTTCTGCGCCCATATCGGCTAAAAGCAAACGTCCGTCACGCAATACCTGCTCATGATGGTGATTATGCAAAGTTTCTCCGTTTTGTGATAATATAACGGGGAATGATACGCCTGTGCCGCCCGAAAGTGCTATACCTTCCGCTCTGCCGGCCAGTTCACGTTCCACCTTACCTATTTGGCATTCCCGCATTACGGTAGTATGCATAAGTACGCCCAGGTTACACACTTTGTCCATTTCTTCTATTTCTTCAGCAGTTTTTACTGCGCGTAAATTCACCACGGCTTTTATAAGTTCCTCTGAAGCCTGCTCTTTTAATTGAGCTATAGGAATATTGAGCATATTGCTCAAAAATATTTTATTATCATCTCTATAAGGAGGCAAAAAATGCACTTTTCTGCCTTTATGAACGGCCTTAGCCAAATACGACTGTAATGCACCCATAGCGTGTACCTGAATAATACCGCATGAGCAGGCCAAATCAGCTACCGTAGGCTGATTACCCATCCATATAATGTCATCTATGCCAAAATCATCTCCAAATAATTTTTCTACGCCTTCATCTATATCTATTACACCTACCAACCCTGGCAATTGTAATCCGTAAAAATAAGTAAAGGTACTATCCTGACGATAGCGATAGGTATTAGAAGGATAATTCATAGATGCTTCATTATTAGTTAAAAAAAGCACTATGCCATTGGAAATTTGAGCTTTTAACTCTGACCGTCTGCGAATATAAGTTTCTCTTGTAAACATACTTGTATATATAAATATTTGGAAATGCAAATGTACCATTTTTTAAGCACATTTACATTAATATTCTAAATATTTATGACTCGTAAAACCTGTAAAAGTCCTAAATTCAACAAATAAATGCAACTTTATCACGAACAGGAATAGGATTTTTATCAAGTAAGGGAAAGCAAACACTTTCCCTATACTTGAAAGGAAAAAATGACTATTTTTGTGTGTGAAAAAAGTGCAAAAATATGAGTC
>JAZLLK010000007.1:0-83882 GCA_045598105.1 Bacteroidales bacterium | reverse complement strand
CTATGCATTTAATGCCAAAGAGTTGGACGAAGAAACGGGTTTTTATTATTATGAAGCAAGATATTACAACCCTCCAACTTTTATTTCCCGTGACCCTTTAATGAGTAAAAAGCCATGGTTGACACCTTACCATTATTGTAGTAATAATCCTGTTGGAAGGGTGGATCCGAGTGGAAAGATGGATGATGAATGGGAGTTTGATGAACGAGGAAATCTATTAAATACGAAAACCAATGACGAGAAGGATATTTTCATTGTAAAGAAAAAAGATGGAAGCCCAGCGATATCTAAAGATTATAGTAAAGGAACTATTAAAATGCTTACAAATAAAAATGGGGAAAAATATTGGCAAGTCAAAGGTGATGAAAATGCAAAAGAATTATTTGAATTTCTTGCTAATAACTCCTCTGTTGAATGGGGCCATTTTAACGTAAGTAAAGGTGGTACAAATGGAAGAAATTATCTTGTTACATCGCATTCAGAAGATAATATAGCATTCTCATTTCTGGAAATATCTGGATTTATAAAAACATATAATCATAATCATCCAAACGGAACTACAACTCCTTCGGACAAAGACTGGGGTATGTATGATTACATTTCATATCATAATTGGGAATATAGTGAATTTCAAAATAAAGAATTTAATTGTAATATTTATACAAATAAGAATGGTCAATCAAAATATACTCCATTTTATAGTCGTGAATACCATAATGCATTAAATAATATGTTACAAGAACTCTTTAAACCAAGTAAGTGATGAAAAAAAAAATAATAATATTATTATTACTTTACATTATTTGTTTAACCTTTAATAAACATGTAATGGCACAACAAATGGATACAATTAACTTTTATACTACTGAATTAAAAGTAAATAACCAATCTTTTCTTTATGATTTAGATTCAATTCTCTTACAACATTGTTTTAAATGTGATACTAATAAAGTTTATCTTATAGATATTGACCAAAAAAGAGAATATGTATATCAATTAAAAATAACAGGAACCTTATGGGAATTTGCAAAAAATACGGAAGGCTATTTTATAATCAATAACAAATATTTTTTTGTAAAAGGGATATTACCTGAAAATCCAAAACCTCTTTTTACACAGACAGATAATATCTCTCAATTTTTTTATGAAGAGCCACATTATGATCCTAATGTCTTTTGGATTTTTGCAGATGGCGATTATTGTTCTTTATTATTAGAATATAGATATCAAAAATTATTTTTTTTAAAAAATTTATGGGAACAATGATAAAAGTTCAAATTAGAAAGTAAAAAAACACTATCTTTGCAGTATGAAAAGGATAAAAAATAGCAACATGGTACTAACGCTTAACGGCCAGCCCCAACCCATACAACCTATGGTGCAAAGTGCTATGTTTTATCCTAACACCTACATTAATTTTACACAAGCAGGTGAATACACCAAGCATTACTATAGTGGTAACGAACGTATAGCAAGTTGCTTAGGAGAAAATACTATAAATATTACGCTAAATAATACAAATAATGTACAATTATGTAACAAAAAAAAAAGATTTTTTTTTACAATAGCGATACATCGTACTAAGCATTAGCTACGCACACAACAATGCTAAAAAATACCACATTACAAATTTACATATTTTACATAAAATAGCAGAGACAATACTAAATACTAAAAAAGTAATAGTTTACTATTAATTAACTGCGACGTATTTTGTGTACATCCGATGCATCCCATGATTGCTGTATAAGCAGCTCCTGTATGGTATTAATAAGGAATATATATACTTTTAAATTATTTTCCACAAAAAACTTTATAGCCACCGTTTCCTGCCTGCATGCAGCCGCAAATACCGATAGAAAGTCCAAGTGATACTTTTGCAACCATTCTATGGCTAATTCCTCCCCGTCTATGGCATTACTCAGCACGCCAAATTCCGGATATCCGTTATCGAACAGCCACTGAAGTGCGTCAGTATCGGATTGTATAGCCAGAGACAATGCGGCTAACTCAGGGTATCCGTTATTCATGAAGAACTCCGTACACTTTTTGTGTCCCCTAAGGCTTTCATTCAAAGCCACCAATAATTTGATATCATAATCGGTTAAACAATGCATTGCTCTATATTAAAAATGCAAAGATAGCTTTTTTATATATATCATTTCTTCATAACATATATTTTTTGTATGCATAGGCTTACATGTGAAAAAAAAATGCTACCTTTGTTTTTTTACAATATATATAATATATCACTTATATGATGTGGTTACAATTTATATACGTAGGCATAGGCGGGGCCATAGGATGCATGCTTCGCTACGGAGCTACCGTAATAGCCAATATGGCATCATGGTCACAAGTTATTACCACATTGGCCGTAAACGCCTTAGGTTCGTTTCTGATAGGCGGGCTTTTCACTTGTGTACACAGGCAAAGCCTATATGCCCTTCTCATCACCGGTATGTGTGGAGGGTTCACCACCTTTTCCACATTTTCACTACAGGCTGTTCAATTATTACAACAGGGAAAACACACACCTGCCATACTCTATATGCTGGCTTCACTGCTTATATGCATAGCATGTACCTATATAGGGCTGGTATGCGGTAATAAATTCATAAAATAGACTATATTTTATTTATTATGAACACCACACACACATACAAATTCTCCGATGGAGAACATTTGCAAGCCACTCGTGAAGAATTACAGCAATTGCTGGCCGACTACAAATTATACCTGCAGAATTATGCCGATATAGATTTGGAATCGCCCGAATACGTAGCCCGCGGCAATGGATTTTGTGATGCCAAATACAGTGAAAACTTCATAGAAGGGCAAATACACAAATACGAACAACGTATAGCCGACATACAAAAATGGCTCAAAGAAGAATAATATAATAACAGAACCTGCCTTCACCATTGAAACATATATTTATCATTATAAGTTTATTCATAAGCACATGCAGCCTGCAGGCTCAGGCACTGCTATGGAAAATAAGCAAGCCAGGGCACCTTACCACCTACCTCATGGGCACCATACACGTTACCAATGAGCAGTTACGACATGTGAATGATACCGTGTGGGTATGCCTGCATCAATGCCAAAAGCTGGCTTTGGAAATTGACCTTCATCAAGCCGAAAACACATCTATGAAACAATTTGCCATGAAGAAAACCACCATGAAGGATTTGCTATCAAATGAAGACTACCACCTGCTGGACAGCATACTGCAAAAAAAGCTGCACGTAGGACTGGCTTTTTTTAATTCTCTCAAGCCCATATTCTTCTCAGGCCTGCTGCTAACCCCTCTACCACAACAGAATATAGCCATGGATATACTTCTTATGCAACATGCTGACAGCATGCACCTGCCTGTTATGGGTATGGAAACATTAGAAGAGCAAGGCAAAGCCATTAACAGCATAAGTTTGGAAAAACAGCTTGCCGACCTGATGGAAATACTACACGCTACTGACAATGTAAATCCATTAGACACCCTAACGGGCATGTATTACCGACAGGATATTATGGGCATGGCCGAGCAAATACAACATAGTGAAGAATACACGCCACAGCTTATTGACAGGCGGAACAAAAAATTTGCCCGCCATATATATAAAATGTCAAAGAATGAAAGCGTATTCTTCGCCGTAGGTGCCGGTCACATGGAAGGGAAACACGGTGTACTTCCGCTACTGCGGAAAAAACATTACGCCACCACTCCTATCAGCATATATTAAAATATTGCTTTGAATATCAGTATTTTTTTATTTTTTTTGGTTTTTTACGCCCATTATTGGCGTTTGGTAAAAAAAAATTTGGTATCTTGGCAAATTGAAATTTTATTGTAATTCATACAAAAAAAATGAGTATAAAAAATTGTAAAAGAAATAGGTACATAATTTCGCAAATTATAGTGTTTGCGATGTTTTTCGGCTTTTTGTTGCCAAATGCCCAAGCACAGAATAATTCCGAGGAGGTTTCAGTAGCAGAAGAAGCAATTGTAGCAGCCGTACAGGAAGAGAGTTTTAATGCCGGCACCACCATTATAGAGCACGTAGTAGATGCCTACAGTTGGCATATACTCACCTATAAAGATAAACATGTAGCCATTAATTTACCCGTTATCATTATAGATAAAGAAGGCTTACACGTATTTTCATCCAAGCATTTTCATCATGGCGAGCAGGCCCACATGGGTTATGCTATATGTAAAGAAGGTGCCATGAAAGGGAAAATTATTAAAGTAGATGAAAACGGAGAAAAGGAGAAGGCCACATTTTTAGACATATCCATTACCAAGAACGTATTAGCCTTATTCATAAGCATAGCATTAATATTATGGATGTTCATAGCAGCCGCTAAGGGGTATAAGAATCGTGGCGTAGCCGCTCCTAAAGGCATAGCCCGAGCTTTGGAGCCGCTTATTCTTTTTGTAAGAGATGATGTTGCCCGTCCTGCCTTAGGGGACAGATGTGAAAAGTTCTTACCCTATTTATTAACGGTATTCTTTTTCATATTTATTAATAACCTTATAGGTTTAATACCCATATTTCCCGGCGGAGCCAATCTTACCGGTAATATAGCCATTACACTGGTATTGGCATTATTCACCTTTGTACTCACTAATATTAATGGTACCAAGCACTATTTTGTAGACATAGTAAATACACCGGGTGTGCCATGGTGGTTAAAAATACCCGTTCCCCTTATGCCTGTAGTGGAATTGGTAGGTGTATTCACTAAGCCCATAGTTTTAATGATACGTCTTTTTGCCAATATTACTGCCGGTCACATTATAGGATTAGGCTTTATATGCTTAATATTTATATTTGGTCAAATGAGTATTGGCTTAGGCTACGGAGTATCGGTAGTATCGGTATTCTTCTATATATTTATGAGTGTATTGGAATTATTGGTAGCATTCATTCAGGCATTTGTGTTCACACTGCTATCGGCCATATACATAGGCATGGCCACTGAGCATCCCCATACACACACTAACGAAATCAAATAACGAAAATTAAATATTTTTTTTTAACTAATTAAAATTTCAAATTTATGTCAGTATTAAGCATTCTATTAGAAGGTTTAGCACAAATGGGTGCTGGTATCGGTGCAGGTATAGCAGCGATAGGTGCAGGTCTTGGTATCGGAAATATCGGTAAAGCCGCTTTGGAATCATTAGCTCGTCAACCGGAAGTTGGTGGTGATATTCGTACCAACATGATTATTGCAGCAGCCCTTATTGAAGGTGTTGCTTTCTTCGCAATAGTTGTGTGCTTGCTTATCTTATTCATCTAATAAGACAACACAACAAACCGTCAAGTGGACATTTCCACTTGTCGGTTTTTTACCGAAGAACTTAGTCAAAAAAAATAAAGTTATATAACATAAAAAATAAAGTATGGAACTTGTAAATCCGGGAATAGGTTTAATTTTTTGGATGTTGCTATCCTTTACAATATTACTTATATTGTTAAAAAAATTAGCATGGAAACCTATTCTGAATATGTTATCCAAACGTGAAGAAAAAATCACCAACGCACTCAATGAAGCCAATGCCGCACGTGAGCAAATGAAGCAGCTCACTGCAGACAACGAACGCCTGTTGGCACAAGCCAAAGACGAACGTGATGCCATATTGAATGAAGCCCGCAAGGTGAGAGATAAAATGTATGAGGATGCTAAGCTCAAAGCTCAGGAAGAAGGACAACGCATAATAGCCGATGCCAAAGAAAGCATTAATATTGAAAAGCAAAAGGCTATTACCGACATTAAGAATATGATAGCCGAAATGTCAATAGAAATGGCTGAAAATATTATTAAGTCGGAATTGTCAGACAAAACCAAACATGCTCAATACGTGAATACCCGCGTAGAGGAAATGAAGTTTAATTAACATCAGCATAATGAAACGAACCAAATTAGCATCTCGCTATGCAACAGCTCTCTTTGATTTTGCAGAAGAGGTGAACAAAATAGAAGAAGTGTACTCGGATGTGAGTTTCATTGACCACACCTTTGATAACAATAAGGAGTTACGTATAGCAGTGAATAGTCCCATAATACGTGCCGACAAAAAAGAAGCTATTATCAACGCCTTATTTAAAGATGCTGTAAATGATATCACTATGAACTATTTGCATCTCATTATCCGCAAGGGGCGTGAATTGCAATTAGACACTATCTGCAGTGAATTTGTAAAACTGTATAAACAGCATAAAAATATAGTAACGCTTGAAATTACAAGTGCCGAAGAACTTTCTAAGGAAAGCACAGATGCTATTGTAAATAAGGTAAAATCATTCATTAACGCCAATATAGAAGTGGTTAACACTATTAACCCTGCACTTATAGGAGGCTATCGTTTGCATTTTAACGATTATTACATAGACTCTACGGTAAAAGGTTGCCTGGATAAGCTTAAAAAAGAGCTTGTGGACAAGAGTTATCAAGTAAATTTTTAAATTAGAAATATTAAAATAATTATAATATGGGAGAAATAAAACCATCGGAAGTTTCCGCTATACTTCGACAACAATTAGCCGGCTTTACCGACAAAAGTGAACTGGAAGAAACCGGTGTCATCTTAGAAGTGGGTGATGGCATAGCCCGTGTATACGGTCTTACCAATGCCCAATCTGGTGAGTTGATATACTTTGATTCAGCCGATATTCAGGGTATAGTACTTAACCTTGAAGATGATAACGTAGGTATTGTATTGCTGGGTGATGCCAAAAGCCTAAACGAAGGAGACATATGCCGTCGTACCCGCCGTATAGCATCTATCAAAGTAAACGAAAATATGTTAGGTCGTGTTATTAACACCTTAGGTGAACCTATAGACGGCAAAGGCCCTATAGCAGGTGAAACCTATGAATTACCATTGGAACGTAAGGCCCCTGGCGTTATATTCCGTCAGCCGGTAAAAGAGCCGTTGCAAACCGGTATTAAAGCCATAGATGCCATGATTCCTATAGGCAGAGGTCAACGTGAGTTGATTATTGGTGACCGTCAAATTGGTAAAACAGCTATTGCTATTGATACCATTATTAATCAAAAAGAATTTTACGATAAAGGAGAACCCGTATATTGTATATATGTAGCCGTAGGTCAAAAAGGCTCTACTATTGCCAATATAGTAAAAACCTTAACCGACTATGGTGCCATGCCTTATACTACCATAGTGGCCGCTACAGCATCCGATCCTGCCGCTATGCAGTTCTATGCACCTTATGCAGGTGCTGCCATAGGTGAATTTTTCCGTGATACCGGTCGTGCAGCCTTAATCATATATGATGACTTATCAAAGCAAGCCGTAGCATATCGTGAAGTGTCATTGCTGCTGCGTCGTCCACCCGGACGTGAAGCATACCCCGGTGATATCTTCTACCTGCACTCCAGATTATTGGAAAGAGCTGCCAAGGTTATAGAATCGGACGAAATAGCCCGTCAAATGAACGATATTCCCGAATCGTTAAAGCCTATAGTAAAAGGTGGAGGATCCTTAACTGCACTTCCTATTATAGAAACTCAAGCCGGTGACGTTTCCGCTTATATTCCCACCAATGTAATATCCATTACCGATGGTCAGATATTCTTGGAAACCAACTTGTTCAATGCAGGTATCCGTCCCGCTATTAACGTAGGTATATCCGTATCTCGTGTAGGTGGTAACGCTCAAATCAAATCCATGAAGAAAGTATCCGGTACCTTAAAACTGGATCAGGCTCAATTCACCGAATTACAGGCTTTCGCCAAATTCGGTTCGGACATAGATGCCGCCACCCAAGCCGTATTGGATAAAGGTATACGCAACGTAGAAATATTGAAACAGCCTCAATATACACCGTTTAAAGTAGAAGACCAAATTGCTATTATCTATTGTGGTACCAAAGGTCTGCTCCAAAAAGTTCCCGTAAAGAGCGTGAAAGATTTTGAAAGCGAACTTTTGAATACCCTGCACGAAAAACATCAAAGCATGATGGACGAATTGAAAGCCGGCAAAATCAACGATGATATTACCGCTCAATTACAACAAGTGTGCATGGAAGTAGCAAAGAAATATGAAAAATAAAATCTTTTAAATAACTTATTATGGCAAATTTAAAAGAAATACGTATCCGCATAGCTTCGGTTCAATCTACGCAAAAGATAACCGGAGCTATGAAGATGGTAGCAGCCGCCAAATTGCGTAGAGCTCAATTGGCCATATTGCAACTACGCCCCTATTCCAAAAAACTATCGGAAATAGTCAGCAATATAGCCTCTGAAGACGCCGACAACAACCCATTGGCTCAAGTTCGCCCCATAGAAAATGTGGTAATTATACTTATTACCTCTAATAAAGGATTGTGCGGCGGTTTTAATAACAATATATTAAAACATGCCGAGCACCTGCTGGCTACTGAGTATAAAGCACAACATGCCAAAGGAAATGTCCAATTTATATGCATGGGTAAACGCGGTAGTGATTATGTAAGAACTAAAAACTACCCCTGCCTGGGCAACTATGACCATCTCACCGAAAACACTTCATTTGACGCCATAGCTGACATAGCTACTAATCTCATGAACGGCTATACCACAAAAAAATATGACAAAGTATTGGTGATATACAATGAGTTTAAAAATGCAGCTACACAAATATTAACTGACGAACAATATTTACCTATACGTCCGGCTTCTAAGGCCTCCAATAACAAAGCCAAAGTGGATTATATATTCGACCCCAATAAAGCCGAACTATATGATGCCCTTATTCCTAAGGTAATGAAAGTACAACTATTCAAATGCCTGCTTGACTCTGTAGCATCGGAACATGGCGCCCGCATGACTGCCATGCATAAAGCCACCGAAAATGCTACCGAACTTATTAAACAACTCAACCTCACCTACAATAAGTTACGTCAGGCTGCCATTACGAATGAAATTATTGAAATTGTTAGCGGTGCAGAAGCCCTTAACGGCTAATAGAACTGTTACCATAGTTCATACAAAACAAAAAAAGGTGTCTTTAAAAAGACACCTTTTTTATTATTATGAATAATTAAAAACTATTGGTTTCCGCCTAATTTTTTGGAAATAGCACTTGCAGCAGCTTTGGCACCTTCGTTAGCAACTTCTTTTGCAGCAGCACTTGCTTTTTCTTTAATACATTTGTCATATTCGGCTTTCATTTCCTTTTGGAAATCTACGTCCTCTTTATAAGCTGCGTATGATTGTTCCAAAATAGCTTTAATACAAGCTTCTACGTGAGCTGCATCTTTTTGATAGCAGTTACATTTAGCCTGACCGGCCTGACGAGCTTTAGAAAGAATTTCTTCTTTGTTTACAGCGGGAGCATCTTCTTCTACGGCTACAGCTTCTTCTACTACAGCTTCAGCTTCTTCCACTACTTCTTCTACTGCTTCTTCTTCCAATACTTCTTCGGCTTCTTTATTACCGCATGAAAAACATACGCCGGCTAAAAACATGGCGCAACTTAATGTTAAAATTACTTTTTTCATTTTTACTTTTTGTTTAATATTAATTATTTTAAAAAAAATTTTTTCAAATCTACTCCCCTATCACAAAAATAGTGCCAGCTTAACTTTGCCTACTTATTTTTTTTACGGGGACGACCTACTTTACGTTTTTTCTTCACATCACTAATAGCCGCCTCTTGGGCTATGGTAACATGCTCTTTAGAAGGACGACCTACTTTACGTTTTACTTCCTTCTTCATATTTTCACGTACCTTCTGACGCTCCTTTGCCAACTCGTCTTCAGTAGCGTTATGGAAACTATGATAATATTCCAATGGAGTTACTCCTACCATTTTTTTAAAGAATGAGCTTAAATGTGCAGTGGATGAAAAACCATACTTAATGGCCAAGCCTTTAATGGTAACATCTCCTCTACGCACCTCCTCCTTAATATAGGACACTACCATGTCGTCTAATATGGTTTTAACACTGGTGTGTAACTCTTCCTGTACTATTTTATTTAAATAACCGGGAGACATGGCTAACTTACGGGCATAATGTATTACCTTACGATTAGTGCGCACATTCTCCTCGGTAAGTTCCTTCTTTAATGATTTTAATATTCCTTCTCTGGTTTGTTTCATAGGAGCCAAATTCACGGTGTCTAATTCTACTAAAGAAAATACATCCATAGCTAAGGCGGTTAACATATTTAACAATACAGCCTTTTTATAATTTGCACCTATGGAATTATTAAAACGAATGTATATGCCGTCCATATATGCCTGTATCATATCACCGGCTTCTTCAGAAGTTTTCAACACGGGATTATTTACAAAATAAGTACGGAATTCCAATGGAAAACGGGAAGTAACTTCATGTGCCATTTTACGGGATATTTGAATATAATTACAACGAAAATCCACACTGCTGGACACAAATTTTATAGGTTCTTCATACGCGAGATACAAAAAATCACCCTTCTTCACATTAACTTCCTTACCATATGCCCACAATTTCATTTTACCTTGCAGACAATATATCAATGTATCCTCGGCTAATGTTTCAAATTCCTTTTTAGGCAATGGAACTGCTCTTACATTACTATCACAAAAAAAATCAGCATCTACTTTCTGCTTGTAGTGCTCGGTAATACTAAATTCGTATGAGTTACGTGTCATAATATATTTTTTGTTAATATTTATATAAGCAAAAGTAATAAAAAAAAGTATACAAAAACCGATATAACAAAAAAAGTACATATTTTTCTAAAAAAAAAGCTAATATTCAGTACTTTATTTTTTACTATACAATTGTGTACTTTTTTTTATTTTTTTCAACGCAAAAGCACAAACACTATTATACAGCCACTTACACACACAATCTTTTTATATCTGCTCATGCAATATATCGGTTAAATACCTTTTTTTTCATAAAAAAAGGTATTATTTTATCGGAACCGACAAATTCAATTTCACCCTAACAGGGTTGCCTTTGACACTATTTTGATGCTTTTATAAAAAAATCAGCAAAACCTGATATTGTACTATAATATATAATGTAAATACACACTTTTACCACTCCCGCTATAAAAAGCATCCGACATACCCTGCTCCGCCTGTGTGCACACCCGAAATGCCCCCCCACCAAGCCATGCCTGCCGCTTTATATGCCCATACATTTTTCACCCGAGCGTACAGGCAACTCTTATACTTGCACCTTTTGATCACGAACTTGCCGACTTTTCCCCTAAAAAAAACATTTTTATTCACTCTCGGCACCGCTTATTATGTTACCATATCTTACAGATATGTTTGGCATTATTTTTGATTATTATTATTTTTTCACACGCAGTGTAAAGCCTACACTAACCGACTTAACAATAAATTAATAAAAGGCAACATATATAATAGTAAAAAATATGTTATCTTTGCATTTTTATTAAACGCAATAAACAAAAAACATAATATATTGAATATGAGCATTAAATACGTTTACACTTTTGGCGGAAAAACCGCAGAAGGACGCGCAGAAATGAAAAATTTGTTAGGTGGTAAAGGAGCCAATTTGGCTGAGATGTGTCATTTGGGTTTACCTGTACCTGCAGGTTTAACCATCACCACCGAATGTTGTACAGCCTATTATGCTAATAACTGCCGGCTGCCTGCCGAATTAATGGATCAGGTATGGGAAGGCATGAAAAATGTAGAAAACATAATGGGATTGAAATATGATGACAGTGAAAATCCTTTATTAATATCGTGTCGTTCAGGTGCTCGCAGTTCTATGCCGGGTATGATGGACACCGTATTAAACATAGGTTTAAGTTCCAAAACCATTCCGGGATTGATTAAAAAGACCAATAATCCCCGTTTTGTGTATGATTCCTATCGCCGTTTAATCATGATGTATGCTGATGTAGTAATGGAAAAAGCCGAAGGTATAGAACCTGCTGACGGCAAAGGCATACGTAAACAGTTAGATGACATGCTGGATGAATTTAAAGCTGCCAAAGGTTACAAAACCGATACCGAAATATCAGCAGAGGAGTTATTGGAATTAGCCAATGCTTTCAAAAAGAAAATAAAAGAAGTATTAGGCACGGAATTCCCCGATGATGCAAAAGAGCAGTTAATAGGCGGTATTAAAGCCGTATTCAAAAGTTGGGATGGCAAAAAAGCCATTGCTTATCGTAGAATAGAAGGCATACCTGATGATTGGGGTACTGCAGTAAACGTACAGGCCATGGTATTTGGCAACATGGGGGACAATTCCGCTACCGGCGTTGCCTTTACACGTAACCCTGCCACCGGTGATAATCAATTTTATGGTGAATGGCTTATTAATGCACAAGGAGAAGATGTGGTAGCCGGTATTCGCACCCCTAATCCCTTGAACGATGACACTAAAAACGAGCAAAACAAACACATGCACTCCATGCAGGAGCTCATGCCTGCCACCTATAAAGAATTATGTGACGTACGTAACATATTAGAGGCCAACTATCATGATATGTTAGACATAGAATTTACCATTCAGGAAGGCAAACTCTACATGCTTCAATGCCGTGTAGGTAAACGCACCGGTGTTGCTGCCATGACCATGGCATTGGATATGCTAAAAGAAGGTCTTATAGATGACAAGGAAGTGGTAATGCGAATATCACCTGCACAATTGGATGAGTTACTCCACCCCATATTAGATGCAGCAGATGAAAAGAAGCACTCGGTAATAGCTAAAGGTTTGCCGGCAGGCCCCGGTGGTGCTATAGGTAAAATAGTACTTGACAGTGAAACCAGCAAGGAATACACTTCCAAAAAAATAAAGAACATATTGGTTCGTGAAGAAACCAACCCTGAAGACGTAGAAGGTATGCGTTCGGCTAACGGTATTCTTACCGCCCGCGGCGGTATGACTTCACACGCTGCTTTGGTAGCCCGCGGTTGGGGCAAATGCTGCATAGTGGGTTGCGAAGAAGTTCACATCAACATGGAAAACCGTACCGTTACCATAGCCGGTCGCACTTTTAAAGAAGGGGATACCATAAGCTTAAATGGTAGCAAAGGTTGGATATATGGTGAAGAAGTAAAAATGATAGATGCTTCTGAAAATCCGTTGTTCAAACAATTAATGTCCATAGTGGACAAATACCGCGACATGGGTGTACGCACCAATGCCGATACTCCTGAAGATGCTCAAAACGCCATTAACTTTGGTGCTGAAGGTATAGGACTATTCCGTATAGAACACATGTTCTACGGCAAAAACAGTGAAAAGCCCTTGGAGAAGCTCCGTAATATGATATTATCAGACAACACAGCCAATCGTGTTGCAGCTCTTAACGAATTGGAGCCATACATTAAGGAA
The DNA here is from genome assembly GCA_045598105.1 of Bacteroidales bacterium. Classification (GTDB taxonomy): domain Bacteria; phylum Bacteroidota; class Bacteroidia; order Bacteroidales; family WCHB1-69; genus UBA1205. Next base: position 70,539 of record JAZLLK010000007.1, on the reverse strand, counting down.
GCAGCCAAAGGCACCCTCAAAGTAATGAATGGCAAGCCGCTCACATTCCGTTTGATGGACCCTCCATTGCATGAATTTGTTCCTCAAACAGAAGACAAACAACGTGAAGTGGCCAAAGAACGCGGACTCACCTATGAAGAAATTAAAAAGCGTATTGATGCTCTTCACGAAGTGAATCCTATGATGGGCTTACGCGGTGTTCGTTTGGGTATAGTGTATCCCGAAATTACCGAAACCCAATTCCGTGCCTTGTTCAGCGCTACTGCCGAATTACTGAAAGAAGGTTATGATCCTCATTTGGAAATAATGGTTCCTCTCACTATTAACGCATTGGAACTTAAGCACCAAAAGGCTATAGCCGATAGAGTACACGCTGAAGTGGAAGCAAAATATGGTGTACAATATAAATACATGTTCGGTACCATGATAGAAATACCTCGTGCTGCATTGGTAGCTAACCAAATAGCCGAAGTAGCCGAATTCTTCTCCTTTGGTACTAACGACCTTACCCAAATGACTTTCGGTTTTTCACGTGACGACGTGAACGCTATAGTACATAGCTATATAGACCAAAAGATTATTCCTGCTGACCCGTTCAATACATTTGACCAGGAATGCGTAGGTGAATTGGTAAAAATAGGCGTAAACCGCGGTCGCAACACCCGTAACAACCTTAAATGCGGTATATGCGGTGAACACGGTGGCGACCCCAATTCGGTAGCATTCTTCTATCAGGCCGGCCTGAATTACGTATCATGCTCTCCTTTCCGTGTTCCTATAGCACGTTTGGCTGCAGCTCAGGCCGCCATTAAATATGGTCCCAGAAAATAGCTTACACTATTCATATCCGATAAAGCTTGCCTTATTCAGGCAAGCTTTTTTTTCGTTAATCACTATACGCTATGCTTTTTTTTGCTACTTTTGCAATATGAAACCTGTATTTAGAATCATATATTCACTCATACTATTAATACTTGCGACACTACACATAGGCTGCTCCGGTGTAAAGCCTGCCGCACAAGCATACACAGCCACTCAGCCTACACTGTCAGCCACTACCCTAATGCTGCTACAGGATATAGAACAGGATATGCAGGCACAGCATAGCACATGGAACACATACATTCCCTCTGCCAATATTATAGACCTGTACGGGCTAAAAAAAACAGATAATACCTTCTACGTGCGCGGAAACGTTATTACCTATAAAGGAACTGACTTATCGTCCGTTATAGGCAATAAAGGAAATATACACTCCGTACACGACACTTTATACACAGTAAACATATCCATACACATTATTCCTGACCTGCTTAAATGTAATGCCATACAATACATAGACATAAGCATACCTGCCAGACCTAATACTTCCACGCCCTTACCTGATAATGCAGCCATAAAAGTAAACTAATAACATTATTATTATATGAAAAACACATTTATAGCCTTTATTTGCCTGCTATGTACCATAACCATGGCACAAAATGCTCACAATAAAATATCCCCATACACGGCCATGATGCTTGCCGACATGGAGCACCATACCTGCAATACTCACCGACAAAGTGAGCAGGCATACCTTTTAAAACAACGTGACGGAATATGGTATGCCAATGCATTTCTTATACTTCATTCGGCCAATGATGCAGATGTATTGCAACAATACCATGTACACATTAATACATGCGTAGGCCCTTACCTTACGGTTACCCTACCCATTACGGAAATAAAGCATTTGGCCTTGTGCGAACAGGTAGACTATATAGAAATAGGTGAACCGGTAAAGCCCTTGATGGATAGTGCACGCTATAAAACCATGGCCGACATGGTACAAAGCGGCTACTCGCTACCACAGGCATACAATGGTGAAGATGTGATAGTAGGCATAATAGACATAGGCTTTGACTATACCCATCCTCAGTTTTTAGACCCCACGGGCTCCTATTTACGCATTAAACGGGTATGGAATCAGGATGACGAATACGGAACTCACCCCGCAGGCTTTAACTACGGCAGTGAGCTCACTGACTCCATAGCGATGTACCGTGCACTATATAGTCATAATAATCAATCGCACGGCAGCCATGTAGCCGGCATAGCCGCCGGAGGCGGATACCGTGACAGCACTCCCTATAAAGGCATGGCTCCCTTAAGCGACATAGTAATGGTAGCTACCGACATGAGCACGGCAGGCATATATGACGGTATATGCTACATAGCCAATTATGCACGTTCGGTAGGCAAGCCCTGCGTTATTAACATGAGCTTGGGCTCACATGTGGGTCCGCACGACGGATGCTCCGCCTTTGACACCTACTGCAGTGCCCTGCTACATGATTCCATGCCGCAAGGTGTGATATTGGTAGGTTCCGCCGGCAATGAAGGTGGCGACAGCCTCCACCTGAATGTAAACACAGCCTCTACCATACGCTCATTTCTTTACTTTAATAACACCGGAAACAATGGCAGCGGCTACATAGACATATGGGGGGACACTAATGCCCAATACAGCGTAACATTAGGTATTTACAACTCCCGTACGCATACCGTTATTGATTCCACCATTAGCATAGACCCCCGTCAAAACACCGGCTTCACATTTGCATTGACAGACAACGATGCCTCAACACCCGACACCTTAAAAATGAGCATAGCCACCGACATATTTCCGCTTAACAATAAGCCCAGAGTTCTCCTATATGTAAACAACAACAAACAGGACGATACGGTAAATTTGACTTATATACAAATTACCTCACGTAATAACGCTCCCGTACACGCATGGTTTAATAGCGGCATATTTACCCGTCATAATATAAACGGGTACACAGATGGCAATACCGACTATACCTGCGGAGAATGTGGCGGTACCGGCAAAAGCATGATATCGGTGGGTGCCTATACCAGCCGCCGCCAATGGACTGCACTCAACCAAAAAAGTTACTACTATCCCACTGCTACCCTTAATGACATAGCCCCATTTTCCAGCCATGGACCCACCGCAGACGGAAGACACAAACCGGATGTAGCAGCTCCCGGCCAAACACTGGCTTCATCGGTAAACTCATACCATCCAACCTACGATGCCAACTCATCATACACCGTAGCCGATGTAATAAGTCATAACAGAACCTACTATTATGCCGTAATGCAAGGCACTTCCATGGCGGCTCCCTCTATGACAGGCATTATGGCTCTATGGCTTCAGGCATACCCGCAACTGTCGGTAGCACAAGCTAAAGCCATAATACAAGCCACCTCTATACAAGATGCCTTTTATACCCGTGCCGATCTGTGGGGAGCAGGCAAGGTAAACGCCTTGGCCGGCATACAATACATACTCAGCCACATACCTCCTAAGGTAAAATATAGTGATACCACTATATGTCAAGGTGATACTTTACTTGTGGCTGCCCCTGCCGGATATAAACATTATATATGGACCACAGGTGATACCACTCAATGCATATACGTATGCAATGCCGGCGGCTATGCCGTAAAGCTCACATCCACCGATGACTACATAGGTCCGTGGAGTGATACCATGAACGTGAGCATTGATACCATACCCGCAACCCCTACAATAAGTAGAAACGGATTCACGCTTTCATCTGATTATACCACAGGTAATCAATGGTATTATAATGGGAACATTATCAGTGACGCCACCGATACCACCTACACCGTGAGCCGGCCAGGCATATATGGGCTTACCGTGAGGAATGCTCACGGCTGCACATCAGGCATGGATACCGTAAACATTGACACCATAGAGTTTATACCGCTTAAACCTTCTATATTACCTGCAGGTGATATATATATGTGTGAAGGTGATTCTGTTACGCTTACCGCTCCCGACGGATATGCCGCATATACATGGAGCAGCGGACACACTACCCCACACATAACCGTATCCGACAGCGGATACTATACCGTAAAGGTTACCAATAATATAGGATACTCCAGCGTATGGAGTGACAGCGTACACCTTATATATGCTACGCCCGCTACGCCGGTAATTACGGCCCATAATAATGTACTCACCTCCAGTGCCGCAAGCGGCAATCAATGGTACTATGAACATAGTATTATAGCAGGAGCTACGCTCCAAAACTACACCGTATCACAGTCCGGATGGTATGAGCTCACGGTAAGCAATGAATACGGATGCGTATCGGATACGGCCGAAACCTATGCGGACATATATGAAGACATAAATACAACCGACTATAACGGGCGTATATTACTCTACCCTAATCCATCACAAGGAGAGGCTGTTATAAGTTGCCCATTCAACACCATGAATACGCAAATACAGGTATATGATATTACAGGCCAACACATAAGCGTACCTGCACCCGCAAGAAGTGAAAATAGCATAAAAATACACTTCAATGACTTATCGGCCGGAGTATATATTATAAAACTCCTTACCGAAAACGGCTCATACTCACTACGTATGATAATAAGCCGATAAACGATCAAAAAAGAACATCAAAAAAGCGGATAAAATTTACTTTTATCCGCTTTTTTAGTATATTTTTATAATAACATACTATTTTCCATTTATTTTTATATCATTAGCTACCTTATCCATTACACCTGTCCAGTCGCCGGTGAGGGTAGGGGAACACAAAGAATGACGTAATATAGGATAGAAGTCCTCACGGGAAATGATGGTACCGCCCCATTGGAGAAAATGAGGTGATACCTGCTGGCAGTCTATAAAATCCATGTGTAGTACCTTTACCAGCTGCACCAAATAATAGAAAGCTATTTTAGACATATCACTTTGAGTGTGGAACATGGAATCACCCACAAACATATTACCCAAGCACATACCATACAAGCCGCCCACCAATTCATTATGTGTATATACTTCCACGCTATGGGCATAGCCCAATTGATGCATACGCACAAATGCCTCTTCTATATCATGGGTTATCCACCCGCCTTGACGGGATACATTTTTGCAGGCGGATATTACTCCTGCAAAATTGGTATCCATTTTTACCTCATAGTCGTGTTTACGTACACGTTGCAACCAACTTTTGGAGAATTTTACCTGATGGGGATATATAATCAGTCGCTCCGGAAATGTCCACCATTCTAACAGGGACTCACCTTTCTCATCTATATAGGGCATAGGAAACACACCCTGACTATAGGCGGCCAATATACGTTGAGGACTCAGATCACCACCTATGGCTATAATGCCATCGGGTTCTATGTCCATGTGGGTAATATCGGGAAAGGCTTCTGATGGGGTGCCGTTTAAATCGTATATCATTATTTTTGCAGGAGCACCTCTTTCACCTTATTTTCCAAATCCCGGCCTCGCAGCCCCTTAGCTACTATGTTACCGTTACGGTCTATTACCACGGTGTGAGGTATGCTTTTTACGCCATAATCCTTAGCTGCCACGCAGTCCCAATATTTCAAATCACTTACATGATGCCATGTAAGTCCGTCGGCATTAATAGCGGCAGTCCATTGGGCATGTGCACGGTCCAATGATACGCCTAATATTTCCAATCCCTGCTCCTTATAAGTATTATATATACGTACCATATTAGGATTTTCCCTACGGCAGGGGCCACACCATGAAGCCCAAAAATCCACTATTACCACATGACCTTTTAATGAAGACAGGCGGAACAGGTTACCATTGGTATCTTGCAGGGCTATTTCAGGAGCCGGCTGACCTATGGCGGCTTGCTTTACACTCATCCACTGAGCATAACGGGCTTTCACGTAGCCGTTATCAGGATAAGCCTTAATGAGCCCTTCCATCATGGAGTCTACAACAGCCCCGTTGGTTTCGGGGTTCATATAATCCACCAACACACCGGTAGCATAGTTTCCTATATTTTCCATACACAAACGCTGACGCTGCACCATAAGGTTCACTTCTATGCTTTCGGCAGTAACATTAGGGTCGGTATTGGTTTTAAGCCCTTGCATTTGCTGTTCGGCTTGTACTGCCAGCATTTGGTACTGCCGCAGCAGTTCGTTTTCGGGGGAATTTTCACTCTTGGTAATCACCCCTGTAGTGGCATCAAAGTCAAGGGTAAGTGTAGTATTAGGCCTCAATACTACGAGTATATTTTTACCGGTAGATGCGGATAAATAATAAAATCCTATTTCCTGAGGTTCATAATAGAACTGGTAAGTTCCTTTTTTACTCACATGAGCCACTTCCATTACGCCGTTTCGCTGTAAAAAGGGGTTAATAAGTGCCACGCTGTCATTAGCGGAAGCATTTTCTATGGTACCTTTAATACATATATGTGCAGCTATAGCCATATTAGCACATATTACACAACTGATTATCAACAATATTCTTTTCATATCGGGAGGTTTTATTTTTTTAATTCTATTATTATTTTGCAAAGATAACATTAATTATTAAACAAATAGCAAGCCAAAGCAAAAAAAAATGTGATAGATGCTGTTATTTTTCTGTCATATAATCATGCATATCCAAGTGAAGCACTTTGTCAAATTCATATTCATGTGCCTTATCGGTACGAATAAATGCCGTAGCGGCTACACCCACTTTGGCTTCTACCGGTCTAAGTTCCAGCACATGCATAAAGTCCGCACAGAACTTAGCCTTATCAAATTCCATACTACCCGGTACATCAGCAGGACGTTCCAGCACCAAAAAACTATAGATATCATGCTCCTTACCCTGCCACATTTGCTCACGGGTAATATGTATATCATTCAAATACGCTAATATAGGGTGAATACCGCTTATGTGTGTTTGCAATTCATTAAGGCAAAAGCCGGCAAATCGCAGGGGGTTAATTTCTATGGGTATAGCCATATTACCGTCGTAACGGAATTCTATATGCATAGGGAAATTTTTCAACTGCAGCACCCTATTGGTCTGCACCAAAAAGCGGGTAAACGGCTCTTCATACGTATCATACAGGGCCTTAGAAGAACAATACAAACGATCACTTGTATCCGATTCCGAGGCAAATCGGTGATGGAATATATTCAATATTACGGGATGTCCTTCGGCATCAAAATAGGCATCCACGGCATATTCTTCACCTTTAATATATTCTTCTATTAAATACATGTGGGTACCCACCACATATTCGGGAAACTGCTCACCTACCTTACGGAAGGAATGTTGTATTTCATGCACGGCATTGGCCCACTGTGTGACATTATGAACCACATACACTCCTGCGCTCAAAAAACCCACCGATGGCTTAAGCACCAAGGGATATTGTAATTGGGTAGCGTCTATTTCATGCATTTTATCTATAGCTGTTTCACAAAAGAAGAAATGAGGGTACATATTACTGCAAATGCGACGAAAGGTAGCCTTATTTTTCAGCAGTTCTATTTTTTGAAGCAAAGCAGCATCGGGCAATTTTTCCACTACCCATCCCAAAGCATTTTCTGACATAGTATACAATCTGTGCCGCCTGTTATATTCCTGTATAAAGGCTTCAGAGGTATATAGGTTTAAGGCGTAACCTTGCTGTACCAAACTCTCACTCATGGCATTACGCAGCACCGGTAATTTGTGTTCTATAGCTGTGCGTATAAGTGTATTTGAAACAAAGGGTTTTTCTAAAATTATCATGATATGTTTGTTTATATATTTTACATTATTATAATATGCGAAATTACCACTTTAATATTGATATTTTTTACTTTTTTCACACACTTTTTCCACAATAAAATGTTATATTTGCATATTATTATTTATAGCATATACACATAATATAATTGAAATATGGAAGATTATTTTAAACATGCAGAAGGAAGTATTACCGTATGTGACAGAGAGGGAAACATTATATATATGAATAGTAAGTCCATAGCCACTTTTGGTGATATGACAGGCAAGAACATGTTTGCCTGTCATAATCCTCACTCTCAGGAGAAAATACGCATGCTTTTGGCCACCGGCCAAACCAATGCTTACACCATAGAAAAGCAAGGCAAGAAGAAAATAATATACCAAACGCCATGGCGGAATGAGCAGGGTGAAATAATGGGGCTGATAGAATACTCATTTGTAATTCCGTTTGACCTGCCGCACTACGTGCGTAAATAATTCATAATATGAAGTACCGGGTTGCTCTTTTTACAGGAATGGTGGTGTTATGCTGTGCCTGCCATGGCCCTAAGCCGGAAGAGGCTTTTAAGGCCACGGCTTACGAGTTGAGCATACCGGCCATGTTTCCTACCGAATTGAACATACCTCAGGACAATCCGCTCACGGTAGAGGGAATACGCTTGGGGCGATACCTGTTCTATGACGGCCGCCTTAGAGGCTACACAGGCACCTGTGCCGATTCCCTTATGAGTTGTGCTACCTGCCATGTGCAAAGTAATGCCTTTGTGTGTGGTACACAAAATGCCAAATTTCCCGGTGGCATACCTCGCGGAATCAACGGGCACCCCACCCACCACAACATGCTTCCTTTATGCAATGTAGTATTCAACTCCAACGGCTACAATTGGAATGGGGCCATATATCCGCACAATACCAATACTCATGCCCGTAATATAGAAGACATAGTGGTAATGAGCATTATGGCCGAAAACGAACTCTATACCACACCTGAACGATGTATAAACACACTAAAGAGCATAAGCATATACCCGCCCATGTTCAAAGCAGCCTTTGGTAGCGAAGACATCACCATGAGCCGCATAGCCAAGGCCATAGCCCAATTTGTACGCACCCTCATATCACACAATTCGGTATTTGACCAATATATGCGAGGTGAAACCATGCTATCGGCCGATGAACTGGCAGGCTGGGTATTATTCACCACCGAAGAAGGTGCCGACTGCTTTCATTGCCACGGCAGCAACGGCAACATGCTCATGACTACCAACCAATACTATAATAACGGCCTGGACAGCCTGTGTACCGACCCTATAGACCGCTATGCCGTTACCGGCCTGGAAAAAGACAAAGGAAGTTATCGCGCACCCTCATTAAGGAATGTATCTATTACCGCTCCTTACATGCACGACGGAAGATATAGCACCCTTGACGAGGTAATAGACTTTTACAGCGAAGGCTTGCACGCCTCACCTTACGTACATCCGCTCATGCACCAAATACAAAACGGAGGCGTACACCTCACCCCCAAGGAAAAACGACAGCTAAAAGCTTTTCTGCTTACCCTTACGGACTATCAATTCATACAGGATACCAACTTCAGCAAACCTAAAGACCTGCCATAAACTAAAAAAAACAATTACATATTTGTACTTATTTTGTACATGTTATACATTTTTTCATATATATTTTTTACACCTTGAGTAAATACAGGCCAATAGCACATTTATTGCATTGTTTTTTGGTGCAATAATGCTCATACATTTCTATTAATGCCTGCGAATGTAAAGCGTTATGTATCATAGGTTCCAAATGCTTGTACTTACGAACTATGATATTCTGCTCTATAGGCAAATTTTCGTAAAAATGTACCACTCTGTGCTTTAATTCTACCTGCTCATACCACACAGCATAGGCATACATATAAGGAAGTACGGTATTAATAATAATAGAATATACGGCCTGACTACCCATACGTTTTACCGAGGCAGACCGGGTAGGCACATCAAAACGGTAATGTGTATTCCAATACGAAGAAGCCGACACGGTGAACATGTGGGCCAAAACACGCACGCTATCGGCTTCCAATGCCTTAGACAACAATGAGGAGGAATGGTATATTAATGCCGCCAGCTGTGACAGCCTTATAGTGGGGAACCCGCCGGGGTACATTTTGGCATACTTCCACATTGAGGAAGAGCACATAGACTTAAGACCATATTTACGTTGCAGAATAGCGTACTCCTGCTGTAACTGCCGCGGATATTCATCCGCAAAAGTGCCTTGCAGCATACCGGCCTGGCCATATAACAAAGCCTCTATGTGTAGCAATTGATTCTTCTGCCTGGCCAAATACAGCAATGGCAAGGACTGTGCTGTTATCAGCATGGGCAAAGCATTTATTTTAAAGCCAAAGGCTTTGGCTATCATGTGATAGAACACCTCTTCATGGCGTGCATTTTGCAGCTTTAGCTGCTGCTCTATATCTACCATACGGTTTTCCAACCGCTCCACCAACAGCATGTCCATCCATGAATATAATTGCAATGGCTCCACCCTGTGAGCACTTTGCAGACATATTATTTCCTCCGCATTTTGTTTGTAATACGCATATTGCTCATACTGCTGCTCGTTCAATACCGGCTTCCACGCTATAGTAGGCACTACCTGCCCTTTACTATTATACACCTGCATATCATTATCATATACCACATGAAGCACCACATTATCATACGATGCATCATGTTGATGTCCGTGGCGATTCCAATCAGAAGCACGTATGTGTATTTCCACACAACCTGCCCATATAGTATGCCCTATTTGTATTTTGGCATTAATAAAATCAGGTCCGCTATGTATGTTTTCATCTCCGGGAGCTATTATACTCACATTTTCCCCTGTGGAAGCAATATAACTAATGTGGGCCAAAGCCCTTATTTTCCATATATACTGCAGCAGATACTCATCGGTAATGCCTCTGCCTGCGGCATGATGTGATAGTGTCATAATTGTTTGTTTTAAAATTTGATACCTTACTACTTACCATTTTTACAGGTAATACACAAAATACAAAAGTACTATTTTTTATTATCACATGAGGCTTACAACTGTTTTTTTTTGTCTCTGACAAAAAAAAATACACGAAATAGGCTTGATATAACAGATTTTAATTTCACCTTTGCACATACAAACTTATTCTTATGAATATTACCATACATTCATGATTATTTATAGCATGTTCCTTGGAGGAGAGCTGCTATAACGTGTGGCGGGTATATACCGCTTACACTATGTAGCCAATGTATAAGCGTATCTTCTACGCATACACTATCGCCTTCATATCAAAAAGAATAGGAGGCTCCGTTTACGTGCCTCCTATTCTTATATTAACTCTCCTATAATACTATTTCCTATAAAAATTGGTAGTATTGGCTTGCGACAGGCAGGTAATAACCAAATCATTAATACACACATGCTTAGGAAGTGACACCAAATAACCTACCACATCAGCTATATCTTCAGCTACCAAAGGCTGATAACCCTTGTACACTTTATCGGCAGCATCCCTGTCTCCCTTATAGCGTACCAGTGAAAACTCTGTTTCGGCAGCGCCGGGGCATATTTGACTCACCTTAATGCCGTAAGGCAACATATCCACTCTCATAGCCTTGCTTATGGCATCTACGGCATGCTTGGTAGCACAATACACATTACCATTAGGATACACTTCCTTACCGGCTACCGAACCTAAATTGATAATATGACCACTATTGCGTGCTATCATCAAAGGAGCAATGTAATGACTCACATACAATAAACCCTTTACATTGGTATCTATCATACGATTCCAATCATCAAGTTCTCCATTTTGAATTCCTACGGCGCCCACGGCTAAACCGGCATTGTTTACCAATACATCTATATTTTTCCATTCCTGAGGTAAAGAGGTAATGGCCTGCTCCACGGCAGCATTATCACGTACATCATAGCATGATACCAATACCTTCACCTTATACTTATCGGTAAGTTCTTTGGCCAAAATGTCCAAACGTTCTTTTCTTCTTCCGGTTATAACCATGTTATAACCCATTTGTGCTAATTTTTGAGCAATAGCTTTACCAAATCCGCTGGTTGCTCCTGTAATATAAGCTATCATATGTATATTTTTTATATAATATATTTATTTTCTGTTAAAATTTTTACCACTAATCAGCCCTATTCTTATAGCATACTATAGTAATGGCATTTGACACTACGGCAAAAGCAGACATACCCAACAGGTAATACCTCAAATCCACCAATGAACTGCCTTTAAGTATAATGCTTCGCAATATTTCCATAAAATGTGCTATGGGATTTACCAAATTCATTATTTGTGCCCATTGTGGCATACTTTCTATAGGGGTAAACAATCCGCTTAATAATATAAATACTATAAAAAAGAATATCATTACAAACATGGACTGTACCTGATTTTCGGCAAATATGCTCACCATAAACCCCAAGCCGAGCATAGCCAACAGGAATATGGCAGTCATAAGCAACAAGGCAAAAAATGAACCTTGTATATGTATGCCGAATACAAAAAACATAATTCCCAATCCTATAAGAAATTCCAGCATACCTATTACCCAAAACGGCAACATTTTACCTATAAAAAACTGCATTTTGGTAATGGGGGTAAGGTTAATTTGCTCTATAGTACCCAACTCCTTTTCCCTTACTATATTCAAGGTGGAGAGCATAGCTCCTATCATGCTTACCAGCACGGCCAATATACCGGGTACGAATATGTTTTTATAATCCATTTTATGATTGAACCATCGTGATACCGATATATTAGCCTGCACATAACCGGCAGACTGCATACGTGCCCCGCCCTGCATGGTTCGGGAAAAATAATCATTCATAAAATGCTGCAAATAAGCCACCCCTATGGCGGCTTTCATACTGTTTACCGCATTGGCGGTAATACCCAACATAGGTTTTTGTCCGCAATATATATCTTCTTGAAAATTAGGAGGTATTGATATTATAATATCCGCCTTATTTCGTTTCATGGCCACATCACCTTCCGCTATGGACCGTACCCCGCTTATAGTGCGAAAATACCCGGTAGCATTTAATGTGTGCTCCATATCACGTGACAACGTACTACAATCATAGTCTATTACCGCTACATTCAGCCGCTTTATTTCCATGTCGGCAGCAAAAGGGAATATAAGCAACTCGGCTATGGGTAAAAAAGTAACCAGCTTCCATAATACCGGATTGCGAAATATTTGTAAAAATTCTTTCTTTATAAGTATGAGTATGGTTCTCATTATTAAAAAAGAGTTCGAGATAAACACCCGAACTCGTTATATTATCATGTATAATTATACTTAGCGCTATTTATATTCTTTGGGTTCGGCTCCATTGAGAACTTCATTGGCACACATGGCTAAAGCCAACATTTCATTTTCACCTTTGTACACTTTTACCGGAGCTATCCATTCTACCTTTTCCTGTATTTGTGCCATCCAAGGCTTACTGTAAGCTATACCACCGGTAAGGAGTATGGCATCTACTTTGCCGTTCACCACGGCTGCCAAACGACTTATTTCCAATGCTACCTGATAACAAAATGCATTTACCAGTAATTGACACTTGGCATCACCTGCCAAAGCCTTTTGCTCTACTTCGTAAGCGTCATTGGTACCCAAATAAGCCACAAAACCACCTTCGGCTGTAACCATTTTCTTTACTTTATCTTTAGTATATTCGCCACTGAAACATACGTCAATCAGTTTGCTGGCATTAATAGAGCCGGCACGGGTAGGTGAAAAAGCACCCAAACCGCACAATGCCCTGTTTACTTCCACTACACGGCCATGATCATGCATACCTACTGATACGCCGCCACCAAGATGTGCTATAATCAAATTCATATCTTCATAGCGTTTACCCATTTCTCTGGCATATATTTTGGCTGTCATTTTTTGGTTCAAACAATGCCATATTACACCTTCATGCTTAGGATCCAAATCAAATACAGGATGACCGGTTATTTTAGCATAATCAGGACGCTCATCCACTATGCCGGGATCAGCTATATAAGCATTTTTCAAACCTACTTCTCCTGCAATCCTATCGGCTATTAAAGCACCCAAATTACAGGCGTGCTTACCTTGCACACCTTCATGACACTCCTGTTTCATAATATCGTTTACACGATACACACCTGATTCACAAGGACGGGTAAGACCACCACGACCTATTACTATTGCCAAATCATCGTTAGAAATACCATGGTTTTTAAGTATTTCCATAATGGCATCCTTACGATAATCAAATTGGTCTGCTACTTCTTTAAACTTTTGAATATCCTCAATAGCGTGCTTTACATTCTCCGTAAACACTTCTGTTTCTCCATTATAAACAGAAACCTTAGTAGATGTTGCACCGGGATTAATGGCTAAGGTTAATTTTTTTGAGTTTGTTGTATTTTCTGACATATTATTATGTTTTAACTGCTAATGAATTTTTTGAAACCATACTTTACGACTGATTTCAATTCGCAAAGATACGAATTTTTTTTTATATAAAGAGCATTTTACCATTTTTTTTATCAATAAGTAATAAATATTTTACCACCACTTTTCTTGAACAATATTACAAACTAATAATCAAACTATTACAATGTTATTCCAAACAAGCAGCTACTATTGTTTTCAACAAAATTACGGCTTATTAACATCCTTTATACAAAAGATTGCATATCTACCATGCGTTTATATATACCATTTTGTGCCATTAACTCCGCATGAGTACCTTCCTCTGCCACACTTCCTTCATTTAATACTATAATATGCTGTGCCGATACTATGGTAGCCAGCCTGTGCGCTATAATAATACTGGTACGCCCCTGTAACATATTATCTATGGCACGCTGCACCATACGCTCCGAATACACATCTAACGCCGAAGTAGCTTCATCTAATATAAGCACTTGCGGCTTACGCAATATGGCTCGGGCTATACTGATACGCTGCTTTTGCCCGCCCGAGAGTTTGGCTCCTCTATCACCCACATTGGTATATATACCTTGTTCCATTTGTGGCAAAAAACAATCCACATTAGCCGTATGTGCAGCTTGCATCACCTCCTGCCCGGTAGCATTATATCCTAAGGTAATATTATTATATATGGTATCATTGAACAATATACTATCCTGTGACACCATGCCAAATAACGATAACAAACTCTCCAAACTCATGGCATTAATATTTACGCCATCTATCAATATTTCGCCCGACTGTATGTCATACATACGCAACAAAAGGTCTGCCAAAGTAGTTTTTCCTGCACCCGACATACCACATACGGCTGTTTTTTCACCTTTACGTATGCTCATATTCAAATGCCTTATTACAGGTTTGCCCTCCTGATAAGCAAAGCAAACATCCTTAAATTCTATTTTATCTTGAAAACCAATAATATTCACTACATTATCAGCAGCTTTTACTGCATCTTCACTCTCTAACAGCCCGTCAAGCCTGTCAATAGAAGCCATACCTTTTTTAATATT
Organism: Bacteroidales bacterium; assembly: GCA_045598105.1. Lineage (GTDB taxonomy): Bacteria > Bacteroidota > Bacteroidia > Bacteroidales > WCHB1-69 > UBA1205. The sequence continues at coordinate 55,363 of JAZLLK010000007.1, read as the reverse complement.
GGCCACCGCCTCTGCCAACGACTTCATAGGATTAATTACCTGTATGAACAGCATGATATATGTAATAAATAATTCTGCTGTGAAACTACTATTTTTCATCAACACCTGACGGCTGCCATATAATAGTATACATACTACTATTACCATGCCCAAAAACTCCCCTAACGGGGACGACATATCCCTTCTGCGGGCTATTTTAATGAATACTTTAGTGTATTTTTGATTAATATACTTAAAATACTCACTCATTTTACCTATGCCATTAAAGGCTTTAATTACCCTTAATGCATATATACCTTCCTCTATAGTGGTAGTCATTTCTGACTGATATTCCTTGGCCTGCCTTGATTTTGACTTGAGCCTACGCTGTATACGGCTTATTACCATACCCGATATAGGTAATAACACCAATACTAACAAACTTAGCTGATAGTTTATTATAAATAAAGCCGTAAGATATATCAATACTTCCAGCGGATAGCGTAACAACGACTGCAAAGAATCTAAAATGGAAGCATCCACTTCCTGTATATCATTAATAACCAACGATATAATATTTCCTTTTTTATGCTTGGAAAAATACGACACCGGCAAAGAAAGCATTTTTTTATAAGCATTCTGTCTGAATGCTTTAACTATAGCCGTACGAACAGGTATAAGTATACACACAGCTGCGTATGCCAAAGCCTTACTCAAAAAAAAGGATACAAATACCACGCCAAGCAGCGTGAGCAAAGCAATCATTTTACCATAATGCATTATTATTACCGACAAATAATATTGGGCATATAACAATAAGGCATTGGAGGAAAAAACCAACTCAGGCGGAGCCATACCGGCCTGAACCTGGTTAAATATTAATGACAACAAAGGAGCCAATATAGCTACCGAGCACAACGAAAAAAAGGCCGCCAACACATATACCACCGATATTCCCGCCAAGCGGAACCGGTAAGGATATAACATGTTACCTATTTTTTTATAATCCTTCATTAATCCTGTTTCAGCTCAAATATATTGTAATCATGATTATAATCGTATATAATGGAATTGGTTTCACCATTAGCATTCTTTATTTTATACACCAGCTGCTGCATTTTGTAATTATAACTGCACATTACGGATTCGCCATGCAAATATTCATACATGTACACCGGTGTATTGTCGGAAAAGCCACTGTAATCAAATATTAAGCTATCGTTTTGTAACTTTAAGGTAAGGGAACCTTTATAATACTCTTGACTGCTCATATTACCTTCTACATTAAGCAAATACACCTGTTCTCCATCCTTAGCTCCACTCATTTTGTACACCGACACCGGCATACCGCTTTTAATTTCACATGTAGCGGCATTGTACTCACATTCATTAAGGCAGGCATGCCACAAGCGATTAGCGTCTGCATATTGATATACATTCAAATAGGTATTATAATCTAAACCTATATTTTCATTCCATGAATATATACGCAATGCACGGTCAGCCGTGAAAACAGTTTTAAGCATTTTATGCTTTAAAGGAGCACCCACACTCTTTTTATCCTGCAACATGTGCTTCATATAATGTACCACCATATAGTTAAGCGAATCTATGACTGCATTACGATCCTCGGCCACGCAGGTATCGGCTATAGGGTGATGCATATAATTATATAATGTATCTAACATAGCATATAATACGCTACGCTGCGCTTCATAGGTAGCTTCCGGAATAGCGTACTTTTCTATTTCAGCTCTCACCCTCAAAGGGTTATTACCTGATAGAGATATAATATCTATGCCACCGGAGGTATCCTCTTTTATAATAGAATAGGTGGCTATAGGATCAGTAAGCTCACCTTCTGCACTACCGCCACACGCTGATAGCACACATAGCATCGTCATTGTTGCCACCGCAATAGTCATACATTTTATATGGTACATATTCATTCTGTTTTCTGCTTTATATTTTGGCAAAAGTACCATTTTTTACTCAAACTGCACTTTATAAAGTAAAAAAAAGTGGAGGTATGCCTATTGACCGATACTCCACTTCTATTTATTACATGATTCTTCGGTTATTTTTTGGCAGCTATAGCCAATATAAGACCCAAGGCTACGCCCAAAAGTGCAGCAAACAACACCTGGAACGATGCCGGCAATATAAAGGTGATGGTATGTGCAGGTATCCAAAATAAAGGAATAGTCTTCTTGAACACAAAGTTCCACTGCGCTGACCAATTGGTAGAGCTGAGCAACTCAGCCATACGTATGGGCTTGGTAAGGCAGGTTACTTTTCCATGATACTGTGCTATGTGCATATCACACATTTTATGTAAGGTCATAAACACGGGAGCAAAACTGGTATTCATAATTACACTTATACAAAATGCTCCGGACAGTTTCATTAAGGAAAATTCTCCTTGCATAGCCATGGACAAACCTTCGGTTTCAAATAATTTTTCCATTACGGCGGGTACACCTATGGAAAATATCTTCATAGCCAAAGCTATCCACATACCCAGTAGACCCCACACCACCATTTTAGGAAACACCCCAAATTCAGCATTATAATAATATCCCGTGCGAATACGGGCAGCCAACATTTCACCAAAAGTACCCAATATGGCAAACTTTACAAATGCCAACAAATAAGGATTGGATGCATTCCAACTGATATATGTTTGATACACACTATTAAACACAAAAAAAGGAGCCAATACTACTAAAACTATTAGTATTACCCATAAATCCTGTTTTTTCATTATCTTCTATTGCTTTTATTTTTTATTACTCTTACTTTAATATTATTCTACCGTTACCGATTTAGCCAAATTTCTGGGACGATCCACATCTCTTCCGCACATTACGGCCACATGATAAGCTAATAGCTGCAATGGTATGCTGGCCAATATAGGCACATACATTTCTTCAGTTTCGGGTATTTCTATTACATAGTCCGATATTTTCTTCACATCTTCATCACCGGTAGTAACTATGGATATTATTTTACCCTTGCGGGCTTTTACCTCCTGTATATTGCTGAGTACCTTTTCGTAAGTACCCTTATTGGTAGCTATTACTACCACAGGCATATCTTCATCTATAAGGGCTATAGGGCCATGCTTCATTTCGGCAGCAGGATACCCCTCGGCATGTATGTATGATATTTCTTTCAGCTTTAAGGCACCTTCCAAAGCCACCGGGTAATTATAATTTCTACCTAAATACAAGGCATTGGTAAAATCCTTCATATAAAAAGCTATTTGCTTTACCAATTCATTATTCTTAAGTATACTTTCCACCTTACCGGGTATTACCTCCAGCTCTTCCACCAGCTTTTTATAACGTTTTTGAGGTATTTTACCTTTACGCTTAGCCAGGCATAAAGCCATTAATGCCAACACTGTTACCTGAGCGGTAAAAGCCTTGGTAGAAGCCACCCCTATTTCAGGACCGGCATGGGTATATGATCCCGCATCAGTAGCACGCGCTATAGAAGAACCTACCACATTGCATATACCCAATACGGTAGCACCTTTCTTTTTGGCCAACTCTATAGCAGCCAGCGTATCGGCTGTTTCACCCGACTGTGATATGGCTATCACCACATCATCTTCATATATAATAGGATTTCGGTATCGGAATTCGGATGCATACTCCACTTCTACAGGCACCCTTATTAAATCTTCAAACAAATGCTCGCCTACAAGCCCGGCATGATAAGATGTGCCACAGGCCACTATAATAATACGGCGGGCCGAAAGCAACCTGTCTTCATATTCCACTATACCTCCCAATGACACCACATCTTTTGCCACATTCAGCCTGCCTCGCATACTATCGGCTATGGAACGGGGCTGCTCATATATTTCCTTAAGCATAAAATGCTCGTATCCGCCCTTTTCCAACTCATCCAGATTCATTTGCAACTGCTGTATGTAGTGGGACACCTTTTTATTCTTCACCGTTTTAATTATAAGGTCATTGCCGGGCGTAAGCACGGCTATTTCCTCATCATTAAGATATACCACTCTTTTGGTATATTCTACCAACGCTGAGCCGTCAGAGGCTACATAATATTCATCTTTACCAAAACCTATTATTACCGGACTACCCTTACGGGCCACTATAAGTGTATTAGGATCATCTAACGACACCACTATAATGGCATAAGTGCCTTGCACCTGACTAAGAGCCAGGCGGACTGCCTCAGGCAAATCAGTATTTTCATTTTTATTAATATCTTCTATAAGATGTATAAGTACCTCGGTATCGGTATCACTGTTAAATTCATACCCTTGCTTAATAAGAGCATTACGCAATACCAAATGGTTCTCTATAATCCCGTTATGTATAAGAGCGATACGCTTATCGGAAGAAAAATGCGGGTGCGCATTTTGATTACTGGGTTCCCCATGAGTAGCCCATCGGGTGTGAGCTATACCACAAGTCCCCTGTACATCTTTACCTACACAAAAATCCTCCAAATCCTTTACCCTTCCGCAACATTTATGAACCTCTACCTTGTCAGCATGCACCAATGCCACGCCGGCACTATCATATCCGCGATACTCCATACGATACAGTCCCTTCATGAGTATAGGGAATGCCTCTTTATTACCTACATAACCTACTATTCCACACATGATGTATTATTTTTTATCTTGTATTAATGAATAATGTACCTCCAATCGCAATCGCTTGGAAGGCACTACGGAAGGCCGGGTGCCATATATGCTTATACGACTCATATGCGTGGCGGCAGCCGTAATTATTAAATTAAGTTCATTACTGTTAATTTCATCCTCTATCCAATATTGCAAATATTTGGTAATACGTAAGCGATATTCACCCTTAGCTGCATTGTACCCGGCATTAAAATAGGTAGTTCCTATAGCATAATCGGGTACCGATACCAAATATTGCTTTACCGTGTCATAATAATTAAGGTACAACGAAGACGGCACGCCGTACCGATTGGTATCGGAATCATCTATACGCGTAGCTACCAATTCGGCACGATGTATAATCACCTTTTTATCCTTAAACATTTGCTTAATATAAGGAAAAGTTACTATGGTTTTTACTCCCAAACCTGTCTGCACAAACAAACGCTCCTTTGCCGATGTTATATTTCCTTGTAACTGAGATACAAGCTCGGCATTAGCCTGCTGATACCCGTTGTGATTAATATAACCCACTCTTACCGATGAATCACTTATAACCATACGATATGTTTTACCCGTACTTTCATTATTATGATAATATAAGGTAAGCAAAGAGTTATCATTTGTAAGGTCTACCGAGGCTATGCTACCGTTACCCTGACAATAATCGGCCACCACATACAAGCCTTTAAAATAATCAAGAAAGGCTGAAGTTGACTGAAATTCAGCACTATTAGACTTAGATATAAACTTACTGTCGGCAAATGAAACTTTAAGCGGAATACGCATCATAACCGTTCCTTCCACGGTATCCTTTACATTAGGCGTAAGATACACCCATGACAGCAGACTTTCATCTACCAAATTCTCACTGCCGTGCGACAACGTGGTGCCGGCATAGTATTTTTTACCATATACCATATCCTCCTGCAATTCATATACCCTTACCCTAAACGGACTTAGAGTATCACCATACGGCTTATTATACACCAAAGTAAGCACCAATGAATCCGCCTTGGCTCCCGCACCAAACTGTGCCCCAAATGAAGCCAAACGACATTGCGCATAAAAACCGGCTTGCACCAAACCGAAAATAGGATCATTCATATACCCTAACATATTAGCCGACACACCATTAGTAGTAATACTATCATCGTGAATGGCAGAATATGCCACCACTGTTGCCGTATCAAAATAAATGGTATTAAGCAATTCATCCTCAGGCTGTATATTTAAGCCCACCTGACCATTTTCCTTTTTGCAGGAAACCGCTACGGATAGAAGTATTAACAACCCCACCCCTATCCTACAAATATTTTTTTTCAAAACAAAATTGTTTTAGAAGTTTATTGTTCCATTATTTGATTGTATAAAGCTAAATAGTCATCAGCGTATTGCTCCTGCTTGTGCTCAAATGTAGGCTTATTCAACACCGTGGCATATTTACGATATCGGTCATCCACATCGGGATGCGATATAACCGTTGCATCGGCATACTGCATGGCCAACCGGGTGGTAACTTCGTAGTTAACTGATTTGTAATTAGCAGCATCCTTTGCCGGTACGCCACACGCCTTCAACTTAGCAGCCATAGAACGATTCATGGATTTATCAAAAACATCATTATATACCGAATATACAACTTTAGAATTAGCAAACAAAGGATTATCCACATATACCGTTTTTACAAACAAAGGTACCAAACAGGATATCCACCCATGACAATGTATTACATCCGGACTCCATCCTAAATTTTTCACCGTTTCTATTACACCCTTAGCATAAAATATAGCCCTTTCATCATTATCGGCAAATGCCTTGCCGGACTGATCTACCAACATTTCCTTACGAATAAAATACTCATCACTGTCAATAAAATAAGTTTGCATACGAATGGATTGTATAGAAGCTACCTTCACCACCAAGGCGTGGTCATTATCATTAATAACTATATTCTGCCCCGACAACCTTATAACTTCATGCAATTGATTACGCCTCTCATTTATAGTGCCATAACGCGGCATAAAAGTACGTATCTCTATACCCTGTTCCTGAATACTTTGAGGTAGGTATCGCCCTATTATGGACATGTAAGACGCTTCTAAATACGGTGTAATCTCTTGATTTACAAACAAAATCCTTTCTGCTGACATAATTCTATTTATGCTAATTATGTTGCAAAGATACAATTTTTTTTTCAATTATCCGACATTTTACTCATCTTTTTTTATTCACACACCTTGCAATATGTTTATTCTACCTACACATGCTTTGCAGCGGTAACAGATACAGCCCTATATAAGGTTTTATTTTTTACGTATATACAACTTATAATCAACACTATAAAATAATTAGAACCATTACACAAAAAAAATTTTTTTCGTCATTGAAATCCAATGGCATTTTTTTGTACTTTTGCACCACAAAAAAAATAAGCAAATATTAATATAAAAGCAGAAAAGAATGAAAAAATCAGTTGTATTAGCAGCAGTATGTTTCGCTATTGTATTCTCGGGTTGTAGCAGACAGCAGGAAAACTATAACGCACAGGTTTCGGAATATCACTTTACCAATTCTGACAACGTAATCAGCGTAAAAGCCGTATTGGGCACTGTTAAATCCATGTGGGAAGGTGACTTTTATTACAAAGGTGAAAAACAGGGTGCCTGTGACATTAAGGCCAACGTAAAATTTCGTGCAGCAGTAGCAGCCATATTGTTACACACGTCGGAATTAAAGCCCTATTTTGCCGATGAGGAAGACTATTTTGTGTACACCATGCGTCGCACCACTGATGGTGAAAACACCATATTGGTGCAGGTAAAATTCTTCATTAATGAAGACGGAATATTTACTACCGAAGATATAGTAAACAAATTAAAAAACGATACGCAAAACGACGACGAACAATAAATATAGTCTTATCGCATTATTTAAAAGATGCCGGCTGTAAGTCGGCATCTTTTTTTTTTATATTTACACACCTGCTTACATTATTAAATGCTATCTTTGCAAGATTATAACACTTAATATTACGCAGAATGATACATTTCAAAATTGACGCCATTATAGTCATTATATACCTATGTATGTGCACATTTACCGCAACATCGGAAACCCGAACCGACAGCATTTACGTAAACCATTACACCCTTAACCTGAAGGTTACGGACTTCACCACGCACACCCTGCAAGGGCACACACGCATACAGCTTAGCACGCATCCGGAACTTAAGCAGCTCACACTTGACCTACTTCAATTCACCACCGACAGCGTGCTGATAAACGGAACTAACAGCGAATTTACCGCTACAGACAGCAATATAAGTATCAACATAGCCGCTGCCCGTCATGACAGCCTTACCATAGATGTATATTACAGGGGTGAACCTAAAGCCGCTGCCCGCTTTGGAGGCTTTTATTTCAGTAACAACTATGCCTATAATATGGGCGTATCCATTAGCGACATTCCTCATAACTACGGCAAAGCATGGTTCCCCTGCATAGACGAATTCACCTCTAAAGCCACTTATACCTTCCACATACACACTTTGCCCGCACACACTGCCGTATGCAATGGCATGCTCACTCGCATAGACACTTTGAACAATCAGGAACTGATATGGACATGGGAGCAGTTACACGCCATACCTACCTATTTGGCCGCCGTGGCTGTAGGCGAATACACAGCGCATATTGACAGCTTTTATTCCGTAAGCGGCCAATACATACCCATAGGCATATATACGCATCCTTCTGCTGACAGCATGGTGGAAGGCAGTTTTTACAGACTGAAAACCATATTACACCTATATGAAAAACTGTTTGGGGCATATCCTTTACAACGAGTAGGCTATGTTACCGTTAATTTCAATAGCGGGGCCATGGAACACGCCTGCAACATATCCTACCCTTTATATGCCGTAAACGGCACCTCTGACTATGAATCCTTATATGCTCACGAACTCAGCCACATGTGGTTTGGCAATATGGTTACATGCTCCTCGGCTGAAGATATGTGGCTCAATGAAGGCTTTGCCACCTTTTGTGAAGGCATAATATGCCAATACCTTAGCCATGAACAAAATGAAATTATCCCCTCCGACTCGGCCTACAGGCTGTGGTACAGAAACCTGCATACCTATGTACTGAACCATGCCCATAAAAACGATGGCGGCTACTACGCACTGGATCTCATGCCACAAACCCACACCTACGGTACCACCACCTACGACAAAGGTGCCCTTGCCGTATATGCCCTGCAACAATATATGGGTGACAGCCTGTTTTTTGCATGTATAAAACAATACCTGCAACATTTTGCCTACGGCAATGCCAATAGCGAAGAATTTTTTCAATATATAACACAAATAAGCGGCATAAACCTTATGCCGTTCTACTATAGCCACATACATCAGCCCGGCGTACTGGACTTTACCATTGACTACATAGAACCGTTTAACAATCAGCTTTACAATATACATCTGCGTCAGCAGTTAAGCCATGCCCTATACTACGGCGACAGCAATAAGCTGGACCTCACATTCTTCTTCCCCTCAGGCAAAGATACCACTATATATGGCATTATAATGAGCGGAGCCACCCAAATGGTGCAAATACCACTACCCGAAACGCCTTTATTTGGCATAACCGACTATTTTGACAAGCTCAACGATGCCGTAATAGACACACAATTCACCCTTCAGACCAATGCCGACATAACATTTACCAATGGCAGTTGTAAAATTACCGGATTACGCTCAACAAACAGCTATGTACGTATAGAACATCACCTTACCTCACCGGACTATGCTTACTACTCCCCGCATAACAATCCTCATATATACCGCCTGTCGAATAATCACTACTGGAGAGTACTCTATACCGACAGCCTTGCGGAAGCTCAAAAACTACAATTTGCATACAGCGCCGTAAACGCCAACGAGCCGGACTACACCCTTATGAAGGGCTACAAAAAAGATAATCTGCTGCTCCTATATAGGCGTGACGCCGCTCAGGAATGGAAAATAATACCTTATGCCATTACCGGCATCGCTAATAAAGGATATATATTCACTTCACACCTTCAAAGCGGTGAATATTGCCTGGCCATAGGCGACACCATAGATATGTTCACTCCCGCAAATCATACGGACCTTACCCCCTGCCTCTACCCTAATCCCACTTACGATACCGTATGCCTACAACATGTGCAAAATGCCTGCGTAAGCATATACAATGCCCAAGGCAGACTTATTACCCGCAAAAAACACTGTAACGACACGGAAATTATACCCGTTCAACACTTTGCCAACGGCATTTACATGGTATATATCACCTATAATAAAAGTACTTACACACACAAACTGATTATTCAAAAATAAAAAAAAATATATTCTTTCCTTCCTGCATAACACACGAAAAGAAAAAAAATGCTAATTTTGCCTTTTGAATAGTAACTGCACCAATCCTTACACATATTTATTATTAACACAATTAAAACTATACATTATGAGTTTGGAACTTACCATTAACGAAGACATTAAAAAAGCCATGCTGGCTAAAGATAAAAAGAGTTTGGACGCCCTTAGGGCCATAAAATCAGCCATACTGTTGCTTAAAACCGATAAAAGCGGTGGCGAAATCACCCCTGAGATAGAAATGGCTACCCTGCAAAAACTGGTAAAACAACGTAAAGAATCAGCTGAAATGTATAAAGCACAAGGCAGAACAGACTTATACGAAGAAGAAGTAAGCCAGCTGAACATCATATCACAATACCTGCCCGCACAGCTCAGCCAAGAGGAAATTACTGCCAAATTACAATCACTGATAGCCGAAAACGGATTGGCCGGCATGAAAGATATGGGCAAGCTCATGGGTATGGCTACCAAGGCCTTTGCAGGCCGTGCCGACAACAAAACCGTATCGGCTATAGTAAAAACATTATTACAATAATCCGTTATTTTTATACATTATAGCATTTTTTTAATAATTATAAGTACATATATAATTTATAATTAATAATATAATCTATATTCTGACATGAAACGATATATTAAAAACGTATTTGCCAAAGAAGACTACCACTGCTTTGCCTGCAGTCCGCATAACCCTATAGGACTACAGCTGCAATTCTACGAAGAAGATGAATATGTAAAAACAATATGGGTACCTCTAAAAAACTACGAGGGCTACCCTACCTGCGTGCATGGTGGCATACAGGCAGTGCTACTGGATGAAATAGCCGCTTGGACACTATACATTAAAGCACAATGTGCAGGTGTAACCAGCCGACTTACGGCACACTACCGTAAACCACTGAACAGCCTGCAGGGAAAAATATATGTGGAAGGTCATATAGTAAAAACCATACGCAACTTTTGCTATATAGAAGCCTGCATATACAATGAACAACATGAATTATGTGCCAATGCCGAGGTGATATATTACATGTTTTCCCGCGAGGAAAGCATACAAAAATATGCCTTTCCGGCCAACATGAACGACTTTTACCTTTAACTCATGCCCTCCCCTATTATTACTACCGGACAAGCCCTCATAAAAATACGCCGATATTGTGCCCTGCAGGAACGATGCCAAATGGAAGTAAGGCAAAAACTTCTCAGCTACGGCATGCAGGCCGATGACGTTGAAAGCGTAATATGTGACTTAATAGTGGAAGGATATATTAACGAAACCCGCTACGCCACAGCATTTGCCCGAGGAAAGTTCAATATTAAGGGCTGGGGAAAACACAAAATAACAGCCTTCCTTAAAGCCAAAGGGATAAGCACACCCTGCATTAAAATAGCCCTACGGGAAATATCCGATGAACAATATGCCGGCAAACTGCAGGCAGCCATGAATAAATGGCTTGCCTGCCACCATGAAAACAGTCCTGCTCTGCTCAGACAAAAACTGATACGCCATCTGCTGTCAAAAGGCTATAGCATAAAGGATATTAATGCCGCTATGGCATGCCCCGAAGATATGTAAAAAAATGGTAAGAACAGCAATTGTACCATTCTTACCATATATATTGCTAACTCTTTATGCCCGGCAATAAGCAACTGTTACTCAGCGGTAGAGCAATGGTTGTATTCATCTACCAAATTTTTGAGATCATTAACGGTTTTCATTTTTTTAAGTCCGAAACTTTTGTCGGTAATGTATTCCACTATAGCATCACAATCGGCAAAAAACTGTGCTCCGGCCTTTTGAAAATTCTTAATACTAAAAATATCACCCGGCATAAGCAAATCGTAACCAAAATCATCACCCTGTCGGTAGCAACCATACACATGATATGTGGTTTTGCCTATTGAATAGGAATAATGATATATGGATACATTATAGACTTTAGGATTGGTAAGAAATTGAATCCGACCCTGGAACCTTGGCTTAACTGTTCCGGCAATGGTGTTAGCCATAGAATTGGTAAATATTCCGGAATAAATACTCCTAATAGAATCATTGTCCATAAAAAAAACATATTGCACATCCGAAATTTTGCATTTTATAGGCTCATCCTGCTCGTTGAACACATACACTATATTGTTCTGCTTGGCTTTTGCCATACATTCAATCACGGTTCCGTCTTTCTTTTCTATTATGCAGGGCTGATACTTTCGCGCATACACTCCCACACACATGCCTGCTAACAGCAATAATGTAACTATCTTTGATTTCATATCTATATTTGTTTTATAAAAATTATTATTTCCACGCAAAACCGACTGCTATACCAAACCCATGATGAAATGTATCATCTTCCACACCTCTCATGCGAGCCATTATAGAACCATTGGTAATTCTATACTCATATTCACCCGACAAATATACCTGATTACCGTTTTTCAACGTATAACCTAACCGTAAACCGGGTTTTAACAAAAACAATATTGTAGGCATAAAATCACCCACATGATGGGATTTGGCTTCTATACCTGCACCTATTTTAAAATAGGGTATGAGTGAAAAATCGCTAAATTGAAATGGCAACTGACCGCCTATTCCCATATTAAACGAAAATCCCCACCTTGCCTTGGATTCATAGGGTTCATCCTCATTGCCGGTAGCCATGTGTACGCCCTGCAACCCTAAATCCGCATAATATAGGCCATATCCTAAAAAACAATAATGGTATTGAGCATATACTCCTATAGCCTGAACGGGATGTAAGGGCACCTTTATCATGGCTCCTACCATGTGCCGAATATCGGTATAAAAAATACCATCGGTAGTATAGGCTATGTTGGCTTTCATACTGCTTATGGCATCGGAGGATACAATTTGCCAGCCGTTATCACCATACTGCCAGCCATAACGGACTTCTTTCTTCTTAATACCATAGCACACGCTACCGGAATAATTATCAGCATCGTCCACATTGTTTATTTCATAATCGGAGGCCTTTCCGAAACCACACAATTCCTTTGCCACCAGCATTTTTATACCGGTTATAGGATCATATGAACGTATCATATTACTTATTTCCGTATCAGCCATTTTCAATAAGGATTCCACTTTTATTGCCGGCAGGCTCAATACCAATTCCGATGACACATACTCCGCCACGTGCTTATAGCCTTCATTTACGGCTTTAATATATTCTTCTGCCACATCTTCCAAATCAGGTATGGACGCAACGGTTACCCCTTGCTCGTAATTCAATATTACCTGCTCCAAATCAGTAATGCGAATAGAAAAATTAGTATTTTCTCTCCATTTGGCTTTCCACGTATTCACCCCTATCACATTATATGTGGTGTCACCGGATACTATATGCCGCACCAGCAACGGACCGCCGGAATTGCCTGCATCTACCTGTGCGGTATGCTGCATTACTATAATAGAATCTTTATCACCGTAATTACCGGTATTCACCTCCGCATTGGATATTATACCCTGGCCGAACTGCCACAAAGGATTAGCCCCAAAGGCGGGATAACCGGCCGAACGGACATCCATTCCGTCCTTCAACGGAAGGGTATAAGCCTGCAAAGCCACAAGCCCTGCATCTGCAGGCACTGCCACCAATGCTATATCGTGCATTCTATCGGTATATAGTACCTTACAATGCTCGTATAACTTTACCCCTTCCTGCGTTTGGAATTCCAATGACACCATGGTGCTCACATTCACCACGTGATTATTGGTAACCACATACCTATTACCGCTTGCCGACTGAAAAACAAAACCTGAACCGAAAACCTTAGCATTACTCATCAACATTCGCCCGGCTGATATATACCCGTTCTTCTGTAACGCAGAGCCTATTTTGGCATAGGCCGAATCCACGGCAGCGTCATTAGACCGCACTATACATACCGACGTTTTAATATCAGATGCTACTGATACATATACTCCTAATACCAATACAAAAAATACTAATACCTTTTTCACTTTTATACTTTGGCAACCTCCATAATTTACTTTCTCCTCATTTACACATTACCACAACCGAGGTTACATTTAAATTGCCGCAGTGCAAATTTTGGTCGGATTATACACAACATCAATCCGAATAGATTAGTAGTCATCTCTAATCCGCATATTTTATACTATTTATAATGCAAAAATACTTTTTTTTAACACACGCTCCTATTTTTCTATAATATTTTTTACAACTTTTTCAAACAAACGCATATATCAATCTAATTTTCAACAAAAAGCATTTATTCAAATCCAATTCTTTTTAACACACTACGCATTATCACCCTGTTTTTCCTATAATCCGCTATTTTTTTTTACTTTTAATAACATGCTGTGGCTTATACCGGGCATGCCGCATTTCAGACTCATTCTACGGCTTTATACTATGCATTATAACACAGTAACTAATTTAATATATGCTATTTAAAAGTAAAATTTTACAATTCGGAAATTTACTCACACTAACAAATTTTGATTTTTTTTCCACTCAAAGCAAAAAAAATTTTATCTTTGCAGAAAAATATTGGAAAGATGAATGATTTTGAACTCAAAAATATGCTACAAAGGTCCTCCGAAATAAGGAGGTGTCTTTGACATAGATAACAAGCTGAAACTCATAACCGAAAAGGAAATTGAAAGTCATGATCCTCATTTTTGGGACAATCCGCAGGAAGCCGAAAAAAAGCTAAAATCAGTGAATGAAATTAAATCATGGACACATGCCTACGCTCACATGGAGAGCATGATAGAGGAATACCGGTTGGCATTGGAATTTTTTGACTCCGAAAATATTACCGAAGAGGAGTTAAATCAGGCACAGCAAAATGCCATTACCTCCATAGAGGATATGGAATTCAGGCGTATGTTGTCAGGAGAGGAGGACAGATTGGGTGCCACCATTACCATTAATTCCGGTGCCGGTGGCACCGAAAGTCAGGACTGGGCCGAAATGCTTCTCCGCATGTATTGCCGCTGGGCTGAAGCCCACGGCTACAGTATAAAGGAAATAGACAGGCTGGAAGGCGATGTAGCCGGCCTGAAATCGGTTACCATAGAATTGGAAGGCACCTACGCCTATGGCAACCTGAAAGGAGAAAGCGGCGTGCACCGTTTGGTAAGGCTGTCACCTTTTGATGCCGCCAACAGGCGGCACACCTCCTTTGCATCGGTATTTGTGTGTCCGGTAATAGATGACGATATAAATATAACGGTAAGCCCATCGGAAATAGAATGGGACACCTTCCGCAGCAGCGGTCCCGGCGGACAAAATGTAAATAAGGTGGAAACCGCCGTTCGCCTGCATCACCTGCCTACCGACATAGTAATAGAATGCCAAATTACCCGCTTTCAGTCGCAAAACAAGGAAAAAGCCCTACAAATGCTAAAATCCAGACTCTACGAAATAGAATTGCAGAAAAAACATGCCCAAATAGACGAAATGGAAAGCAATAAGAAAAAAATAGAATGGGGCTCACAAATACGCAACTACGTTTTACACCCGTACAAGCTGGTGAAAGACAACCGCACCGGCCACGAAACAGGCAATGCACAAGCGGTACTGGATGGTGATTTGGACGATTTTTTAAAATCTTACCTCATGATGTATGGCGGTGAATAGAACAATACAACAAGTAAGCACTATGACAAGCAGCATATTAGAACGTTTTTTAAGGCTTATTGCCTTTAACACACAATCCGATGAACACAGCACTTCGGTTCCCAGCACTTCGGAACAAACCGCATTTGCCCGCATGCTGGCCCAAGAACTGGAGCATATAGGACTTCAACAGGTAAGCATATCGCCCTACGGCATAGTAAGTGCCGTACTGCCCGCCAATACGGACAAGCCCGTTATACCCATAGGATTTATAGCCCACATGGACACCTCTCCTGACTATAGCGGTGAAGGCATACAGGCACAGGTTCACACCGACTACCAAGGAGAAGATATAGCGTTATCGAAGAATATAACACTTAGCCCCACCATGTTTCCGCAAATGCTGCAGTACAAAGGATGCACCCTTATTACCACCAACGGCAACACCCTACTTGGCGCCGATGACAAAGCCGGCATTACCGAAATAATGTGTGCCATGGAATACCTTATAGCACACCCGCATATAATACACGGAGACATACACATAGCCTTTACTCCCGATGAAGAAATAGGATGCGGTGCCAACCATTTTAATATATCCGAATTTGGGGCACGCTATGCTTACACCGTGGACGGCGGCGCCGAAGGCGAACTGGAATATGAAAACTTTAATGCCGCTCAGGCCGATATAAGCATACACGGCATTAATGTACACCCCGGCTCCGCCAAAAATATAATGGTGAACGCCCAACACATAGCCATGGAACTGCACCGCATGCTTCCGTCCATGGAAATACCGGAACATACCTGTAACAAAGAAGGTTTTTTCCATTTATGCCACATGCAGGGCTCGGTAGAACTCACCACCATGAACTACATAATACGTGACCATGACAGGCAAAAATTTGAACAAAAAAAACAACTGATGCTACAATGCGTGAACACACTCAACAACCTATATGGCTCTTGCATTTCATGTCATATAGAAGATCAATATTACAACATGGGTGAAGTAATACAAAATCACTACTTTATAGTAGAACTTGCAGAAAAATCCATTCGGGAAGCAGGAGCAGTGCCACTCATAGTGCCCATACGGGGCGGCACCGACGGAGCCAGACTTTCCTACATGGGCCTGCCATGCCCCAACCTGTTCACCGGCGGACATAATTTTCATGGTAAATATGAATTTGCCGTGCTTGAAAGCATGCATAAAGCCTGCCTGACAATATTAAATATATGTAAAAACTTTACACTTATTGAACAATAACCCTTTCACACAGGCAAAAAAAAGCAGAGATGTAAGCATACACCTCTGCTTTTATGATTTTATATAGGATTTATTTTTTAATTATCTTTTTAGTAAACACCTTATTCCCGTATTTTACCCGTATCATATATATACCGGCACTCAAATTGCTCATATCTATGTCGGTAACACGAGCATCGGCTATGATTTGATTACCCAATATATCATATAATGACACTATGGCATTGTAACCGGCACCCGTTATATACACCCTGTTTACTACAGGATTAGGATAAGTGCGTACATTCATCACCAATGACTCGGCTACGCTCACTGTGGTACGATAAGCCAACACTACCGATGCGGAATCCGATGGATTATTGGCATTGGCAAAAGTATATCGTACCAGGGTGGTACCGCTACCCGAATTCATCATATATTCTGCCTGAAAAGCCTCACTTTCACCGGCACCTACTTCCACAGGATCACTTACATATACTTCAGTACCCACACAACTTCCCCAGCAAAAATGCACCTGCGAACCGGAAATGGTGTCCAGTATGGTTTTAGTAAGTACTATGTCCATTTTTTCACCCGTGGTGTTCTCCACATACATCCAATAGGCTATGTCTATGCCATAAGTGGTATAATCTATGGTGATGGTATCTTCGGTAACTTCACCCGCCTTTTGGTAATTGTCAGCATAATATAATTTAATTGACTGCGCATTTATCATGCCTGTTATAAGCACACATGCCAATAAAAATGATAATTTTTTCATACCTGAAATTCTTTTTTGTTAATGATTTTGCAAAGATAACATTTTTTATGATAACATTTAATAAAATGGAACAAAAATATTGAACTATTACACCTTTATTTTAGCAGTTTACACCGCTCTAACTATCAACACATTAACTAATATATTATACAAATACGCCACTATTGGCATTTGGTCCAAAAAAAAATGCTACCTTTGCAAATTGTAATTCATACATCATGATAGGAAGAAATTTTATTAGAGTAAAGGTGTTGCAGGCAATATATGCTTACGAGGTTTCGGGTTGCAGTAAGCAATCGGAAGCTGCCAAGAAATTGCTCCGTGAATTTGAAGATGACTATGAATTATTCATTACGCTCATTGCCATGTTTGGAAATCTTACCGCCATGGCTCGTGAAATCATAGATAACAAGCGTCGCAAGTTCATTCCCACACAGGCGGACCTTAAGCCGAATTGGAAATTTGTAAACAATCAATTCATTCGCCTGCTTGATGAAAATGCCGATATAACCAAGCAGATATCGTTAATTAACAACCCATGGGCCAACGATGTGGCACAAGTATTTATACGTAAAACATTAGACGCCATTACTAATACTGACATCTACATTAATTACATGCAGTCAGAAGATTCCACCTTTATGCAGGACAAGCAATTGGTACTGGATATAGTGGAACACTACATGCTGAATAATGATGACATTATGCAATACTTTGGTGACATGAAGTTGCATTGGGCACACGATTATAATGACATAGTGGTATTGGTATATAAGTTTTTGAAGAGTTTCACTCAAAAGAACGCCAAAGAAGCCACCCTACCCCCCATGTTTAAAAAAGACAATGACGGTGGCAGTGAGGATAAACAATTCCTTATAGATTTGTTCAACAAAACAACCTGTTATAAAAAGGAGTACACCAATATCATATCCAATAACATACGTAATTGGGAAATGGAGCGTATAGCCATGATGGACCTCATATTATTACAAATGGCTATATGTGAATTTTGTGAATTTTCATCCATACCTTTACGTGTAACTCTTAATGAATACATAGAACTGGCCAAATATTATAGCACACCAAAGAGCAAAAACTTTGTAAACGGTTTGTTAGACAACATATTAAACGTGCTTAAAAATGACGATAAAATTCACAAACAAGGTCGCGGTTTAATGGGATAACATTGCCTATGACTAAGCGATATTTTTCATTGTTTATCATTATTATATATAGTGCTCTCACCTACTCCGTTGCGGCACAGTCGTGCTCATGGGCTGACAGTTTGTTTGCCAAGCAGCTTTCGGGCATAGGGCTTAATATAGAATACACATATCATCATGCCATTACACGACACATTGGCTACTATTCCAATAATGGCAAAGCGACCAATGCCACATTAGGTAAATATTTTGCCTATGCGCCTTACATAGATTCCCTGCTAAAGGCTTATGATTTACCAATGGAATATCGCTATATTCCATTGGCTATAAGCAATATGAATCCTAATTATAACGGAAAATGGCTCACCAAGGGCTATTGGGGGCTGTCGTATTGGGCAGCAATTCGCTATGGCTTAACGGTAAATGACAGCATAGATGAGCGATGTAACATGCATAAATCCACATTGGCAGCCATACAGTACCTTAAACACATGACCGATATATGCCCGCATACTTGGCAGGTAATAACAGCCTACGCCAATAGCTGGCAACAAATGCAGCAGGCCTACGCCTTATGCGTCAATGACAGTTTTGATATATGGGACATATATCTGTCACGTACCTTAAGCACTCCCGATATTATTCCCCAAATATTGGCGGCAGCCTACATTACACATTTTTACACCTTCCATCACATTACCCCTATGGCGCCT
Source organism: Bacteroidales bacterium (assembly GCA_045598105.1). Classification (GTDB taxonomy): domain Bacteria; phylum Bacteroidota; class Bacteroidia; order Bacteroidales; family WCHB1-69; genus UBA1205. The sequence continues at coordinate 35,774 of JAZLLK010000007.1, read as the reverse complement.
TTGTGTCTGCATACCGATACCGTGTATTTGGCACAAACCTGTACCCACACCCGTTTGTGCGAATGCCTATGCATGAGCACTAACAAATTCAGACAACTGAATCCCTGCATAGTAAATGAATATTTACCCGTAAATTATCCTATAATATTGCCATGTGACAAGGCAGCACTATTTGCTGCAAAAGGTGACAGCATATATTATTCCGACACTCTTACGGTCTCTATTGCCGGCCTTAATGACAGCCTTACAATACATGCCGATACCACAGTAAATAACACCCCACCTGCCGTAACACCTGGAAGCATCAAAAACACAGCTGTATCCACTCACACCGCTGCTATTACCTACACGGTAAAATCGGGAGATGTATTGGGCAAAATAGCCCAAAAATTTCACACATCGGTAAGCCATATTAAAACATGGAATAAATTGAAGAATGACAACATATATGCCGGCCAAAAACTGACCATATACACCACTTCTTCTGCCAAAAGCAGCACCAAAGCCGAAAACAGCAGCACCTACACGGTAAAAAAAGGCGACACACTCAGCCACATAGCCCGCAAATATGCCACTACGGTAGAGCATATTAAGCAACTCAATCACCTACAGGGTGACCGCATAGACATAGGTCAAAAACTCCGCATAAAATAATCTGCATTTTTATTCATTTTTTTTGGCAATCATATCCGCCATAACACAAAAAAAAATGATACCTTTGTATTTTAATATATATAGGTAATAACATAGCCTTATTTCAGGCTTATTATACATGAATTTTCTAATAAAAAAAGGAATAGATATGATGTCGTTTGAATTTGAAAAAGAGAAATTTATAGGCGAATGCTACACTTATGATGACGTATTATTAGTACCGTCATACAGCGAAGTGCTACCTCGGGAAGTAAACTTATCCACTATGTTTACCCGTAACATTAAATTGAACATACCCATAGTATCAGCCGGTATGGATACCGTTACCGAATCACAGCTGGCTATAGCCATAGCACAGGAAGGCGGTATAGGTGTAATACATAAAAACATGCCCATAAATGCTCAAGCCACCGAAGTAATGAAAGTAAAGCGTGCTGAAAACGGCATGATTATCAATCCTATTACTATTAATATAGATGCCACCGTAGGTCAGGCCAATCAGGTAATGAAAGAATACCATATAGGAGGTATTCCTGTAGTAGATGCCAATTCAAAGTTGCAAGGTATAGTGACCAATCGTGACCTCCGTTTTGAACGTGATAACAGCCGGCCTATTAAAGAAATAATGACTAAAGACGTAATTACCATAAGTGAATTCACCAGTTTTGAGCAGGCTGCGGAAATACTTCAGGAGCACAAAATAGAAAAATTGCCTGTAGTAGATAAAAACTATTGTGTGGTAGGGCTTATCACTTATAAAGACATCATAAAAATAAAAGCCCGCCCTAATGCCTGTAAAGATGATATGGGTCGCTTGCGTGTAGCCGCTGCCGTAGGCACCGCTAAAGACACCATGGAACGGGTAGATGCCCTCTATCGTGCCGGCGTAGATGCCATAGTATTAGACACCGCCCACGGGCATAGCAAAAATGTAATGGACCATGCCAAGCTGATAAAGCGTGACTATCCTTCCATACAACTCATCACGGGTAACATTGCCACCCCTGAAGCCGCTTTGGATTTGGCCAAATGCGGTGCCGATGCCGTAAAAGTAGGTATAGGACCGGGGTCAATATGCACCACCCGCATTATTGCCGGCGTAGGCGTTCCTCAATTGGCTGCCGTATACAATGTATCCAAAGCCTTAAGAGGCTCGGGCATACCCGTAATAGCCGATGGCGGTATACGCTATAGCGGCGATATAGTAAAAGCATTGGCCGCAGGCGCTTCTTCAATTATGGCCGGTTCCCTGCTGGCAGGCGTAGAAGAATCACCCGGGGAAGCCATTATATTTGAAGGCCGTAAATACAAATCATACCGAGGCATGGGCTCACTGGACGCCATGCAAAAAGGCTCTAAAGACCGCTACTTTCAAGACGACCAGGATGATATAAAGAAACTGGTACCTGAAGGTATAGTAGGCAGAGTCCCTTATAAAGGCACCCTGTCGGAAGTGATATACCAAATGATAGGCGGCCTTCGCGCCGGTATGGGCTACACAGGCAGCCGCACCATAACAGACTTACAAAAAGCCCGCTTTGTAAAAGTTACCGGTGCCGGCGTTACTGAAAACCATCCCCACGATGTTACCATTACCAGCGAAGCTCCTAACTATTCAAGATAGCAAAAAAAAACAGTTAAAAAATTATATAAAAGAAATAAAATGAATAAAAACGTATTCAAATCATTAGCTATTATCACACTTTGTATAATAACAATTACGGTGTCCGCTCAAACACAAAAAGCTGACCCCGTAGTAATAGCACTGGGGAATGACTCCATACGCTATTCCGAATTTTGCAGCACCTACGCCAAAAACAATGATTTGAGCAAAGTAAGCAAAAGCGACATAGACAGCTATATAGACCTCTATGTTAACTTCCGCCTTAAATACGCTCAGGCATTGGACATGAAATTGGATACCATTGTCCGCCTGCAAAATGAATTGGCCGGATACCGTGAACAGGCAGCCGCCCAATATCTCACCGACAAAGAAGTGGATGAAAAAATTATTAATGAAGCCTTGGAACGTATGCAATGGGATGTACGCGTATCACACATACTTAAGCAGGTAAAACCTGACGCATCCCCTGCCGATACCCTGGCAGCATACAATGCCATTATAAGTCTGCGTAACCGCATACTCAAAGGTGAAGACTTTGCCACCCTGGCACAAGAAGAATCAGACGACCCCTCAGCTAAGGACAAACGCTCCGCCGGAGGAAAAATTATTCAATACGGCAATCATGGCGACTTAGGCTACTTTACCGCCTTTGACATGATATACTCATTTGAATGCGGAGCATATAATACCCCTGTAGGCCAATTGTCTATGCCGATCCGCTCGGAATTTGGCTATCACCTTATATACGTTCATGACAAAAAACCGGCACTGGGCAAACGTAAAGCTACCCAAATACTGCTCCCGTTCAATAGAAACGTAAACCTAAACGATGCCGAACGCGCAGCCAACGCCAAAGAAGTGGAAGCCAAAATACGGGAAGCCTATGCTGACCTGCAAAATGGTATGGACTTTGAAGCCGCACGCACCAAATATTTGGGTGAAACCGTTACCAATAACGAATTACCTCTATTCGGTTGTAACCGATTTGAAGGCAACTTTATAGCCCCCCTATACAATTTGAAAAAAGGAGAATACTCTCAACCTGTTAAAACCATGTATGGATGGCACATTATAAAGGTAACCGAAGTAGTTCCTATAGAAATTAATAAAGAAACCCGCAACATGGTTAAAAGCAGAATAATGCGTGATACCCGCTCCAATAAAAGCAAAGAAGCGTTTGTGGAAAGAGTAAAGAAAGAAAACGGATTTAAAGAAATACTGCCTAAAAAAGGACTAAAACCCGTAGAAGAATTCTATACCGCCCTTGACTCCAATATATTTGTGGGAAAATTTACCGCCGACATGGTAAGCCAACTGAATAAAGATATGTTTGTATTAGCAGGTAAAACCTATACCCAACACGACTTTGCGCTCCATTTGGAAAAATATCCGTTTACCAATATGGACACCTCCGAGTTGAAACCCTTGGTAAACTACGCATACCAACGCTTTATAGGACATGCAGCTACCGAATTGGAAAATAGTAAGTTGGAAAGCAAATACCCCGAATTTGCCAATTTGATGAAAGAATACAAAGAAGGCATACTCATATACGAACTGAGTGAGGAAAAAATATGGCGTAAATCAGAAAACGACAGCATAGGCTTAGAACAATTCTACCAAAACATCAAAAACCGATATTTATACCCCGTGCGAGTACAGGCTCTCAGAATAAAATGTGTGGATGACGCTACCGCTGCCAAAATTCAAAAATACCTGGCTGCCAATAAAGATATTAACAATATTAACAACAAATTTAACAAAAAGAACGTAACCGTAGTAACCGATACCGTCATTTTCTCTAAGGGCCAAAACTCCATAGCCGATGACATGATACAAAACAATCCGCTTTACGTATCCGCACCGGAAATGGTATTCTATAAGCCCCTGCAAATACTGCAACCATCACCCAAACCGCTCAAAGAAATAAAAGGTATAGTAATATCGGCCTACCAGGACAAACTGGAAAAAGACTGGATAGAAGAGCTGCACCGCAACACTCCTATATGGGTGGACAAAGACACCATATACCAATTAATAAAATAAACATGAAAAAGCGCATAATAGCATTGGTAAGCATACTTATTGCGACTTGTTGCGCCTGCAAACGCTCTAATACCATAGTGGTAAGAGTGTATGACAAAGAATTATCGTTGAGTGAATTACAAGCAATGCTGCCCGCCTACTCCGCCAACGACAGCATTGCTTTAACCCAACAACACCTTCAAGGCTGGATACAGGAACAGGTAATGCTTCACGAAGCAGAACACTACCTTACCCCCGGGGAAATGAACTTTGATCATGAAATAGAAAACTACCGAAACGCCCTTACCATACACGCATTTGAAACCAAATACCTGAATAATCATGTAACTAAAAACATGATATCTCAAGATGAAATACTAGCCTACTATAAAACCCACCCTGACAAATTCATGCTGGCACAAAATGCAATAAAACTACATTTTATCAAATTTTCCATCAACACCCCAAACATAGAAAAAGCACAAAAACTATTCTTTAAAACACGTACCGCTCAGGAAGAAAAACAAATGGAAAATATATGCATGAATAACGCCGAAAACTATTATATGCAAAATCAATGGCTACTCTATGAAGATATATTGAAAGAAATACCACTCACCCTGTACAATGAAACAAAATTCAAAAATGGAGAAACCGAATTGGTATTCAACGATTCCGATTATATATATATGGTTCAAATATTGGACTTTAAAACCAAAGAGACCTTAGCCCCCCTATCAATAGTACAAAATAACATAACAGATATACTCTTAAAAGAAAAACAGGTAAACATGCTGAATCAGCTCCGCACTAAAGCCATGGAAAAGGCCCAAAAGAACGGAGAAATACTATATTAACACTTAGAAAAGATGAAAAAATATTTTTATATCATACTATTATCAGCCATATTACCCATAACCGCATCGGCTCAAAACAACGTGGTAATAGATGAAATTATAGCCACCATAGGCGACCACATTATTACCCGTTCAGACCTTGAATATGCCATACAGGCCTATAAATACGCTACCGGATACTACACCATGGAAATTGACAATGAGGAGGTGTGCAGCATAATGGAACAATTATTGTTCCAAAAACTATTGGTACATCAGGCTGAACTGGATAGCATAGTTATTACCGACCAGCAAGTGGAAGACCGCTTGGACTATAACCTTAAAATGCAAATAATGCGTATGGGCGGTGACGCCAAAAAGCTGGAAACATACTACGGTAAAAGTCTGGCTGAAATAAAAGCAGATTCCCGTGAACAACTGAAAGAAGATATGCTGGCCGAAGAAGCCCAACGCAGCATTACGGCCAATATAAACGTAATAAGCCAGGAGGTAAAAGACTATTACAACAGCATACCTGCTGACAGCATACCTGTTATACCTACCGAATACGAGTTGGCTCACATAGTAAAAACCCCCAAGATAAGCGATGCCGAAAAAATAAGCATAAAAGAAAAGTTGGAAGAATTTCGTTCCCGCTCACTCAAAGGAGAAAACTTTAGCACCTTTGCCCGTATGTATTCCGAAGACCCCGGCAGCGCCGGCAAAGGCGGCGATATAGGCTTTACCTCCCGTGGTGAACTCTACCCCGAATTTGAAGCTGCTGCCTACGCCCTTCGCCCTGGTGAAATATCACCGGTGGTAGAAACCGAAGCCGGATACCATATAATAAAAATGCTGGACCGCCGAGGCGAAAGCATTAACGTGGCTCATATACTCATACGACCTAAGCCTTCCATAGAAGCCCTCATGGAAGCCAAAGACTATTTAGACAGCATACACACCCTCATTACCCAAAACCACATTCCCTTTGACTCCGCTGCCCGCCTCTACTCCGATGACCCTACCCGCATTAATGGAGGTAAAGTGGTAAACCCCTACACCTCATCGTACGCATTTTCACAGGAACAACTTATGGAATATGACAAAACAGCCATGTACGCCATAGAAAACTATACCACAGGACAATACACCCGCCCACAAGCCACCATTACCGAAGCCGGTAATCAGGCCTACCATATAGTATGCCTTACAGCCAAAAGAGATGCTCACACCGCTAACCTGATAGACGACTACGAAAAAATTAAAAATGCCGCCCAGGAAGATAAAAAGCAAAAAACATTGCTCAAATGGATTAACAATAAAGTGAAATATACCCACATTCATTTAGCCGATGAATTTAACGATTGTCAATTTCTGAAAGACTGGGGCATAAATAATTAAAGCAATATCATGATACAATATAACTCCGACAAAGAAGCCATAATATCGTTTTGCGACCAATACCAAACCCTTAGCCGTGAAGTAGGTAAAGTAATAGTAGGACAAAACGACGCCATAAAAAATATACTCATTACCATATTCAGCCGCGGACACGTTCTGCTTATAGGCGTACCCGGCCTGGCCAAAACCCTTATGATTACCACCATAGCCAAATCAATAGGACTAAGCTATAACCGTATTCAATTCACACCCGACCTTATGCCAAGCGACATTATGGGTACCGAAATATTAGATGAAAACCGGCAATTCAAATTTGTAAAAGGTCCCATATTTGCCAATATAATATTGGCCGACGAAATTAACCGTACCCCGCCCAAAACACAATCAGCTTTGCTGGAAGCCATGCAGGAACGCAGCGTATCTATGGCCGGCAATACATACCTTTTACCTAATCCCTTCTTTGTATTAGCCACTCAAAACCCCATAGAACAGGAAGGAACCTACCCGCTACCCGAAGCTCAGCTGGACCGATTTATGTTCAACGTGTATTTAGACTACCCCTCCTTTAATGAAGAAATAGCTATAGTAAAATCCACTATTAACGGGCATATGGCCGAACCGCAACAGGTAATGTCATTGGAAGAAATAATATATTTTCAACAACTGCTACAACGCATTCCTGTAGCCGACAATGTGTACCAATATGCAGTAAAATTATCATCACTCACCCGCCCTCACACTTCCGGAGCTCATGCCTGGACAGACCAATATTTAGCTTGGGGCGCAGGTCCGCGATGCTCCCAAAATTTGGTAATAGCCGCCAAATGTAATGCAGTGCTCAATGGTAAATTTTCACCTGATATAGAAGATATACAAGCCGTAGCCTATAGCGTAATGGGACACCGTATAGTAAAAAACTATCGTGCAGAAGCCGATAACATTCACATTAACACCATTATAGCACAATTCATAGAAGACTTAAAATAAATGCCGTTCAAAATATACACTTTGCCTGACGGCAAAAAGAAAATATACGACCCCATACGCCGCAAACATGTAGCCCTCACACCCGAAGAAGGGGTGCGACAAAGCATTATAGCATATTTTATACACACTCTTCAAGTTCCGCCTATGGCTATTGCCATAGAAAAAAAAATAAACTATAACGGACTTACCCGTCGCTACGACCTGGTAATACTACACCGCGACCGCTACATAGCCTTGGTAGAATGCAAAGCACCCACCGTGAATATAAGCGACAATACATTACTACAGGCATCAGTATATAACAGCATACTGCATGCCCCCTATATTATATTGGCTAACGGACACAACCTTATGATTTTTGAAAAACAGGGCACTACATACTCTCCTTGCAAACAGCTACCTCAGTATACTGTGATGATTCAACATGAGTAAACAAGTACATATATAGCTGAGACATATTCTTAGCTAACTGTCTGTAACCGTAATGTGACAAGGCATATTTACTCCCCTGACCGGATAATTTATGACGTAAACCTTCATCTTCTACCAATGAAAGCATTTTATGAGCATACTCTTCAGCATTACCGCTTTCTACCAATAAGGCGGTAACGCCCTCCTCCACTATGTCAGCTACGCCGCCTACACGGGTAGCCACTATGGGCTTGTCAGCGGCCTGAGCCTCTATAAGGCTGCCGGGAGTACCTTCATTAAGAGAAGTGAGCGACACTATATCTACCCCGGCATATACTTCACTTACGTCTTTTATCCATGAGGTGAGTATTACATCGGCCTGCGGACATGTACCGCCCTGCGATGCATTATAATTAGCATAACTAAAACCAAAATTCTCACACCACTCCTCTATATGCCTATGCTCCTCACCATCACCTACTATGAATAACTTTATCTTTTTAGTAGCCTGCCGCTTCACCATTTGCATGGCTTGCAAAAACATATAATGATTCTTAATAAGAGCCAAACGACCCACTATACCTATAGCCACTTCATCAGGGCCTATTCCATAGGCAGAACGGAATGAAACTCGCTTTTCATCCCTGTTTTCCACATATTTGTCCAAATCAAGGCCTAAAGGTATTACGTCTATTTTATCATTAGAGCATATATGATATTTTTCTACCAAATCACAACGCTGCTGCTCACTCAATGCAATAATTTTAGTGGATATGCCGGCTAACATTCGCTCCAGCATTTGGTAAAAATTTGACTTGCCGACACTAAAATACTTATCAAACACGTGACCATGAAATGTGTGCATTATTACCGGTACCCCACAACGCCGTGCTGCCACCCTACCTAAAAAACCGGCCTTGGCCGCATGCGTGTGCACTATATCCGGCTGATATTGCTTAATAATGGCTTTTACCTCTCTATACGCTTTAATATCACTAAATCCTATAGACCGATGCATAGAATCCAATACTATAGGCTCCACACCATACTGCTCGGTAACATATTCGGAAGTACCTTCCTGCTCGTCCTTTACTCCGCCTATAAGGCGTGCCTCAAAATTATTGGGCAAAAATTTGGTAAGATACACGGCATAATAGGTGGGACCACCCAAATTAAACCGATTCAATATGTGTAAAACCTTTATTTTTCTTCCTTGCATAACATGATTAATAAAGTACAGAAAGTGGTAATACAAATTTCGTGCAAATTCAATAAAATTTTATTAAAAGCATAAAAATCACACAAAAATATTATAGGCAGCATTCCCGTTTTCATATCGTTTTTTTTTATATTTTTGCATTTGTAGCATTAACAATTAAGCTTATATATATGCAACACAATAAATACTTCATTATTTGCAGCGTATGCTGCCTGCTATGTTTCCTAAGTGCCTGCCATAGAAATAATAATACGCATGTATTTGTATTAAATGAAAAAAATGTACCTTGTAACATTACCTGTCAGGAAAACAATGCTGACACCGCAAACGTACTGCCGGCCAATATGGTCAACCAAATTATTCACTGCCTCAAAACCTTTAAAGGCACCCCTTTTACCCTGCGGACTGACATACCTGACACATGGTTGGCAGAATATAAACTGGCAGCTTTTGCCGATTTTGATATATGGATAATTACCAATGCCGGTGACCCTGTATATAAAATACTGGCTACCATTACCACCGATACCTCAGAAATAATACAGGCTATACCCGTAGCCTACAATGCCGCACGGGAAATGCCCCAATATATAGAAAGCGAATATTGGCAATGCCACATAGACGACATATACAGCATAACCGTAAGCAAAGAATATGAAAAGCTGCAATCACTCAGCAATGACTCCGCTACTAATAACCAAAACCGACACAAGCTCACTCAGGACAAATACACCATAGAAGCCAACGGCAACATCAGCTATGTGGAGCTTCCCCACTATGACACCGACTATGAAGCCGTAATACTATTTGCCGATACGGCTAACATGCAGGTAAATACCGATGACACATGGTTGTGGAACACCATAAGCATGCAGGAACATTTGGAACCCGTAAATATTATATTCCAAGACGTTTACAATACATTTGACCGGCTATCGGTAATCAACTATAACGGAGAAGAAGTGGACGTGGTAAATATAAGTGAGCAGGTAAACCGATACCACATAGGCTACGTGCTTTTGGTGAAAAACGAACCGCCACTTTATATTCCTTACGATACCCCGCATAATTGCTTACGCAAAGTAATGCTTCAACTGAATAAAGAAATACCTGCCGACTGGGGTTGGGACGATAATAACCCTGAAAACGAACTGCAATAATGACTTCATGGGTGTTTTTGGTTGCATATTGCATCATTTTTGTAATCATAATATACAAAAGTAAGTTTTTTTCACTTAAATATCTGCCAAAATACTATGTATATGTATTTTTATGCACACACATATTATTTGCTGCAGGGTTTTACGGCGTATACCGCTATCATTACCCTCAAGGCATGGATTCTGAGGCTACCTTTCACTCAGGCGAACAGCTATATAACATGGCTTTTACCCGTCCGCAGAACTTTTGCCGCATTATGGCAGGCTGCCGTGACAGTACCGCCACAGCCATAGGATTAAGCCTGAACCAATCGTGGGTAAAGGCCTATGAGCAGAATGTAATAAATGAGAACCGTACCGTAATAAGAGTACACGCCCTGCTACACAGCATAAGCGGGCACAGCTACGGGGTACACTTGCTCATGATGGTAATGCTCACCATGTGGGGGGGCTACTTTCTGCTCCGTTTTTTTAACCCTGCCAATATAAAGGAGGAAAAAGCCTGTGTACTGGCCTGCTTTTTTATTCCATCCTTCCTGTTTTGGACTTCCGGCGTACTCAAGGAGCCATTGTTTTTCTTCTGCATGAGCATATACCTGTACTATTTGCAGCAAAGCCTGCAACACTGCTCATTGCGTAGCATAATATGGGTAATTGTTGCGGCCGCAGGTATGACAGTATGCCGCCTGTATATGAGTATAATATTGCTGGCCTGTAGCCTTGTGTATATATGGTGCAGCCTGCGGCCGCAACATACCGCCTATAAGTACGCAGGCAGCATAGTTTTGGGCGTACTGCTCATGGCATTTGCACACAGCCTTATGCCGAATTCAGGCATAGACATAGTAAGCCATATAGCCAATAAAAATGAGCAGTTTATCAACATGGAAACCGTTATAGGGCAAGGACTGAATATGCCCGCTCCACAGGTAAAAAACAGCACCTGTAGCGTAATATACTATGCACCGCAAGCATTATACAATACCCTTATGATACCCTGTAGCCAACACACTGCCTTGCACATAGGCATATTCATGGAAAATATATTTATGGCCTTACTGCTGTTTATATCGCTTTCCATAACAGTATTCCACCACTACTCCTACTCTGCCAAGCAATGGCTGCTTATATGGTACTGCCTTATTATCTATATTATTATAGGGCTCACCACCCCAAATGCCGGCGCTATATGCCGATATCGCTCGGTACTGCTGCCCTTGTGGACATACGTGCTATGCCTGCCGCTATGCCGGCCAAAAACGGTAGTGGAATAATTTTTTTTACACTTACCTGCGGGTGCCAATACAAAAAAAATGCTACCTTTGCATATTATTATAATGTATACCCTAAACAAAAAAAAGACATTTTTTACTTAAATATGGCAAAAGAAGACAACATAATACGAATGAAAATGAATGTAACTTTTTTTTTGCATAAGTAAAGGACAAGATAAAAATAGAAATAGAATTTTAAAACGGCACATTAATTAACAAGCGTTTGCTTATTTATTCGGTAGCTGTTCTGAAACCTGAGAAATTTTAGTAAACAGAATCAACTCGAATAAGTCAAGTAAATGTCTGCACCGTATGTCGCGGGCTTGACTTATTTGTTGCAACGGGCAATCTCAGGGCCTCAGGACGTGGATAATGTTCAAGTTTTACGTCTTTTTTGTCCCAATGAAAAACGTTTCCAAACGACAAACATACTTCTATCCAATGTTGCAGCATCTAAAAGTATATATTTAAACAATTATTACACAATAATTATTACATTATTTCATGTAATAAAATCGATAATTATATAAACGCACATGTTTTTTATAACAATATACTATGCACGCATACTTTGTTATAATCGCACATAGTGTGCAATATGTAATAGAGACGCTGTATAGCATGCACAAACGCGCGCACACACACACACACACAAAAAAAAAAAAAAAAAAAAAAAAAAAAAAAAAAAAAAAAAAAAAAAAAAAATCCCCATAGTTCTAAGGCCTACGGGGAAGGTAGTTTTACGTTTATTCTGCTATTTTTTTAAGCTTCCATGGCAGCTATACCGGGCAATATTTTACCCTCGCAATATTCGAGCATAGCGCCGCCTGCGGTGGAAATATAGCTATACTTATCGGTAAGATGGAATTTATTCACTGCCGACACGGAGTCACCGCCGCCCACAAGGGTGAAGGCGCCTTTTTCGGTAGCTTTGGCTACGGCGTCGGCTACCATGAAGGTACCTATACTAAAGTTATCCATTTCGAATACGCCCATAGGACCGTTCCACAGTATGGTAGCGGAATTCATAATTACTTCACGGTATTTAATGCAGGTTTGGGGTCCCAGGTCCATACCTTCCATATCATCGGGTATATTTTTCACATCGTATATGGCACGCATGGCGTCGTTGCTAAACTTATCGGCTGCTATTCTGTCTATGGTGCAGTACAGGTTCACACCCAGTTCTTTGGCCTTGTCCATTATTGCTTTAGCTACGGGTATCATATCATCTTCACACAGTGATTTACCTATGTGAGCGCCCATGGCTTTTTGGAAGGTAAAGTCCATACCGCCACCTATAATAAGGTTATCCACCTTGGTCATTAAATTGGTAATAACATTTATTTTGCTGGATATTTTGGATCCGCCTATAATAGCGGTAACGGGACGTTGAGGGCTTTGCATTACCTTAGTAAGGCTTTCTATTTCTTTTTCCATTTGTAAGCCGTACATTTTGTCATGGGGGAAGAACTGTGCTATTACGGCTGTAGAAGCGTGTTTACGATGAGCGGTGGAGAAGGCTTCGTTTACATACACATCGCCATAGGAGGCCAAGGCACGGGCAAATGTTTCATCACCGGCTTCTTCTTCTTTAAAATAGCGTACGTTTTCCAGCAGCAACACTTCACCGGGACGCAGGGCAGCGGCCATTTTTTGGGTTTGTTCGCCTATACATTCGGGAGCAAACAATACATTTGCACCTTGCAGTACCTGCTGCAAATAAGGCATTAAGTGTTTAAGTGAAAACTGTGCTTCCCTGTTTTTGGGTCTGCCCAAATGTGTCAGCAGTATCACGCTACCGCCGTCACCCAATATTTTTTTCAATGTAGGCATAGAAGCATCTATACGCTTGGTATCCTGTATTTCAAATGCTTCATTTAACGGGACATTATAGTCCACTCTCACCAGGGCTTTTTTGCCGTTAAAATTATACTCTTTCAGTTTCTGTTTTGCCATAACTTACTTATATTTTTGTTTCTGTTTTATTTATTTTCAATTAAAAAGGAATGCTGCCACCCGCCTCATTATTTACGTTGTCATAATTACCTTTGGAGGGTATGGTAAGTGTTTGTCCGCCGCCGTTAATGGCATCACCTACTGATACCTGTTCCCTATTGGCAAACCGTACCTGCTCCTTAATGAAACGTAAATATACGTTTTCTTGTGCGCCGTGACGGTTTTTGGCTACCACCAGTTGGGCCAGGCCGCTGGAAGGTGTTCCGTCGGGGAAGGTAGCTATTTTGTGCACTTCAGGACGGTATATAAACATAACTATATCGGCATCCTGCTCTATGGCACCTGATTCACGCAAGTCGGAAAGTTGAGGTGTTTTATCACCGGCGTTACGGTTTTCCACATTACGGCTCAGCTGTGACAGAGCAATTACGGGTATTTCCAGTTCTTTGGCCAGGGCTTTAAGTGAACGGGATATGGTAGCCACTTCCTGCTCTCTATTGGTACGGCCTTCCTTGGTAGAGGCGGTCATAAGCTGCAAATAGTCTATAATAACGCATTCTATGTTATATTGCTGTTTCATGCGTCGGCATTTGGCTCGCAGTTCAAATATATTCAGGCCGGCGGTATCGTCTATTATAAGCGGAGCTTCTGACAGTGTACCCAAGGCAGCCTGTACCTGAGCCATTTCCATATCATCCAGGCGGGCTTTTTTAATTTTTTCCTGGCTTATTTTACTTTCACCCGATACCAAACGCATCACCAGTTCATCGGCGGACATTTCCAATGAGAACACGGCTACCGGGCGGTGACTATCCACCACCATATTACGGGCCATAGACAGTACGAAGGCTGTTTTACCCACGCCGGGGCGGGCAGCTAAAATAATGAGGTTACCTTTTTGCCAGCCGCCGGTAATATGATCTAATTCGGTATAGCCGGAAGGCACGCCTCGCAGTTCCACATCCTGTGTGCGAAGCTGCTCCAAATCTTTACCGAATTTAAAAGCCAGTTCACCTATGGTTTGCCCGCTTTTATGCACGCTGTTCTCCGATATAGCGAACAGGCCTGCTTCGGCTTCATCCAGCAGGGTAAAAGCATCCTGACTGTCTTCATAGGCTTTGGCTATTACTCCGGTAGAATTGGTAATAAGCTGACGAAGTATATATTTTTCGTTAATAATGGTAGCATAGTACTCTACATTGGCCGAAGAGGACACGTTATTGGTAAGGGTGGCCAAATAATAAGAGCCACCTATATCATTCAGCTGCTTGGCTTTACGTAACTGTGCCGTAACTGATAATATATCCACGGGATGGTTTTGCCTATACACCTCCATCATGGCCTCATATATTATTTTATGTTCCTTTAAATAGAACATATCGGGTTGTACCTTATCTATTACCATACCGGCAGCATTTTGCTCCAGCATCATGGCACCCAGCAGGGCGGCCTCAAATTCACGGGCCTGCGGCTGCACTCGGCCGTGCAAATCCACCTCATCCAATGTTTCAGCAGTTTTACGTCGGGTATATTTTCCTTTTGAAGTTTCTTCCATAGTATATAATTATTTTTTCTGTATCCACGCTTTCACCTCATCCAGTTGCAGGGCAGGTATTTCCATTTTATTTTTCTTTCTGAGTCCGTTCAGGGTATTAAACAATTTGGTATCGGTGGCGTCTCTTAAATCTTCTATGGTGTGTATGCCGGCCTTACGCAGCACGGGTATCCATACTTCGGGCACACCTTCTTTGGCAAATTCGGCATCGGTAGCCATTTCGGGCTGTTTTTCGGGACGCATTTGCGGGAAGAACAACACATCCTGTATAGAAGGCTGGTTGGTCATTATCATTACCAGGCGGTCTATTCCTATACCCAAGCCTGAGGTAGGAGGCATACCATATTCCATGGCACGAAGGAAGTCCTGATCAATATACATGGCTTCGTCATCCCCTTTTTCGCTTAGGCGAAGTTGCTCTTCAAAACGATAGCGTTGGTCTATAGGATCATTCAGCTCCGAATAGGCATTGGCCAATTCCTTACCGTTCACCATGAGTTCAAAACGCTCGGTGAGTTGTGCATTATTACGATGACGCTTGCACAAAGGAGACATTTCTATGGGGTAATCGGTAATAAAGGTAGGCTGTATGTATTTCTTTTCACATTGTTCGCCAAAAATTTCATCTATGAGTTTACCCACGCCCATGGTATCATTTACTTCTACGCCCAGCTTTTGAGCTGTTTGCTTCAGCTCGGCTTCATCCATACCGGTAATATCTATACCGGTGTGCTCTTTTATGGCGTCTATCATGGTAATACGCTTGAAGGGACGCTTAAAGTCTATCACATGATCACCCACCTGTACCTGCGTGGTTCCATATAGGGTAACGGCTATTTTTTCAAGCAGTTCTTCTATGGAATTCATCATCCAGTTATAATCCTTATAGGCCACATACACTTCCATGCAGGTAAATTCGGGATTATGGGTACGGTCCATGCCCTCATTACGGAAGTTACGGCTAAATTCGTACACACCGTCAAATCCGCCCACTATCAACCTTTTTAAATACAATTCATTAGCTATACGTAAATACAGGGGAATATCCAATGCATTATGATGAGTAACAAAAGGCCGTGCTGCGGCTCCGCCAGGTATAGACTGTAACACAGGTGTTTCCACTTCCAAATAACCTTTAGAATTATAATATTCACGTATGGTATTAATAATTTTGGTACGACGTACAAATATATCTTTTACCTGCGGGTTAACTATTAAATCCAAATATCGCATACGATAGCGTTGTTCAGGGTCGGTAAAGGCGTCAAATGTTTTACCATCGGCCTGTTTTACCACCGGTAGCGGGCGTAGAGACTTTGACAACAGGGTATATTCCTGTACATGTATAGTTATTTCACCCATTTGGGTAACAAATACAAACCCCTTTACGCCTATAATATCACCTAAATCCAACTTTTTATACACATTGTTATATAAGGTTTTATCTTCGCCGGGGCACAAATCATCCCTACGGGCATATACCTGTATTCTTCCTGTAGCATCCTGCAATTCATAAAACGAGGCTGCACCCATAATCCTTTGGCTCATAATACGCCCGGCCACACACACCTGCTGAAATAAAGTATTATCCTGCGGGTATTGCTCTAATATTTCTTTTGCGGTAGCATTTACCGGATACTCGGCTGCGGGGTATGCGTTAATGCCCAATTTTTCAAAATCTTTTAGTTTTTCCCTTCTAATAACTTCCTGTTCACTTAATTCCATATTATTTCTTTTCCTCTTATTGTGCCTACTCTTATTGTTTTCGGCTTCCCTCGGCTGATATATGCTTTATTTACATGTGTACATGCAAAAGTGAATATATACTACTGCCCTATTGTAATAAAAAAAAGACGAACATATATCTAACACTCTTTTATACAAGCACTTAACATTATGCAATAGTATCATTATCTTTTGGTGCAAAGTTACCACTTATTTTGTTTTTTCTTTGTTAAAAATGCTTATAATGCCAAAAATATTTTTCATTCTTTTTTGTTAATAAGTATGTGAATAACCTGCCCTGTATTTTATATTCTTTATGTTAGCGTATAGCACAAGGCTATTATACACGTATATCATGAAAAAATGATACCTTTGCAAAAAATATATCATCACATCATGCAATTGGAATATACACAACACATGTTTTCCTACCGCAGGCGTAACACACTGGAAGTGAAGGTGGGAAATGTAGGCATAGGCGGTAACAATCCCATACGCGTACAATCCATGACCAATGTAAACACCATGGACACACGAGCTTGCGTGGAGCAAAGCATACGTATGATTAACGAGGGGTGTGAATTGGTACGCATTACGGCTCCGGGCATATCTGAGGCGGAGAATTTGAAGAACATACAAGCGGGATTACGGCAGGCAGGGTATCATGTACCCCTTATTGCAGATGTGCATTTTAACCCCAAGGTCGCCGAAGTGGCGGCACACATAGTGGAAAAAGTACGCATTAACCCCGGCAATTATGTAGACAAGCGCTTATTTAAGCAGCTTACCTACACCAATGAAGAGTACGCTTTGGAAATAGAGCGTATAGCTGACAGGCTTATACCATTGCTAAAAATATGTCAGGAATATGGCACAGCCATACGCATAGGCACCAATCACGGTTCACTATGTGACCGTATAGTAAGCCGATATGGCAATTCTCCGCTGGGCATGGCGGTATCAGCCATGGAATTTGTAAATATCTGTCATGATTTCGGGTTCAACAATCTGGTATTATCCATGAAAGCCAGCGACACCCGCATCATGGTGGAATCGGTACGATATTTGGTGAGTATGCTTAATGAAAAAGGGTGGAATTACCCATTGCATTTAGGCGTAACCGAAGCCGGTAACGGTGAATACGGCCGCATTAAATCGGCAGCCGGCATAGCCAGCCTGCTGCATGACGGCATAGGTGATACCATAAGAGTATCCCTCACCGAAAAACCTGAAAACGAGTTGACATTTGCCCGCATATTGGCACACATAAACAGGCACACGCCCGCTACCGAAAGCACAGAAGAGCACAATATATGCTACAATCCATACGTATATAGTAAGCGTGCTACCTTAGCCTGTGGCAAAATAGGTGGAAGCGAGCGGCCTGTAATAGTAAGTACCTATGAAGGCATAGAAGGCTATGACATGCATCCGCAGGAGCTGCCCGTAGAGCATATTATAGTGGCCGAATGCGGACAAAATTTTATTACCTCACTTAGAGCTTTGGCGGTAAACAATGAACAGCCGATACTATACAGGCACACCTATGAAGAATCATCATGGGAGCACTTTTATGCACATGCCACAGCCGATATAGCCGCCTTAGGCATGGATGGTATTATAGATGGTGTATGGATAGAGAACCCGCATTTTAGTGCCGAACAGATATATAATTTATGCTTACACATACTGCAAGCCTGCGGGCTGCGATATAGCCGTGCCGAATTCATATCCTGTCCCTCATGCGGACGTACCCAATACCAAATAGAGCAGGTGGCAGCACAGGTAAAAGAAGCTACTGGCCACCTGAAAGGCTTAAAAATAGGTATTATGGGCTGCATAGTAAATGGTCCGGGCGAAATGGCCGATGCCGACTACGGCGTGGTGGGCTCGGGCAACAATATGGTTACCCTATACAAAGGGCACACACCCATAAAGCGTAACATTCCACAATACGAAGCTGCTCAAGAGCTGGTAACTCTTATTAAACAGGAAGGGCAATGGGTAAATAAAGACTAAAAACCGAAATTGAAGCCCATCATAAAGGTAAGCGGCACACCGGAAGTTTTTTGCATATAGGCAGGATTGTACTTTTCTACCAGGCCATCTTCGCCGCGTACTTTGTACACATAGGCATGAGCATATATAAAATTATTGTTCATAAACTCCCACTCGGCCTTAAGGGCTACCACATGATTAGCATATATAATATTATCCATACAGGGCAACCCCCATGGCTCACCCACACCATATACATAATCGGTACCCTTACGCATATAGGTATATGAAGCACTCAGGTGCAAACGCTGCACCGGCCTGTAAGCGGCCTCCACAAATATTTCATCGGCATTGCTACCTAAATAATGGCCTAAATTAACGCTACCCGATGCAAAGGTAACAGCCGGCATAAAATGCTGGTAAACATTAGGATGCGTACGTGTGTATTCTACAGTAAATGAAAATGTTTTAGGCAATCCGCTAAAACAGGCACCTATTTTACCACTCACATAGTTTGATTGTTTTTGCTTATCAAACATACGGGAAAACGATAGTTCATCTACAAATAATGAGGCATATAAATGCAAATACTTAACATTACGGCTGCTAATGTCAAAGAACATTTGGGTATTATGCCCTGCAGTATTGCTGGTAGCATTATAGTTATCGTCCACCCCTTTATAGAACATAAAAGGCACTATGTACTGCATTTGGAACCCCATATCACTATATACTACGGAATTACCTATATTAAGGTACAAATTCTTCACCGGCCTGAATGTAAGCATATTGGCAGCTATCAGCTTGCTTCGCATCACCTCACGGCGGGTATTATTATGGGCTATATATGTAGCCGAACTGTCAATGATATCGGATGCCAACCAACCGTTAAAATAGTTATATTCAAACCATTGTACCGGTGACAGCCGCAACTTAATCATTACATAAGGCTGGGTACGCCCCGAAAATATATTAGATCCGTTATGAGCACTGCCCCAAGCTATATTATCTTTAATAAGGCCTATAGAACCCCATTTCCATGAAAAGGTAATACCCCCACGCACATTGAAATAATCGGTGCTGAGTGTTTGTCCTTTAAGTATGGCGCCCTGCATTTGGGTAAGTTTTTGAGGAGTACTCATAGGTTGCGACTGGGAATTATCGGTAAAATTGGCATAAAAACCTACATGTTTACCTATATAGCCCACCATTTCACCACCGCCCCAATAGCGATACATCATTTGCTCCTTTTGCCTGCCGGCTATA
This sequence comes from Bacteroidales bacterium, assembly GCA_045598105.1. Lineage (GTDB taxonomy): Bacteria > Bacteroidota > Bacteroidia > Bacteroidales > WCHB1-69 > UBA1205. The sequence goes on along the minus strand of JAZLLK010000007.1, from coordinate 15,680 downwards.
TAATATTCTATGCCCCATATAGGCTTTACCGATACCTTAAACCATTTGTTATTATAATACAATCCCAAAGGATATAAGCACAGGTTTACATGCGGATGTTCCTTAAAGGCATTCAATTTATAGCAGGACTTATCGGCATTATTCTCCACATTGAATTCCAGCAGGTGAAAAGCCAATTCCCTTTGCTGTACCGTATTCAGCTCTTCACTATGGTGCTGAACTTCCAGCAACTGCTTCAACACATACTCACGGCTATAAGGCTTAATGGCCGCATTAATATCTATTATATGTAACGAAGCCATTTCGTCTAAAAACGCATACACACTTTTATGTGAAATGTGTAGGGGATTATCCTGTGCCTGCGCCGTATAACAAGGTAACGCACACAAGCAAAGCAATATGATACTTATTATTGAAATATATTTTACTACCTTCATTTTATATAATATAGTCGGCTTAAGTATAAGCACAACCAATGTACAAAAGTACAATATATATGTGAATTAGAACGCCAAAACGAAATAAATTTGTTTGCATAAAACACAAATCATTTAAAATCAAGCATTTAAATATTACATATTATTTATATAAACATACATGTCTATATATTTAAAAAAAACTGCTACTTTTGCCTATATGAAACTCATAGGCATTACCGGCTACATAGGGTCAGGCAAAACCACCGCCTGCCAAATATTTGAGCACTTGGGCATACCGGTGTATTATAGTGATTATCACGCTAAAAACGCCTACCTTAACCCGCACATACAGCAGCAAATCACCAAGGCTTTACACACTGATGTGTTTAGAAACGGAATACTACAAAAGGAGCTTTTGGCCAACATAATATTTTCCCAACCGGAAAAGCTGGCCATGGTAAATGCCATTATACACCCTTACATACGCCAACATTTTCAGCAATGGTGCACTCTGCAACGAAGCCCTTATTTGCTGTTTGAATCGGCCATATTGTTTCAATCGGATATACACCAATGGTTTGACGATATTATACTGGTGCACACGCCTAAGGAGGAACTATACAACCGCGTACAATATCGCAATGGCTGGAGTCGGCAGGAAATAGAACAACGCCTGCAAAAACAATGCATAACACCTCAGGCTGTAAAGCTATGCAAATACGTAGCATACAATGATGAAAACAGGTTGCTTATTCCTCAAATATTGCAAATTCATGCCCAAATTACAGCTACTATATAAATTTTATGGAAAAATATTGCCTTACAGACAAAAAAATTAAAAAAAAATTATACCTTTGCCGAAAGTAAACAGCAGTCCGCATAATACGCTAACTTGCTGATACACATAATAGAATTAATAATATTAAAAAATTACATAAATGGAAATTTTAGAAAACTTAAAGTACACTCAAGACGATGAATGGATAAGAGTGGATGGTGATGTTGCATACGTAGGTATTACTGACTATGCTCAACACGAATTGGGCGACATAGTATTTGTTGACGTTACTTGCGAAGGAAGCACCTTGGACAAAGAAGAAGTTTTTGGTTCTATAGAAGCCGTTAAAACTGTTGCAGACTTACTCATGCCCGTAACCGGTGAAGTAATGGAATTCAATGCTGAATTGGAAGGTAATCCTGCATTAATTAATACTAATCCTTACGATCAGGGTTGGATAATAAAAGTTAAAATGAACAATCCCGCTGAATTGAACGACTTATTAACTGCCGCTCAATATCGCGAAAAAATTGGTTTATAATTCGCCAACAGTTCACATATAAATAGGGAGTAATTACTCCCTATTTTTTTATACTTATACCTTATGGCTAGTTTAATACAACAATACCGCTACTCCCTTATATGCGTTATAGGCATATTTATACTCATAGCTATACCCGGAACCATAATTCCTCCCGTGCCCACTTTTAGTGAGTGGTTACAATGGGACAAAGTGAGCCATCTGCTGTTCTTTGGCGGATTCTGCTATGCCATGCTTACCGACGTATGCCGATACCGTAACTATAAGCTTGCATATAGCCACCTGATTATTATATTTTTTATTAGTGTAGGTTATGGTGCCTTCACCGAATGGTTTCAGCATTTACCCTTTGTGAAACGTGACGGCAATATGTTTGACTGGTATGCTGACATATTGGGGACACTGCTGGGCATACCCTGCTATTGCCTTATACATCGTAACAAGCTACAGTTGCAATAAATACTACTACACTCATTAGCCCCGAAGTTTTATATAAAACTATTCATTTTTTACATTTATCGTTTTTTTGCATATATTATATACTAAAAAACATAAAAAAAACGGCATTGTATGCCGTTTTTTTTTATTATTCACCTGTTAGCCTATTTGGTATCGTCTTTACCTCCGGCTACCACGCCTAATTTAGCCAATATGGCATCATTAATATCATATTTACTGTCGGCATATACTATAGTCATATCGCCGGCCTTATCAAATACAAAGGCATAAGCCCGTTCTCTGGCATATTCTTCTATAGCAGTAAACACTCTGTCTTGTATGGGTTTTATTAACTCTTCACGCTTTTTATACAGGTCGCCGTCGGTACCAAAACGTTTCTTTTGCAATTCCTTAGCTTCGCTTTCGGCATTAATTATTTCGTTTTGACGTTTTACCTTGGCATCTTCAGGAAGAAGCACGGCATCTTGCTGATATTTACGATACATATCGTCTATTTCTTTGAATTTGGCTTCTATTTCTTTTTGCCAATTCACACTCAAACGGTCTAATTCGGCCTGGGCTTCCACATAACTGGGCATATTGCTCAATATGTATTCGGAATCAATATAAGCATATTTTTGTGCGTATGCACCCACACTTAATACAAGTAATGAAATCAACAATAATTTCTTCATCATATTTATATTTTTTTAAAAAGTTAATACTCTAATCTATAGAACGCCCTATGGAGAAGTGGAATTGAGACTTATTGGCATCGGCATTACCCGGTACACTATCAAATCCGTAGCCCCAATCCAGACCTAACAATCCGAACATAGGCAAATACACTCTTACGCCCACACCGGCAGAACGATACATTTTAAAAGGCTGGTACGCTTGAAACGATTCCCAACAATTACCTGCCTCCACAAATCCGAGCAGGAATATGGTAGCTGACGGATTAAGCGTGATAGGATAACGCAACTCCAAGGTAAATTTTTGGTATATTACCCCACCGCCCTCCGGAGCGAGTGATTCGTCAGTATAACCGCGCATACTCACTATTTCGCGGCTATCATACATGTAACTGGTGGTCATACCACTACCGCCCATATAAAATCGCTCAAACGGGGTAATACCCGTAGCCTTATTAAAACTACCCAAAAATCCGAATTTAGCCCTTACACTCAGCACCAAATTTTCCACTATGTTCACATATTGTGATACATTGAATTTCCATTTGTGATATTCCAGCCATTTATAGCGTTCCATATCGGAAATATCGCTGTAGTTTTTATGGTTCATTAAGGAATAGGGCGGAGTAAGCTGCACGCTAAACAGCATTTCGGAACCCGTACGGGGATATATAGGAGCATCTAAAGAGTTTCTACCCAAGGTAAAGGTGTAACTAAAGGCATTACAACGACCCGAATCCAGCACAAAATAAGGATAATTATCCACATAATACTGCTGATATGACAAAGTATTGGACATGTAAAAATAATCATCGGGAAGTTTTAACCTATGGGACTCACCCAATGATACTTGGGTAAAATCAAAACGATAATAATCGGCATCGGTAGTAGCCCTGCCATAGCTGGCCACACGGCTATGTGATATACCAAAGTTGAGTGCAATAGGTTTTTTGCCGCCCACCCATGGTTCGGTAAAACTGAAAGCATAGTATTGGGAATAATTGGAATATACCTGCACTCTGAATGACACGCTTTGTCCGTCACCGCTGGGTATAGGTGCCCAGGCATCTTTTTTGAACAACTTACGGGTAGAAAAATTATTAAATGACAAGCCCACCGAGCCGTAGAACACCTTAGCTCCCCAGCCTACTGACAGTTCCAATTGGTCAGATGTGGACTCTTCTACCACATATTCCAAATCCACCGTACCGCTCTTTTCATCGGCCTTAGGTATTACGTTCATATTTTCCTGATTAAAATAGCCTAAGGACAGCAATTGTCGCTGAGAACGTATAATATCGGAGCGGGAGAATACATTGCCGGGCATAGTAGCCAACTCACGCAATATTACATTATCGGAAGTACGGGTATTGCCCGACACGGTAACCTTATTGATATGAGCCTGTATGCCTTCACGTATACGTATTTCCACATCCACCGAATCGTCTTCCACCAGTATTTCTACCGGTAAAGCATAATAGAACAGGTAACCGTCATCTAAATAGAGAGAGCTTACATCGGCATTATCCTGCCCCATATTAAGATTTTGTTCCAGCAGGGCGGTATTATACACGTCGCCTTTATTAATGGCCAATATTTTGGATAACACCTCATCGGAATACTTGGTATTACCCACCCAGGTGATATTACGAAAGTAATATTTTTTACCCTCTTCCACTTCTATATCTATATTCATTTCCCTGTCATTAATAAGGTAAACGCTATCATACTTAATATAGGCATCTCTATACCCCAATTCATTCATTTTTTTCACCAATGCAAGCTTGTCGGCCTCATATTTTTGCTCATCAAACTTTGAGGCCTTAAAACGGGGACGCACCCTATCGGAATTATATTGTTTAAACAACTGAAACAGGTCTTTACCGGCATAGTTGTCATGATTACGAAAATATGCCACCACGGAAGTATCCCATTTTTCAAAAGGCTGAAACAGGAATTTGGTTTTAGTTTCCTTCATGGCCATACGCAGGGTGGACGACTCCAGCTGATGAGTACCGGTAATATTAATGGTACCCACCTTTACCTTTTTACCTTTATCCACCTCTATGGTAAGTGTTACAAAATTGGCATTGAGCGAATCAGACTCTTCGGTAATGATGGTGCGGGCATGGTAAAAGCCTTTTTCTTTATAATAGTCGGTAATTACATTGTTCACCACTATTTTCATATTTTCATTCACCACCTTACCCTGTACCAAATTAATTTTCTTTTCAAACTCTTCTATATCACTCTTTTTTACACCTTTATATACAAAAGAACTCAAGCGGGGCATTTCTTCCAAATAAATATCCAAAAAAACGGTTTTCCCTTCCACCCGGGTTGCCGATATTTTAATATTATCCTTATACAGCCCCATGGCTGAAAGACGTTGTATGGTTTTACGTATTTTTTCTCCGGGTATTTTAATTTTATCGCCTACGGCAAAACTAAGGCTTCTTAAGTCGCAATGACCTGTACCGCTGAAGGTAATGCCACCTATTTCATATTCTTCCGGAGCCATATAGTTCAATGACACATTGGATCCACCTCCAAGTGAAACCTGCGCCTGCAGCCGGTAACAGCATAACACGCATAATATTGCCCAAACTGTTATTACGAACCTTTTCATTTACTCCTAAAAAATATATAACGCAACTATAGAAATTTTATTATTCACTTTGCTATAATTGTTCACTTGTTTTACCAAACCGTCGCTCTCTTTTTTGATAGTCTGCCACAGCTTCATACAACGTTTCCTTATTAAAATCAGGCCAATACGTATTGGTAAAATACAATTCCGCATAGGCGATTTGCCACAATAAATAATTGCTTATTCTATATTCACCACTGGTACGTATAAGCAAATCAGGATCCGGAATGGTGCGGGTAAGCAAATATTGCGAAAACAGGTCTTCATTCACATCATCGGCATCCAGGTTGCCCTGTTGTGCCTGACGGGCTATTAACTTAGCGGCATTGGCTATTTCCCAACGTGAGCCGTAACTGATGGCCACTACTAAGGTTAAAGCTGTATTGGAAGCGGTACTTTCTTCCATGGTGCGTATGCTGTTACGACAATCCTCGCCCAGCATATCCATATTGCCTATAGCCTTAAACCGTATATTATGCTTTTGCAAGGTAGGCAACTCTAATGCACATGTTTGTACAAACAAATGCATTAAACCGCTCACCTCCTCACGGGTACGATTCCAATTTTCTATAGAAAAAGCATATACGGTTAAATATTTAACACCCAACTCCACGGCGCCCTCTAAGGTGGCTCTTAAAGCTACAGCTCCCTGGCGATGTCCTTCCAGACGCTCTTTATTTTGAGCCTTGGCCCAGCGACCGTTTCCATCCATTATAATGGCTATATGCCGAGGAATAGTATGTTTTTTTATTTCAGCAATTGATGTCATTGAAATAAATACTTAACAGAAGTATGGTATGCTATCGGCGTTTGGGGAGTCCTTTTGATCTTCCGGATTTTAAAGGAGAAGAACAATCGTTAATCATATCGGATATTTTGAACGAAAAATTCAAAGTCAAAAATGAATACCAATCCTTAGCACTGCTGGTACCGCGGGCTGAACCGGCCTTGTGATAATCAGGTACCGTTTCCCCGTCTTCATTAACGGTGGTAGAAAGGGTTCTATCAGCTAAATCGGCAACCAACTGAGAACGAAATTCTATAAATAAATCACGGGACACATAATTACCGCTCACATCATCAATATAGTCCGTGAAGGTTTTTCTAAATCCCCATTCTATACCTATACTATAATATTGTAAAAAGTTCACCCTAAAGCCCAATCCGAAAGGAATGGCAAAGTTAGTTAAACTATAACGCTTTTGGTTATACTCATTGCCTTCATCATCAGCTTTATTCAGGCCTTGACCTTCGGTTCCCAATGCCTGCAAATCATACCATGTACCGTTCATTTCGGCCTGCGGATTAAAGCAAAAGCCTGCCACACCTACAAACAAATAGGGGGTGCAACAGTTTTTACCTTTTTCATTGAACAAACGTAAAAAATTCAACTCCACCTGTGCCGACAATTCACACAAAGATGAACGAAAACTTAAATTACGGGCAGTATTGCCGTGATCAGCATCACTGGCATATAACGAGCCGAATAAAGCAGTGGCCTTTACCGCAAAACGGGGATTAATATTGTAACGATACATAATACCCCCTGCTGCACGAGACCCCTTAAATACACCTTTGGGATTTAAATCACCCATATAAAACGACACACCTCCACATGCTCCTATTTCAGATGACTGTGACTTTACCGTACTTACGGCTGCTAACAATATTGCAGCTAAAATTAAAGTATATCGCTTCATATTATTATATGTTTTGTAATTATAATTTATATATTCTAAATAACATCTATTACTTAAATGAGTTTCTCAAAGGATTCCGCTTTCCCTGTATTACGTAACAAAAACCTAATTGAACAAAGAAATAAGCATCACGTTTTAAAGCATTACCGCGTACCTGACCGGGCGTTAAAGATGCATCCAAACGGGTTCCGTCAGCAAAATATTTAGCCATTTCAGCCTTGGACTGATCATTGGTTTCAGCTAATACGGCATCATATATAGCATCGGGAGACAAATAAGTGACACTTACCTCATCTAAATAATCTGTGGAGGACAAACGCATACCTGCCTCCGCCTTAAGGGCAAATGAAGGAGTAAACAAGCGTTTAATACCTAAGCCCAACACACCTATAGCCTGAACAGAAGAGGGCTTTTTACGGGTATTAAGCATGCCCTGCCCTTCGGTACACAATTCACGCATAGAGTACCATTCTCCATCAGTGTATTTACCCTTGCAGTCATACCATGCACCACCGGCGCCTAATATTAAATACATAGACAAAGGTATACCGGAACGTACCGAACGTGACTTAAAACCTTTATTACTGAAAGTACCGACTCTAAATGCAGATACTGTTTGCTTTAAAAAATAAAATTCCACACCGGCATATAACTCTACCAAATCAGTAATACGGCTGAGTTTACGTGCGCTTCTGGACTCATTCTCAGTGTAATTATCACAGGAATTCATACGAGTGTAAGAAGCATCTAACTTAAATGTAAAATCTATGGCATTTCCCTTATCCTTGTTATAAGTATAACCTAAAGTATAAGCAGGGGCCATGGCCTGACCGTCAAAATCCTTTAAACCGTAAGTTCCTATACCGGGACCTCCGCCTAATTCACCTAACATGGTGGCCCACCCTATAGATGCGGAAAGTGTATGCTGAGCACCCACCCACTTTTGAGCTGATACTGAAGACACTAACACTACTAATACGACGATAATTATTGATTTCTTCTTCATTTTTTATAATATCTTTCTATGCTACAAAAAATTTTTTGCAAAAGTACCATTTTTTTTTGAATTGAGCAACATATTTTTCATATTTTTTTATACTTTACACAATATAAGTAATGCCTTCCCTGTATACAAGGCATGCTGTGCTATATTCCTGACATATACCACACTTGCATGCACGGGCTGGCATAAGCCTTGCGGCTAAAACAAAAAAAAAGGAAACACATTAGTTTGAGTTCACCTCACCAATAAGGTCAAAGGCATCGGCACGGATAATTTTCACATCATAAAAATCGCCTTGCTGCAAATGATGATTGCGGGTGGATATAAGCAACGTATTGTCCACCTCGGGAGAGTCATATTGAGTACGCCCCTCATAATATTTGCCCTGTTTATTATCTATTACCACTTTAAGCGTTTTACCTACAAGACTTTGATTTTTATTCCATGATATATCATGCTGTATGGCCATAATTTGCTCCTGACGTCGCTGCTTTTCGGCTTGTGTTACATTGTCCTTAAGCACATACGAGGGGGTGTGTTCTTCATGGGAATAAGTAAACACACCCAAACGATCAAAGTAGCCGCGGGCCACAAAGTTTTCCAAATCCTTATACATAGCCTTGGTTTCACCGGGAAACCCCACTATAAGTGAGGTTCGCAGTGCCACATCAGGCACACGGCTTTTAATGGTGTCAAGCATACGTATAATATCGTCACCACTTATATTACGATGCATGGCCTGTAGCATGGTATCATTAATATGCTGTATGGGCATATCTATATATCGGCACACATTAGGGTACTGCAGCATAAGGTCTAACAACTCATATTGGAATGAATTAGGATATGTATAGTGCATACGTATCCACTCTATGCCGGGTATAAGTGCCAATTCCTCCACTAACTGCGCAAGCAGGTATTTATTATTAATATCCTTACCGTAAAACGACAAATCCTGGGCCACCAGCAGCAATTCTTTTACGCCCCTTTGGGCCAAAATTTCGGCTTCCCGCTTTACCACCGATACCGGCTTGGACACCTGCGGACCGCGTATGCGGGGTATTGCACAAAAAGCACACTGATGAGAACAACCTTCCGATATTTTTAAATACGCATAATGCTCCGGTGTGGAGGTTTTACGATACACCAATTTATCAGCATAATAGGTAGCTCCTAAAAAAGCAAGTATTCCCTGCAATGCATCGGTACCAAAAAAAGCATCCACCTCCGGTATTTCCTCCTTAAGCTCACTCATATATCGCCCTGACAAGCAACCGAATACTATGAGCGTTTTAATTTTTCCGGCATTTTTTTGAGCTATACAATCAAATATCATGTTTACCGACTGTTCCTTGGCATCGGCTATAAACCCGCAGGTATTAATGATAGTAATAGGCATAGACTGCCTGCTTTCATGCAACACCAAATAATGATTAGCCTCCAATTGGGCGGCTAACTGCTCCGAATCCACCAGATTTTTAGAACAGCCCATGGTGATAATATTCACCTCACAGGGTGTAGCACCCTGCGAAGCACTTTGGCTCATTAAAAAATTTACTACCGGCATAATTATTTTCTGTTATCGACTATTATTCTGCTAATACTTCCGTTTACATATTCCACACTATAGGTGGTATTTCCCTGCTCATCATAATAGGTCCACACCCCTGACTTTACAAGCATGGTATATGAACCGGTGCTTTGCTTTTTACCATTGGCATAATATTGTGTCCATTTGCCGTTAGGAATGTCATCGGTAAAACACTGGTCACGCTGCAAAGCACCCTGCTGATCGTAGAATTTCCACTTACCGGCTTTTTTGTTTATTTCATATTTACCTTCATTAAGCGGACGACCATACTCACTATATGTAATCCATTTTCCCTGTTTTTCATCTTTAACGTAGCTGCCTTTTTCTTTTATTTTACCGTTTTGCCAATAGGCTATATGCGAACCGTTACGCAAGTTCTTCTCAAATGAAGTTCTATACTTCATTATACCGGACGAATACCAGCCCTGCCATACTTTACACATTTTACCTTGCACAAAATAACCTTCATCCTGCTTTTTACCATTAGGATACCATGATGTCCACAAGCCTTCCTGCTTATCATCCCAAAAATCACCTGTTCTTTGCTTTTGTCCCTTTTCATACCAGGCTGTCCATATACCTGTACGCTTTCCGGCCGCATACATACCCTGCTTCCACTTTTCACCGGTTTCGTAATAATAGGTCCACTGCCCGTCCTGTTCGCCTTTTACAAAAGCACCTTCACTGCCTAAATTGCCGTTTTCATTATAGAAATGCCACATGTCTTCCTGCTTACCTTCATGCAAACGGCCTTCCATTTCGGTGTTACCGTTAATATACCACCACCGGGCTTCACCTTCCAACTCATTATTCATATACTTACCTTTAAATGATAAGGTGCCGTCGTTATAGTATTCCTCACAGTCCCCGTTAAGCTGTCCCTGTACATAGGTGCAATGCTTTGACAACTTTCCGTTAGAATAATAAAACTGCCACAGACTATCTTTTTCATAATCCTTAAAATAACCTATACTCTCTTTGGCTCCGTTATCATACCAGGACATAAATTGACCCGTACAAGGATAATATTCGGTGCATAAAGCTCCGTTTTCATACCATGACTTCCACAGGCCTACCTTTTGTCCGTTTTGATATTCGCCCTGCATGGCTTTTGCTCCATTTACATGGTAATAGGTCCATACGCCCGTTTCCTTACCGTCCTTATATTCTCCTTCTGCCTTTTTATTACCGTTTTTCCAGTGCTCTACGGTATTTTGAGCATACATATTTATGCATGCCAACGTTAAGCATAATGTTGCTATGTATTTTACCTTCATATTAATCTTCCTCATTAAAAAACAACTGATAAAATTGCATTTGCTTATCATTGTCAAAGCCTCTTACTATAAAATCACGTTTCCCATGCACGTATACATGGAAATTTTTATCCAATTTAATTACACTTTTTAAAATTTTGGCTTGTTTTTTTAAAGCCGTATCCGATATTTTAAAGTCACTTTCCAACTGATAATGCCCTATACGCTCACTTTCAGCCTTAAAGGCCTTCAATTCCTGCCCTGCCTGCTCATTTTGCAGCACATCACCCACGTAATCCTCTAAAGAAAAGTCCTCATTTTCCTTAAAGAACTCTACCGAGCGGTTCAATAATACAGCCTGCTGATCTTTGGTAACACCCTCAAACTTTTCAGGCAACACATTGCGTACAAAATCGTTACATAATTCTATGGTTTTCTGCGTTTGGAAAAATTCATTTTCCATTTGCCGCAAACCCAAAAACTCATCTATCCAATACAGGCCGTTTTCACCTTTTCCGTTATCAAAAGCGGCCACCACGTAGCCATTGGTAGCCTGCGTATCCAGTACCAAACAGCCCTTGTCTATTTTATTTATAAGTGAGCCCTCCTGTGCCTGCACCTGCAGGCTGTCACCTTCGGCATGCACTGACATAAATACTTCCTTTTTTTCGGCTTTGAACAGGCCCACGGCATCCACCAGTTGCCCCTGATAGGCACAGTTACGGAATTTTACTACATAAAATTCACCTTTGGGTATTTTTTCACTTCTGCATTTGGCATATAATGACTTGGCCAGCAGTACCGACTGCGGATACAATAACTCATCACTGCCCAATATGGAGGATACACTTAACTGCACCCCGTTACTCATGCCGTCTTCGGCATAAAAATGGTAATATTCATCGTATTTGAACGACGAAAACAAAAAGCACATCATGGCTTCACGGGTAGCATCATCCATATCGGGAGTGCCACTACTTATCATAAGGCCGCCTTCATCATCTACAGCATTACCCACCCTGTGTACAGCTATTGCGGCTATTTGAGTATCTTCACACCAAAACATAATATTACAAGACTAAAAAAGGATGTTTACAACTAAGGGCTTCCCTGCCCGTTTCGGCATTACGTATATAATGCACTATTTGTATACTTGGCTTGGCTTCGGCCAGTCCGAACCCCTTACCGGCCAATACATGTTCATAACTCACTGTGTGTAAATCAGTAAAACCGCCGGTAAATTCCACCTCGTCCCCTTCCACCTGTATGGAACGATAGGTGGCTTGCCCTTTGTTCACAACACACTGCGGCAAATAAGAAGCATCCACACTCAAAAACCAACGCACCCTGGCTCGCCTGAGTTCCATGTAACCGGCCACCACATGCTTATCCCTATGATGCACCACTATATGCTTTACGTTACCAAATATAAACTGTAACATATCAAAAAAATGTATGCCTATATTGGTAGCAAGGCCTCCCGACTTCATTTCATCACCCTTCCATGAATAATGAAACCATTTACCGCGGGAGGTAATATAGGTAAGGTCCACATCATATATTTTATCAGGACTGCCGGCGTCAATTTTTTGCTTTAAATTCAATATAGCAGGGTGATGACGAAGCTGCAATATATTGTATATTCTTCTGCCCGTTTCTTTTTCCAGCTCGGCCAGGGCATCTATATTCCACGGATTAAGCACCAAGGGCTTTTCACATATGGCATCGGCTCCATTGAGTAAGGCCATACGTATATGTGCATCATGCAAATAGTTAGGTGTACATATACTGAAATAGTCCACCTTAGGCCCGTCACCATGACGTATTTTATATATATGTCGCTCAAAACGCTCGGGCTCCGTAAAAAAATCCGCCTGAGGAAAATAGGAATCAATTACTCCTACACTATCATTCTTATCTAAGGCTACCAGTAAATTATTACCGGTTTCTTTTATAGCCTTTAAATGCCTGGGAGCTATATACCCGCCCAAACCTATTAATGCAAAATTACTGCTCATATATTATATGTACATTGTTATTCTTTAATTCATACTTCATTCCGCTTTCGGGACACACGGCTATGCCCTGCTCATTAAAATGCAAACGATGCCCATACTGACTCATCCACCCTATTTGCTTGGAAGGATTACCCACTACCAGCGCATAAGGAGGCACCTCTTTAGTAACCACGGCACCGGCACCTATAAAGGCATATTCTCCTATACTATGCCCGCACACTATGGTAGCATTAGCCCCTATGGTGGCGCCTTTACCCACACGGGTACACCTATACTCGCTTTTACGACTTATGGCACTGCGAGGATTAATTACATTAGTAAACACCATAGAAGGACCCAAAAACACATCATCCTCACACTCTACACCGGTGTACACCGACACATTATTTTGCACCTTTACATTGTTACCCAATGTTACATACGGCGACACTACCACATTTTGACCAATGTTACAGTTTTCACCTATAACACAATGTGACATAATGTGCGAAAAATGCCATATTTTAGTACCCTTACCTATACTGCAATCGGCATCAATTATTGCTGTTTCATGAGCCTGATAATCCATAATGCTATTTTTTTGCAAAATTACAATTTTTTTAGATATTGACCTCACTCATTCAAAAAAAATACTACTTTTGCACGTCAATTTTTACTAACAAAAAAATATATTGTATGAAAAAAATGTATTTTGCCATGCTCATAGCCATGGCACTTATGATTACCGCCTGCCATAACGGCAATAAGGACTTTACTAACCCTTATATGACCTACAGGCCGCTGGGAAATACGGGTATGAATGTAAGTGAAATAAGCATAGGTTGTGCGGCATTTGGCGATATAAGCAAAGAAGAAGCACGCCATTTTATGTCCATGGCCATGGACAGCGGCATTAACTACATAGACCTGTACGATGCCAACCCCACCGTGCGTGATAACATAGGCTATGCCCTGCAAGGTGTGCGTGAACACATGATAATACAGGGACACATAGGCTCCTATTGGGACCACAACCAATACAAACGTACCCGCAATGTAGAAGAAGCCAAAGCAGGGTTTGAAGATATGCTTCAACGCCTGCACACCGACTATATAGACGTGGGCATGATACACATAGTAGATAAGGTGGAAGAATGGACCGAGGTGGAAAACAGCGAATACATGACTTATGTAAAACAACTGAAGCAGGAAGGCAAAATACACCACATAGGCGTAAGCAGCCATAATGCCGAAGCCGCCCTTGCCGCCGCCAAAAGCGGACAGGTAGAGGTGATTATGCTCAGCCTCAATCCTGCCTTTGACCGCCTAAGCTCACAATACACCGTGTGGGATACCTCCAGCTATGAACATATTACCCAAGGCATTGATCCCGTACGGGTAGAACTTTACGACTACTGCGCCCGGCATCATATAGCCATTACCGCCATGAAGGTATTTGGTGGGGGCGGTAAACTGCTCCGTGAAACCGACTCTCCACTGCATACCGCCCTCACACCGGTACAATGCCTGGCCTATGCCCTGGCTAAGCCATGCGTAGCCACCGCTATATGCGGTGCCAAAACCGAAGAAGAACTCCTGAGCGACCTGCACTACCTGCAAGCCTCCAATGAAGAAAAAGACTATAGTACCATACTGCACCATATAGGCAATACCTGCATGGGCGGCCACGCCTGCACCTATTGCCACCACTGCTCTCCCTGCCCTAAAGGCATAGATATAGCCAAAATAAACCAACTGACCGACGAAGCACTAAAATATGACCAAGTGCCCGCTCACCTGCAACAGAAATATAACGCACTGGAACATAAAGCAGGAGAATGCATAGGCTGCGGTGCCTGCGAAACACGCTGTCCCTTTAACGTTCCCGTAAAAGAACGCATGCAACAGGCCCAAAAGCTATTCGAATAAACAGATAAACATATTAAAATATCATTTTTTAACATATAAAATTTCACATATTATTGTTATATAACCATATATAACAATAACATTCACAACAAATAACCGGTTAAAGTTAACATTATTTTAACATTACATTAACTTAAAATTAACAGCCAAAAACTCCGTTTTTTCATATTTTTATGCCACTTTTGCAATTGGTAATAAAAACATAAAATATTTATATGAATGTACTAGACACTCTATTTATCATCATCAATTTTGCAGGCGCCTTAGCCGTATTTTTATTCGGCATGAAACTCATGAGTGAAGGTTTACAAAAGATAGCCGGCAGTAAAATGCGTACCGTTATGGGACAGGTTACATCTAACCCCTTTAGAGGTATATGTACGGGTGCTGCCGTTACTACCGCCATACAGTCTTCATCGGCTACTACGGTAATGGTAGTAAGTTTTGTAAATGCCGGCCTGCTGTCACTGGCAGGAGCTGTAGCGGTAATTATGGGAGCCAATATAGGCACCACCATTACAGCATGGATTATTACCCTATTAGGCTTAGGGGAAAGCAGCAGTCTGTTTAATTTACCCATGCTGTTAGGTGCTATATCATTAATATTTTTATTTTCCGCCAAAAGTAAGTTCAAATCCATAGGTGAATTCATGATAGGACTCACATTATTATTGGTTGGCATG
>JAZLLK010000006.1:0-42061 GCA_045598105.1 Bacteroidales bacterium | reverse complement strand
GGTTTGGCACCTCGATGTCGGCTCGTCACATCCTGGGGCTGGAGAAGGTCCCAAGGGTTCGGCTGTTCGCCGATTAAAGTGGCACGCGAGCTGGGTTCAGAACGTCGCGAGACAGTTCGGTCCCTATCTGTTGTGGGCGTTAGAAACTTGCGAGGACCTGACTCTAGTACGAGAGGACCGAGTTGGACGAACCTCTAGTGTACCTGTTGTGGTGCCAGCTGCATCGCAGGGTAGCTATGTTCGGATGAGATAAGTGCTGAAAGCATCTAAGTACGAAACTCACCTCAAGATGAGGTTTCTTTTAAGGGTCGTCAAAGACGATGACGTTGATAGGTTGCAGATGTAAAGGTAGAAATATCAAAGTCGAGCAATACTAATTACCCGTAAACTTTGCTTGTGCGGCTCCACACTTTTACTTGCTTTATCTTCAAAAGAATGTTGTTTATCTAAAATGATAAAAAAAGATATTTTAGGTGACAATAGCGGTGGTGATCACCTCTTCCCATTCCGAACAGAGAAGTTAAGCCCACCCGCGCCGATGGTACTTGCCCTAAAGGCTGGAAGAGTAGGTCGTCGCCTATTTTTTTTACAAAAGAGGTCTCCTTATACGAGACCTCTTTTTGTTTTATATACTATCCTACCATACCGGCAGCATACCAATAGCTTTCTTATAACCGAGAAAAATCTTTTTCATTTTTTTTGTTTATCTTTGCGGAATAAAATATAGTATTAATTTAAAACAAACGAACATGAAACGCATGTCTATAGGCATGGCAGTACTTATGTGTGTATCGTTTGTTTTTGTGTCTTGCGAAAAGAAAACCGATGCTATGGAGGAAATGCAGTCACAACGGAAAGTGTTTATACAGGATGACAACTACCCATATATGTCGCAGAATGAATATCCTATGGAGTACGCTGTGTATGCGGAGGATTTGGACTTGTTTTTAGGCTATGTATCATCGGTATATGATGACAATGATAATTTAGAAGGGTATTTTCACATGGCCATGAGTGGAAATTATATTAAGTATGGATATATTGAACCTGCTGAAACCGATATATTTGATTTATACTATCCTACCGAGGAGAATATAGAGGATGGTGGTAATGAATTGTGTTATGGTCGGCTGGTTACTACTAATTATGCTCAGCTGATGGTGTGGGTACAACATGAATTAGAAGAAGGAAGAATGGTGAATATACGTAAACGCGGTAACAAGTACGTAGCCAATTCATTTGACCCGGAACCGTAATCTTTTTTATAAAGTATGTAAAAATAAACGGGTCTGCAAAAAAGTGCAGATCCGTTTTGTTTTGATAGCAAAGTAAATGGGAAGCTATGCTTATAGATAAAGATGCATGTTGCCATGATTTTATGTGTATAGTAAGGACTATATTTTATGCAGAAATAAAAGTTGATAAAATAAGAGCATATTGTGTAAAGATATTGTTTTTTTATCTACCTTTGCATTATGACGCAGCAGGAAAAAGATAAATATTATTTACTCAAGGCCATTAATATGGCAAAAGAAAACGTGCAGCAGGGCAAAGGTGGTCCTTTTGCTGCCATTATAGTAAAAAATGATGAAATAGTAGCCACCGGAACAAATGTGGTAACCTCTACCAATGATCCCACCGCTCATGCGGAGGTAACAGCTATACGTAATGCTTGTGCCGCATTGAACAGCTTTCAGTTGGAGGGCTGTACCATATATGCCAGTTGTGAGCCATGTCCCATGTGTTTGGGTGCCATATATTGGGCACGACCGGTGAGGTTGGTATTTGCGGCCGATAAGTATCAGGCAGCCGCTGTAGGTTTTGATGATGCCTTTATATATAAAGAAATAGCATTGACCTACGGCCAAAGGCATATGCCTACCACGCATGTGGTAATGGCAGAAAGTGATATACCTATGCAGGAATGGAAGAATACGGAACAGAAAACAGAATATTAGCATGGAACCTATAATAGAAGATAAAAATCATAAAGCCGGTTTTGTAAGCATATTGGGTAATCCTAATGTGGGTAAATCCACGCTTATGAATTCACTGGTAGGTGAGCGGTTGTCTATTATTACCGCAAAGGCTCAAACTACCCGTCATCGTATTATGGGCATAGTAAATGGTGATGATTTTCAAATAGTGTATTCCGATACGCCCGGTGTGCTGGAGCCTAACTATAAAATGCATGAATATATGATGCAATATGTAGATACTGCCTTGCAGGATAGTGATATATTGCTCTATATGGTAGAGGTGGGTGAAAGTAAACATTATGAAGGTATTATCAATAGTGTAAGTCTGTCAAAAACACCGGTGATACTCATATTGAATAAAACCGACAAGGCTACGCCTGAAAAAGTGCAGGAGAGCAGGGCTTATTGGGAAGAACTGTTGCACCCTGACAAAGTGTGTTGTATATCGGCACTTACAGGTGAGCATGTGCAGGAGGTAGTGAATGCCGTGGTGTCATTACTGCCATATTCACCTCCTTATTTTCCTAAAGATGAGCTTACTGACAGGTCTATGCGTTTTTTTGTATCGGAAATAATAAGAGAAAAAATATTATTGCTTTACAAAAAAGAAATACCATACAGTGTAGAAATAGAGGTTACTTCCTATAAGGAACAGCCCAATGTAACGCATATAGATGCTACCATATATGTGGAGCGGGAAAGCCAAAAAGGCATTATACTGGGGCATAAGGGTGCTGCCATTAAGGAATTGGGTACGCAAGCCCGCCTGGCTATAGAAGAATTTATAGATGCCAAAGTATTTCTTACCCTGAGTGTAAAGGTGCAAAAGGATTGGCGTAATGATGACAGCAGATTGAAAAATTTCGGTTACGGATTCTAATGGATGTGGTGAAAAACAGGGGCATAGTATTACATAAAATACCCTATTCGGATAGTAAAAATATAGTAAAAATATACACCGAAACGGGTACCAATGCCTATATCAGCATTCGTTCCAAAAAGAAATCACAGGAAGCCATGCAGCCCATGACGCTGATAAACTTTTGTTCCGAGCACAAGGCCAACGCGGGTTTTGCTTTTTTGAGAGATGTGGAATATGTAAATTCCACCATGGGTGTGAATTATGAGGTATCTAAGGCTACAGTGAGTATGTTTTTGAATGAGGTATTGTATAAATTGCTACTCAACGCCGGTGAAGATAAGCATTTGTTCACTTTTATGTATGATGCGTTAAATGAATTTTGTGCCAGAGATTTTGTTCCGGATTTTCATCTTCGTTTTTTGGTACAATGCACCATGCAAATAGGGGTGTGTCCTATGGATAATTATAGCAGCGGTTGTGTATTTGATACCCTTTCAGCTTCCTTTATATCGGAGTACGCAGCTTCGGAGCATGCACAACAGGTGGCTTATTGGTTGCATGCACTCATGCATCAGCCATTATTCCCTACCACTAAAGAACAAATAGTACCTGTGCAGGTACGTAATGCACTATTAGATACTATATTGAATTACTACACATGTCATATAGCCGATATGCATGCTTTGCAATCGCCCGAAGTGGTAAAAGCCATATTACACGGGTAGTGAAAATGGTGTTTTAATGATTATTTAATATACAAAACTGCAGAATTAGTGGTAATGAGTGTAATTTTGCAGTGTAAAGTAAAATGAATTATGCAGGTACAATCATGGAAATCGGTAGCGTCATTATTGTCAGGAGCGGTATTGGTGTGCGGAATATTAGCATATATGATATATCGGCAGGCACATGCTTATGAAAAAAACATGATGAGGTATAGCACGGAAGTGATATCTGCTATAGAGGAGTATAAAGAAGTCCATGGTGTACTGCCTCAAAATATAGAGCAGGTGTTTCCTTTGGATAAGGAAATAAGAAATAAGTTTATTTTAAAGGTACAGACTGATAGTGCATGCGTATTGCAGAATAGCCGCTACCGGGATGTGTTTACCTTGCATACGCTGCAAGATGGCAGTTATCAGTTAATATTTATATCCCCACAAGGCAGGCCACAGGTGTATGATTCACATTCAAAAACATGGAAAACACAATAAACAATGAGAAAGAAAAACAGAAAAGAGAATAAATTTTCGGGAAATGCTCTCTTCAATGCCAAGGTATTGGAGGCGTTTTCGCAGTCGCCGTATCAGTATTTTAATTATAAGCAAATATCGGCACATTTAGGCATTAGTAATAAGGAAGACCGTGAATTGGTGCGTAATGCCGTAGAAGCCTTGCTACAAAATAATATATTGGTAGAAGGAGCACGCGGTAAGTATAAGCTTAATCCTATACACATAGCCGCCGATACCGGCAATGTAATAGAGGGCCGTTTAAGTATGAAGCCTACCGGCAAAGCTTATTTGTTGGCCAATAATCCGGAGGCGGAGGATATATTTATAGCGGCTAATAATACAGGCAGGGCGCTTAACGGAGATTGGGTAAAAGTGCATTTGTTCCCTGCCCGCAGGGGTAAACGCCCAGAGGGAAGGGTAATAGAAATACTGAAAAGAAATAAGGAAATATTTGTAGGTATTATTAAATATGCCCGTAATATGTCCTATTTTATTCCCGATGATGTGGATATGCCTGTAGATATACTCATTCCCAATCATGAGTTACATGGAGCCAAAAACGGTCAAAAGGTAATGGCAGTTATTACCGAATGGTCGGAGCATGCCCGTAATCCTTTTGGTAAGGTAAAGCAGGTATTGGGCTATCCCGGTAATAATGATGTGGAAATGATGTCTATATTAATAGACCAAAATTTCACCCCCGAATTTTCTCCTGAGGCACTAAAAGAAGCAGAAAATATACCGGATGCTATACCTGAAAAAGAAATATATGCCCGTAGAGACTTTAGAGATGTGTTCACCATTACCATTGATCCAGCTGATGCTAAGGATTTTGATGATGCCATATCCTATCAGATATTGGCAAACGGACATTATCAGGTGGGTGTACACATAGCCGATGTGTCATACTATGTAAAAGAAGGCGGTGCCATAGATGAAGAGGCCTATAAGCGTGCTACATCAGTGTATTTGGTAGATCGCACTTATCCCATGCTGCCCGAAAAATTGTGTAACAATGTGTGTTCGCTGCGTCCTAAGGAGGATAAATTGTGTTTTTCGGTAGTAGTAGAGTTAGATGATGAGGCAAAGGTACATAAATCGTGGATAGGACGTACACTCATACATTCCAATCACCGATTCAATTATGAGCAAGTGCAGGAAATAATAGAAACCGGGCAGGGGGAATATGCAGAAGAAATATTAAAATTAGATGCCTTAGCCAAGTGCTTGCGTGCCGAAAGGTTTAGTCATGGTTCTATTAATTTTGCCAGCGAGGAGGTGAAGTTTATATTGGATGAAAATGCCAAGCCTATAGGTGTGTATATTAAGGAAAACAAGGATTCCAATCAGCTGGTAGAGGATTTTATGTTACTGGCCAATCGTAAGGTAGCCGAAAGTATAGGCAAGGTGCCACAAGGCAAGGAACCTAAAAGTTTTGTATATCGTGTGCATGATAAGCCCATGGATGAAAAAATAGGTAAATTTAATAATTTTATAGCCAAATTGGGGTATAGTCTGCGTCTTAATTCCCGCAAGGGGCTGGCAGACTCCATGAATAAACTGTTCAGTGATGTGCAGGGTAAAGGAGAGCAGAATATGATAGAAACTTTAGCTATACGCACCATGCAAAGGGCATCGTATTCTACTGATAATATTGGTCATTACGGATTGGCGTTCAAGTACTATACGCATTTTACATCACCTATACGTCGCTATCCGGACTTAATGGTGCACAGGCTGTTAACACATTATTTAGCCGGCAAGCCGTCGGTGAATAAGGCTGAGCTGGAGGAGAAGTGTAAGCATTCTTCCGATATGGAGCAGCGAGCCACCGAGGCCGAGCGTAATTCGGTAAAATATAAGCAGGCAGAATATTTGTCAGATAAAATAGGGCAAACTTTTTATGGGCTTATATCCGGCGTGAGCAAGTGGGGAATATGGGTTCAACTGGAAGAAACCAAATGTGAAGGTATGGTATCGGTAAAAACGCTCACTGATGATTTCTATTACTATGATGAAGATAATTATAGTTATATAGGTCAGCATAGCGGAAAGGTATATCGTATGGGTGATAGGGTAGCTATAAAGGTAAAAGATGTGAATTTAGCCAAAAAGCAAATGGATTACATATTTGTAAATGAAATAAATAAAAATAAATAATGGTAAAAAAGTTTTTTTATGAATAAAAAAAGCTGTTTATTATAACAATAAAGGCATCTTATATAAGATGCCTTTATTGTTACATATTAGTGTGAACGCTATTTAAGCCATAGTTTAAGCCAACCCATAAATTCTCTTTGCCACAATATGGCATTTTGGGGTTGGAGTACAAAGTGTGTTTCTTCGGGGAAGTACAGCAGTTTGCTGGGAATGCCTTTCATTTGGGCTATATTGTAGGCTTGCAGTCCTTCGGTGTAGGGTATACGGAAGTCGTTGCCGCCATGTATTACCATAATAGGGGTGTCCCATTTATCTACAAAATTATTGGGAGAGAATGCATAGCTGTGAGGTTCCGGATTGTTCCAGAACGGGCCGCCTATGTCATGATTAGCGAAGAACAATTCATCGGTGGTAGCGTACCAGCTTTTAAAATTGAACATGCCGCAGTGTGCTATAAAGGCCTTGAATCGGCCTTCGTGGTGTCCGGCCAGCCAATATACCGAAAATCCGCCGTAGCTGGCGCCCACACAGCCTAATTTGGTTTCATCCACATAATCTTCTTTAGCTATATCGTCTATGGCCGATAAATAGTCTTTCATGTTTTGTCCGCCGTAGTCCAGGCTTATTTGGTCGTTCCATTCTTTGCCAAATCCGGGCAACCCTCTACGATTGGGGGCTATGATTACGTAGCCTTCCGAGGCCATCATTTGGAAATTCCATCTGTAGGAGAAAAATTGGCTTACCGGTGATTGAGGTCCGCCTTCGCAGAATAGTATGGCGGGGTATTTTTTAGCGGCATTAAAGTTAGGTGGCAGTATTACCCAAGCCAGCATTTGTTTGCCATCGGTAGTGGTAATCCATCGTTCTACTACCTTGGAGGAGGCTACATCTTTCAGCAGTTCTTTATTAATGAATGACAATTGTGTTTGAGTACCTTTTTTAAGGTCTATGCTATATATGTCGGAGGGTACTTCCATAGATTCACGGGTGCCGTACAGGTATTTGTCACTTACGCATATTGAGGTATAGTCGTGTTGACCGGTAGTAACCTGGCGTATATTACCTTTTGCCATGTCAAGGGCAAATATTTGTTGGGTGCCTTTGGTTACGCTTATAAAATATAGTATTTTGCCGTCACGGCTGAATTCAAAATTGGAGGCACTTTCTCCGAATTGCGGGGCTATATTTTTGGTGGTGCCTTTTTCTATATCGTATAAGAATATCCGTTTAAGGTCCGATTCAAATCCGTCGGTGGCCATGCTGGCCCATATAATGCATTTACCGTCAGGACTGAATAAAGGGTCTATATCATAGCCGGCATTAGGTGCGGATATATTAGTGGTGGTACGTGTATTAATGTCATACACATATATATCGGAATTGGTGCTGAGGGCAAAGTCTTTACCTGTTTTTTTCTTACAGGTATATACTATTTTTTGTCCGTCAGGACTAAAGTTTACCTCTTCCATGCCGCCATAGTTGGGAATAGGGCAGGCGTAGCGTTCGCCATCCATTATATCGGTGCATTGGTTCATGTGCGGGTAGTCGGCTACAAATACGTGGCTGTAGCTATAATGTGTCCAATCGTTCCAATGGCGGTACATCAGGTCATTGGCTATAAGGGCATTGGCTTTGGGTAGGTCGGGGTATATATCTGCCACTTCCTTGTCTGTTTTTACGGAGTGGGTATATAGTATTTTGCTCATGTCCCGAGCATATTTAAATCCTTCAATTCCTCCTTGTACGTGGGATATTTGTACTTTGGCGTTGCCTTGTGGGTCCATTTCATATATTTGCATGTCGCCGTTGGCATCGGGAGCCAAAAAAGCTATTTTTTGTCCGTCAGGACGCCATATGGCATCATATTCGCTTATATCATTGGTGAAGGTTAATTGTTTTATTTCACCGCCGTTTACACTCATGGTAAACAGGTCTCTATTACCTTTATTGGCAGCTACATCATAGTGGGTAATGCCAAAAAGCAGGGTGGTGTTATCGGGTGAGAGGCATAAGCCCGATAGTCGTCCTAATTGCCATAGCAGTTCGGGTGTATAAGTTTTGGTTTGTGCATTCATGTTCAAAAGGGTTAAAACAAGGGCTAAGCCCATACATAAATTTTTTTTGTTCATATTGGTTGTGTATTTATTCAAATGAAATAAGTTCGTTATATAATTCTATGGTATAGTAGTCGCTCATGGAGGATATAAAGCCTATTATGCATCGGTAATATTCTTTTTCCTGTTGCATAACAGTATATACTATGTTGGTATTTAGTGTATTATAGTCGCTATAGTCATTTAGCCATTTTTCTATGGCATGGGTTAGTTTAGGAAACCATATTTTATTTTCTTTTATGCCTTCATGCAGGTGTCCGTTGTGGTACATGAGGGCTAATCGGTTAAATATGGCATTAATGACCATGGCGGCATAGTCTTTATAGTAGCTCAAGCGAGGGTGGGAGTATATGTATTGATAGTTAAAGCTTTTTATTTCGCTTATAGTTTGGAAGCATGCGGGGGAAAAGCATATACCTTGTTTGGGGGAGCTGTGTTGGCACAAGTCGGTGGCAAAGCTGTGTATTAAGGCTGTATTGCTGGTACCGTGCAGGTGTTGTTTATAGTATCGGCATCGTATGTCGTCCAGTTCTTTCATTTGCTTGTCGGTAAGTATTTTCAGCCGTTGTGCGTCTTCAAGGTCTCTTCCCAGGTATGATATTTTGTCGGCTATTTTCACCACGCAGGCTTCCCATGTAAAGGGGGCATGTTGGTTAGATTGTTGTATGCTTTGTAAGTCTATAACTTCACTACGCGGGTGTAGGCTTTGTTGGTCTACTTCACCGCAGTGTGATATGATGCCATCTCTTACGGCATAGGTGAGGTTCAGGTGTCGGGGTGAACCGTTTTCGTTTTGTAGCATTTCTATATGGTCGGCAAAGAATAGTCCGTTGCCTTCATGCCAAAAGATGCCGTTATAGTATTTTTGTGCCAGTTGGTTAAGTATTTTTTCGCCGTCATGGCCAAAAGGGGCGTGCCCTATATCATGTCCTATCCCTATGGCCAGGGCCAATTCGGTATTAAGGCCTAAATATTGGGCTATGCTATAGCTTACCGAGCACACGTGTTGTACATGTTCTATGCGGGTGCATATATGGTCATTTTGGGTAGCATGAAATACCTGCGTTTTATGTTTGAGGCGTCTATAGGCTTTAGAGTGGAGCAGGCGATTATAGTCTCGCCAAAAGTTGCTACGTATTTCATAGCTGCGTTTGTCTATAGGTTCCAATCGTGCGTTGCACACTTCCCATAGGGCATTGGTTGGGGTAATGGCGTACGCCTCAAAAGTTTTCATGCAGGGTATTGTTATGCGTTTTCCAATAAAAAGTGTTCTGCGTCAACGGCGGCTTTGCATCCGCCTGCGGCGGCGGTAATGGCTTGTTTGTATTGTTTATCCTGCACATCGCCTGCGGCAAATACGCCTGGAACGCTGGTGTGAGAGCTACCCGGGCGTGTAATAATGTAGCCTTCATTATCCAGGTCAATATGTCCTTTGAATACTTCAGTATTAGGGTGGTGGCCTATGGCTACAAATACGCCGTCTACGGGGAGTATGCTTTCTTCTCCCGAGAGGGTATTTTTTATTTTTAAGCCGGTAACGGCCTTGCTGAATTTGCTTTTTTCACCCAATATTTCAGCGGGGGTACTATTCCATACCATTTCTATATTGGGGGTGTTGAACACTCTTTGTTGCATGGCCTTGCTGGCGCGAAGTTCGTTACGGCGGTGCACGAGATATACTTTGCGGCATAGTTTAGCCAGGTAGGAGGCTTCTTCCGTGGCGGTATCGCCACCGCCAATTACGGCTACGTCTTTTTCTTTGTAGAAGAATCCGTCACAGGTGGCGCAGGCTGATACGCCGTAGCCGTTGTATTCTTTTTCGGATTCCAGTCCCAGCCAGCGGGCAGAGGCGCCGGTGGCTATAATTACGGTATCGGCAAGTATTTCATTGTTGTTGTCATCGGTGCATATAAAAGGTCGCTGAGAAAAGTCCACTTTTACTATTTCGCCGGCACGCATTTCGGTGCCAAAGCGAAGTGCCTGTTCCCGTATGTCATCCATCATGGCTACGCCATGTATGCCTTTAGGGTATCCGGGAAAGTTTTCCACTTCGGTGGTAATGGTGAGCTGACCTCCTACCTGTATGCCTTCATATAGCAGGGGCTTTAAATCGGCACGGGATGCATATATGGCTGCAGTGTATCCGGCAGGTCCGGAACCTATGATTAAGCATTTAGTTTTATTATTCATGGTAATAACTGTTATTTGTTTTTGTTGAAATTGTTGTTTGGCGTGTTATTGGCAGCAGACTTTTTTTTCTTTTTTTTCTTTTTCTTTCCGGTGTCGGTTTTAGTTGTAGCGGCAACTGTTGGAGTAGCTGTTTTTTTACCTGAGGCAGCTGTATCGGTACCTCCGTTTATTTCCATTAGTATCTCTTTGGTAGTGGGGAACTTAAAGTCCTCGTTTAGCTGTATTGCCCCATTAGAAAGCTGGTGAAGGTGTTCTGCTATAAGGCTGTCACTTACGGAATCACGGTTCCACATTAAATATTGTTTTTTCAAATAGTTAGCTATGCTTTTTACTATTTCGTCATGGTCTTCCCCTGCTTTTTCGGTGGCTACTTTGCGTATAATTTCTTCCATAAAATGTCCGTAAGGACGGAATTGAATATTATGTTTAGGATAAGTAAGCCTTTGAGGCTTGTGAGCAGCAGTAGGGGTGGGCTTTTCAAATGGACTATCTACATCTAATTGAAAATTAGATATTACAAATAGCTGATCCCATAATTTGTGCCAAAAATCATCAGCATCTTTGGGGCCACCGATTAAATTAGCCATGGTTCGAACTATGCTTTTAGCCTGTTCATTCCGTAAGTCACGGTTTTTTATGCCCATGGCATATTCTATCATTTTTTGAATATGGCGACCATATTCGCCATTGACAATTTTAGTGTTTTGTGTATTATATTCCATGTTCAATTATATTTCTTCTTGTAGATTTTTCTTGCTTTACGTGTACGTTTAAAGCCGTTTTGGCATATTTTTAGCGTATTTTGCTTCTGTTTTGCTTATTACATTGAGGTGTATGGTGTGTAATAGGCTTGCTTAAATTTATGATAATAAATATGTTATAAAATATTTATATAAACTACCTTTCCCAATGGGAAAAAAATATAATTTTGCACAAATATACAAAAAAAAATAATATGTCAAGAGTATTAATTATAGGTGCCGGAGGAGTAGGTGCCGTAGTTGCATTTAAGTGTGCTTCAGTTCCTGAAGTTTTTACAGATATTATGTTGGCCAGTCGTAGAAAGGCCAAATGTGATAAAATTGCACAAGCTATAGGTTGCAGCCGCATTCAAACATCGCAGGTAGATGCTGATAATGTAGAAGAAACAGTGGCTTTAATTAATAGTTTTAAGCCGGATTTGCTTATTAATGTAGCTCTTCCTTATCAGGATTTAACATTAATGGAAGCCTGCTTGCGTACTAAAACCAATTATTTGGATACGGCCAATTATGAGCCAAGGGATGTGGCAAAATTTGAATATAGCTGGCAGTGGGCATTTCAGCAACGGTTTAAAGATGCCGGCATATTGGCAGTATTAGGATGCGGATTTGATCCGGGAGTATCAGGTGTATATACCGCTTATGCTGCCAAGCATTATTTTGATGAAATGCATTATTTGGATATAGTGGATTGTAATGCGGGTGATCATGGTAAGGCCTTTGCTACCAATTTTAATCCTGAAATTAATATAAGAGAAATTACCCAAAAGGGGCGTTATTATCAGGATGGAAAGTGGGTAGAAACCCAGCCTATGGAAATACACAAAGGCGTAGTATATCCTAATATAGGAGAGCGGGAGTCGTATTTGATGTATCATGAGGAGCTGGAATCACTTACTAAAAATTATCCCAGCATTAAGCGTGCACGTTTTTGGATGACATTTGGCCCCAAATATTTAAATGTGCTTAACGTATTGCAGGAAATAGGCATGACCAGCATTAAGCCTATTAATTATGAAGGTAAAGAAATAGTTCCGTTACAATTTTTGAAGGCGGTGTTACCTGAGCCTTCTTCGCTGGGAGTGGGTTATAAGGGTGAAACATCCATAGGCTGTCAAATACGCGGAATAAAAGATGGTAAGGAACGCACTTATTATGTGTGGAATAACTGTGATCATGCCAAAGTATATAAAGAATGCGGCGCTCAGGCCGTGTCCTATACCACCGGAGTGCCGGCTATGATAGGTGCTATGATGGTGCTTACCGGTAAGTGGGGTGGTACAGGCGTGAAAAATGTGGAAGAATTTGATCCGGATCCTTTTATGGAAAAGCTAAATCAATATGGTTTGCCATGGAATGAGCAAATAGATCAAATATTGCCCATAGAACAATAACAGCAATATATAAGCGTTACCTAAAATAAGGTAACGCTTGTTTTTTTATGCCAAATATGATAGTCCGTATAGTAAAATGGGGAATAGTAAGTCTGCTTATATGCATGAGTATGTGTAGTACTGTGCAGGCACAAAATGATGGTGTGCAGGTGCAGTATTATCATGCCGATAGAACTGATACCCTAAATGTTGAAACTGCATCGGATATAGCTCAGCAGCAAAGAAAAAATGAAATACTTCGTAAAATAGGCGTGGGCGGTACCTTAGGATTGCAGGTGGGAAGCTATACTAATGTGGAACTATCACCGGAAATATCCTATCATTTTAATGATTGGGTGTGTTTGGGGGTAGGAGGAACCTATATGTTTAGCCATTATAAGTCATATAGTCAGGCTTATAATTCACATGTATTTGGAGTCCGCGGTTTTGTGGAAGCACATTTTTTCAATTATGTGGCTTTGCATGTGGAATATGAGTGGCTCAACTATGAAGAATATGGTAATACCGCAGAGCGTACCTACTCGCATAATATATTAATGGGGGGCGGATTTTACCAAAAGGCTGGCCGAATGGCTTATTATGTGCTGTTATTCTATAATTTAAGCAATAAAGCATATCCGGATAATATATTAAGTGATTTTGTTACCAAGGCCGGTTTGGTAGTATTTTTAAAATAATATTTTTTTCTGTTGAATATACGTTACGTAGCAAATCGGTTATACAGGCAAACGCAAAAAGAGCGAACAGGTACTATTATTAAAGTATCGGTAATAAGTGTGGCCTTGAGTGTGTGTGTGCTGTTGCTTACTTTTGCTGTTACGGCAGGGTTTAGAGAGGAAGTGCAATATAAAATTACGGGATTGGGAGCACACATAGCAGTATCACATTATGATAATAATGATTCTTATCAAAAAACGCCCATTGTGAATAGTGCGGGGCTTCGTCAACGTATTATGCGGCAACCGCATGTTGCGCACGTGCAGGCGGTAGCCGCTATAGCAGGTATAGTAAAAGGATCTTCCGATGTGGAAGGCGTGGTATTCAAGGGTGTAGATGATAATTATGATACCTCATTTATATCTAAGCATATAGTGCATGGCCGATGCCTGCATGCGGATACCGGTGCTGTAAGTAATGAAATACTCATATCCGAAACTTTTTCGCACCGTTCCGGCCTGCAGGTGGGGGATAAAACCGATGCGTTTTTTGTACAAAACCCTGTGCGGCAGCGACGTTTTGAAGTGGTGGGCATATATAATACGGGCTTGAGTATATATGATAAAACCTATGCCATGTGCGATATACGTCAGGTAATAAAGCTTAAAGGATGGGCTGAAGACAGGGCGGATGCTTTGGAGGTGTTTATAGATGACTTTTCCCAATTGGAGTATGTTACCGACAAGGTGAATATGGCCATAGATTATGATATGCAGGCTCAAAGTATTAAGGAACAACAAAAAGAAGTGTTTGACTGGATAGACCTTGTGGAACAGAATGTGTTGGTGCTCATATTGCTTATAATAGCCATAGCGGCAGTATCGCTTATATCCACTCAGCTTACGTTTTCTTTGGCGCATATACCCACTATAGGTATACTCAAAACCATGGGGTGTGGAAATGGCGTTATAGCCCGCATATTCATGCAGGTATCATTTAAGGTGCTGTATAGGGGTATGCTGTGGGGCAATGGAGCGGGATTGCTGATATGTTGGATACAAAGCCGTTTTCATATTATTACCCTTAATCCTGAAAACTACTACATGTCCTATGTGCCTATTAGTGTACATTGGGAGCATTTGCTGCTTATTAATGCAGGGGTGGTGCTTATAAGCTGGCTGGTATTGGTGTTACCTGCTTATTTTGTGTCGCAAAAAGTGCGTATAGTAGATGCTGTAGGACTCAAATAATAATTTGTATTTGTTAAAATATTATTTTTTTGTCGTTTGCCTGTGTTTGTAAACACCGTGTGGGGTAGAGATGGAATGATTTTTGTGGTAAGTATATACAAAAATCCTGTTCGATATTTCGGGCAGGATGTAAAGCTATTGTGTATAAAACTATAATTAATATGATATTATTCTACTACATATCCGAATAGGGTAGCTGCGGAGCAGTCGGTAATGTGCACCTGTATGTATTCGCCTTTTTGGTGCTTGCCTTTATCAAATATGACTACCTTATTTTGACTGTTACGGCCAAAAAGCTGTTCTTGTGAGCGTTTGGATGTGCCTTCTATGAGTACTTCACAGGTTTTACCTATGTCATGTTGGTTGCTTTGTAAGGACAATTCCTGTTGTAAATTAATTATTTCTTCCAGTCGGCGTACTTTTTCTTTTTCGGGAATACTATCCTGCATGTGCCTATGGGCGGCGGTGCCGTCACGCATGGAATATTTAAACATAAAGGCATATTCGTAGCCCACTTCTTTCATGAGTGAAAGAGTGTCATGGTGCTCTTCCAAAGTTTCATCGCAGAATCCGGCTATAAGGTCAGTGCTTATGGCGCAGTCCGGCAAGTAGTGACGTATGGCTTTTACTCTGTTTAAGTACCATTCACGGGTATATTTTCTGTTCATACGTTGTAGCATATTGCTATTGCCCGATTGAGCGGGCAAATGTATGCTTTTACATATATTGGGATATGCTGCCATGGTTTGTAGCAGCTCGTCAGAAAGGTCCTTAGGATGTGAGGTGGCAAATCGGACTCTTAGCAGGGGTGATCTTTCGGCCACGGCCTGCATAAGGCGGGCAAAGGTATAGTCTTCATAGTGGTAAGAGTTTACATTTTGCCCCAGCAGGGTTACTTCCTTGTAGCCGTCGGCTACCAACTGTTGGCATTCTTCTATGATGGTGTGCGGGTTGCGGCTGCGTTCGCGACCGCGGGTGTAGGGTACTACACAGTAGGAGCAGAAATTATTGCACCCCCGCATAATGGAAACAAAGGCCGATATGCCGTTGGTATCGTAGCGTATGGGGTGTATGTCATCGTAGGTTTCGGTTTCCGATAGTATTACATTAATATTATAACTGCTGTCGGCAAGCATTTGGGGCAGACTTCGGTAGGCATCGGGACCGGCTACCATGTCCACTTTTACCTCCTGTATCAGCTTTTCTTTTAGCCGCTCGGCCATGCAGCCTATAAGACCCACCCGCAGGTGCTTTTTGTGTTTTTTGAGCCCCAGCAGTTCGGTGAGGCGGTGTAGCACTCTTTGCTCGGCATTATCACGTATGGAGCAGGTGTTTACCAGTATAAGATCGGCCTCTTTATCACTTTGGGTAATAGTGTAGTAGGGGGATAGTATGGCAGCTACCAATTCGCTGTCGGCAAAATTCATTTGGCAGCCGTAAGTTTCTATGTATAATTTTTGTTTGTCCATGTGTGCAAAAGTAACATTTTTTTTTCTAACATCATTTTTTTTAGAGGGAGAAAGTACTCGGAATGGAAAAAATGGTGCGAAAAAAAGGAAAAATGAATTCAAAAAAAAAGGAAATTTATGGTTGATTGTAAAAATAAGTCGCTGTAATACATTTATTTATAAAAAAATAAAAAAATACGAAAAAGCATGTTTCGTATTAAAAATTTATTACTATATTTGCATATCCGTTTTTCGGGAAGAAGGTTGTTGGAAAAAATTTTTAATGGAAAGCGGAATTAGAAACAAATAAATATAGTAACAAACTATTCAAATATTGGCCATAAATGCAGTTAAGTCAAGCATTAATGTTTGTGCAAGATAGGGTGAATGCCATCTTGACAGAGGCACCTTCATTAGTTATAGAAGAAGGTGTAAAGTTGGATATCTTGGATAAAGATAATATATCAAATGGAGTATACATAAGTTTGTTATACGCGGAAGAAGAAAAAACGCTTAGGAATAATAGTTATATGCAAACTTATTATAAAGATAACAATCCATCAAATGATATAGAAGGTTATCGAAAGGTGAATCCTAAGTTGTATATGAATCTATATGTGATGATTATGTCTACGGTTTCATATCTGGAAGCGTTAAAGCAAATATCTCGTATAATATCTGCATTCCAATCTAAGAATGTATTCTTGAGCAATAGAGAAGTTGTAAGTGGAAATAAAACAACTATTATCAATGAATTTGGTTCTGATAAGAATCTATTGGATAAATTGGTCTTTGAAATCAATACGCTTACTTTTGAACAAAATAATTCTTTGTGGCAAACTTTAGGAGGAAAAATATATCCTTACATTATATATAAAGTAAAAGTGGTAGCTTTTGCCGAGGCTCGCACCGAATCGAATATGATACCGATAGATACTCGTGTGGCATTGGTGAAATCTGCAAAGCATCCTACATTAAAAGCAATTAAAGACGGGGCTACCGACATAGAGTATGAAGATGCACATCAGAATGTTACTGCAGAAATATTGAGTCATCAGCTTCAAGAAGGCAGTAATATTATACTTATAGAAAAGAACAAGGAATATGATACTCTAAAAGAGCATTGGAATGGTAAGGCATTAGAAGAAACCAAAAAGAAGAAATAAAAATATTATAATTAATCTTAATAAAAACATTTAAATCCTCTAGTTATGACAAGTTATAAATCTCCCGGAGTGTATGTGGAAGAAGTTCCAAAACTCCCTCAGTCAGTAGCAGATGTGCCCACCGCAATACCGGGTTTTGTAGGCTACACTCAATTTGCATCTTCAAATTC
Organism: Bacteroidales bacterium; assembly: GCA_045598105.1. Taxonomy (GTDB): domain Bacteria; phylum Bacteroidota; class Bacteroidia; order Bacteroidales; family WCHB1-69; genus UBA1205. The sequence goes on along the minus strand of JAZLLK010000006.1, from coordinate 24,675 downwards.
AGACAGAACTGTATCTGATTTGTTGAAGAAACCCACCAAGATTACATCTTTGCTTGATTATGAAAGATATTTTGGTGTAGGTAACGCAAATGATCGTCATTTTGTGTTATATGATAGCATTCGTTTGTTCTATGATAATGGCGGTGGCGTATGTTATATAGTGTCTGTTGGTAATTATACTGATGATCCCAATGGTGATGAACTAAAAAAAGGTTTAGATCCGTTGAGAGAAATAGATGAAGTGACATTATTGGTGGTTCCGGATGCCGCAACATGTTTAAGTTTAGAAGAATTAGCCAAAGTTCAATCCGCAGCGTTAATACAATGTGGAGAATTGAAGGATAGGTTTGCAATATTGGACGTGCAGGAAAAAACCGATAAAAGTTTAGATAAGTGCCTAGAAGATTTTAGGAATAGTTTAAGTACTAATTTCCCAGAATATGGTGCTGCATATTATCCATATTTATCAACATCTTACACCTATGCAAATGCCGATTTTTCGGAGGTGGTAAATAAGATAGTGAGTGCAAAATTTACTGATGATGGTAAATTAAATGTAGATCTTTTGTTAAATGCAACATTAGAAGAAAATAAAATATCAGGTGTAATTGAATTTCTCAAAGGTGAAACATCTTCTTGTTTAACATTTTTGCGAGCTTTGACCGACAAGACTCCTTTAGAAACGTACGTAAAGACAAAAAGTAATGATGAGCTAAAAGGGTTTTATACTCCAATACGAATCAGCTATAAGAAGTTGGACGAGATATTGGATAATCCATCATCTTTTGGTTTAGGAAAAAAATTGGATTTGCAGAAAGACGTTAATGATAAATACGAATTGGAGCAAGATACCCAAGCTTTCAAGGCCTATGTTGAATCCAATAAGAAGCCTTCAGATAAAGCATATAAAGAACTCACTCAAGAAGAAAGAATATTAATTGGATGCAAATATCTGCAAAAATTGGTAGTTGAAGAAAAGATAACAAAAGTAATAAATGAAGAATCCTCAACTTATCTTCCTAACTATGTTTGTGCTTTAGATCCTATTATTGATGAAGATAGTAAGAAAATTGCAGAAGATTCAGCAAAATCCTTTATACCTTTCTATGAAGTGTATGAAAAAGAGATGGCGTTAGATATGTCTATAGTACCGCCTAGTGGCGCTATAGCCGGTATATATGCTCAAAATGACAATTTTTCCGGTGTATGGAAAGCACCTGCCAATATGGCTATAGCTTCTATAAAAGGAGTATCTCGTTTGATTAATAATCAAATGCAGGAAGATATGAACGTTACATCCTCAGGTAAATCAATTAATGCTATTCGTGCATTTAGCGGCAAAGGCATTTTGGTATGGGGAGCAAGAACATTAAAAGGTAATGATAACGAGTGGCGATATGTTCCTGTAAGAAGATTATTTAACTATGTGGAAGAGAGCGTACAGGAATCCACAGAATGGGCTGTATTTGCACCTAACACTCAAAATACATGGACTAAGATAAAATGTCAAATTGAAAATTTCCTTACTAATATCTGGCGTGCCGGAGGTTTGGCTGGTTCTACACCCGCAGAAGCATTTTATGTAAATGTGGGATTAGGTACCACCATGGATTCTGTAGATATACTAGAAGGCAGACTTATAGTTGAAATAGGTATGGCTGCAGTACGTCCTGCAGAATTTATAGTTTTGAGATTTTCACATAAATTACAAGAATCATAATTAATAAAGAAATAGGAGAGATTAATCATGGAAGAAACGAATTATCCATTACCGGCATTTCACTTTGAAGTGAGATGGAGTTCCGACGACAAAGACGCTGTCCCATTTACCGAAGTATCCGGATTAGCAGTAGAAAATCAGGTAATAGAGTATCGAGAAGGTAATAGTAAAGTATATTCAACCATAAAAATGCCAGGTTTGAAAAAATATGGTAACGTAACATTAAAACGTGGCGCTATGGCTAAAGATAATAGTCTGTTTGATTGGTGGAATAAAGCTCAACTCAATAAAATTGAACGTAAAAACGTAGTTGTGAGTTTGTTGGATGAGTTGCATGAACCCGTTCTTACTTGGACACTTCAAAATGCATTTCCTGTAAAAGTAGATAATGCTAACTATAATTCTACCAGCAATGAAGTGCTGATTGAAACCATCGAATTGGCTCACGAAGGATTGGTACTTACCAGACCTAAAGCCAAATAGTATTTGTATGCAAATTTTCCTCGTCATTCTTTTGAGTGACGGGGAAATTTGATTGTATCGTTTATTTAGAATAGTAAGCTGTGGCAGAAAATAAAAAAGAAGACCAAATATACTCATTAGTTCCGGCGTTCAGTTTTAGGGTGGACTTTATGGATGGAGTAAATGTGGAAAATGTGCCTTTTTCAGAGGTGAGTGGTATACGAGTCGAAATTCCATACGAAGAAGTGTGGGATGGCGGCGTGAATAATGTTGCATACAAATTGCCTAAACCTGTTAAATTGCCTAATTTGGTGTTGAAAAGAGGTATTATACCACAATCAAATGAATTCGTAGCATGGTGCGTGAAAGCTGTGTATGAATTTGAATTTAATCCTGCCACGGTTATTGTGTCTTTGGTAGAAGGTGATAAAACTATCAAAGGATGGAAAATATCCAATGCATATCCGGTTAAATTTGAAGCTTCTGAATTTGGGGCTACTAAGAATGAGTTGGTAATAGAAACTATAGAATTGGCATATAGCTCTATACAATTGTATCACTCTCCGGAAACAGATACTATCAACAAAATAAAAGCTAAGACAGTAATAAACAATGTAAAAGAAACTATAGATTCAACATCTGATATTAAAGAAAAAGCCGTAGCCGAAATTACCAAGGAAGCTGAAGATCTAAAGAAACAAGCAGATAAAGCTACTAATGAATTAAAAAACATAGAAAAAGAACTTGATGATAAAATTAAAGAAACCGATACTTTAATAGACGATTTAACAAAAACATTCAGCAATACTGCTTCCAATGCGGCAAGTGCAGCTAGTGAACTTAGTAAGAAAGTACAATCAACGGCTGAAAAACTTCAATCGACAATAAATGAAACAAAGCAGAGCCTCACAGATGCTAAATCCTCTATTCAAGATAGTGTTGCAGGAGCTGTAAGTAATATACAAGATGTTGCATCAGAGATTGAAAGTGAAGCTAAAGAATTAGTATCGGATGTTAAACAAACAATATCTGATGTAAAACAAAAGGCAGAAGAAAGCGTTGCAAAAGTAAAAGAAAACGTAGAAAAAGCTAAGGCTGAAATTAGTGAAACAGTAGATGCAGCTAAGAAGACTTTAAATGAAGCAAAAGCTAAGGCTTTAGACGAGGTTAATAACATAAGGGATGCCGCTAAAAATGCATATAATGATTTAGCTTCCGATATTAATGATATGATAGACAAAGCCGAGGATTCGTTAGGTGAAGCTAAAGATACTTTCCAAGGTGTTATTAATGATATTCAAAATAAATCCAAAGAATTTACCGAAAAAATTTCGCAAACCGTTAGCGATATGAAAGGCGGAGTCGAAGGCTTGATAAATGATGCAAAAGAGAATATTAGCAATATAGGTCAGCAGGTAAATGAAGCTGTAAATGATGTTAAAGGCCAAGCTAAGTCATTATTAGATGAAGCATCAAAGCAGATAGATACAATAGCAGATAATATAGAGTCGTCTATTGACGAAGTGAAAGATAAGGCAGATGAATCAATTAAAAATATATCCAATAAAGCTAATGAAATAGGTGATAAAATAAAAGATTCTGTAGATGAAGTAACCGAGACGGTAAAAGAATCTATAGATAATATTACAGATAAAGTAAATGAAATAGGTGATAAGTTTACCGATTCAATATCTCAAATAGAAGAGAAAGCTAATTCTGCTATTCAAATGGTTAATGATCAAATAGACAATATCTCTTCAAAGGTAACGGATTCAGTGGATGATTTGGTAAAATCAGCTGAAGGGGTGGCCGATAATTTAAAGGATAAAATAGATGAGGTAAGTGATAAAATAAAAGATGCTTCCGATGAGGTAAAATCAAAAGTGATGGATATTATGGATCAAGTAGATGAAAGCATGAATAGTGTTACATCTATTATTAACGATGCAGTATCCGATATGCAAGAAAGAGTAGAAAATTCTATTTCTAATATTCAGGAAAAGGCCAATGATGTTGCAAATGGTGTAAATGAAGCTATAAATAGTGTAAGCGATCGTATAGACGATACTATTACAATGGTATCGGATGCGGTGGATAAAGTATCCGACAATATTACTGATGCCGTAAGTAAAGTGGATTCTGGAATAAACGATGTAAGTAATAAAATTCAACAGTCGGTAGATAATATAGCTGACACTATTCAAAATGCTACACAAAGTGCCGTTGATATTGTAAATAAGCAGTTAGACAATATTGAAAATACAATAGGTCAGGCTAAAAAGAACTTGGAAAATGTAACATTCGCTGCTCAGGATTTATTAGATAAGGCAGAAGATGTAGTAAATGCTGCATCACACGATATATCTCAAATAGGTAACAATGTGGCTGAACGCACGGATGCATTTGTAAAAGGTGTATCAGACAAAGTTAATGAAATAGCGGGTAATGTAGAATCTTCAATTGATAAAGTTAACGATAATGTAGAAGCAGCTACAAAAGCAATATCCAAAACAATGGATTCTATTACAGGTAAGGTGAATACTTCCATAAATGGGGTTACTGAAGTACTGGATAATACTATTAATCAAATAACTGGCGCAGTAGATAAAGTGTCTAATAATATTAGCACTTCGGTTTTTATTGTGGAGAACGAGGTTTCAGGAGCTATTGCCAATGTAAATAATCAAGTAAATGCCATATCTAAAAATGTGAATGATACGGTAAAAGGATTGAAACAATCGGCAGAAGGTGTAATAGGCAATATGCAAAATCAGGTGAATACTATAAGCGAGATGGCGAAGACTGCTACTGCTGAGGTTCAAGATAAGGTGCAACATATAGTGTCACAAATGAATGGTGCAATTAGCAATGTCGCATTTACTATAACTGATACTATATATGATGCACAAAAAGAAGTGAAGTCTGTAGTAGATGATATGCAAAATAAAGTAGAAGAAATATCATCTAGTGCCAATGCTACTATGAAAGATGTTACATCATTGGTAAATAACGCTATAAATGAAGTATCAGATATGGTAGAAACTATTCCTAGTCAGGCAAAAGGTACCATAAAAAATATTCGTTCCGAATTAAATCAGGTAGCATCTGATATACAAGCATCAGTAGATAGTACTATTTCTTCCGTTCAAAATGCTGCGAAAAAAACAGAAAAGGAAGTTGCTAGTCGTGTAACTGAATTAGAACGAATGGCATCATCACAGGCTAAATCGGTGGAAGGTATGGTGAATTTAGCTCAAGTATATATAGAAAATGCAAGTGATAGAGTACAAGATTTGGCAGATAAAGTGACTGACATAGGGAATGCTGCTGCTCATGACATATCTCAAATAGGTAATAACGCTGTCGTTCGTACTGAAGCATACGTGAAGAATGTGGCTAATAAGACGAAAGATATGGCTAATAATATAAGTAAAACTATAGAAGATGCTACCAGTAACGCTAAATCAGTAGCTGAATCTATAGTACAAACAGCTGATGCTATTACTGGAAAAATAGATACTTCGGTGAAAAGTGCCAATACTGCTGTGAAAAAAGCCGTTGGAGAAATATCCAATAGTGTAACTTTAGCTACCTCTAATATTCAATTATCCATATCGGCAGTAGAAGCGACTGCGAAAACTGCCATTACGGATGTAAATACGCAAATAGATATTATATCCAAGACCATAGCAGACTCAGTGAATGATTTGAAGAATTCAACTGAAAGTGTAACTGATAATTTGCAAAAGCAAGTAAATTTAATTCGTGATAAACTTAATGAAAGTCCGGCTGAAGTTCAAAGTGTAGTAAATGAGGTATTAACTAATGTAAATACTTATATAAGTAATATTGCTTACACTCTTACTGATTCGGTATATGATGCCCAAAATGATGTAAAAGATTTAGTATGCAGTATGAGGCAAGAGTCGGAAGCAATAACATCTGATATAAATAATACAATACAAGATGTTACATATATTGTAAATAGTACTATTAGCAGTGTCGAAAATGTAATAGATGCTGTTCCTGATCAAACAGGTGTTAAAGTAGCTAAGCTGAAAGATGAATTGAATAGCGTGGTATCGGAAGTACAGTCTTCGGTAGAAACATCTTTTAATTTCGCTCAAAGTACTGCATCGCAAGCTATTAATGCGGTTACATGTAGTATGGAAAAATTGAGGAATAATGCTTCTATGCAACAACGTTCTGTAAATTATAATATTGCAAAAGCAAAATTGGATATGGCAGAAGCCAATACAAGAGCAATAGAAGCACTGAAGGTAGCAGTATCATATTTTACACAAGATGTGCAAAATTCAATAACTTTATCACCGGCAATAGCAGATGTAGAGCAAGATGATAGGCAAATAGATAAATAGTAATAAAACGGATACATATGGCAGTTAAGATAAATGAGTTGATAATTCGAACTAAAATAGAAAAAAAAGATGTGGTATCTAATGGTTCGTCTAAAATATCGAATGCAGATGAGCATATATCTGTAAAAAAGCCTATGGAAATAGTAAGTGTAAATAAAATTAATAGAGAAAGATAACATATATGAGCAACGTGGCGGAAATGGGGAAAAGCGGAGAAATTGCACGTCTTAGATTCTGCAGGAATGCGAATAGTAAAGATAAAACCAAGCCGGAAAACGGAAGTATGGATTTTACCGTTATGATTAATCCAGAATCTATTTCCCGACAAATGACAATGTCTGCTACTGAAAATAAATCGGCAAAATCTAAAAGTAAGGGTGATGTTCGGAATTGTGAACCAGAGACCATTTCTTTTACATTTTATTTGGATAAAACAAATGTGGTGCCTGATGATGATCCCAAACATGTTAATCAAAGTGTAGATGACATGATTAACGCTTTTTTGGAAGTTGTGTACAAAGCATCTGATGGTTCTCCTGTGCAGGCATTAGCCATTATGTATGGTGAGCAGTGCTGGATTGTAAGAACTAATAATATTACGGTAGAACATAATTTGTTCTCTAGAAAAGGAACAACATTAAGAGCAAAAATTACTTGTTCATTCTCTACCATTACCGATGACTCTACACCTAAGAAGACTTCCACACCCACAAAGACTACACCCAAACCCACTAACACATGTGAGTGTGTGTGTGCACCTATATCATGTGAAGATGCGAGGAGTAACAACCAAAATTCGCTATATATCTCTGCCGATGCTAATTTTTCTACTAGCAGTGGACAAGAAATAAAAAAATAATGAAGTATGAGTAGTATGGACAACATGGATGACTCAAAAAGTATATCGCTGATATATAAGATACTTGTAAATGGCAAGGAATTGGATGATCTTGCCGATATAGTATCTGTGAGCGTGCATAAGCAGTTCTGTAAAATAGCTACTGCTGAACTTGTGCTGCATTATGGTAATATGCTTGATAATGAGTATGTGGATGATAGCAATACCGATATAGCTGTAGGAAGCGAGGCGGAAATATATGCTGATGAAGGCAATTTATGCGTATTTAAAGGTGTTATAGTAAAAAAATCGGTCAGCATTTCTAATCGTAAATCATTGCTTACACTCACAGCCAAGCATAAAGCATATAAAATGACGCTAAGTCGCTATAATCATGTGTTTGCAGATATGAAGGATAGCGAAATTATTGAAGAAATTATTAAGAAATATGGTATAGCATGTGATGTGGAGGCTACATCGTACCAAAACGAAGTAGCAACACAATATAATTGTACAGATTGGGATTTTGTGAATATGAAGGCAGATGCCAATTCACTTATGGTATTTACCGATAATGATAAAATTGTGGTAAAAAAACCTAAAGTAGAAGGCGCAAAGCATGAAATAAATGGTTATGAATCAGTGGTAGATTTTGATGCTCAGGTAGATGGTCGTACTGCTTTTTCAAATTATAAGGCTCTTTCATGGAATTATAATAGTCAGGAAAAGCAGGAAGTTGAGCAAAAAAATTCTGCTGGAGATTTTCAGCAAGGTAGTCCTCAAACTGGGCAATTAGCCGATAAATTGGAGAATGATACTTATATCATGAATTTTAATAGCCATTTTACCGATAAGGATGTAATAACCGAAAAGGTAAATGCTGTTATTATGCGTAATAATTTATCCCGTATTATAGGCAAAGCCAAATTGTATGGGGTATTGGATGTGCACCCTGGTGACACCATTGCATTTAGCGGGTTGGGAAGTAGTTTTAATGGTGATGCTTATGTTACGGAAGTTCAATTTGATTATGAAAACGGGGCGTGGTATATTACCATAGGTTTTGGGTTGGAAGAAACGTCTTATTTTTGGTCGTATGATGATGTTAATGCAGCACCGGCTTCGGAATTATTGCCAGCAGCAGGTGGTTTGCAAATCGCTAAAGTAACGGCTTTGGAAGGTGACCCTTCCGATGATTTTCGTATTAAGGTTTCATATCCTTGTTTTGACGGGAAAAACACGGAAATATGGGCACGATATGCTACACCTGATGCCGGAAACAATAGAGGCCGGTTCGTGTTCCCTGAAATAGATGATGAAGTAGTAATAGGATTCATAGATCAAAATCCTAATAATCCTATAGTATTGGGGTCTCTATATAGTAATAGCCAACCGGCATCACAATCCCTTAGTGATGATAACAACGTTAAAGGTGTTTATTTAAAAAGTGGTATTAAGCTGGAAATAAATGAGGAAGATAAAATAGTTATATTAGAAACACCTGGCAGTAATAAATTGATATTGAATGATAAAGATGGCAAATTTGAAATAGATGATACCAATGGTAATCAAATAGTAATGGATAATCAAGGTATAACCATCAAGAGTGCAGGAAATGTTTCTATAGAAGCAACTCAAGATATGAAGCTAAAAGGAGTAAACTATACAGCTGAGGCTTCGGCTCAGTACAAGGCTTCAGGTAGCGCAAATGCAGAAGTGTCGTCTTCTGGAGTAATGGTAGTAAAGGGATCATTGGTACAAATAAATTAATTATATATGGCAGCAGCAGCAAGAGTAGGTGATGTTACCACACATGGTGGTGTAATTGTAGGTCCGGGTGCTCCTACTGTATTAATAGGAGGCATGCCGGCTGCCGTAATGGGTGATATGCATGCGTGTGCAATAGTCCCCACTCCTGCTACACCACACATACCATCTTCCCCATTTTTAGTAGGAAGTACGTCTGTACTTATATGCGGAAAACCAGCTATAAGAGCTACAGATGTTTGCTTGTGTGGTGCCAATGCAGCCGTGGGATGTCCCACTGTAATTATAGGAGGATAAGTCAATGGATAAAGATGAAGTGTATGAATTTTTAGGAAGAGGATGGAGTTTTCCTCCCACATTTTCAGTAGCGTCCAAAGGTGTCAACATGACAGAATTGGAAGAAAATGTATCAAAGAGCGTGAAAATATTGGTGCTTACCCGATTAGGAGAAAGAAGATTCCATCCTAGTATGGGAACTAATATTAATGATTATGCATTTATGCGTAATGTAGATTCCATGCAAATAACACAGTTGAAAAGAATGATTAAAAATGCCATTTCGGAAAACGAATCCCGAGTGGATGTGGATAATGTGGATATACAAAATAATACAGCCGATGATTGTATAGAAATATCTATAGCCTACACCATTAAGGCATTTAATACAAAATATAATATGGTGTTCCCATTTTATTATGAGAGCGGCATAGAATTATAAATAGAAAGCATAGCAGATGAACCATTTGAATGACCATAAAGGAACATATAGGAATGAGCGATTCCCCAAAGCATTGCATCCTGATTATTTCAAATTGGATGAACGCTTCGATAGTGATATTATTGAACAAACAGCCCAATTGGCATTGTATATCAAATATTACAACGAACAAAATCAGGTAGACGTTGAAAATGGAGATTGGAAACTTTTTTTTGAAGATATATATGATTATGTTCATAAAAAAGTAAACTTTCAGCAAATTGAGGAATGGGAAAAAAATAGGCAGACACCTCCTCATTTGGCATTGCTTTTAGCTTTTGTGCAGGTTTTTCATATAGCCCAAGATGAACTTAATCGTCTTTCACAACGACATTTGGAATATTATTATAATAATATTTTGAAGTTTGAAAGAAAAAAAGCCGTGGCAGATAAGGTTGCTGTATTCTTTGAAATGGATAAAAAGGCATCTATAGCACGTATTCCTAAAGGAACAATATTCGATGGCGGTAATGATAACAATGGTAAAAAACGTTTGTATGTGTCCGATTATGATGTAGTGGTAAATAAAGCCGAAATTAGGCAGGTAAAAATATTGACTACAGATATAGATGTCACTAGTGGTATCGTTATGCTGAAAAAACAGGACGATTTGTTGTCTGGTCTATCGGAAATGCCTGCAGAAATAGGTGTTGTTGTGTCATCTCCTATGTTTTACCTTGCAGATGGGAAACGTACAATAACACTTCATTTGAATGATAATTATAAATATATTGCAACAAGTGTAGGAGCCCATGCGATCATTAGTTATACGAGTGATAATGGCTGGGAAGAAATTCCGAAAGATAATATATGGGATAACGATGAAGAAGATGGTTTGACTTTAATTATAAGTAAAGCAATGCCATCTGTGGTAAAGTATGATGAATCTAAACATGGTTTGCAAATTGATGCAAAAGATCCTGTATTGCGTTTGGTGTTCCCTAAACTAGAGATTCCTGAAGGATATGTTAATGTAGAAAGTTTTTTGGCTTCTTTTACTGCCCATTTGATAGCAAAAATTGAGGTGAATGTGGAAGAATCAAAAGATTTGCTTATATATAATGATTATGGTAAACTTAATGGAAATATGGCATTTATGCCTTTAGGACCTAATCCTATAATGAATAGTTGCTTCTATATTGGCAATAATAAAATATTTAATAAATATTTTAATGGTAATTCTTTCCAACTTAATGTGGAATGGAAAGGGTTGCCTGCAGAAGTCGATGAAGCAAAAAATTACATATGTAAATATTATGCTCCATATAAGGCAGCTTGTGAACAATTCGGTAATGTCGGTTTGTATAAAGCTTCTGATTTTGATTTCTCCAATTTTGATAAAGAAAGCATATTGAAAATTTCAAGGTGTTTAACTCACGGAGAATGGAAAAATGGATTGAACTTTAGCGAAGAGGCTGATAGTATAAGGGAAACTATTACTGATTTTACAGCTCAAACCAAGTTTGGTTTTATTGGAGTTGAATTGAATGTGGATTTTGGGCATTCCGTGTATAACACCTTATTGAGTAAGGTGCTAATGGAAAATGTGAAAAATAATATGCCTCAAGAAGGCGAGAATGCCGTGAAAGAGTCACCTCTTGCTATTCCGGAAAAGCCGTATACACCTGAAATACAAAGTATTTCAGTTGATTATAAGTTGGAAGATTCCGCTGGCGATTATCAGATTTTTTCTTTACATCCATTTGTAAATAAAGAAGTACATGCCGAAGAAACATTGTTTCCTGTATTACCTGATGATACATTGAATGGTCTCGCAAGTATGAAGTATAGTAAATCCACATATATAGCTTTGTCAAATATATCCCCTCAAGATGAAGTAAATGTGTATTTTGATATGTGCGAAAATACCCCATATCAGGAAAATCAACATTTTATTTGGGGTTACTATAATGGCATAAATTGGACAAAGTTAGATGAAAAACTGATAGTTAGGGATACAACCAATTTGTTCCGTCAGTCCGGAATAATAACATTTATTATTCCGGAAGAAATATATTATACTGGAGAAGGCGTATTTTGGTTGCGATTGTCTATGGTTGGGCAAGAAAATAGTTTTCCTGAAATACGAAAAGTACGAGCACATTGTGTTGTGGCAACTTTCCAAAATCAGGATAATGAACTTACTCATCTTAAGTTTGGTTTGCCTGCTTTTACAATACTGAAAATGGAAGAGAGAAATCGTGATATTAAATCAATAGAGCAACCTTATCCTTCATTCAATGGTAAAGAAGAAGAAAATAATGATGATTTCTATGCGCGTATAAGTGAAAGACTTAGACATAAAAATAGAGCATCATCTGCCTGGGATTATGAGCATTTGGTGTTGGAAGCCTTTCCTCAAATATCGTTTGCTTTGTGTATGTCGCATAGTGAAATTAAAGAAAAAAAAATGAGTATAGTTCCTGGAAGCATTACTTTATTGGTGAGTCCTGATACAGAAATGTTACCACAAGAAAATTTTTTGGAGCCAATGGTCCCAGAGCAATTGTTGACTCAAATAAAGGATTATATAAAAACGTTGGCATCACCTCATGTAAATGTATCGGTAATGAATTTTGCCTATAAGCCGGTAATGGTACATTGTGAAGTCCAATTGAAAAAAGGATATAATGATACCAGTTTTTATCACGATAAATTAAATGCAGATTTGGTAAATTATATGTCTCCATGGACAACTGAAGATAAAGAAACAGAATTAAAAGGTTGGATGTATCGTTCCAGAAATGTTGCAGATATTTATTATTTTCTTGAAAATTTGGAATACATTGACTATGTAATAAGTGCGTATGTTACCAAGGATGGAAAATCGTATTCTATAGCAGATAAGTCTCTTTCTGACGACGAAAATGCCATAGGAAAAGAACCTTTTGAAATATTTACTTCGGTTACCAATCACGATATTAGAATAGTATATAATGGATAGTAAATTGGAAAACAACGAAGGGCGTCCTATATTGGATGCCGTAGCACTGAGAAGTTTGGGTATCAAACGTATCAGTGAATTGAGTGGTAATATATGGTCCGATTATAATGCGGCCGATCCTGGTATTACCATAATGGAGATACTCTGTTTCTCCATTATGGATATAGGATATCGTATGACTTTTGATATTCGAGATTTGCTTACGGAACCGGGATACAAAGTACCACGATATCGAAATGTATTTTATGAGCCTTATCAGGTTCTTTCTTCTGCACCTCTTACTATAAATGATTATCGCAAACTGATATTGGAAAATATCCCGGGAATAAAGAACGTATGGTTAAAACCCGTGAATAAAACATTAACTATTCCCGAAAATGTGAGTAGTGAACGTCAAATATCGCTGAAAGGATATTATAATGTGTATGTGGATGTGGATGCTGATAGCGAGGACGTGAGGAATGCAATATTGAAAGAAGTAAAGACTCTACTAGACAAGCACAGAAACCTTTGTGAAGATTTTAATTATCCTGAAGCAGTAGAACATTTACCGGTAGCTATAGAAGCAGATGTAGAAGTAGAAGCCGGATATGATTATAGTGCTATATTGCAGCAGATTATATCTGATCTGACTCAATATGTATCTCCAGACTTACATCGTTATACCTTAGAAGAAATGCTCAAAAAGGGCACGTCAATATCGGATGTTTTTACGGGTCCATATCCTAAATGGGGATATGTGGATGTGAATGAAGTGGAAGATATGGATGACAATAGGGAATTGTATGCATCAGATATAATAAATATTATTATGCGTGTTCCTGGTGTAAAAGGGGTACGGCATTTCAAATTTGTAGTGAATAATACGTCAGTTGTGGATGTGGAAACTTATAAAATAAGTCTGAAAGATTCTGCATGCGGACATTATGTATTCCGTTTGGCTTCCCCTAGTGATAATAAGTCGCATAATATAGAATTCTTATTGGAAAGTTTCCGTTTTACAGCTCCATACACACATACTCAGAAATCTATATCCTATAATGCGGAAACTTATTTCAATGGTCATTTGGGAATAGATACCGGTACTAATCGAAATTTGAATGCGTATTATACTATTCAGCATGAATTCCCTAATATGTATTTGGTGGGTAAAGAAAATATTTCCGATGAAGAGCCCAATCTTCGTAAGGCACAGCGTTTGCAAATGAAAGCTTATTTGATGTTTTTTGACCAATTGTTAGCCGATTTCCTATTACGCATGGATAGCGCTAAGTATATGTTATCATGGGAAAAAACAAAAAATATAGAAGAATGGAAGGAAAAACAGCAATCTTATCTTCATCACATATTATCCGATGAGGATATAGACGACGTTGATAAAGTAGTCCAGGATGATTATGTAGACTATTTCCAAAATAGTGTATTTGATGCGAAAAAAGAGTTAAAACGTAAAAATAAAGCTTTAGATAGCCTCTTAGCTCGTTTTAATGAGGATTTTGTGAATTTTTCCATCATGCAATATATTTCGAAATCAGCAGAAATAGATGAACATACTATTGAAGAACAAGAATATGAATTGATATGTAGCAAATCTGCTATGTTGGAACATTATCCTGTATTGGGATATCGACGCGCCGGGGCTATTGATTATAAAAATCCTTGTTATTTAAATGAGAGTTCTGGAACAGAAGGCTTAAATGATGGAAATTATTACGCAGTAGAACGTAAATTATCCATTAAACTTGGCATATTAAATTACACTCCAAATAAAGTATTGCATCCACAGGTTATTTGTAAAGAAAATGATGTTCCAATATTTGAGGATAATCGCGGCGCAGCAATGTCGGAGGCTTTTGGTTTGCATGTGTATGAGCATAGCTTACTAGTCCCTCAAAACGAAGTGAATAAGAATAATTTTCTATATCAATATACTGATGAAGATAGAAAGACTTATGTGGCAGATCCCTATTCAATGAAAATAACAGTGGTGATGCCGGGTTGGCTTAATATCGTACAAGACCATCGTTTTCGCAGTATTGTGGAGCATAATATCAGGGAAGAATTCCCTGCCCATATAGCTGTGAAGGTGTGCTGGATTAATCCACTACAAATGATGGAATTAGAAGAAGCTTATGAACAGTATATGCAAAATATAGACAGAGGTGATCAAAGGTATGAAGAATCGTTGAGTATATTTGCTCAAAAGCTGTCAAAGCTCAATAATGCATACCATGAAGCTTATATGGATAAGGCTGATAATAAGTCTATAATAGGATATACAACCCTTGAAAGTGAAATGTATAAATGGAATAATAATAAAAAATAACATATATGAGTAGCAATAATGAAACTACCAATATGTATCCCGTATATCATGACGGAAGCGTATTGAAAAGCGAAGATCTTAATATGTCGTTTGATTTCCTGCACACGCAGTTGAAATCTACCAGAAATTTGTTGTTCGGACAAGGTATAGTAAGCGGACTTACTTGTAATTATGATAAAGCAAGTGGAGAACTGACTATTAGTAGTGGCGTTGCCGTTACCCGTTCCGGCGCCATAGTGGAAGTCCCTAACGATAGAGTATATGACAGTTGTATGCTCACTAGTAGGCATAGGGAAACTGGTGATGGAATAACGTATCCAAAAGATGCTGAGTATGTGCTGATAGAGAAAAGTATTGATGATAAAGAAAAGCTTGCAGAAAATTCTGAGAACAATTCTGAAAATAAATCAAATAATGGTGATTCGGAAGATGTGGTTCGGTTGTTAGATGCAAAAATTAATTTAGAAGATTTTTCGTTAGCTATTCAAGTGTCAGAACGTATACTAGGCGCACAAAATTATTGTGCTAATTTATCTTGTACTTATAGTGGGGATAAAGTAGTACTTGAAGTAATTCCTATTTTAATAAAAAAACAGAAACAGCCTGATAAAAAGGTAGAAGCAGAAGACCAAAAAGCAGAGCAAAATGATGAGAATGCTGATTTGCTATATATGAAGCCTATTAATGTAGTATCACAGGGATGGGCCGATTATGATATATTGCCTGTGTTTTTGCGACAAGCTACCAACCATTTCTATGAAAAAACAGTTGCTGTGGCCAATAGTATGAGTGAAATAACGAAATATATGCAGGAACTGCAATCAAAATATTTTACTTTTGCCAAAATATTGGAATATGAAGGACATGATTATGTGTCCCAATTGGGAACCATGGCATTTAATAACATGTATATAGCTACCTACCTTTCTTTTGCTAATGATATGGTGGATGCAGCCAATGAATTGATAAGCCATTATAATCAGTTCTTATATAAATATAGGTTGACTGAAGTGCAGCAAGGATATGAATATGATAATGTTATCCTTTTAGGAAGTGTGAGTGAGAATGGAAGTTCATCGGATAGAAATTCTTTCCAAACACATTACCAAGATACGGGAAGAACTCAAGATGAAAGTGTATTGGTTCGTATGTATAATAGAGTACTGTTGATGATTAAATATTTTAATCCACAACAAGCAGGTGAAGCGGGTGATATTAAGTTGATGCCCGTGAACTCTGCTTCACCTTTAGGAGAAAGGTATCTGCCAAAATATTATGGCGGAGAAAAAAATCCTGATATGAAGGAGTGTTGGGATGCTCATCATCCGTATCATGAAGAATCGGTGAAAATAGGTGAAGAACCAACTGATGAAACTTGTACTTTTACTATAGACGATTATCGTAAGGCCGATTGTTTCCACCTATATGGGTATGAAGACGCATTTACGGATACTTTAAAAGAAAAACTGCAGAAGGAAATTCGTGATAAAAATCTTCCTATCATAGTACTGGAGCATGAATTGGATGGTGATGAAAGTTCATATACATTGGAACAATACAATCCCAATGCAGGCGAAGTTGCGAGGGAAATGCCAGATGATGATATTATAGGAGCGTTGATGCAATCAAGTATCCCATATTCAGACCAGTCTGGAGAAGATGTAATCTTTGGTAAAGAAAGTGCTGAAGAGCGAGCTGTGATAAGTAAGGTGCTTGATGACATTATGAAGTTATGCAAAGAGCAGGATTTAGCAAAAGCAAGTGAAAATCTAAAAAAAATAAGCAAAAGTAGGATAGAAGAAATTAGACAAGCAATATATTTAATGGCTAATAATAAACCCCTTGCTACAACAGATAAACGAAAATTAGAATATTTGTTATTAGTAATATCCTATTATTATAATGTCAATATGTTGAAAGCTTATCGCATGCCTGGTGTGGATTATGTGAGCGGTGTAGAAAAAAAAGGTGTGCTATTGCTTGTGAGTCAACATAAAAGAGCAGTTGCGTGTTTGAATATGCCAGTTTTATGTCTTTCCATTAGTGGTGATAAATATAAATCGCAGTTGGTTAGTTATATTACGGATGGAACGGGAAGCATATCTTCTATTTTAGGTTTTGAAACATTGGAACAAAACACTGAATATCCAAGGTATAATGTGGAAGACAAAGCTAAGTTCTATGATGTATATATGTTACATTATGGTAGAAATAAGCAAAATACAGCCAATTATTTCAGAATGAATAAAGGCATGACATACACCGCAGCAATGAATTTAATTAGTAATGCTATGGTGCGGATCTATAATCATGTATCACTTTCCGAGGCCAAGCAGATAACATATGAACTAAATGAAGGTTATAAAGCTTGTATGTTATATGTGCCAGAAGGAAGGTTTATTCCGTCTTCCAATGCTCAGTTGAATAGAATAGTGGATTGCCAAAACGCTACTATAGTAGCATCGCAGATAGATGGTGAAGATAAAAAATCCGATCTATTAAAGTTGTTTAATGGAAATCCTAGGATACAAAATGTTGAAAAAGATGGAAAAATAACCGTTGAAATACAAATGGTGGATACAACGATTTTTTTAAAGAAAAATATAGCATGGAAAAATATTGATGCTGTATTGGAGATAAATCCTATTATTAAAATTATTAACGAATAAAACAATGAATTATGAGTGCTGAATTAAAAATAGTTGATGGCGTATTAGAAGGATTAAAAAACATAGGGAATGGGGTAGTTAAAATTCCAGGTAATGTTTTGTCTATTAAAGATTTCGCATTTGAAGACTGTTCGGATTTGAAAGAAGTAGATATGGCAGATGCCACTAGTTTAACGGATATTGGTAAATTCGCTTTTTATAATTGTAAGAATTTGAAAACTATCACATTCGGCGGTAAAATTAGACAAATAGAGCGATCAGCTTTTCAAAATTGTACGTCTTTAACGAATGTGAAAATGTTATATGGCATAAGCAGAATAGAAGGATGGACTTTTGCTGGTTGTACCGCCTTGAAATCACTAGTTATACCTAATAGTGTGAAAGAAATATGTTCTCAAGCATTTGCCCATTGTTATCACTTGAACGAAATAGTTAGCTATTCCAATGAAATACATCTGAATAATGACGCATTCCTTCACGTAGATGTTCAAAATTGCACAATAAATGTCCCGCTTTTTTGTGATAGTAAATATAAAGAAAACGAAGTGTGGAATAAATTTAGAATGACTGTACAAGATGTGTATTCATATGAAGGAATTTTGTATAAAGAGAACCCCAATTCTGAAGAAAAAAATACTTTGTGGGTAGCAGAGAACAATAGTGTAAATGGAGAAGTTATTATCGCTGCATCTGTCCCAATAGGCGATAAGCATTATGGAGTGGTCGGCATAGCCGATAATGCTTTTGAGAATAATAAATATTTGGAATCAGTAACAATACCCGCTAGCGTTACCCATATAGGAGAAAATGTTTTTGTCGGGTGTGACAAGATTAAGAAATTTAAGGTTGTAAATATTTCGTCAAGTCACTATGATGTAGTAAGTGATACGCTTTGGGATAAAGATATGACAACTTTAATTGCTTATCCTCCGGCATGTGAAGAACGATTCATACTTGAAATACCGGACTCTGTTATTACCTTAAAAGCTGGATCATTTTCAGGAATGAAATATTTAAAACGTATCCGTTTCAGTAGTGTGATTTCAGATAAGAAAATGTTGAGTGCTGCATTTGAAGGAATAGAAAAAACTGTTAAAAAGAATTGTACAATATTCATTCCTGAAAATGCAAGTAGTATGCAGGCATGTTTAAAATCACTTGATTTTAATGTTGAAATGGGTGATTATATAAATAAAACTTTTAGTTGTGACGGATTTGATTACAAGATTATAAGAGAAAACAATCTGGCCGCTACCGGCGTTGTGGAATTGATGAGAATGACTAATGGTAATAACTCTACTCAAATCACTATTCCGGAAACCACTGCATATAATGCGTTTAAATATAATGTTAGCAAGATCTCTGTAGAAGCATTTAAGGATAAAACGGGTATTACTTCAGTGAAATTTTTAGGAGATAAATTGGAAGAGATAGGGAAATACGCATTTTCTGGTTGCACGAATCTGACTAAAATTGATGGCATCCCATCTTCCGTTAATATGATTGGTGATGGCGTTTTTAATAAATGTGAAAAGCTTACTGCAATATCGTCATCTAGTGGAAAATATAAATTGATAGATAGCCTTTTGTTTGTAGATATAAACAAAAAGAAACTTTTGCATTATTTGATTTCTAATAAGCAAGAGCATTATAAGTTGAGTAGTTCGTTTGTGACTAATATAGGAGAGTCCGCTTTTGCTAAAAGTGCTCTTAAGTCAATCGAGCTATTTGACATTGACTCTATTGCCGCTAAAGCATTTAGTGGGTGCTCTGCACTAAAATTGATTGAATGCCGTGCCAGCAATATTGCTCCAATGATAGATGAAAATTCCTTTAGTGAAACAGATCTTAGTTATATTTTGGTTAATAATAAAACTGATTTTTGTTCAAGTGAAAATGGAAAATTATGGAAGTCTATATTTGGAAACAAAATTGTTGAATCATTACCCGATTTTGTGTGCGATAATATTAAATATCATATTTTGACTAATGATCCGTCAAATAGAACTGCTGAAATTTCTAAATCTCTAAGCAGTGTCCAATGTGATATTATTATACCTGGTGTGGCGATGAATTTTGGATTAGAATACAAGGTCGTTCAAATAGCTGATACAGCTTTTAGTTTCATGGAAAAGATAGGTAAAGTAGAAATAAAAGGTAGTAATTTAAAATCAATAGGAAAGGGTGCATTTCAATATTCCAGCATAACATCAATTAATATTCCGGCATCTATTGAAACTATTGGAAAAGAAGCTTTTTATAGCTGTAAGAAGTTGGGAATAATTGATATGAATAGTGCGAAAATAAAACAGATAACAGATAGTACGTTCAAAAATTGCGAAAATTTAACATCAGTTTCAATTCCAGCAACAGTGACAAGTATAGGACCAGAAGCTTTTTGTTCTTGTAAAGCATTGAATAAGATTAGTATTCCCGTTTCAGTGGAGAGTATTGGTATGAGGGCTTTTGACTCATGTACATCTGCAAGTTCGCTTAATTTTGTTTCTACATCAAAAGTCCGTAGTATAGGACAGTATGCATTTAGCGGTTGTTCTAAGTTGGATAATATTGTGATACCTTCATCAGTAGAGCAAATTGAAGAATCTGCATTTAGCGGATGTGAGGGTTTGTGTACAGTGACAGTAAATGCGAGTGTTATAGGTGATTCAGCATTTATAGGTTGTTATAATTTGACCAATATTAAGATGGGTGGTGTTACAACAATTGAAAAATCTGCTTTTTTTAGATGTGGTGAAAAATCAACAGCGAAATGGACAGTAAATATACCATCATCTGTGAGTACTATAGGTGAAAACGCATTTAATATGTGTTCTATGAGTCAAGTCGTATTTCCGGCAAATTCGTCATTACAGATTATTGGCGATGGCGCTTTCGCAGATTGTACTAAATTAGAAAGTATAAGCATACCGAGCAAGGTCGCTTCTATAGGAAGAGGTGCTTTTGATTTATGTAAAAGTTTG
Organism: Bacteroidales bacterium; assembly: GCA_045598105.1. Taxonomy (GTDB): domain Bacteria; phylum Bacteroidota; class Bacteroidia; order Bacteroidales; family WCHB1-69; genus UBA1205. Next base: position 3,832 of record JAZLLK010000006.1, on the reverse strand, counting down.
CGAAGCATAACACTACCATCATCTGTTAATACTATTGGTGATGCTGCTTTTAGCAGATGTTTGAATTTGACAATAGTAATTAATTGCAAGAACTTTATAATGGAGAATAATGCTTTAATTGATGTCTCTAAAAGTGGTATAAGGAAATTAAATAGCTATATATATATGGGTCAGGAAGGAGAAGGTAAGTATGGTACTATTGATTATCGTAATGATAATATAACAGATATTAGTGATTCTGCTTTTTATGTGTGTCCGTATTTGAAGTCAGTTACTCTTTCAGGCGTTAAAACAATTGGACAATATAGTTTTTATCGTAATACTTATTTAACGAACATTAAATTAGGTAGTAAAGTAACATCCATTGGCGAATCTGCCTTTAACTCTTGTGTGAAGGTGGACGCCTTTTATTGTAATGCTAAAACACCTCCAAGAATAGAAACATTTACCCTTTCGGATATGAGGGGAAAAATTTACGTGCCTATAGGGTGTGTACAAGCGTATCAAAATGATTCAATGTGGGGAAAACGAGTTATATATGAGCAAAAATAAAAGGATGAAATAATGTCCACCCACATTCTCAATAAGCTACTTTTGGATATTACAAACGATATCCCTGAAAAAGAGGCAAACAAGGCTAGTGATGCGATTTTTTATAATCGCATCACTCCTGTATTGGAGAAGGTGTTGAAAGAATATGAAGATACGGAGATCGTAATAAGCGAACCTTTAGAGTTGAACTTGGGCGCTTTGCCTGAAGAGGATATGGAATATGACTTGGAAAATGCCATACGCAAGGCTCTAGCTCGGTATTTGCCGATTAATTATCATCAAATTCCCATGTTGGAGCATGGAAATATGGTAAATGCTTCGAAGCCACTCTCCCAATATCATGAAACACATGCTTTGTTGGATTATATAAACTATCCCGTAATACCATGGCATATACTGAATCGACATGACTTTGATATGCAAATTATGTTAATGCAAGCTTCGGAGCAGGTGCAGGTATCCCCTATGTATGCAAGGCAATTGGCAGGTGTGCTATGCCGTGATTTGGCAACATGCAGGCGTTTTTTTGCATTGCCGTTTAGCGTACAGGATTTTCAACGAATAATGGAACGTGTGTTGGCTTATGTGCAAGTGCCGTATAAGCAAATATATATACAATTACTTCGTCAATGGGAAACGGAAACACATACTAATGTTATGTATAGGCAGCAGTTGTTGTATTATTTGCTTGCAGCTGCCAAGTATGGCAATGAGCAAGACCGCAATACCTCTTTGTTTATAGCCGCTATGTGTATGCAGGAAAATGCTGTGTTTTCTGCTACACATCAGGTAGATAAGTTTATGTATTATATGAAAAAAAAGCACAGGCAGCAAGAAACGTCCCATCAGCCAATGTTATTACATAAGGTGCATACATGGAGTACAAAGCTATATCAATTGCTCCATGTAGTGAAGCAAGTATATCAGTCTTCCGCCCCTACAAAGGAACAATTATCTGCTATGGCAACTATGATGACCGAATGGTGGAAGGATGTGGATTGGTTGCAATATGTGGCCGCGCAACATGTGCAGGAATGGGAAGACATTGACTTTGCATCGGTATCGGCAAAGTCCATGTCGGAGCGGGAAATCTCTATGGCAAAAATATTGCAAGTAGCTCAGGCAATAGAGCAGATACAAGTATTTGCCCATATGGATCAAGGCTTATATGTAAATTTGCCCAAACAAAAGACGAAATTTGTAAGAGCAGGCGATGAGAAGCTGAATTGCCAGCCCGGCATTCGAGAACTTACGCGGCAGATTATGCATAGACAGCCGGAAATAAAGGATCGCATTCCCATATACAATGCCGGTTTGGTATTGTTTCAGCCTTTTCTTATATCGTTTTTTGATAGGTTGGGCTTGCTGGAAAATAGGCAGACTTTTAAATCGGAAGCATGTCAGATGCGAGCAGCTTATCTGCTTCATTATTTAACGGGGGAAAATGAAAAACCATTGGAACATGTTATGTTCTTTAATAAGTTATTATGCGGTATCAATATACTTTTCCCATTGGAACCCAATATCGAAATTACCGAGCAGGAAAAGCAAGAATGTCTAGACCTTTTAAAGGCAGTTATTCGCAATTGGAGCATTATCCGAAATACTTCGATTCCCGGTTTCCAAGAATCCTTCGTCCGTCGCAATGGTATGCTGGAACGGAGTGAGAACAACTGGATCCTGCGTGTGAAATCCAACAGTCTAGATATTCTTTTAGATGAAATTCCTTGGGATATTCGCCTTCATTCTTATCCCTGGAACGATTATTTGATTTTTGTAGAATGGAATTAAAAGAAAGAATTATGTCACAAAAAACATTCATATACAAAGAACTAACATGGTTTGAAACGATTTTATTCACCCGTCTCAAACTCTATTTTAATCAACCTGCCGAGTATGCAGATATCTTTGAAATTCTTCCGCCCGCTACGGAAGAGGAATCCGGGAATTATGCAACTTTTGTTCGGACACAGAATTTGAGTTTCGAAGAAAGATTGTGTCTTATTCTCGCTTTTGTTCCAATATTAAAGCCGCAACTGCTTGATTGTTTTGCGGTTAAAAATACTAATACGGACCGTCGCTTTGTGGAATTTGGCTGTGTGGAGGTGGAAACTATTGGCACTTTGTTGCCCACTTTTGAAACTTTACTATTCCTCTTGGCCACCGATGATGTGGATATGAGAATTAAATATACTAATCTATTGAGCAAAGGTATTCTATTCAGAAACAAAATCTTACTTCTTGAACACACACAGTCACAGTCGCCGCTGCATTTGTCAGTGTTGCGTCCCTCGCTTCCCTCTATAGAAGTGCTGATTAATGAAACAGATTATAATCCGGAATTTTCATCCTCTTTTCCCGCCAACCGTCTCACTACACTTTGCAGTTGGGAGGATTTGGTGCTTGCCGACGATGTGATGAAGCAGATTAACGAGATTAAAATCTGGATTGAATATGGTGACCGCATGTTGGATGAGTGGAATTTGCGTAAGAAGATTAAGCCGGGGTATCGCGTACTGTTTCATGGTCCGTCGGGAACGGGGAAAACTTTCACCGCTGCACTTTTAGGAAAATATACAGGCAAGCAGGTTTACCGAGTGGACCTTTCGATGGTGGTTTCCAAGTACATTGGTGAAACGGAGAAAAATCTGTCGGGCATTTTCGATATGGCGGAAAACAAGGATTGGATTCTCTTTTTCGACGAGGCGGACGCGCTCTTTGGAAAACGCACCAACATCAACGATTCACATGACCGTTATGCCAACCAGGAAATTTCATTCTTATTGCAGCGTATTGAAAATTATAATGGTTTAGTGGTGCTTTCTTCTAACTTAAAGAAGAATATGGATGAGGCCTTCATTCGCCGTTTCCAAAGTATCATTCATTTCCCGGCGCCCAAGGCACCAGAGCGGTTGAGGTTGTGGCAGAATACCTTTTCACCCAAAACTCAGTTGGAGAAAAAAATCAATCTGGAGGAGGTTGCTGCCAAGTACGACCTTACGGGTGGCAACATCCTGAACATTGTGCAATACTGCTCATTAATGGCGATGCAGCGAAACATCAACGTCATCTTGTATGATGATTTGATGGATGGAATTCAAAAAGAGTACCTCAAAGCGGGAAAGACGGTGTGATTTTCTTATAATATACCCCAAAATTCAGACCAATAATATAAGGAAAAAAAGAGTACTTTTGCTTTGATAAAACCAAGAATAATAAAAGATGACAGAGAGAAGAAAATTTAGTGCAAAATTTAAGGCAATGGTAGCCATGGAAGCTA
>JAZLLK010000005.1:0-12618 GCA_045598105.1 Bacteroidales bacterium | reverse complement strand
TGGCAATACCTGTTGTGCTAACAACAGGTTGATACATCCCGTAACCAACAATAAAATAATAATGTGTTTTTGCATGATTTTTTAATGATTAATAATTTTCTTGCAAAAATACAAAAAAAATAATACGAAAGCGGAAAAAAGAGATTTTTTGAAGCAGGGGGGAGAGGGCAGTAATGCCGAATATGATTTTATTATTGCAGCCCATTGCATGCGTTTATTGGTATAGCGGTAAGCATTATATACAAAGTATAATTATTCATGTGTAGGGTGAAATATTTTTCAAGGTAACATGAAAATAAAAAAAAATGTTGTATTTTTGCAAAAAGAAAAAGTGATAGGGTGTGCTTTGTCATGAAAGTGCATCATGCAGGAGAAGCACCGTAAACCGGTTGAATATAAAAGTGAAGAACATAAAATATAAACATAACATTAAAATAATGAGAAAGAATATATTGGCAGCCGTTGTGCTGGTAGTAAGCGTGGTGTGTGGATTTTCACAGTCTGTTTTTAACATGGAAGATGTGTTTCGTTCGCCTAAAATGTATCCTCAAAGCATACGGCAGTTGCAGTTTATAGCCCATACCAATGCCTATGTGTATGTGGAAGATAATACCTTGTATAAGGTGAGCGTGCCCTCTATGCAAAAGCAGGCCTTGCTCACTGCCGGGCAAATGGGCAGTATGATGAGTGCGGCAGGAGTGTCCAATATGCAGCGTATACCGGCTATAGTGTATTGGAAGTCGGAGCAGGAGTTCTTCTTTATGGCTTCAAATGCTTTGTATTCCTGTAATATAGCTGATAAAAAAGTGAGCAAATTATGTGACACGGATAGCGAAGCCGACAATGTGGAATGGAATTATTCCGCACAAAAGGTTGCCTATACCACAGGTGATAATTTAATGGTTCAATGCTTTGGAAGCGAGCCCGTGCAGGTGAATCCTGCCGGTGAAAAGGAAGTGAAATACGGGCATGTGGTGCATCGTAATGAGTTTGGTATAGAAAACGGCAGTTTTTGGTCGCCTAAGGGTGATAAGCTTGCTTTTTACCGTATGGATGAAAGCATGGTAACCGATTATCCATTGGTAGATGTTACCGCCAGAACCGCCGAGGTGAAAAATATTAAATATCCCATGGCAGGCATGGCCAGTCATGAAGTTACCTTAGGCGTGTATGATGTGGCAGGCGGTAACATAGTGTATATGAAAACGGGTGAACCTAAGGATCAGTTTCTGTGTAGTATAACATGGAGCCCTGATGAAAAATACATATACATAGCCGTACTTAACAGAGAGCAGAATCACTTAAAAATGTGCAAATACAATGCAGCTACGGGTGATATGGTAAAAGTGCTGTTTGAAGAACATAACTCCCGTTATGTGGAGCCGAGTGATCCTTTGTATTTTGTGCCAGGTACTAATGATAAGTTTTTATGGCTTACACGTAAGGACGGCTATAAGCACATATACCTGTATGACACCGAAGGTGCAGCCTTAAAGCAGGTAACCAGCGGAAACTGGGAAGTAATGAGTTTTTTGGGCTTTGACCAAAGCGGTAAAAAGCTTATATTCACCACCAATAAGGACGAACTCACCGGTGAACGCGGCTATGTGGCCGATATTAAATCGGGCAAAATACAGTCCCTGTGCAGTGAAGACGGCACCCACAGGGTACAATATACCACCGACGGTAAATATTTTATTGACCGCTACAGCAGTCTGCACATACCTGCCGTGGTAAAATTAAAAGATGCCAAGGGCAAAACCCTATCCACCCTGCTGTATGACACCACCAGCCTGAGTGAATATGATTTGCCCGAGGTGAGCATAGGCATGCTCAAAAATGCCCATGGCGACAGCCTGTATTACAGGCTTATTAAGCCTGTGAATTTTGACCCGAACAAAAAATATCCCGTATTCTACTATGTATATGGCGGTCCTCATTCCCAATTGGTAACCGACAGTTGGCTCAGCGGCGGACATTTTCTGCATTATATGGCCCAAAAAGGCTATGTGGTGTTCACCTTGGATAATAGGGGAACGGCTAACCGCGGTTTTGAATTTGAAAGCATTATACACCGAAATTTAGGCGTAGCCGAAGTGGAAGACCAAATGACAGGTGTGGAATACCTTAAATCGTTGCCTTATGTAGATACCAACAGGTTCTCCATAGACGGATGGAGCTATGGAGGGTTCATGACCTTAACGCTTAAGCTGCAACACCCCGAAGTGTTCAAAACAGCTACTGCCGGCGGCCCGGTAATAGACTGGAAGTATTATGAGGTAATGTATGGCGAACGCTATATGGACAAGCCTCAGGAAAATCCTGACGGATATGCCCATTCCTCCCTGCTGAATCAGGTGGACAATATAGACGGACATATACTTATATTCCATGGCTGTGTGGACCCTACCGTGGTGTGGCAAAATAGTTTACAGTTTATACAGGAGGCCATGAAGCACCATAAACTGGTAGATTATTACGTGTATCCTACTCACGAGCACAATGTAACAGGCCCCGACAGGGTACATTTATGGCAAAAAATAGAGGAATACCACGCTACGTATAATAAGTAGTGTTATATTTTTGCATACAAAAATATAAAAAAGAAAATATATTAAGCTGATTATACATCTATTAACCTTAATATAAGCGATTATGTATTTTTTTTAGAAGGCTTATTCGTCGTTTGCCGGGTAAGGTAGTGCAGGCTATACCGGTGCCGCATCCTAAGGTGACCGAAGGTTGCGGAAGTCGCGGTAGTGTAGGTGAAATATGTGCACACCAATCCTACGTAAGTGTATTGATAGTAACCGATACCACATTAAGTTTGCTGGGGTATGAGCGGGCTGTAGTGCAGTCGTTGCAGCAGTATAACATACGCTGTGAGGTATATAGTTGCATAAGCGGAGAGCCTGTAATACCGGTGGTGGAGCAGGTGCGTGCGGCGGCATGGAGCATGCAGGCTGATTGTATAATAGGCATAGGTGGCGGCTCGGTGCTGGATGTGGTAAAAATGGCGAGTGCGGCCGTGAAGTACAGACATATAGGCGTAAAGCATTTATTTCTTAAATTTTTGCCGGTGCTTGGCAGGGCTTTGCCCGTAATAGCCATACCGGCTACGGCGGGCACGGGTGCGGAAGTATAGGTAGGAGCCATAGTGCTCAACGCCTCCGGCGTAAAAAAATCCACGGTAATAGTGGGGCTGAATATTCCCCATGTAATATTGGATAGCGAGCTTACCCTTCATGCTCCGCATGACATAACGGCAGCCTGCGGTATAGATGCGCTCAGCCATGCCATAGAGGCTGCCTGCAGCAGTGTAAAAGTAAAGCCGGAGCATGCCCGTTATGCTCATGAGGGCGTAAAACTGATAATAGAGCACCTTCCGGTGCTGTTATCACAACCACAGCAGGTGGAAGCCCGTCAGGGCATGTGCAGGGCTGCCATGTATGGCGGCTATTGTATCAGCTATCAGCTGGCAGGCTATGTGCATGCTTTTGCACATGCTATAGGTGCCAAATATCACATGGCACATGGTAAGGCCATAGCATTGGTACTGGTGCCGGTATTGCAGTTTCAAAGGGAAGCCTGCCTGCATAAGTATGCCTATACTGCCCGCTATAGCGGCATAGCCCACAACGGCGACAGCGAAGCCGTGGCCGCCGATAAACTGCTGTGTGCCATAGCAGAACTGACAGAGAACTGTAAATTACATATAGTATCTCCGGTAAAACCGGAAGATTATACCGAACTTACCCGTATGATAATAAAGGATTCCATTAACTATTCTCCCATGATAACCATGAGTAGTAGGCATATAAAGCAGGTATTGACAAGTATAACCTCAAAATAATATAAATTATGGCATATACCGAACAGGAAATACACAGTATAGTAGAGGCACAGCGGGCGTATTTTCGCAGTGGCGTAACTTTAAATGTAAAATGGCGTATAGCTCAGCTCAAAAAGCTGCGTAATGCCGTATTGGAGCATGAATCAGAGTTGGAAAATGCTCTTATGGCCGATTTGGGCCGTAGCCGTGTGGAGGCTTACTTGTGTGATATAGGCCCCATTATAGTGGAGGTGAATGAAATGATACGCGGCTTGCGTCGCTGGGCCAGGCCCGAAAGACATTTTAGCGGCTTAATGTGCTTTCCCGGTACAAGCACCACGGTGTACAAAATGCCTTATGGCGTATCTCTCATAGTAAGCCCGTTCAATTTTCCCGTGCTGCTCACCATAGGCGTAGTAGCTGCCGCCATGGCAGGCGGTAATACGGTGGTGATTAAAGCCAGCTCCAAGTCGGCTGAAAGCACCCGCGTGCTTAAGGAATTTTTTGCCAAGGTATTCCCGCCCGAATATGTGTGCCTTATTGACGGAGGTCATGATGTGGCCGATATGTGCCTGGCACAGCGTTTTGATAAAATATTCTACACCGGCTCGCCTGAAGTGGGTAAGCATGTGCTGGCCGAGGCGGCCAAAAATCTCACACCCGTCGCCCTGGAACTTGGCGGCGAAACCGGTAACTGGTGCGTGGTACGTAAAGATGCCGACCTGAAAGATGCTGCCCGAAAAATAGCTTTTTTTAAACTCTGTAATGCAGGGCAAATATGTATAAACATTAATCAGATAGCTGTGGCTGAAGAGGTAGCAGATGCTTTTACGGAATACCTTAAGTTCGAATTTACCCGCCAAATAGGTAACAATCCTTTGGCAAACGAGGAATATCCCAAGCTTATTACCCCTGCCGCCTATAATAAATGTGCCAATTGGGCCAATGAATATAGCAACAGAATAGTGTATGGCGGCCACGGCGACAGCCTTAGCTGTAAATACGAACCTACTATAATATACCCCGTGGATATAAATGAACCTATAGTGCAGCATGAATTGTTTTGCCCCTTATTGCCTGTGGTTACTTATAAGGATAATGAAGCTGATGCCCTTATGCGTGTTATAGCCGAACGTGAACACCCTTTGGCCATGTATATATTTACCCGTAATATTAAATGGGCAAAGCAGGTAATGCGTACACAACAATATGGCGGTGGCTGCATTAATGAGGTGTGTTTGCACATGATGGTAAAAGGTGTGCCATTTAACGGCACAGGTCATTCCGGCATGGGCGCCTACCATGGTGAGTGGGGCTTTAGAGAATTTACCCATCCGCAAACGGTACTTAAAGGTTGTACCCGTTTCAATTTACCTTTAAGAGAGCATCCCTATACCGGTAAAGCCGAAAAACTTAAACTTACCATATTGCGTATGCTTGAGCGGTAACAAGGTGATTGTTTTTGTTATAAAAAGCAATTTTTATTATATAAAAATCGCTTTTTATAATTCTTTAAAATTATATACGCTGTATTGTTAAAGTGTTATAACTTTATTGCTAAAGGGAGGTATGTCGTAGCCCATAATCATGCATATTTTACGTTAGTATAGCATATAACGATATGTTGATAGTTTTATGAAACGCTTTAGTATATATATATATATATATATAAACGCTGCTATTCCTGTTGGTAACAGGCATGCTTAATGCTCAGGGAAAACACACTATAAATGGTATGGCAGTCCTGCTTGAATGGAATGTAGTGTGTTAAAAATGAGTGCTTTGTGCGTAAGTGCGTTATGTGTATGCGTTTATGCCAAATGTATAGCATGTTACCGGTCAGGCAGTGCGTAAGGGTATGGTATTACGTAGGGGGGTGCCACAGGCGGCCCTGAAAGGTGTGCCGGTGTATAAGTTCCTGTTCTATGGTTACAAGTATTTGGTCGTTACGTATAAGTCCCCACGGGTTGCCGTCTAAAAATCGGGGCGGTACTTCTCCCGCAAAGCGTTCCACTACTATGTCGGGGTGTAAATGTTCCAAAAAATGCACCATAAAGTCAACATATTCAGCAAATTCAAAATGGTGAAAATACTCAGGATGCAGGGCATATTCTTTAGCCATGCGTGTGTTTTTAATTATTTGCAGCTGATGAAATTTTACCGTATCCAGTGGCATTTTCGATATAATATCGGCCCATTGCATCCACATATCGGGGGTTTCGTGCGGCAGGCCGAATATGAAGTGGGCGCCGGTATGTATGCCTGCACGGTGGGTAGCGTGTACCATTTGGCGGGCACAGGCAAAGCTGTGCCCGCGGTTAATATGCAGCAGGGTATCTTCGTTGCAGCTTTCTATACCGTATTCTATTATTACATAGTATTTTTTGCTCAGTTGAGCAAAGTAGGCCAGTTTTTCCTCGTCCATGCAGTCGGGGCGGGTGCCTATTACCACGCCGGCTATAAGGGGGTGCTGTAGGGCTTCATTGTAGCGTTCCTGCAATACATGCAGGGACGCATAGGTATTGGAGTAGGCCTGAAAGTAAGCCAAATATTTTTTAGCTCTTCTATAGCGGTTCAGGTGAAATTCTATACCTTCGTTTATTTGTTGTGTTATGCTTTTTTCCACCTTGCAGTAGGAGGGGTTAAAGGCGGCGTTGTCGCAGTAGGTGCAGCCGCCGGTAGATATAAGTCCGTCACGGTTAGGGCAGGAGAATCCGGCATTAATGGTTACTTTTTGCACTCTTTGTCCGAAGGTGCGTTTAAAATATTCGGCGTAGGAGTTGAAAGGTCGTTCGTTATTCCAAGGGTACATAGTGCTATTTCCATTGTCCTGCATCGCAGGTGTTTTCTTCAGGTATGGGTGAATTACATATAGGGCAGTTGCCTATGGCGGTAGCCGAGTATCGGCCGCCGCAGGGGCATTGCTCGTTAAAAAAACAGTCCGCTGCAAAGTCCACATTTACGGCTTTGCCGCAGGTATCGCAGTATAAAGTTCCTTTGCCGGTGTAGCCTACGCCGTAGTTTCGTTCAAAGGTGTGCCCGCATTGTGCACAGGTAATATGTAATCGGTGTCCCATAATGTTATAGTTTTTAAAAATCGGTAATGTCTATGTGATAATATTGTTTATAATTGCCGTTAATGCATACAAAGGCCGTACCTTTGGTGAGGTTATATACTACCGACCATAGGGTGTGGCTGTGGTGTGAGCCTGCGTTATATTGTGCTACGGCTTGCAGGCCGCGCATGGCTTCATCTTCGGTAAAAATGCCGTTTTTGTAGTTGTATAGTTCCGTGAGCGTGTTATAGCGGTCCATGCCGTGCCCTATGTGTTGCCATCCCGGGCTGCGGTAAAAGTTGGTTACAATTTTTTCTTTTACCACATTCATTATCCATTGGTTGTCCTTTTTTATGTATTCCAGTATGGCGGTATTGCCGCGTGCATCGGAAAGCAGAAAGTGGTAGTTATTGGCAGTATCCTGTTTTTTTTGTGTGCCATCGGCCCAAAAGTTATATTGTTCCATTATTTCCATGGCTTCATGTACGTTGGCAGCGTGGTCCATAATGTATCGCATGGCTATGGTGGTCATAATGGAGGGCTTGCCCTTTTGCCGTTGTACGGCACCTTCGCCGTCCACCTGTAGCACGCTTATAGCCAGTCCTTTTTCATTCATGCCATCCATTATAAGGTAGGGTACCGATACTAAAGTGGATATATCTTTTTTTCCTTGAGTTATTTCATTAGGCTTGTAGCCTAAAAATGATAGCGGAACCATGGATACGGATTTATATCCGTTGGCGGGAGTGGTGCATACCATCATGGATACGCTTTGTGTAAAAGGGAAGTCAAAATTGCGTGCGTATATAATATCGCCTTCGGGGGTGGTAGCCTGAAAGGCGGAGCAACCCGGTTTAAGGTTCTTAATGTGGGTGAGGGCTTTGCCCGGTTTCATCAATTTTAAAACCACTTGTTTTATAAGCTGTTGGTGCGATGTTATGCCGGCTTTAAGAAATCGGTCCGGTTTATAGTCAGCGGTATAGTGCCACAGGTAAAAGTCGCCGTTTCCCATGTCGGTAATGGTGCTCATATCGGCAGCATGAGCTTTGTTTTTTACGTACCCTGCTTGGGGTGTGGCTATGGCGTGTTGAGCCATGCCGTGTACGTATATGAGCAGGCTAATGGTCAGTAGTGATAAAGTACGAACAAAGGAATGTTTCATGTGTGCTGTTTTTTTTATAATTTTTGGGCCATTTGGCGGACTTTTTCCATGTAGGTGGTATGCAATACTTCACCCGGTTCTTTTACGCCCTGAGCGGCTATAATGCCTGTGTTTTGCAGGTTGAAATTATTTACCAGTAACTGGTATTGCAGTATGGCCGGTTGGCACACATGTTCTTTGAGTGAGGCTGCGGTCAGCAGCAGGGCTGTTTTTTGTATGTGAAAGCTGTTACGCAGGGGGGTGTGCAGGCGGTCAAGGCAGGTTTTGAGTTGGGCACTTACGTTGTAAAAATACACCGGTGAGGCCATTACCAGCATATCGGCCTGTTGCAGCAGGGAGTATATAATGGTCATGTCATCGTGCTGTGCGCACAGGTGTGGGGGGTGCATGCAGGCGTTGCAGCCCTTGCAGGGGTGTATGTTATAGTCTCGCAGGGCTATGGTGTGTACTTCATGTTTTTTTGCTGCCTCGGCGGCAAAGGCGTCGGCCAGCAGGTCACTATTGCCTTTAGGACGGGGGCTCCCCAGGAGTATTACTATGTTCATGATAAAATTATGATATAATGATAACGCTTATGGCGTATAATAAGTTGGTAAGGCCGGTGCAAAGCAGCCATCGGTTATATTCTTTTCCTTTAGCTTGCAGTACCATGGCATATATTATGAGTTCGGGAACGGCTATAAGCATGGATAGGTTAGCCCCAAAGGCCATATAGGAGCATAGCGGCATAAGCAGTATGATAATAAGCATGCCTGTTTCTCCTGCCCGTTTGCCAAAGCGTACGGGGAAGGTGCGTTTGCCGCATTGTTGGTCTCCTTGTATATCACGCAGGTTGTTAATAATGAGCACGCACATGGATAGCAAACCGTTTACGCAGCCTGCGTGGCATGATACAAGTGAAAAACTGCCTGTTTGCAAATAGGTGGTGCCTGCCGATGATACAAAACCATAGAAAATGAATACAAATATATCGGCCACGCCCATATAGGCTAATGAGTGTGAGGTGGCGGTGTAAAGCCATGAGAATATAAGTGCCGATATGCCTATTATAAGTATGGGCCATCCGCCTGTGTATACCAAATATAAGCCTAATGCCATGGCTATTACCTGTGATATGGCTATGGCTATGCCTATTTGGTGTACGCTAATGCTGCCTTCGGCCAGCATGCGTTTATAGCCGTCGCGGCCGGCCTGATCGGTGCCCCGTTTGTAGTCATAGTAGTCGTTGATAAGGTTAGATAGTATTTGTATGGCTATGGCGCATAGCAGGGTAACAACAGCTATGCCTGTATTTATAGCGGGACATACGGCCAAGCCTACCATAATAGGACATACGGATGCAAACAATGTTTGTGGGCGTACTACTTTAAACCAAAGGAGAATATTTTTCATTTTTTTATTTATATATATATATTTATACTTTATGTGCTATGTAAAGTGTGGTAATGCCGAAAGTGAGCGGCTTATAACTTATTTTTGTGAATCCTGCTTTCCGTAGCATGGTTACCATGGCCTCCCCCCATATAAATTCCTTTACGCTGTTTCGCAGGTAGGTGTAGGCGTGATTGTTTTTGCTTACATGCCTGCCTATGGCGGGCAGCAAGTGGGTGAAGTAGGTGTTATACAGCCAGCGTACAGGCCTGCATGTAGGGTAAGAAAATTCCAATATGAGCAGTTGCCCTTGGGGGGCTAATACGCGATACATTTCACGCAGCCCCTGTTCCGTATTTTCAAAATTACGCACGCCGTAGGCGCAGCACACGGCTTCATATTGTCCGTTGGTAAAGGGCATGTGCATGGCATTGCCCTGCACAAAGGATATGTAATTACTTAAATGCCGTTCTGCCACCTTATGTTCACCTATGTGTATCATGTTTTCCGATATATCTATGCCGGTGATGTGCTCGGCTTTGTGATGCTTAATGGCGGCTATGGATACATCGGCCGTTCCTATGGCCACATCCAGCATATTATGGCAGGGCTGCAGGTGTTTTACCAACTTGCGTCGCCATATACGGTCTATGTTGAATGACAGCAGGTGATTGAGCCTGTCATAGGAGCAGGCTATGTTGTTAAATAATTGGTCTATGTCGGATTTATTTTCTGCCATGCGGATTATGCTTTTTTTAGTGCGGTAATAATTACGGCGGTGAGTATGAATATTATACCTAGTGCCAGCTGTGTGGAAAAGGTTTCATGAAATACCATTACGCCTATAATAACGGCGGTGAGCGGCTCCAGTGCTCCCAATATGGCCGTGGAAGTGGCCCCTATATATAGCGAGGCATACACCATGAGCACCAGTGACAGGGTGGCGGGCACTATGGCCAGCCAGCCTACGTAGAACCATGCGGTGCCGCCATGCGGCATTTGCAGCCCTGCAGAACTCATAAGCGAATACAGCAGCATGCACAATGCACAATACAGCAATACGTAAAAATTAATTTTAAACGATGATATATGCATGGGGCATCGGTTAATTACCACTATGTATATGGCGTAGGTAAGTGCCGACAGGATCACCAGCACTACCCCTACAGGATGCAGGCCTCCGGCTGTATCACTCTGGTATAGCAGCATTACTCCCATAAGAGATAATATAATGGCTGCTATAGTATTAAAGGTGAGTTTTTCATGAAACAGGGTCGTCATGATAACGGCAGTCATTACAGGATAGGTAAACAATATGGTAGAGGCTGTGCCGGCAGGCATGTAGCGAAAGGCGGAATACAGGGTGAGTGAAGAGGTGCTGAATAACATGCCCAAAGCGGTGAGCACTTTAAACTGATGCAGGGTTACACCATATCCTTCACGGGTGCACATCAGTATGACGCTCACTATGAGCCATGCCAGGCCAAAGCGAAAGAATAATACCGATCCCGTATTCATGCCTTCGGCATAAAGCTTAAGGGCTCCTAAGGGATTGGTGCCATAGAATATGGCAGCCATTATGCCGCATATACTGCCGGTTATTTTTTTGCTGTTTGCCATATATTGCTGTTATATAACTGTTTAATTATGCTTTCTGTTTTGTGTTTATAAGCATGCAAAGGTACATGTTTTTTTTCATATACCATGTGCCACACTCAAAAGAGCATGTGTGTAAAAAAAAACGAATATAAATATACAAAAAAAGTCATTATTGTGTTAATATATCAATAATGACTTGGTTTATTGTAATATACATTGTTTAAAAACAGTCTTGCAGTACTTTGAGTATGTCATTGGCTTTCATGTGGTAGTAGCCGCCGCCTTCCATGGTGGAGTGGGCTATGGCGGGCAGCATATCCTGAGTGGCGCCTATTTCACGCAGGGTGGAGGGTATGCCCAGTTCCTTAAAGAAGGCTTCCAAGCGGGCTATGCCTTCCATGGCTACGCGTTCCGGTGCCCATGAGGGCTCATTTACATGCCATATATTTTGAGCGTAGCGAACAAATTTTGGCAAACCGTAAGTATATATATACCTGTAGTAGGCCGGTGATATAATGGCCAGCCCTATGCCATGGGGGCAGTCGGTATAGGCACCCAGCTGGTGTTCTATCATGTGTACCTCCCAGTCCTGCTGCTTTGACAAGGCCAGTATTTTATTCAGCCCCATGGTGGCGCACCACATTATATTGCTGCGGGCTTCGTAGTTGTGCGGGGCCTTTATGGCGGTGCGGGCAGCCTGTATAAGCGAAAGCATTACCCCTTCCAGCAGGTAGTCGGAAGTGCAGTCATCGGTGCCGCCAAAGTATTGTTCCATAAGGTGTGAGAATATATCGGCTATACCGCTTACCATTTGTATGGGCGGTACGGTGTAGGTGAATTCGGGGTTGAGTATGGAAAACCGCGGGGTCATATCAGGAAAAGGAAATACGCGGCCCAACTTCAGTTTTTGTTCCTCATGGGTAATTACCGAGCCGGTATTCATCTCCGAGGCGGTGCCTGTCATGGTGAGTATGGCGGCTACGGGTACTATGGGGTTTACTATAGGACCCTGCTCTACCCAATAGTGCTGCCATGCGTCCCCTTCATAGTAGGCAGTGGCGGCTATGCCTTTGGCACAGTCTATTACGCTACCGCCGCCCACGGCCAATATAAGGTCAGTGTGCTGCCCGCGTACCAGCCTGCCTCCTTCCTGCACCTGAGCGTAGCGGGGATTGGAATTAATGCCGCTTAATTCCGTTACCTGCTTGCCGATGCGTTGCAGGGTATGCATTACCTGTGCGTATATGCCGTTCTGCTTAATGGAATTTTTACCATATATGAGCAGTACGCGGTTGCCGTATTGCTTTAGCTCTTCTTCCAAATAACTCATGGCCGTGCGGCCAAAATGTATTTTGGTGGGGTTGCAATATGTAAAATCGTATATCATGGTGTGTGTATTTATGGTGAATAATAAAGAGCAAAGGTAACACTTTTTTTTGACAATACAAGCCAATAAGTACTACAATATAATTTTACCCTTCCCCCGCCAACCGCCACCCGGTCCGCTGATATTATTTCACCGGTCATTCCAATGAGAATAGTAAGTGGCATTCATTATATTGTGTATTTTACTGTTAAATAAATTATAAAATTACTTT
>JAZLLK010000004.1:0-30324 GCA_045598105.1 Bacteroidales bacterium | reverse complement strand
TGCCCGTAAAGGTGCGTAAGGAATAAAAAGCCGTCCTTTTTTTTCGTGCGGGGCAGCGGCATAAGTAGTAATATAACACATGCTTTTACGCTTATTTTCTGCCGGCGGTAACAGGCAGATAATAAAAATAAATAAAGAGTAAAACTGAAAAAAATATTATGATGAAAATAGTAATGAATAAATATGTTCTATTGTCAGTTGCCATGTTGGTATGTAGTAATGTATTGTCGCAAAGTGAAAAAAACGGGCACTTTTATGTAAAAATAGGAGCAGATTACACACATGGATATAAAATAAATAATTCGTTGAATGTAAGCGGTTTCCGGGAGGTTCCTCCGGTAGCGTTTGTCGCAATGCTTGGTATGCAGTATAATTGGAATGCATTGCATGCCTCATTAGAATTTGGCGGTGCCACCATGAATAAAAAAACGACAAAAACACTTAATGGTTTAATTGATGTTTCCTTGGGATATAATTTATCACTACCCAATGGAAACTCACTTATTTTTTCAGGTGTAATAGGATATGAAAATATTAATGTTACAACGGGTAGTGGAAAAGATGGGGAATGGAATTGGAATAAGGTATTAAATGGTGGTCAGTCTAATGTGAGTAGTGTACAACAATTTCGTTTGCATCAGCTCATGGTAGGACCGCGGGTAACATGGCAAAACAGTTTGTTGGCTGTTTCGGCAGGGTATGATGTGGGTTGTGTGCCTATGAATTGGTTTTCAAATTATTATGAAATGGCTAACGGACAAAAAGAACGTTTGAATAGATTATATGTTACACTGCTTGTAAATATAGGGGCTTTTTAGCGAAAATCAGGCAGGGTATTAATGATAGAAATGAGTAGTCATGAATTTTAGTTTTAATACACATTGATGGCATTATATATTAAAGGTATCATTTGATGAGCCGGTTTTAATACGCCTGTTGGTCGTTTTTTTTTTTTTGAAGTGTTTTGCCTTCACATATATTCTGTTGGCAGAGGTGTGTTATGGGCAATTATTTCCGAATGTGCTGCCATATGTGCGTTTATATTGTATGAAAAAAGATAAACCATGCAAATAGTGAGTTGGGTGTGCCCGAAAAGAAATAAAATATCAGGCCGAGCATGTCCATATTGTGCATGGCGGCAAGAACGGCAGGTACCGACAACTTTTTTGTGTATAGTGCAGTACTTATAAGTGTATGTGCATAATAGTGCGTTTTAGCCTTTTTTTACGGGTTCGCTGGTAAGCCCTATGCCCAGTTTTTTAAATATTTTTCTATCTACTTCGCTCAGTATTACAGTAGTGTGTACCTGGCATCCTTTTAGCTGAGGCAGGCAGGAAAGGGCTTTTTTACAGTTTTCGTCATGCAGGCTAAGTATGGAAAGGGCCACCAGTACTTCATCGGTGTGCAGGCGGGGGTTATGTCCGTGCAGGTAGGAAACTTTAGTTTGTTGTATAGGTTGTATGGTTGCCTGAGGTATGAGTTTTACATCATGGGCTATGCCGGCCAAATGTTTTGTTGCGTTAAGCAACAGGGCGGCGCTGGGGCCGAGTAACGGACTGGTTTTGGCTGTAATAATGGTGCCGTCGGCCAGCTCTATGGCGGCAGAATGCACGCCCGATATTTCCTGACGCTCTTTAGCGGCGGTGGTGGTGCGGCGGTAGTCTATATCTATTTTGGCCTGCTTCATAAGCAGGGCTATTTTATTTATTTCGGTTTCACTTGATTTGCCGTCGGCAAAATTACACAGGGCCGTGTAGTAGCGGCGTATAATTTCATCATTAGAGGCTTTGCAGCATACGTCGTCATCCGATATGCAGAATCCTGCCATGTTCACGCCCATGTCGGTGGGTGATTTGTAGGGGTTTTCTCCGTATATGCCTTCAAATATGGCATTGAGCACGGGGAATATTTCTATATCACGGTTATAGTTTACGGCAGTTTTGCCATAGGCTTCCAGGTGAAAGGGGTCTATCATGTTTACGTCGTTAAGGTCTGCCGTGGCGGCTTCATAGGCCAAATTTACAGGGTGTTTTAAGGGTATGCTCCATATAGGGAAGGTTTCAAATTTGGCATAGCCGGCTTTTATGCCTTTTATATTATCCTGATAAAGCTGGCTAAGGCATACGGCCATTTTGCCGCTTCCTGGCCCCGGTGCTGTTACCACTACCAGCGGGCGGGAGGTATCCACATAGTCATTCTTACCGAATCCGTCCTTCGAATCTATGAGGGCAACATTGGTGGGGTATCCTTCTATGGTGTAGTGGTAATATACTTTTATGCCCATGCGTTCCAACCGGTTACGATAGGCTATGGCGCTGGATTGGCCGTTGAAATGGGTAATTACTACCGAACCCACCATGAGACCTCTTTCCATAAGGGCTTCTCTAAGGCGGATAACATCCACGTCATAGGTAATGCCCAAATCACCTCTTACTTTGTTCTTTTCTATATCTACGGCGCTTATTACTATTACTATTTCGGCGTCATCTTTCAGTTGCATGAGCATTTTGAGCTTGCTGTCGGGCTCAAACCCCGGTAGTACGCGGCTGGCATGGTAGTCGTCAAAAAGCTTACCGCCAAATTCCAAATATAATTTATCCCCAAACTGGGCAATGCGTTCTTTTATGTGTTCTGATTGTATTTTCAGGTACTTGTTATTGTTAAATCCTGTCTTCATTGTGCTATAATTTCAAAATGCAAAATTACATATTTTAACAACAGCATAGCATTAAAAAATGCAATTGTAATGTTTTTTTAACATATTAGCATCATTGTGGTATTATGCATAGGTGATATATGATTTATATTGTTTTTTACAATATAGTGCTTATCTTTTTTTTGTATGTAGGGAGGGAATATGTTATTCTTCGGCGTCTTCGTTCAGCGTTTCCAGCAAAAAACTTACGGGGCGAAAGCCGTCATTGCAGGATATCATGGCTGAGCGGGGGTTTTTCATCCATCCGTTGTATAAGTTTTCTCCACCATGGGCAAGGGCCATTACAAAGGGGGAAAGGGAGTCCCATGCGCCGGGACAAAAATTGGAGGGCTTTTGCCAACCGTTGGCTATAAAAGTCATGCCTTCCTGCATATCACAGGCATGAAGTATGGGGTTTTCGTATAGGTGCATTAAATCGGTATGTTGCACTATTTTCATTACGGTTATTTTTACTTTTTTCATGTGTATTCAGGTTTGTTATGCCCAATATAACAAGGCTGCCTATGGGCAAATTGACAGGTCTTAAAAAATTTAAAAGACAGTGTTTTACTGTCTTTTAAATGAGTGTATGTGTTAATAGAGTTATTGCTGTTGTATAAAATTTTCTATAATGGTATGTACTATGGGGCGGTAGTGGGTAATAGTATTTTGCATCCATTCTTCAAGGGTGCCGTTGCCTGCATCGGAAATAATTTTTACTATGGAAAAACTGTGTATGCTGTTAGAAGGCAGTATTTTAAAATGCTGTATAAAGTATTCGCTTTCCATGTCAAAGCAGGTATGCGGCTGATGCAGTTCGGGGTGAGGGTTTTCGGGAGATATAAATTCGTGTACGCATACCAGTTGTGCTTGCGGGTAGGTGTGTTTGTACAGGCTGTTAAATTCGGTAGTGCAGTTGGTAATGGTGCGTACGTCTATGGAGTATGAGCCTGCGGTACCGGTGAGCAGCAAGTCGGCATTATTCAAGGTGAAATATTGGTGCTGTTGCATGTATTGCAGCGTGTGCAGGGTGTTGTCTTTTCCTATGCCGCTTATGGCAACCATTATATCATTACGTATATATAGGGCAGTGTCATTGGTAATGCGGTCCGCAAGGGTAAACCCTGTGTCAAGCAACCATTGCTCGCTTACTTCCATGGTAGTGGGTACAAATATTATTTTTTTTAGTAACATATATATTATATTTTTGGTTTGTTTTTATATAATTTCGGCTACTGTGAATGTGCTGCCGCCTACCATTATCACATCGTTGGGGAGGGCGTGTCGTTTGGCGGCTTTAAGGGCTTGTTTTACGCCGGCATATACACGGCCGTGTAGCTGGTATTTGGCGGCTTCGGCCTGCAGTTCGCGGGCGTCCTTACCTCTGGGTATATTGGCTTTACAAAAATAGTAGCGGGCATGTGTAGGCAAAAGTGGCAGTATGTGAGCCAGGTCTTTATCATTTACCACGCCCAGCACCCAGTGCAGCTGATGGTATTGCATTTGTTGCAGTTGTTGGCATATTAGCTGTATGCCGGCTTCATTGTGTCCGGTATCGGCTATTACGGCAGGGTGTTGCTGGAGTATTTGCCATCGGCCCATAAGGCAGGTGTTATGTAAGCAGTTATGTATGCCTTGTGTAATACTTGTTCGGGAAAACATATTGCCTAAGCTGTAACAGGCGGTAAGTATGGTTTTCAGGTTTTTTTCCTGGCATTGGCCGGCTAATGGCGAGTTAATGAGTAAGGCTTTTTCACCTGTTTTTTGGGCGGTAGCCTGTAGCCACATGGCGTTATTGATAATTTTGCGGCCTGTAACATGCAGGTTGTATGTATTATCGGCAAAAAGTATGGGAGACTGTTTTTCCATAGCTGTACGCTCAAATACAGGTTGTGTCTCGGGGTGTAATTCTCCTATTACTACCGGTATGCCTGGCTTAATAATGCCTGCTTTTTCTTTGGCAATATCGGGCAGGGTATGTCCTAAAAATTGGGTATGGTCATAGCTTATATTGGTAATAACGCTTAGTATGGGTGTAATAATGTTGGTGGAATCCAGTCTGCCGCCCATGCCTGTTTCCACTATGGCCATGTCTATATTCTGCTCGGCAAAGTAGCTGAAAGCCAAGGCTACGGTCATTTCAAAAAAAGAGGGCTGTATATCGGCAAACAGGTCTTTGTATTTTTCCACAAAGTGTATCACGTATTTTTGTGATATTTTGGTGCCGTTAATGCGTATGCGTTCTCTAAAGTCTTTAAGGTGGGGGGAAGTGTATAGTCCTGTTTTATATCCCTGTTCCATGGCTATAGAGGCCAGGGTGTGGGCTACCGAGCCTTTGCCGTTAGTGCCGGCTATGTGTATGCTTTTAAAGTTTTTTTCGGGGTGATTCATAGCATCCATAAGGGCTATGGTGTTGTTCAGGTCGGTTTTATAGGCGGCTGCCCCTATCCGTTGGTACACGGGCAGGCTGTTGAACAGGTATTGTAAGGTTTCTTTGTAGGTCATCATGTGTAGTTTACCGGAATTATTTTAATACAAATCGGTAGGTAATAGTTCCTCTTTCTTCGGCGCCTGCGTTGGCTTTGCTTTGGAATAATGAGTTGCGGGCAGCTTCTTCACAGGCTTCCCACACGTGGGGGTCGGTAATGGTGGTGCCTCTTACGCCGGCTTTGGCGTACACTACTTTACCTTCCGGATTAGCTCTAAATTCCACTATTACTATGCCGTTAAGGTTATTTTGGGATTTAGGAAATGCTTTTTTTATTACGGGACGCCCGTTAAGGAAGAATCCGTCACCGTCGCCATTACCCATGCCGTTACCGCTACCGCTGCCTTTTCCGCTGCCGGTGCCGCTACCTATGCCGCTGCCGGTGCCGCTATTGGTATTGGTATTTCGCTTGAACAATGCATTTTGGTTAATGGTGGGAGCAGGTTCGGTAACCTTAGGAGTGGTGGCAGGCGTTTTCACCGGCTTATTAGTCGGCTTTTGTGCCGAGGCAAGTGCGGTGGTAGCTTCCTGCTCCTGAGTAATAAGCTTTTCCTGTGCTACAGGAGTGGCTGCGGTTGCAGTTGTGGCTCCGGCGGCTCCGCCGCCTCCGCCACCCATAGCTATTTCTATTCCATATTCGGGAGGAGGTGGCACCTGGTGCTTAAGCCCCAAAAAGAAAAAACATACCAATACTATGATATGTAGCCCTATGGATATACTCCACGCTATTATTTTATTCTTTTTGCCGCTACCTTCGTCATCATCGTTATTATAATACCCGTATGTTGTCATGGTTATTCTTTCTTGGGGGCTGTGGCTAATATCACTTTATGTTGCTTGTTTTGTGTTTCGTTTACGGTGTTTACCGCATCTATCACATATACCAGATTCTGCACGGGCACGCTTTTATCGGCACGTATTACCACCGAGGCATCATCCGTTTCGGCTTGCAGGCGTTCGTCCATGGCATTGGCTAATTCCTCTTCACTTACAGGTATGAGCGTTTTGCCTTGGCTGATGGTGTATTCCAGATTTTCACTGATGTACACTTCAAAACTTTGCTTGCTGGCCGTTTTGCTGGAACTATTGGGTAACAATAGCTTAATGGCATTAGGGCTTACCAGGGTAGAGGTGATCATAAAGAATATCAATAGTAAAAACACAAGGTCGGCCTGTGTGGACATATTGAATTCTACCCCTGACTTAAATCTTGATTTTATAGCCATAATATGTTATTTAGCAGGTTCGTGTAATAAGTCCATGAATTCGGTAGCTCTGGCTTCAAGCAAAAATACTACGTGATTGATTTTTGCTACCAGCATGTTATAGCATATGTACCCTATAATACCTACTACCAAGCCGCTGGCTGTGGTGATAAGGGCGGTGTATATACCGCTGGCAAGGTCGGCTATTTCCAAATTATTGCCGGCAGTGGACATGTCATGAAAGGCAACTATCATACCTGTAACCGTACCTAAAAAACCTAACATGGGTGCTATGCTGGATAAGGTAGATATGGTGCTCATGCCTTTTTCCAGCCGGGATACTTCCAGCTGACCTACATTAGATATGGTTTCGTTAATATCGGACAGAGGCCTGCCTAAACGTGATAAACCCTTTTCTATCATGCGTGCTATGGGTGTGTCAGTACCTTTGCATAGGGCAAGAGCAGCATCCAAGCGGTTATTGTGAATGTTGTCCCGTATATTGTTCATAAGGTTGGTGTCATCTTTAGCAGCCTTGTTTATGGCCATGTACCTGTCTATAAATATATAGACTATAATGCAGGATATCACTATAAGCGGTATGGTAATCCATATACTGCCTTTGTCAAATAATAAACTGATAATACTCAATTTTTCTTCATGCGGTTCTATCATTTCGCTTACCGCATCTGCTTGTAATAAAATGGTATGCAACATATTTCTATTGTTTTATATATAATGTGCAAATATAGAACACAAACAACTATATTCCGGCAGTTTTTTTATACTTTTTTCAACATGTTTTTGTGAATATGCCCCGCCTGCAAAGCCAAAAATGCGCATAAAAATCTTTTTAAACGGTATTTTTCTTGTGAAAATCATAATATGTTGTAAATAAAAGTGTTATGTGTATGTGCAAAAGTCGGATTTGTTTATAAAAATGTTAATAAATCAGTGCTTTTTTTTTAGGTATTTCCAAAAAAAAATAGTATCTTTGTTATTTAAAGAATAGAAATAATAATTCATTAATAATGAGTGAAATAGAGGAAAATAACATGACGGCACAAGCCAATTACGATGCCAGTAATATTCAAGTATTGGAAGGATTGGAAGCAGTACGTAAGCGTCCTGCTATGTATATAGGTGATATAGGAGAAAGGGGATTACATCATTTGGTGTATGAGGTGGTGGATAATTCCATTGACGAGGCCTTGGCAGGCTATTGTCATAATATAGAAGTATGCATACATCCTGATAACTCCATTAGCGTATTAGATGACGGTAGAGGTATTCCCACCGATATGCACGCTAAAGAAAAGCGTTCTGCTTTGGAGGTGGTGCTTACGGTGTTGCATGCCGGCGGTAAATTTGATAAAGGTTCCTATAAAGTATCAGGCGGTTTGCATGGTGTAGGTGTATCCTGTGTGAATGCGTTGTCAAAGTATTTGCGTGTGGAGGTATATCGTAACGGTAAGCATTATGTGCAGGAGTATCATTACGGTAAGCCCGAATATCCCGTTAAGGAGGTAGGGGCTTCCGACAAGCACGGTACCTATGTGTATTTTACACCTGATGATTCTATATTTTCGGTAAGTGTATATAAATACGATACTTTGGCAGCCCGCTTAAGGGAGTTGGCCTATTTGAATAAAGGCATACATCTTAGTATTACCGATATGCGTGAAGTGGCAGAAGGTGAGGCTCGTCATGCTGACACTTTTTATTCGGAGAACGGCTTGAAGGATTTTATTACCTATTTGGATAGTACGGGTAAAGAAAAGCTTATGAAAGAGCCTATTTGCATAGAAGGTGAAGAAAATGGTGTGCCCGTGGAAGTAGCCATGCAATATACTGCTTCCTATTCGGAAAATTTACATTCTTATGTAAATAATATTAATACTATAGAAGGCGGTACTCATCTTACAGGTTTTCGTAGAGGCCTTACCAAAACATTAAAAGAGTATGCTGACCAAAAAGGCTTGTTGGCCAAGTTGAAATTTGATATAGATCCTGCCGATTTTCGTGAAGGACTTACGGCGGTAATATCGGTAAAGGTAGCCGAGCCGCAATTTGAAGGGCAAACTAAAACCAAGTTAGGTAACGGAGAAGTGGATCCGGTGGTAGCCAAAATAGTCAACCGCATGTTGTCCTTATATTTAGAAGAGCATCCGCAAGAAGCCCGTTCCATAGTAGATAAAGTGATTTTGGCAGCACAAGCCCGTCATGCGGCGCGTAAAGCCCGTGAATTGGTGCAGCGTAAAGGAGCTTTGGCAGGGTTTGGGTTGCCGGGCAAATTGGCCGACTGCTCCGATAAAAATCCCGAAAACTGTGAATTGTTCCTCGTGGAGGGTGATTCGGCAGGTGGTACTGCCAAGCAGGGGCGTGACAATAAAACACAGGCTATATTGCCTTTGCGAGGTAAAATATTGAATGTGGAAAAAGCTCCTCGTCATCATGTGCTTGATAATGAGGAAATAAAGAATATTTACACGGCATTAGGCGTAAGCATAGGCACCAGTGAAGACAGCAGTGCTTTGAACATGGAGAAGTTGCGTTATCACAAGGTGATAATTATGACCGATGCCGATGTGGACGGAAGTCACATAGCCACATTGTTGCTTACATTCTTCTATCGTTACATGCGTGAAATGATAGAATCGGGTTATGTGTATATAGCTACGCCTCCGTTATATCAGGTGAAAAAAGGCAATGATGAGCGTTACT
Source organism: Bacteroidales bacterium (assembly GCA_045598105.1). GTDB lineage: Bacteria > Bacteroidota > Bacteroidia > Bacteroidales > WCHB1-69 > UBA1205. Next base: position 21,212 of record JAZLLK010000004.1, on the reverse strand, counting down.
GCTGGACTGAGGAAGAGCGTATAGCTCTTATTAACCAAATGCAGGAGCAGGGCAAAGACAAAGGTGTGCACGTACAACGCTACAAGGGTTTGGGCGAAATGAATGATACGCAGTTGTGGGAAACCACCATGGATCCTGCCCGTCGTACATTGCGTAGGGTTACCATGGAAAATGCCATGCAGGCCGATTACATATTCTCCATGTTAATGGGAGATGATGTGCCGCCGCGTAGGGAATTTATAGAGCAGAATGCCCGTTATGCCAATATAGATGCATAGCCATGGTATTATGTATAAGTATAGCATGTGCTGCTAATGGGGTTGCGCATGCTTTTTTTATGTAATAAACATATAAGGTAATATGAAAATAATATGTGTGGGCATGAATTATAAAGAGCACATGAAGGAAATGGGCATTGCCTTTCCTGATAAGCCGGTGTTCTTTCTTAAGCCCGATACGGCAATAATCATAAAAAACCGTCCTTTTTTTCTGCCCGATTTTAGTCAGGATGTGCAATATGAACTGGAATTGGTGGTGCGTATAGGCAAGGTAGGTAAGTGTATTCAAAAACGCTATGCCCATACGTATTACTCCGAAGTGGGGCTGGGCATAGATTTTACTGCCCGTGATATTCAGCGGGAGTGTATAGCTCATGGTCGTCCGTGGGAAATAGCCAAGGGATTTGACGGGGCGGCTCCCATAAGTGCCTTTGTTCCTCTTTCTTTATATCCTAATGTGCAGGATATACATTTTAAGTTGCTGCTCAACGGGCAGGAAGTGCAGTGCGGACACACGGCCGATATGATATTCACGGTGGATGATATTATTACACATGTGTCGGAGTATTATAGTATTAAAATGGGAGATTTAATATTTACGGGAACCCCCAAGGGGGTGGGTCAGGTGCATATAGGTGATCATTTGCAGGCCTATATGGAAGATAGGCTTATGCTTGATTTTTATGTACGATAGCTGCCCGGCCGTTATGCGTCCTTTAAAAAAAAAGACCTCCATCACGGAGGTCTTTTTTTTACGTGCATGAATATTGTGTTGTTTTTAAATTGAAAATGTAATAACTTCAAAATAAGTTTAAAGTTTTTTTTTATTGTTGTGAAAAACTATATTTTTATAATATTAGAGTTTATTTTTATAATATTTGTCAGTTGCGGACGGCAATAGTTAAAACATCATATCATCCCCGCTTTCGTCATCTACTTCTCTGCGTTTTTTTGGTTTCATTTTATAATTGGAGAAGGAGTAGGTGAGGGTAAGACTTACGCTTCTGGAATCACGTCTTTGGTCCATTATACTTTCGTAGTAGGCGTTATTGGAAGTGCCGTAGGATAGAACGTGAGTTTGCCGGCTATTGAATATGTCACGCACCTGTAGTGATATAGACAGGGTTTTGTTCAGGAATGATTTTTTTACGCCAAAGTCTATATTCCATTGGGGGTTCATAATGCCTTGTCCGGCGCCGCCGCTTTCAAATCCCATACTATTGAGGGTAATGGTTTTGGAGCGATAGTTGGCCGATAACTGTATGGTAAAGTCAAGGGGTAACACAAAGGTATTATTCCAGCGGATACGCCATGACAGGTCGTTACGCAGTGAGGCATCGTACAGGCTGTCGTTTACTATGGTTTGGAACAGGCTGGCATTAATATTCATATTCCAAAATTTCCACAGTCCCTGTTGGTATGATATTTCCACTCCATAGGAGTGGCTGTTGTTCAGGTTTTGGTAGGAAGTATAGGTGGTGGAGTCATTAATAAGGGAGGTGTACTGACTTATAATATCATATCTGTAGCGATAGAATACATTGGCCGATAAGGTAGTCTTTTTATAACAGAGCAGGTACCCCAGGTCTACGGAGTGGGTGAATTCCGGTTTTAATTCCCTATTACCCTGTCGAAGGTTGAGCTTGTCCATATCGTTGAGGAAGGGGTTCAGTTGCATGCCTCTTGGCCTGCCCACACGCATGCTATAGCCCAGTTGCATGGAGTGTATATCATTAAAATCATATCTCAGATGTATGGTAGGGAACACATTGAAATAGGTGGCGGTGTATTTGCTGCTATCAGGAGAAATAGTGGCTTTTTCCAGTTGGGATATATTGTTGGCCAGTTCAAAGCGGACGCCTGCCTGGTATTTGAATTTGGTACGTATGCTATTGGAATATATAAGGTAAGCGGCGTTTACCACATCGGTGTAAATAGAGGATTCGTTACGAGAGGAGTCTATGCTGCGTTCTTCCCGACTGACACCTATATAGTATGTATAGTCGTTTACATCGTGTTTGTAGCGTATTTTGTATCCTGTTTCCAGTCTGCCTCCATTGCCTATGGGGGTTACAAAGTCCACCTGACCATTGGCCATGAGCATGCCGGCATCGGTAAGGTTACCTTCATAATAGGCATGTTCCATGGGAAAGTAGTAGTGTTTGTCGGTATTGCCTTCATTGTAACGGTCGTGGTTACTGAAAAACAGGTCTACTGTGAGTTCGCGTCCTTTTACGGTAGGGGAGGTATGGGTGTAATTGAAGGATCCGTTAAATCCGTTAGAGGGAGTCCCCGGTGATAGTGATTGCTGGCTGTAGTGAGATATGGTGTCATTAAAAGTATTGGTAGTGAGAGAGGTAATGCTGTTTTGGTGTTCATGGGCACGACGATTATAGCCCAATTCGAATGAAATGGAGTTATAATCATTAATGTAATAGTCCAGTCCTGCTCTTACATTGTGCGGGCCGCCGCCACCGGTGCCCGCTGAGTGCTGGTTAAGTATGGTAGTATCTTTGTCAAATACATTGGTACGTATCATGTCGGAGTTATTGTGCATACCCCAGTGAAAATAGTTATAACCGGCAAAAATATTTACCTTGTTCATTCTGAAATTGAGGTTGAGTCCGGCATTGTATTTATTGAAATACACGTGTTCATTATCATCGCTTATGCCTCCCCCTATGTTGGCCGTTATATTGAATCCTCTTGTTTTTTTCTTTTTAAGTACCACATTAATAATGCCGCTTATGCCGTCAGGTTCATAGCGGGCAGAAGGGTTGGTTACCACTTCTACGCTTTCTATCATGTCAGCGGGTATTTCGTCCATGGTAAGGTTGGTAGGGCGACCATCTACCAGTATGGTAACGCTGGTGGAACCTCTCAAACTTACGTTGCCGTCCAAGTCCACCGATACTGAAGGTACATTTTCCAATATATCGGTACCTGTAGCACCTTCGGTAACTATATTTTTGTCCACATTGAATACCCGTTTGTCAAGGTTGGTTTGTATCATTTCCTTTTCAGCGGTAACTTTTACTTCTTTCAGTTGGCGGGTATTGGTATTAATTTTTTGTTTACCCAGATTATTGGTCGGATTAGCTTTGCTTATAGATACATTGTTAATAAAAGAGGACTTGTAACCTATGAATCCTATTTTAACTATATAGGTACCATAAGGTATATCACTTATATTCACCACTCCTTTTTCATTGGTAATGCCGCCGGCTACCATAGACGAGTCGGTAGGGTGAAGCACGGTAACGGTAGCATATTCTAACGGGTGATTGGATTCGTCCAGCACAGTGCATGTTATATTTCCTTTTCTTTCATAGGCAGGGAAAACCTGCTTATTGTTAGCCTGAGTAGCTGGAATATCAGGCTGTTGGGCCATAGCTGTAGTAAAGAATAATGCTGTTAACAGCAAAAACAGTAGTTTTTTGCTTTGTGTATTATTGTGCGAGTTCATTTATATTATATAATATTTTTTATATGACAATGTAAATGGTGTAAGGTTAAAAAAAAGAGACTTACATATTGATATTTTTCAGCATGGGTACAAATTGGCATTCACCATGGGTAGAAGTAGTGTAGTTGTTAGGGCCGGTGCGTATTATTTTGTGCATTATTTGTTTTCCTTCACCCAACGGAATCACCATAATGCCATTTATTTTTAATTGAGGTAAAAGGTTGGACGGCAATTGGGGTGCTCCGCAGGTAACCAGTATGCGGTCGTATGGGGCAAATTCGGTCCATCCGGCGTAGCCGTCGCCCAATCTGCATGCTACGTGAAGTGATAGGGAGCGGAAGGTAAGCATGGCCTGCTCATATAGGCGGCGATGCCGTTCTATGGTATATACATGCATATTTAGTGCTTTGAGCACGGCTGTTTGGTAGCCGCTTCCGGTACCTATTTCCAGTACTTTAAGTCCTTTTTGCGGTTCCAATAGGGTAGTTTGCCGGGCTACGGTATAGGGTTGTGATATGGTTTGCTCACAATCTATGGGGAGAGGAGCGTCAGCGTAGGCGCGTGCTCCATAGCTTTCGGGAACAAATAAATGGCGGGGTATTTGTAGCATGGCCTGTAGAACCTGCTCATTACCTATGCCCCTGCTCCGCAGGTCATCAGTCATGTTTTTTCTTAATCCCTTATGTATGTGGCTATCGTTCATATTGTTATACAATATAGGGGAAATTTTCATTTCCCCTATATATTATATATGTGTGGTAATGTGATTAGTTCAACATAATGGGCATGAGTAACATAAGTGTTTCTTCTTCGTCGGAGTTCTCTTTTGCCGGGAATATAAGACCGGCAGAGTCCTTATTGGATAATTTGAACCAAACTTCCTCGCTATCCAGGTAACTTAATATTTCTGCCAGGAACTTGGCGCTGAAACCTATTTCAAAATTTTCATCGCCATCTATGTTCTCAAATGTGCAAGCCATGTTTGATTCGGCTTTGTTCGACATTTCTATATCTTCTGCTGTAATGCTAAGGTTGTTGGCCGATATTTTTAAGCGTATTTGATGGGTGGATTGGTTAGCATAGTAAGCCACACTGTTAATGTTGCTGTAAAGCTTTTGGCGGTCTATATGAAGTATGTTATTATTGTGCTTGGGTATTACGGCTTCATAGTTAGGATATTTGCCTTCTACCAGGCGTGATATAATGGTGAGTTTATCTATGTTGAAGCATACTTTGGTTTCATTATACGATACGGTAACATTGCCTTCCAGTGTGCTTAATTTATCTTTTAATACCATGAGGGGCTTTTTAGGTAATGTTAACGAATGGGATATTTCCGATTTTACACCGGTGTGGCGGTAACGTACCAGGCGGTGTGCATCGGTAGCTACAAATGATATGTGCTCGGGCTGAATTTCACAAAATATGCTGCCTAATATAGGTCTAAAGTCCGCAGAACCGGTGGCAAAAGCTGTTTTGGTAATGCCGGTGAGCAGTATTTTGGAATCTATTTCAAAGGAGCCCAAAGGGTTGATTTCTGGAATTTCAGGAAATTCACTTGCTTCATCAGCATACAGGGGTGTGTTGTATTTTTTGTCATCACCGGTGAATTGTATGGTGTTATTTTCTGCGTCTATATTAAAAGCAACAGGCAGGTCCGCCATTTTTTTCAAAGGGTCCATTATCATTTTGGGTGATACCAAAAAAATGCCGTCACCATCACTTTCTGACAAGTCCAGCGAGGTGGTAATAGTAGTTTCCAAATCGGTACCGGTAAGGGTGAGTCGGTTATTGTTAATTTCAAATTTTACATATCCTGTGGCAGGTACATTGTTAATAGAGGCAACCACGCTGCTGGTAACTTCTAAATTCTTGAGTAATAATTTACTAGATACTATAAATCTCATTTTTTCTTCCTTTTTATTTTTTGCAAAGATACAAAAAAAAATGATACCATATATCATGATACCATTTTTTTTGATATTTTTGTGATGTGAACGTATGTGTATGATATTTAGTTATTTACCACTTCCCTTAAACATACAAAGCAGGGTGTGTATAATAATTTTGATATCCAGTGATATAGACATGTTTTCCATGTACATGATGTCATATCGCAGGCGTTCCACCATTTGGTCCACATTTTCGGCGTAGCCGTAGCATACCTGCCCCCATGAGGTTACACCGGGCTTTTCCATGAGTAGCAGCTTATAATAGGGAGCCTGTTGTATAATTTGGTCTATATAGTATTGGCGTTCGGGCCGGTGCCCTACCAGGGCCATGTCACCTTTGAGTACATTGAAGAATTGTGGTATTTCATCTAAATGTGTTTTGCGTAAAAACAGGCCGAATTTGGTAATTCGGCAGTCGTTTTTCTTCGACAATTGGGGCCCGTGACTTTCGGCATTTTGATACATGGAGCGGAATTTAATAATATAGAAGGGTTTGCCGCCTTTTCCTATACGTTCCTGCTTATAGAATACGCTTCCCGGCGAGGATTTTTTTACGCCTATGGCCATGGTTAGGTATAGAGGTGAGCATATTATTAAAAACAGTAGGGAACAGGTAATATCCATGATGCGTTTGGTAACTATTTGCCATTGAGGTGTATATCCCATGGGTACCTGTATGAATGGTTCGTCCAATACGGAGGTTCCTTTTACGGTGCGTAGCAGGTGGTCTTCCATATTGGGGGCTATTTTGAGCAGTACTTTGGTGGATATGAGCAGAGGAAATATTTTGTCAAATACCTGTCGCTTATTTTCTTGTACGGCTATTATTATTTCTTCTATATCTTTTTTATGTATAATGTCGGCTATGTGGTTATAGTTTCCCAATACGGGCAGGCAGGTGTGTTCTTCTGTAATATTCTCATCATTTATATTTACGTATCCCACATATTGTACTCCTGATAAAAAGGCTTTTTTTTGCAATATTTCCCATAGGGCTACGCACCTGTTATAGTCGCCTACCATAAGGGTATTAAAGGTGATGTGTCCGTGGCGTACTCTGCTTTTAAGTATGCTTATAAAACTCATGCGAGCTATGGTGGTGATACCGAATTGTAAAGCAAAAAGCAGTATATAAAATTTAATATAGTCGGTATATTTTACTATGTAGTCATCTAATATTACTACAAAGAACAATATAAGCGAACCGAACAATATGGTGGTAAAGGTATTGGACAATTCTTTTATTCTGGATTTTTTCCATACCTGATTATAGCTGCCGCAAAAAGCGTATAATACCAGCCAGCATAGTGGAATAATGGTAATGCCTATGTAGAATTTATAATCGTTTATAATGGTGTTCCACACTTGTGGCAAATGAAAATAGAGGGCTTCTTTCCACTTGCGTATGGAAAAAAAACAGCACCATGCCATAGCAGCTGCCACAAAATCAAGTAGCAGATAGGTGAATGTAATTGCTTTTTTATTAATGTGAGTGGAAGCGGCCATTATATGTATATAAGTTTTATGTTATCTAATAAAAATGTATCGGTTTTTTCACCACCGGAATAGCCTTTAATGTATATGTCAAAATTGGTAACATTAAAGTCTGCTTCATTAATGGATTCCGTAAGGTTAATATATAACTTTCTCCATGTGCTTAGTGAGGTAGATGCGTTAATGTGGGCTATGGGTACCTGTTTGCTATTGCCGGTAGAGGCATTGTGAAAGTAGGCGCCTACTTCTATGCTTTGTGTGCCGGAATAGTTGAGTTCCATAAAGCATATACTCATGGTGGTGCTGGTAAGGTACACGGGGTTAATGGTTTTTAATTCGAATGATGAATTGGAGTCATCGGGGGCTATACATATCATGCCTGCAGTGTGATTGGTGCTGTTGTCACCGGGTACATGCAGTAGCAGGCTGTCGTCGGATGTTTTGGTGATGGGAGCTCCTGTAGAAGAAAATTTAATGCCGGCGTCTTCAAAATTTTCTATGAAATAAAAGTTAGTAAGTTCCGAATAGGTAAAATGCGGACGTATGGTATCTGTTTCCCCTTTTTTCAGCTGATGATAGTCTTCATACAGGCTATAAGTATAGTTGACCATACGTTGCTGAGGAAGTCCGTTTTTGTACACTACGGGTTGTATTTGTATTTTGGCTTTGCCGCTGGCCAGTACGGGTATAAGGGCAGGTATGTCATAGGAGCCGCGGTCATCACCGTTTACGGTAAGCCTTATATCGGTTATTTTGTGTGAGCAGCTGCCCTGACTGTTCATACATGAAAATGATACCGAGTCCACATATATGTAGGAGGGTATGTCTATTTTAGGATTACAGGCAGTGAGCAGGCTTATGGTGCAGAATAATATAAGAATTTTTTTCATGGCAATAATTTTATTTAATATTCATATTATGTTGTGCCACATCAGCATGCTGCTGCATGCTTTCCATTATGCGGCAGGCCACTTCCAGGGCTTTATGCCCGTCGTCGGCAGTTACCGCACATGGCGTATTGTGTATAATGCTATGGGCAAAATAGCTAAGTTCCGTTTGAATAGCATTCACCTGTATGCTGTTAGGTGAGTCTATGAATATGCGTTTTTTACCTTTGTTTTTACCTAAGTCTATAATAAGCGGAAACAGGTCTTTTTCATCATCTTCACAATAGTCCCTCAGTCGCATAATGTCGGCTTTTTTTTCCATAAAATCCATGGTGATGTAGGCATTAGGCTGGAATAATCGCATTTTACGCATTTTCTTTAATGCTATGCGGCTGGCGGTGAGATTGGCTACCGCTCCGTTAGCAAAACTGATACGGGCATTGGCTATATCGGGCTGATTACTTATTACCGCTACACCGCTGGCACTTATATCGGTAACGGGAGAGTGTATCATGCTGAGTATTATATCTATATCGTGTATCATGAGGTCCAGTACCACTGATACATCGGTGCCACGCGGATTGAATTCCGCCAAGCGGTGTGCTTCTATAAATAAAGGATTGCCCAAATGTTTTTGGGCATTTAAATAAGCATTATTAAAACGCTCCACATGGCCTACCTGTACCTTTAAGCCGTGCAGGCGGCTGTATTCCGCTATTTCGGCCGATTCTTCAAGGCGGGCGGTAACGGGCTTTTCTATAAATACGTGCCTGCCCTGCTTTAATGCCCGCATGCCCAACTGATGATGATATATAGTGGGTGATACTATATCTACCGCATCACAGGCAGCTATTAATGTATCTAAATTATCAAAGTAGGGAACATTATATTCCTCTTCTATATTGTGAACTATGGAGGTATTGGTGTCGTAGAACCCTACAAGCTGTATGTTCTCTATTTGTTGGAGACATTTTAAGTGTATTTTGCCCAAGTGGCCTACTCCAATTAATCCTATTTTTACCATGTTTAAAAATATGTTCGCTTTAAAGTTGTAAAATGCAAAAGTACCATTTTTTTATGAGTGAGATAGTAAAAATACCAAAAAAATAAGCCACGAGGATGGAAAAACTCACACTGTATCCTTTTATGCCTTGTGCTGTATGTTATTGATAGCACATAATTTTGTAATATATTTATAAAATATTATTGTATAGATATTAGCATAATAACGTTGTAAAAAAATAAATATATGTATATATTATGTATAAAAATATAATTATTGTTCCAATGTTTTGAATTGCATGCCGTGTTGTTTGGCTATGTGTATGAATGCTGTTACGGCGGGTAGCATATTTTCCCGGGCTTTAGGGTTGTCGTGAAATACCACTATGCCTCCGCGGGTGGCTGCAGTGAGTACTTTGTGGAGGCAGCGTTGAGGTGTGTAGGAGGTATCCCAGTCATGGCTGATATGGGTCCATAGCACAATGCGGTACTGTTTACGTAGTGATAGCCATTGTCGCAGGGTTATTTTGCCGTAAGGCGGCCTAAAACAGGTTGCCTGTAAGTAGGGTTGTGCTTCTGCCACATTCTGCATGTAGGCATGATAGGGGGTGGTCCAGCCCTTTAAATGATGCATGGTGTGATTGCCTATGGCATGCCCGTGTTGGCGTATGGCAGCCATTTGTTGCGGATAGCGGCGGGCAGCATCCCCTACACAGAAGAAGGTGGCCTTTACCTGTTCCTGCTCCAGCAATTGAAGCAGGGTATAGGTGAGCTCCTCCTGCGGACCGTCATCAAAGGTGAGATAAATGTTCTTATTGCCGTGAAAAATATGCCAAATCCATGCTCTTTTTACCGTAATATAGCATAGTAAAATGGTGGTTGAAATTATAAGTATCAATATAACAATATGTTGCATTTGCAATATTTTTTTTGTTTTGTTCGGCAAAAATACGTAATTTTGCTCAAATTTTTGAATAGATGATTACATTAAATTTTTTACGTGAAAATCCTGATGTGGTAATAGAGCGTTTGAAGGTGAAAAATTTTGACGCTACGGCTCAGGTAAAGCAAATATTGAGTTTGGACAATGACAGGCGTTCTTTACAAAAGCAATTAGATGACAACCTGTCACGTCAAAATACCATTGCTAAGCAAATAGGCATGCTTTTTAAGCAGGGTATGCCCAATGAAGCGCAGGTATTAAAAAATGAAAGTGCCGATTTAAAGGTTGCCGCCAAAAATATAGAGCAGCAGTTGGCCAATGCCGAGGCCGACTTGAATAATATATTGGTGCTTTTGCCCAATATGCCGCATGAGTCGGTGCCTGCAGGTAAAAGTGCCGATGATAATGAAATAGTGTTTACCCATGGTGATACCACAGTGAAGGAAGGTATGTTGCCACATTGGGAAATATGTCAAAATATGGGCATACTTGATTTTGAAACAGGAGTAAAAATCACCGGAGCCGGTTTTCCCATATATCGTAATAAGGGAGCCCGTTTGCAGCGAGCTTTGGTTAATTTTTTTCTGGACGAAGCGGTAAAGGCAGGTTATGAAGAAGTTCAGGTTCCCTATGTGGTAAATGAGTCTTCGGCCTATGCTACAGGTCAGTTGCCTGATAAAGAAGGACAAATGTATTATGCTGATGCAGACAATTTGTATTTAATACCCACAGCCGAAGTGCCGGTTACCAATATATATCGTAATGTATTGCTTAAGGAATCGGATTTTCCCATTAAGCATTGTGCTTATTCGGCCTGTTTTCGTAGGGAAGCCGGCTCGTATGGCAAGGATGTGCGAGGCTTGAACCGTTTGCATCAGTTTGATAAGGTGGAAATAGTACAAATAGTGCATCCTGATAAATCGTACGAAGTGCTGGAAGAAATGAAAGCTCATGTGAGTTCCTTATTGCAAAAGCTGGAATTGCCTTATCGTATAGTACGCCTGTGTGGCGGTGATATCAGTTTTACCTCATCGCTCACTTTTGATTTTGAAGTGTGGTCTAAGGGACAACAAAAGTGGTTAGAAGTGAGTTCGGTATCTAATTTTGAATCCTTCCAGGCCAATAGAATGAAACTGCGGTTTAAAGCAGAAGGCGGTAAATCCCAATTGGTGCACACCCTTAACGGCTCCGCATTGGCATTGCCACGTATAGTGGCTTCTCTTATAGAAGATCACCAAACGGAAAACGGGCACGTGCATATTCCACAGGCCTTGCAGGCTTATACCGGATATGACATATTGTAGGCCGGCATAGTAAAGTTTGCATAAAATTACAAAAAAAAGAAAAAGAGAATCACTTTTTCTTTTTTTTGTATGTATAATAAAAAACCCTCCGGGGAGGAGGGTAATTAAAAAAAATAAATTTACTATGAAAAATAGATTATAAATGCTCTATTCTGCAGGTGCATCTTCCACGTTACGGGTAGGCAGTACGCTTACCAGTATTTTAGAAGGCTGTTCCATAAAGGAAATGTTGTCTATGTTCACATTTTCTATACGTATGCTATCCATAATATCCAAATTGCTGATGTCTATGGTAACATTTTCGGGTATATTGGCTAACAAACCGTGAACTTTTACTTTACGAACTTTTTTAGATAATTTACCGCCACGCATTACACCGGGAGAGTTACCTGTAACCTTCATGGGAATAGCTATGGTGATAGGCTTGTTATCAGTTACTTCCAAAAAGTCCACGTGTAATAATTTATCGGTAACAGGGTGATACTGTGACTCTTGTACTATGGCTTTATGCTCTACGCCATTAATGTTAATTACGGCATAACGTACTTCAGGGGTGTATAGCAAGTCACGGAATGACATTTCATTTGCCAAAAAATGGATTTGTTCACCATTTCCATACATTACGCATGGAATCATACCCGATGCTCTTTGTGCTTTGGCATCTTTTTTCCCTACGTTCTCTCTAAGAGAACCGCTCATTGATACTGATTTCATTGTATTTACTATTATTGTTAATATTAAAAATTAAAGTCGCAAAGGTAGTAAAAAAAGCAATACAAAATCTTGATATGTGTCGTTTTTTTTTATTTGTATAGCATGTTTATGCTTCCACATGTATGTTTAATATGGCATTTTGCATGCGTTTTAGGGTTTCGTCCACACCCAGCATATCTACTATTTCGAACAGGTCAGGTCCTTTGGTTTGGCCTACGAGTGACAGTCGGAATGAATTCATAATTTGCCCCATATTCAGTTCGTGTGAGGTAATATATTCCATGGTGAGGTCGTGAGCCTGTTGTTTGTTAAACGGCTGCACGCTGCGGAGTATATCCATAATGGCCGTTAAGTGCAGGTCGGTACCGGGTTTCCAGCGTTTTTTTACGGCTTGCGGGTCGTATTCGGTGGGGGCGGTAAAGAAGAAGGCGCATTGATCCCACAATTCATTTACAAAATTTACTCTTTCACGCATAAGAGCAACTACTTTTTGTACGTATTCAGTAGAGGTATGTATGCCTTTGGTGTGTAATATTTGCATAAATTCCTGTGACAATTCCGGTATGGGGATTTCTTGCAAATATTTATGATTAAACCATTTGGCTTTTTCAAAGTCGAATTTAGCCCCGGATTTGCTCACCCTGTCGAATGAGAATGCTTTCACTAATTCATCCAGTGAAAATATTTCCTGTTCGGTGCCGGCATTCCAGCCCAAAAGAGCCAAAAAATTAATAATGGCCTGAGGTAAATAGCCCTGTTCACGGTATCCGGAGGATATATCTCCTGTTTTAGGATCAGTCCACTGCAGTGGAAATACGGGGAAACCCAGACGGTCTCCGTCCCGTTTGCTCAGCTTGCCGTTGCCGTCGGGCTTAAGTATAAGCGGCAGATGGGCAAATTGCGGCATAGTGCTTTCCCAGCCTAAATATTTGTATAGCAGTACATGCAGCGGAGCAGAAGGCAACCATTCCGAACCGCGTATTACGTGTGATATTTCCATTAAATGGTCATCTACTATATTGGCCAAATGGTAGGTGGGAAGCCCGTCGGCTGATTTCCACAATACTTTATCGTCCAGTATGGATGAATTAATGCATACATCACCGCATATCATGTCATGTACTATAATGTCATGCCCGGGTTCTATTTTAATACGTATAACGTATTGGTCCCCGCGTGCTATTCTTGCTTCTGTTTCTTGTGGAGTGAGGGTGAGACTGTTACACATGCTCATGCGGGTGGAGGCATCGTATTGGAAATTATTTACAGCCTTGCGTTTTTCATCTATTTCGGCAGGGGTATCAAAGGCTATATAGGCAAGGCCTGCATGGAGCAGCTTATCGGCATATTGCCTGTATATGGGCTTACGCTCCGATTGGCGATAGGATATGCCTTGGCTATTGGGAATGTGCACGCCCTCGTCAAAGGTGATACCTAACCATTGGAATGCTTCTATAATATATGCTTCAGCGCCGGGTACAAAGCGGGTGGAATCGGTATCTTCTATTCTTAATATTAACTTTCCTTTATGCTGGCGGGCAAACAGGTAATTATACAATGCCGTTCTTACTCCGCCTATGTGTAGTGCTCCTGTGGGACTGGGGGCAAATCTTACTCTTACTTCTTTATTCATGGAATTATATGCTTATATTATTTTTTATGATCCGTAAAGTGCAAAGGTAATATTTTTTTTTATATTTTGCCTCCATTATATGGGGTAAAAAAGAGCCGATATGTGAATTTATCTCCATAGGGTTCGCTTATCAGCACATAAAAATCGAATTGCAGATATACGTATAATTATTTTCGTTATAAAAAACGTTATCTTTTTTATATAAAACATTTTTTTTATGTGATTAAAATTTTATGTATTTTTATTCATGGTTGTTAGAATGATAAATTGCAAGTATAGGTGGGGCATGTGATGTGCAAAAAAAAAGAGGATAACCATGGTTATCCTCTTTATGGCATGAGAATAAAATAATTATTACTCTTCTTTTTTGTGTTCATGATTTTTGTGGCCGCCAGGTCTGCGGTCGTGGCCGCCTTTGTGGTGATTGCCGCCTTTATTGGCGCGGGGTTCTTCATCTACCCATCCTTCCGGTTTTTCCATGAGAGCTTTTTTAGAGAGACGAAGTTTACCGGTTTTGGCGTCAATTTCTATGAGTTTTACATCCACATAGTCGCCCACTTTGAGTACGTCTTCTACGTTTTCTACACGTTTGTAGTCTATTTCCGATACGTGGAGCAATCCGTCTTTACCGGGTAATATTTCTACAAAGGCGCCAAAGGCGAGTATGCTTTTAACCTGTCCGTGGTATATTTCACCTACTTCAGGCACTGCGGTAATAGCTTTGATGCGGGCTACGGCTGCATCTATAGAGGCCTTGTCGGCAGATGCTATTTCCACTATACCTGCCTTGTCGTCTTCGGTGATGGTAATAACGGTATTGGTTTCTTTTTGCATTTCCTGTATTACTTTGCCTCCCGGGCCTATTACGGCACCTATGAAATCTTTCGGTATGGTCATTTTGATAATACGGGGAACAAAAGGCTTATAGTCTTCTCTGGCTTGAGGTATGGTTTCCATAAGTTTGCCCAATATGAACAGGCGGCCTCTTCTGGCCTGTTCCAGTGCTTCGGCCAATACTTCGTATGACAGGCCTTCTACTTTTATATCCATTTGGCAGGCTGTAATACCATCGGCGCTACCGCATACCTTAAAGTCCATATCACCCAGGTGGTCTTCATCACCTAATATGTCTGATAATATGGCGTATCGGCCTGTAGCGGCATCACTTATCATACCCATGGCTATACCGGATACGGGTTTTTTCAATTTCACACCGGCATCAAGCAATGCCATAGTGCCGGCGCATACGGTAGCCATTGAGGACGAACCGTTAGATTCTAATATATCGGATACCACACGTATGGTATAGGGGCATTCGTCTTTAGAGGGCAACATGGGTTTAATGGCACGCAGTGCCAAATTACCGTGACCTATTTCTCTTCTGCCGGTGCTCTTTATGGGTTTTACTTCACCGGTAGCAAAGGGAGGAAAGTTATAGTGTAACAAAAAGTCAGCAGTACCTTCTATAATGGCACCGTCTATTATTTGCTCATCCATTTTGGTACCTAAGGTACAGGTGCTTAATGATTGGGTTTCACCGCGGGTGAATATGGCCGATCCGTGAGCTGAAGGTAAATAGTCCACTTCACACCATATAGGCCTTATTTGGTCAAGTTGACGGCCGTCTAAACGTTTACGGGTATCTAATACCACATTGCGTACGGCTTCCCATTCCACTTCATGATAGTAGCGGGCTACCATGCCTGCTTTTTCTTCTCTTTCTTCTTCAGGTATGGTTTCCATAAAGTCAGCCACTATTTGCTCAAAAGCTTCAGTACGCTCCTGCTTGGTAGTGGTGCGTGAGGCTATGGCTACCACCTTGTCATAAGTTTCTTTTCTTACCCGTTCTTTCAGCTCTTCGTCATTGGTTTCGTGGCAATATTCACGTTTGTTTTGTGCTTTTTCCACGTCTTTTACCATGTCTAATTGAGCCTGACATTGTATTTTAATGGCGGCATGAGCAGTTTTTAAGGCTTCCAATAAGTCGGCTTCCTGCACTTCATTCATTTCACCTTCCACCATCATTATGTTATCCATGGAAGCGGCTACTATTAAGTCCAAATCAGCTCTTTCAAGATCTGTAGCGGTGGGGTTAATACAATATTGGCCGTCTATACGTGCCACACGTACCTCCGATATGGGGCCGTGAAATGGAATATCACTCAGGGTGAGTGCTGCTGAAGCTGCCAAACCGGCTAAAGCGTCAGGTAGTTCATTTTTATCACCGGATATGAGGGTAACCAAAACCTGGGTTTCGGCGTGAAAATCATCAGGGAATAAAGGACGCAGAGCTCTGTCAACCAATCGGGCTATGAGTATTTCATAATTGGAAGGACGGGCTTCTCTTTTGAAAAATCCGCCGGGAAAACGACCTACGGCAGCATATTTTTCCTGATATTCTACCGAAAGAGGCATAAAATCAGTACCTTCTACGGCTTCCTTTTTGCTACATACTGTAGCTAACAGCATGGTGTTCCCCATTTTTACTACCACGGAGCCGTCAGCCTGTTTGGCTAATTTACCGGTTTCTATGGTTACCATGCGGCCATCACCAATATCAAATGTTTTTGTAACTATCATTTTCAGACTTTTTTATAAAATAAACAACTATAAAGATGAACCTTTCATCTTTATTACTATTACAACATGTTTATATACACAAAAAAAGGCAAGTGATTGCCTTTTTTTTGTGTATGAAAAACGAACTATTTTCTTAAACCGAGTTTTTTAACTACGGCTCTGTATCTTTCTATATCGTTTTCTTTTAAATAGTTCAAAAGTTTTTTTCTTTTACCTACCAAACGAACCAATGAACGATTGGTGTTAAGATCTTTGTGATTCTCTTTTACATGTTGAGTCAAATGTTGAATACGGAAGGTAAATAAGGCTATTTGACCTTCTATAGAACCGGTATCAAATTCTGACTTTCCAAATTCGCTAAAAATGTTTTTCTTTACTTCAGGTGTTAAATACATAACTGATTTACTTTAATTTTTATCTTAATCTTATATCTCTAATTCAAAATGCAAAGGTAGCATTTTTTTAGCATATAAATATGTTTTTTATTGTTTTTTTTGTTTCTTTAGCGGGTAAAAACTTTGAAAAACGACTTAAAGTGTTAATAATCAAACCGTAAGTGTTTAATGGATATGTTATTCTCTATCAGTTTTTCCAATGAACGTATACCTATTTCCAAATGCAACATCATAAATTCTCTATTTACCTTTTGGTCGCTGGCTTCGGTTTTGACACCTTCGGCCACCATAGGTTTGTCGCTTATGAGTAGTACTGCTCCTGTAGGGATATGGTTATGAAAGCCTACGGTGAACAGGGTGGCGGTTTCCATGTCTATACCCATAACTCTAAGTTTACGCAAGTAGTTTTTGAATGATTCATCGTGCTCCCACACCCTACGGTTGGTGGTGTAGATGGTGCCGGTCCAATAGTCTTTGCCATATTCGCGTATGGTGCTGGAGGTAGTTTGTTGCAAATTAAAAGCGGGTAGTGCCGGCACTTCGGGTGGCAGGTAATCGTTAGAAGTACCTTCACCGCGTATGGCGGCTAAGGGAATAATAAAATCGCCTACGGGAATGGCGTCCTTGAGACCGCCGCATTTGCCTAAAAACAATACGGCTTTAGGCTTAATGGCCAATAGCAGGTCCATAATGGTAGCAGCCATGGGGCTGCCCATGGAAAAATCTATAATGGTAATATTATTGGCCGTAGCATTGAGCATGGTGCGATTTTCGCCTATAATGTCCACTCTGTATTTTTCGGCAAACATTTCTACGTAGCCGCGAAAATTGGTGAGCAGTATGTATTGTCCGAATTGGTCTATGGGTAAGCCTGTGTAGCGGTATAGCCAATTGTGTACTATTTCTTCTTTTGTCTTCATATTTTATATATGTAATAAAAAAAACAAGGATTATTTTTGTTTGGCCTTAGCTATGGCGGCATCGCCTTTGGCTTTGGCATCGGCTATTATTTGGTTGGCTTTGGCTTTAGTGGCGGCAATTTGCCTGTCGGCTGTTTTTTTAGCCTCGGCTATGAGCAGGTCGGCAGCTTTTTGTTTGGCCAGTTTTTCTACGGGATTTTTGGCGGCAGCCACCATTTTGTCGGCTTCGGCCTGAGCGCGGGCTATAATGGAATCGTTGACGTTCTTTTGCAGTTGTATCAATTCGTCGGCTTTCTTTTGAGCGTTAGCTATGAGCAGGTCGGCCTGTTTTTGAGCTTCATTCAAGGCTTCATTTACTTTTTGTTTTACCACTTCGGTAGCCTGCTGTTTGGCTGTTTCCATTTTTTCGGTTACAGCTTGCTCTATTATATTGCGGGCTTTATTGAGCCCTATGTCCACCTTGGGTGATTTAATGGTGCCTCCTATTTTTACCACAAATTGTACCTCATTACTCATGGTTATATTGCTTCCTAAAGCATTTGCCTGGTTGATAAGCTGCTGAGCGGTGGCTTTGGTTTGTGTCCCCATTACATCGGTGGGTACCGTAATTACGGCGGTATAGTTGAGTGATTGGTCTAATCCTACGCTTCCGCTTTCCACATTCACCGTGGACTTGTCCACCATGAATTTAAAGGGCTTGGTGAGCATTTTACCATGGTCTATGGTATAACTTATAGATAAATCCTTTATAAAGAATGTATTCAACTTGTCCATTTTGAGCGTGGAGGCTATTTGTTTCACTATGTCAAGCCCTTGTACGTATATTTTAGTAAGCAAGAGCGTACCTTGTGAATTTAAGGTAGTGTAATCCGGCATCATGGTTTCCTTGAGCTCGCTATTGGCCGTGAGGTTTACCCTTGCATTGCTATTGAGCTTGTTTAATATGGGCATATAACGGTCAAACATACTGAATGACTGACATAAATCTCTGGTAGATATGTCTTTAATATTGATGCTTAAGTCTGCATTACCTCTTACGGGTGAAGGCGTTTCGTAGTGGCCTTGTATGCCTATGCTTCCGTTGAATAAACGGGCACTCAAATTCGATATGGTGAGTTTTTTATTCTTCATGGAGCAGTCGGCATTGGCACTTTGCATAATAATGCGCTCGTATATGAGTTTGCCTATTTGAGCGGTAGCCTTTATGTTTAAATTGGCCGGCACTTCTATTAGCGTGAGTTCTACGGAGGTGGTATCTTCAGCTACTTCCTCTTCTGTTGAGGCAAAGTCATTGAGGTTAAAATAGGTTGAAGTAAGTGCCAAATTGCCTCGTAAGGTGTCGTTTTTAAACAGGTAGGGAATGTAGTTTTCTATTTTACCCGTGGCATGCATGTCGTTGCGTCCCACTTTGGCATCACAAGCCGTGAGCTGAGCATAGGACGGATTGAATATGAGATTGGCATTGGCTATTTCCAAGTCTTTGTCAAACAAGTCGGTATTCTTGAGTATGGCATCTTTTATGTTAAGGGTGCCTTGGGCTATGAATTTTTCATATTGCTCTTTTTCTATATATGATACCAATCCTTTTACGGCCACATCCATGGTGAACAATCCGTTTAAATTGGTGCCTTCATCCAACGGGTACACCTTTTTAATGTCTGCCAAGTTAATTTTACCGTTAAGGGTAAGGCTTACGTAGGGGTCGGTAAGCGGTGTTTTAACATAAGCGGTAAGGTTGAAAGGGTTATTGATGATTTCCACATGCATTTTGCTTACGTTTATTTCGGTATTGTTCAGGCTGCCGCCTGGATTGTTCACGCCGGCATTAATATTAATATTCTTTACCTTTTCGGGTAAGGAAGGATATTGGAATGATGCATTGTTTACCCCTAGTGTGGCTCCAAAAGCGGGGTAGAGGTCATCTTTGAGTTTGCCTTTGGCATAGGCGGATAAACTTACATTGCCGGTCACCTTTATGTCGTCAAAGTTTTTGCGGTATATGCCCGGTATAAGCGAAAGCAGGTTTTTGAAATTATTTTCGGGCATATTTAATTGTATGTCCATATCTATGCCATCATCTTGAGGTAAAGTTACCCATCCGTTAATGTTAAGTACCAATGCATTAATACGAAGTTCGTTTTCGGCAATGGCATATTTGGCAGCATCAAAATCAGCATCAATATCACCCTTAAAGCATACTTCGGCATTGTTCAAATATTTAATGCCACTCATTTTAAAATCCACACTATCGGTGGTAAAATCGGTTTTTAAGCGGGTGGATGCATCCGATAAATTACCCTTGAGCGTGAAATCCAGGTTGTATATATCTGCGTACATGTTGCCTTCATGGTCGGCATAGTGAATATCAGTACGCTGTATTTTTATTTTATCCATATCCATATTGAACTTTGACGGCTCCGAAGGTGTGGTATCGGGCGGCATAATGTTCCAATTGGAAAATCCGTACTCATCTATCTCCAAATTAGCAGTTACCCCTTTGAGTATAACTTCGTTTATTTGGTATTTATCGGAAAATATACTCATGATATTGATGCTGGCAAAAGCTTTGTCGGCTGTAATAAGGGTGTCACCTTCAAATTCGTTTTTTAAGGTAACGGTTACCCCTTCTAACTTAAGGGTGGGATTGGGAAAATTTTTGAACATAGTTAAATGAAAATCTTCCAATGCAAAATTGGCATTCAACCGTTTGTTGGCTTCATTGAGAGCCAGGTTGACTAATTGTTTTTGAAAGCATATAGGTATAATTATTAGCATTGCTAATAAAACTGCTATAAATGATGAACTTATAATTATCCATTTTTTTAATTTGCTTTTTGCCATATTATTATAATTTATATGTATATGATATATGTGTCCAAACTTGCAAAGATAGCATTTTTTTATGGAAAAGTATTGTACCGAGGGCTTTTTTTGTGTTTATAATATCGCTTGCATTTATAAATAAACGATGCGTACATAAAAGGTGAAATGCTCGCAAATAGTTAAGGCAAAACTTTTCCCTTTTTTTAGCCTGTTTTATTAGCAGTAAATAAAAAAATGCTATCTTTGCAGCATGAAACACCTATAAGCACCTGATTATGCACGTTAATAAGCTATACCACATGGCCTCACACCCCCTCACCGGCAAGCTGCTGCCCGTGCTGATAGTGCTGTGCCTGTGGTGCATGAGCGGTGCTTATGCTTACGCCGATACCGATACTGTACGCACCAATACCGTATGCTATAATAACAGAAGCATACACACCGCCGGCCGGCTCATAGCCGAGGTGGTACGGGACTCCGCCGGTAATAAATATGTGCAAACAGTACACCTCCTCCAAGCCGATACCATAGATACCATCGGCGGAGCCGCCAGGGTATTCCCTCATGTGAACACCACCCGCACCTGCTATTTTGAAGGGTTGAACTATGCCCCCATTACCCGCACACAGACCTTTGAATACGAAAACACCTACGGCAACCTTGTACGCCAGAGCGAAAGCTCCACCGACCAGGCAAAAATTACGGCAAATATTTTTTATCATGCACAATATAATGGAAATTATTGCGTTAACAAAGTAAGCCGTGTGGACTTGCGGGACGAGGCAAACACTTTGCTGCGCCGCCGCACCACGGACTTGGAC
>JAZLLK010000003.1:0-55199 GCA_045598105.1 Bacteroidales bacterium | reverse complement strand
ATCATCATCGACGGCATGCCTTCACTGTTCAAGGAGTTCCGTGATTACAATGTTCAGATGTGCCACTTCCACATGATGCAGATTGCCAGAAGATACCTGACAAAAAAGCCCAAGTTATTGGCAGCCAGGGAACTGAAGTCCCTGCTGGGCGGATTGACGGATTGTCGGGAGGAAGAGTTCAGGTTTCGCTATGAAACTTGGGAAAAGAAATGGAAAGAGACCATAGACAGGCGGACGACAGGCAAGAACGGCAGATCTTTCTTCACGCATAAGAGACTCCGAACGCTCGTCAACAGCATCCATTTCTACATGCCATACCTGTTCACATTCCAGCATGTCGGGTGCGAAGGCATGCCTAACACGAACAACAAAATCGAAGGAATCTTCACCGATCTTAAGAAGAACCTCAACAATCACAGCGGGATGTCTATTGAAAACCGCAAGCGGTTTATCAATGGGTTTTTCTTAGCATTGGCAAACACCAACTCATTGAAAAGGCGGGACCTAATATGAGCCCCGCCACTATTTAGTTGTATGTTGACAGACCTATTCCTCACAGAGTTGCTCCCCAGCATTGCTCTGCTATGCTTCAGTCTGCGCGGCAAAGATAATCATATCTCTCGTCTCTTCTCAATTTGTTGATAACTTCAGCCCGCAAAATGACCTATAGAACAACTATGTCTTTTTTTAGCCCGCATTTTGACCTATACGCCTAAAAAAAGGCACCAGAGCGGATGCCTTTTATGTATGTATAAAATATCACTATTTAATGGGGTGATTTTCGTGGAATTTTTCCAGGCGGGTTTTTAGTGCCGGAAATTGGTTACGGTTCACCAGTGATACGCAAGCTCTAAGGCCGTAGCGTGTGCTGCCGGTGGTGGATAGTGAAATGGCGCTTACCCCGTAGTACAGTAATTCTTCTATTAATTGTTCGCCGGTGAATCCGGGGTAGGTAATGGTGAAGTAGAAGCCGTCAGATACGTCTTGGTCTTCATCTTTATCGTATACTATTTGGAATCCGTTATCGGTGAATAATTGTTTCATAATGTGTGCTTTTTCGGCATATTCACGTATGTCATTAATGAAGTTATAGGTACCGTCATTGCAGGCTTTAAGTATAGCAGCCATAGCGTATTGGGTAGAGTGAGAGGTGCCTGAACTTAGGGCATATATACTGCCGTATATAATGGCTCTGGCCAAATTATCGGTGTTAAAGTTTTCTTTTAAGTCAGGATAATGACCTCGGAACAGTTTGTCAGATATTACCATTACGCCCAATCGTTCGCCTGCGTAGCTGAATGCTTTGGAGCTGGACATAAGCAGCACATAGTTATCGGTGTATTTGGCTACGGTAGCCTGGAAAGGCGCTTTACCCGGCTGGGATATGTCTTTACGAAGGTCCATGCCGAAGTAAGCTAAGTCTTCTACTACTACTACGTTATATTTGTTAGCCAATTCGCCTATGATGCTCAGTTCATTTTCGGTGAGGCATATCCATGAAGGATTGTTAGGATTGGAATATACTATGGAGTGTATGTTACCTTTGGAGAGGTATGATTCCAATTTTGCTCTTAATTTATCACCTCTATAGTCATATACGTCAAATGTTTCGTATTTGGCACCCATAATACGATGTTGTTGTTTTTGAACGGGGAAACCCGGGTCAATAAACAGGGTGGTGTCTTTAGCTTTACATAAGTGCTTGAATGTCATAAATACGGCATAGCTGGCTTGCATAGAGCCCACGGTAGGAACGCAGCATGCGGCAGGGATATCCAAGTCTAAAAAGTTTTTACAAAAACGGGACATTTCATGTTTTAATGCCGGCAAACCTTCAATGTCGGGATAAATGGCGGCAATACCGTTCTGTAAGGCTTCTATTTGGGCTTTTACGCCTGCGGCTGCAGGAGGAAGCCCTGGAATACCCATTTCCATTCTTACAAATTTTTCACCGCTGGCTTCTTCTATTTCGTTAATCAAACGTTTTACTTCACGAATAGTGGCTTTGCCGACATTTTCCAGTCCGCTTTCTTTAATTTTCTGTTTTACAATATCATATTTAATTGGTGTATCCATATTTGTATTTGATTATGATTTTGCACAAAGGTACAATAAATACTAATACAAAAAACATTTTCTTCGTTTTTTATTTCAACTTAAAATGATGAGATAAAAAGGCTAAAAATCTTGTTTTTTCAGTTAATGTAAGGCTTTTGTTCACTATTTGTGTGTTTTACTTGATTTTTTGCTTTTTTTATGCTATCTTTGCCAAGTTTAAGTAAAGGCAGTAGAATATATTGTAAAATATTGAAATTCAACATATAATACATTTTGTCCATGATGAAAATAATGAAATATGATGCAAAAATATGCAAAATAATGCTCATAATGGCAGTATGGTGTGGAATATGTTGTTCATGTAAAAAGCCGTTTTCCATTAATGCTGATTATGAAGATATACCTATAGTGTATGCGGTATTCAATTCGGAAGATAGTGTACATTATATTAAGGTGTATAAGTCTTTTTTAACAGAGGACAACGTAAAAGAGGCCGCCAGAGATTGGCACAATATATCGTATGCTGACAGTATAGAAGTGTATGTAGAAGAGTATAATTCGCATACTGATAAGTTGTTACGCACGGTTCGTTTTGATACTACTACAGCCATAGCTAAGGATTCAGGGTTATTTGCATATCCGTATCAAATATTGTATAGGGGTAATATGAGTATGCATGTAGGAAATTATTACAAATTGAAAATATACAATTCCTACACGCAGAAGATGGTGGAAGGTGAAGTGTTGCCGGTAGATAGTGTAGCATTATTATATCCTAAGCGTAATGTAAATCCGCCCACTTTATTGTCATTGCCGTATACTTCTGATATATATATGAATTTTACGGCTGCTGCCAATGCCTATATGTATTCGGTGAAGGTATTATACTATTATTCCGAGCAAATGCGTGACAGTTTGGTATTGGGCGGTAATGTAGTGGAATGGGATTTTGGCAGTGTTGATGGTACCGGCGTAGCCAAAACATATAGTACGGGTTATTATAAGTCTGATATGTTTTTTCGCACTATAGCCAATAAAATAAAGGACAATCCTCAGGTAGCCAAGCGATATACCGATTCACTTGTTATACAGGTGGAAGCCATGAATGAAAGTGTATATAAGTATGCTTTAGCGCACAAGCCTTCATCCGGTATTAATCAGGAGCAGGGTAATTATACTAATTTAACGGCCTACGATGTAAATACCAATACAAAAAAAATGGTTTTAGGAATAGTGGGTACTAAGAGTGTTACCAAATTTCATTATGATGATTTGGCCACGCCCGGTACGCGTGATTCACTGGTATATGGTCAGCACACCAAGCATTTACGGTTTTCCTATACACATTAAATTATGGAATGGAGCAGTATAACGGAAAAGTTAAAAGAAAAATACCGTTTGGTGGTATTGAATGACACCAGTTTTAAGGAAAAGCTGTCATTTCGGTTTACGCCCATGTCCATGGTTTGTTTTTTGGTGGTATTTATGGTAGTAATGGTTGCTATTACAACGGTATTGATAGCTTTTACCTCATTGCGGGAGTACATTCCGGGGTATGGTAGCACAGGTCAGCGAAACCAAATATGGGCATTAACTCAAAAAATAGATTCGTTAACTGTCATGTACGAGCAGAATGCTGCCATAGAAAAGGGCATAAGGGCTATAGTATTGGGTGAGTATGAGCAGGAACCGGAGGAGGATATCGCTAATATGCAGGCTGTGGTACAGGATACGGTAATGCTCTTTACCAAATTAGATAGCATATTAATGAAAATAAAGTTAATAAACGAAGATAAAAAAGACGACAAGGTTAAAATAGAAAAAATAAAGCCACAGGCTAAAAATATATCCTATTTATTTTTACCTGTAGTAGGTAATGTGGAGGGTGTGGCATCTTCGGTAAATGGAGGTGCGGATATTGCTTGTAGGGCTCAAAGTAATGTATGTGCGGTAAATGTAGGCACGGTGGTATATGTAAGTAAAGAAAATACCGGTAATGTGTGTATAATACATCATCCTGACAATATGCTTACTGTGTATCGTACACGGGCACGCATGTTGGTAATAGCAGGTGAGCCGGTAAAAGCCAAGCAGGTAATAGCGATGACAGATAGGGAAGAAACAGTGCATTTTGAATTATGGGTGAACGGTATTAGCGAACGCCCTGAAAAATATATAATGTTTTAATAAATTATGGCAGATACAAAAGATAATTTAAGAGTAATTTTTGAGGATAATCACCTTATAGCCATTAATAAACGTAGCGGTGATATAGTTCAATCGGATAAAACCGGTGATGAGCCGCTTCCTGAAAAAATAAAGGAATACATACGACATGAATACAATAAGGCAGGTAATGTGTTTTGTGGAGTAATACATCGTTTGGATCGTCCGGTAAGTGGCGTGGTGGTGTTTGCCAAAACATCCAAGGCTTTGGCTCGTATGAATCAGCTGGTACATGACCGTCAAATGAAGAAGATATATTGGGCCATAGTAAAGAATGTTCCTGAAAAGCATGAGGACACATTGGTACATTATTTATATCGTGATGAAAGAGCCAATAAAACATTGGTATCGGCCACTCCCAAAGACGGATATTTAAAAGCCGAATTGAAATATAGGCTGGTAGCATCGTCGGATATATATCACTTATTGGAGGTGGAATTAATTACGGGGCGACATCATCAAATACGTTCGCAGTTGGCATTTATAGGCTCACCTATACGTGGTGATTTAAAATATGGTTTTCCCCGTTCCTGTGCAGATGCGTCGATAGGATTACATGCCAGAAGTGTAACTTTTATACATCCTGTAAATTTGCAGACTATAGAAATAGTGGCTGCACCACCTAAGGATAAATTGTGGAATCATTTTTGTGAAATAATGAATGTTACTCCCGGTGAGAAATAACAATTTGCTGTTGGGTTTCAATAGCAGACTGATGTATACATTCTAAAATGGAGGCTATCAGTTGCGGGTCAACGTTAAGTTGGCGTGCTTTTTGCAGGCTTTCATTTAGCACTTCCTGCCATCTGTCTATTTGCAATATAGGCAGATGGTTCTCTTTTTTATATACAGCTATTTGTTTTACTATATCCATGCGTTTGCCTATAAGGGCTATCAGTTCATTGTCTATTTCGTCTATGGTCATGCGGTATTGGGCTAATGCGGTGTCGGTTTGAGCGTTTTGCAGCGGAATGCAGGTGTGTTGCAGCATGTGTGTGTATTCAGGTATGGTTAGTTGTTGTTCTTTATCGCTTAGGGCTTGCTCAGGGTGGCAGTGGGTTTCGGTCATAAGGCCGTCCACGGCCAAATATAAGGCTTTTTGTACCAGTGACGGTATCAGTCGGGTATGACCTGCTATGTGGCTGGGGTCAAAAATGACGGGTATTTCTTTATGTTGTTGTTTAAATTCTATAAGGTGTAGCCATGAGGGGTCGTTGCGGTACATACATATTTTATCTGATGACCATCCTCTATATATGGCTGCCAATTTGCGTATGCCTGCATTATAGAATCGTTCAAAATTACCGTACCACAGGTTCAGGTCAGGGGCTATGGGATTTTTTATCATTATGCTTATGTCCATTCCTTGTGCGGCCTGTGCCAATTCCTGCACGGCAAAAGGGTTTACGCTGGTGCGTGCTCCTACCCAAAAGTAGCGTATGCCGGCCTCATAGGCCCGTTCCAAATGTTCCGGTTTTCCTATTTCAGTGCAGCAAGGCAGGTGGTATAGCTGTTGTACTTTTTGTAGCCATGGCAAGGCTGTGGCTCCCTTGCCTTCAAAACTATGAGGTGAGGAGCGAGGCTTCCATAGTCCGCAGCGAAACAGGTGTATATAGTTGGTATGAGCCAATAGGGCTGCGGTGGTAAGTACCTGTTGTTCTGTTTCGGCACTGCATGGACCTGCTATATATAGCGGCCCTGATACAGTGGGCAATATAGGCTGTAATTGCATCATGGGCGGGCGTAATCTATAATGGATATTTCTTTTATGTATCCGTTGTATATATGAAATATACCACCATAAGCTTTGCTTTCGGTATGTATGGTTTTTTTGTATATCATACCTGCTTGTGGGGCATATATTTCGTGTTCGGTATCTTCATTAATAAGGCTGGAAAATTGGTGTAGGCATATTTCCACGCATTCTTCATAAGTGCGGTTATTTATATGGGCTCGGGAGTGAAATGCGGTAACCTGAGCATTGGTATTTTTTACATTGTTATTAATTATGCCGGTGGTGGCGTAGTGGGTTTGGTAAAATATGGCCGAATCTATGGCTGTGTATTCATTCCATTGAGAGGAGGCCATAAGCGGAAATACCAGTTTGCAGCAGGTAATATTGTCTTGGGTGAGGCGGAGTGTGTTTTTGCTTTTGATTATACCTATGGTATGTGTAAGGTTCCATGGTTCATTGTCTTGTTCCCGTTGGTAGCATTCTACTCGGTATAGGGTATCATGGTCGGTGGCCGATACTATGGATTCTACGCTGTCTTTTATTTGGTAATGCAGGGTATCTACCGTGTTATAGAAGCTGTTCCACACTATTTCATTCACCTGATAGGTGTGCCATATTCCTGTGTGTATGGGGTAGTATTCATATCCGTAGGGTATGTCAGGGGCTTCAGGTAGGGGCTTGTGGCATGCGTGAAGCAGGCATAGTGCCATACATAGGGTGAAGTATGCTGTTATATGTTTCATATATGTTGTATGTTTTATTCTATAATACCGCCGGCTACCACGTCATTGCCTTCATATATTACGGCCGACTGGCCGGGGGTAACGGCGGAGGCATAGTCCGGAAAGGTGAGGTGTAATTTGTCGTTTAGTTGTTCTATATAAGCTTGTTGGCCGCGGTCGCGGTAGCGTATTTTTACCCATCCGCTATAGTGTGGCGGTATGTGGCTGTATTTGCCAAAGTTGAGTTGTGATACTAATATATCCTTTTGTAGCAGGTCATCTTTTTTGCCTAAGGTGATAGTATTGGATGTAGCGTCTATTTTGCATACATAGCGGGGTTCGCCAAAAGCCAGTTCCAGCCCTTTTCGCTGTCCTATAGTGTAGAATGGAAATCCCTTGTGTTGACCTACTATTTTACCTGTAGTATCAATTATATTGCCCGGAGGACATATTTGGTGTATGTTTTCCACATGGGCCTGTAAAAAGGACCGGTAGTTATTGTCGGGGATAAAGCATATATCATAGCTCTCTTTTTTGTCGGCTATGGCTTCATAGCCCATGTCGCGGGCCATTTGGCGTATTTCCTGCTTGGTATATCCGCCTAATGGAAATATTGTATTGGCCAAATGGTCCTGACTAAGTCCCCAAAGTACATAGCTTTGGTCTTTGGTGTCGTCTTTTGCTTTTGATACGTAATATCTGCCATTTTCCTGCTTTATTATGGCGTAGTGTCCTGTGGCCATGCGGTTACAGTGTAGCTTTGCAGCCTCTTGCAGCAGTGCAGCCCATTTGAGGTGTATATTACATAATATGCAGGGGTTAGGTGTATGGGCATGCAGGTATTCCTGTATAAAATTGTGTATTACCGTTTGCTGAAATTCCCGGGTATAGTCTATTACATGGTGCTCAATTCCCAGCTTATGTGCCAGTGTGCGGGCGTCATTAATGGTGTCGTTGGTGCCGCAGGAAGTTTCTATGTGGCAGGACGGTTGCCATAGTTTCATGGTAACGCCTATTACCTCATATCCTTGCTCTTGCAGCAGTATGGCGGCTACTGAACTGTCAAGGCCGCCACTCATGGCCATGAGAATACGCTCTTTAGTCATTGTCTGATGGAGCGTTGGTATTGAGTAATGATTTAAGTGATTCGTAATAGTTGCCCGAGGCTATTACATCAAATTCGGGTGCCGGCTTAAGGGAAACTATGGCTTCAGGATAGCCGTCTTCATCGGTAAGGTATGCTACTTTGCGTATGGCATTATATGATGATAGTACATTGTCATTAATGAATATGAACAATTCTACTCCGGCATTGGTGGCTATGTCGTTAAGTGTGGTATTCTGTATTTGAATTTTTTTACTGTTATTCAATTGCATGTATATATTATCACCCTGATAGAAGAAGTAGGCAATTTGGGAGGCATCTATTTTGAGCCATTGTCCCGGGGTAGCAAATCCCAATATGGTGCGTACGGCAAGGCCGTGTTCCAATGTTTCTATCTTTATAATATTGCCTTCTTCATTGTATCGGGTCCAGGTGCCGCTTTTAAGGTCATTGGTGTATTGGCCCTGATTCCATATTTGTCCGTTGAGGTAGTAGCATGCAAAATTACCATGCATTTTACCATCCGCATAGTTCATGCTTATACGTAATTGACCGGTGGTGTAGTAGGTTTTATATATGCCGTGCATTTTACCGGCTTTCCATCCTATTTCTTCCAGTAGCACACCATTGGTGGGGGAGTACAGGGTGGAAATACCGTTTTTGAGCCCTTTGTCCCATACTTCTTCTGATATGAGTGTGCCTTTATTGTTGTAATATACCCATTTTCCATGCTTTTTTTTGTCATAATATTCGCCTGTGGCTGCCTTTTGCCCGTTAGAATGGTATATTACAGCGTCCACACGGGGAGAACTGGGGTAGTATTTGGAAGTGCTTTCAATTTTACCGTTACTATAATAGTGTGTAATGGTGCCTACGGGCTCGCCATTGTAAAAATTACCTTCCCATGCCAATTTCCCGTTTTTATATTGCTTCCAATATCCGTATTTTTTGCCGTATTTATCGGTTCTGTTGAGGGTGTCGGCGGCATTTTGAGCCATGGCACACATGGAAAATGTAAATATGAATGTTATTAATATAGTACCTATTGATTTCATTTATAATAATTTATTATATGTTAGAAAAAGGCTTATTCCATTAAATATTTAAGTTACAAAAATACATTATTTGCCTATACAAAAGTGAGATAGAATTATTTTTTTTATTTATATGTTTTTTTTGTATAATATTTTGAACATACTTACGTTATGATAATCAGTAGAAAGTAAATATATATGCCTATGAGTAGTAATTGTACCATTTCTAAATCAAAAAAAACACAAGCCCGTACCACAATATCGCCTAGTGTGCAGACTATTATTAACATATTGAATTATTCTAAGGTGCTGCAGGTAAAAAAGGTGTCATCGTATGGTGTAATAGTGTACATGAATAATTAATATTATTCCACATAATGTATCAGCAGCTTACCATAGCTTCCATGTTGGGCATAGTGGCCTACGTGGTAATAGTATGGCTTATTTTCAGTTATGTTATTAGTCGTAAATATCAAAAAGATAGAGGTTTATGTTTTTATTTTAATGTAGGTTTTTTTCTTAAAATAGCTGCCGGTATAGCGTTTGGCCTGTTATATGAATTTCATTATAAATGGGCAGGTGATACTTTTTACTACTTTAGAAATGCCTGCCGATTGGCTAATACATTTGGGGAAAGTCCCATATCGTATATTAAAATACTGTTTGACTGGGTAGATGAGTCTAATATAAGCAGTATAGATATTACTAATTATAATCCTATCATATATTGGGATAATCGTAGCGGTATATATGCCATACACAGGTTTGTATCCATATTTGCCGTTATGGGGTTTAATAATTATTACCTTATTACGGTATTAATAAATACTGTTTTGTATGCACTTAATTGGAAGTTGTTTCGTTTTATTATAGAGCAGTTTCCTTCAAGCAGGCGTATAGCATTTATTTCTTTTTTGTGTGTACCTTCGGTATTGCTGTTTGGTTCGGGCATTATGAAGGATTCTTTTACACTTTCGTTTTCGGGGCTTATACTTATAAGCATGTATCGGCTGTTGCTGGAGCGTAAATGGAAATTTAATTATATATTCATGCTCATTATATCGTTATATGTGGTATTTCAGCTTAAGCCGTATATAGTGTATGCATTTGTGCTATCGGTATTGGCATGGTGGTGCCTATATAACATACAGCATGTAAAGAATAAGGTAATGCGTATTATGGTGTTTCCCGTAGTTATAGTGCTGTCAGCGGTGGTAATAATGTATGTATTTTCGTTAATGGGTAATTTGGCCGGAGGCCGTTATTCATCAGTGGAGTCCATGGTGTCCAGTGCTTCTATGTCACAGTATGACCTTAAGCAGGATTATTACGAAGGGGAATCGTTTGACATAGGCAGTTACACTGATTTATCGGGTGCTATATTACTTATGCCTAAGGCTATAGTGGCCAGTTGGTATCGTCCTTTTATATGGGAAGCACATTCTGTGGCTATGATAATATCGGGTTTGGAAAATTTTATCATGTTGTTGTTGTCATTGTATGCTTTGTTGAAAGTGGGGCCGTTTCAATGTTTGAGTAAGTTAACTTCGGGTAATATGTTTTTGTTATTTGCATTAATATTATCCCTTATTATGGCTATAGGTATCGGTTTGTCCACTTCTAATTTTTCAGCGTTGGTGCGGTTTAGAATACCGATGGTACCATATTTTTTGTTTTTAACACTATATATGATATCGGCCAATAAAAAGTAATATGAGTAAAAAATAGTTGTAAATGAGAGTGTTATATATATCATACGATGGTCTTACCGACCCTTTGGGACGTTCACAGGTATTGCCATATTTATGTGGTTTAGCCCGTAAGGGGCATGAAATAACGGTGTTGTCATGTGATAAGCCGGCACGCTATGCCGAGTCGAAGGACAAGGTAAATGATATAGTTAACGAGTATAATATACGGTGGTATAGTGTATTGTATGCGTCGCGTGTGCCTATATTGTCGGCATTGTACAATATATGGCGTATGCGGCATAAG
Organism: Bacteroidales bacterium; assembly: GCA_045598105.1. Lineage (GTDB taxonomy): Bacteria > Bacteroidota > Bacteroidia > Bacteroidales > WCHB1-69 > UBA1205. Next base: position 44,324 of record JAZLLK010000003.1, on the reverse strand, counting down.
GCCATACGTATATGTGCACGGCATGGCGTGCACATAGTGCATTGTCGTAGTTATATGTCCAGTTTTATAGGTGTATTGCTCAAGCGTGTGTGTGGGGTAAAGTATGTGTTTGACATGCGGGGGTTTTATGCTGACGAAAGGGTTGATGGTAAGGTATGGAATAGAGAAGAGGTGATATATGATATGGTGTACAGGTATTTTAAATGGAAGGAAAAATGTTTTCTTTCAAGTGCCGATTATGTAGTATCGCTCACCCATGCCGGCAAGCGTATATTAGAGCAGAGCATGGGGGTAACTGCTCCCATTAAGGTAATACCATGTTGTGCTGATTTGCAGCATTTTTCTATAAGTAATGTGGATATACGGGAACGGGATCAACTTATGCAGCGGTTGCACATAGCAGCTACCGATTTGGTAATATCGTATGTGGGTTCTTTAGGCACATGGTACATGCTGCCGCAAATGATGCAAATGGTGAGTCTGCTTATGCGTAAGCGACCGGAGACCAAATTTCTGCTTATTACTCCTGATAGCAGAGAAAAGGTAATGGAGTGGGCTGCACAATATGGCATACCCGATAGCCGGGTAATAGTGGAGTTTTCGCCCAGAGAACTTATGCCTACTTATATATCTTTGTCGCATATTTCATTATTTTTTATTCAGCCGGTATTTTCCAAAAAAGCCTCATCGCCTACTAAAATGGGGGAATTGCTCAGCATGGGTGTTCCGTTAATAGTAAATGCGGGTGTGGGTGATGTGGATGATATAGTGAACAATACACATTGCGGCTATGTGGTGAAGGAGTTTACTGCCGAAGAATATGAGCGTGCCATATTGCATATAGATGCATTGGTACACACCGATAAAAATATATTATGTGCTGCTGCCGAGCAATATTATTCATTGGCTGCAGGTGTGGAGCAGTATAATGAAATATATGCTGCTTTGCAGTAGTAGTGAGTAAGTGTAAGCATAACGTTATTCTCTACTTTTCTCCCTCCAAAAAAGGCTACCCTAAGGGTAGCCTTTTTTTATTTTTAGTGGGTATATAATTATTATATAAGTGCCACCAGTACGTACAGCCAGTGGGCTATAACACCGGCGCATAAGCCGGCTATGGTGTGAGCACCTATAGCTTTACCTATAAGTTCACGATGTTTTAATGAGTCGAGCATGGCGGTGTGAGTGCTCAAAAATCCGCTCCAGCACATGCCCATGGCGGTGAATACGGCTATGGCATTTTGATTAAGCAGAGGGGACATAGGACCTTCCAATAAGCCCAAAGCAGCACCTACGGCGCCAAGGGCCGTAATGGGAAAGGCCACCAGTTCGGGTGATTCAAATCCAAATAGCCATATAAACACAAAGTCTATTTTATTGGCCAGCCATGGTATTACCGGCACACCTTCATAGGCTATGCCCGAGTAGGCCGAGCCGTCGGCAGGACCAAAGGTGAGCATCATAACTATGGTGGATATAATAAGTACGCCCGGTATAATGGCTACGCCTATAGATACACCGTCTTTTCCTCCATCTAATATGGCGTCAAGTACACGTATGAGGGTACTTTTCTTTTCAGAAGTATCATTTGCCATAGGTTCTGGTTGTTCTTGGGAAGCATCTATGGCTTGTATTTCATCTTCGCTTATGGCGGGGCAATCCAGCTGAGGATAGGTTTTAAGGGTGGAATGCTGCATAATGCGGGTAGATATAATGCTACCGCATAGGGCACCAATAAGTCCTATAAGGGCACCGGTGCCGTAGCCTTTGCCTATCATAACACATATTACTACCAATCCCATGCCAAAGGCGGTGCCGAAATTGGTGAGGGATACTATTTGGTATTCCTTAAAATATCGTGAAAACGATTTATCTTTTGCCAGGGTAATAATAGCAGGATTGTCACTAAGGAAGGTCATTACGGCACCCAAAGAAGCCACACCGGGTAAATTATACACGGGTTTCATAAGGGGGCGAAGTATTTTTTCCAGCAGTTTTACCACACCAAATTCTACAAACAGCTTGCTTATGGCACCTGTCATTACGCATATAGCACATATATATAGTACTGTTTCGGTAAGCAGGTGATAGGCTGTTTGCATAAAGGTGCCAAACATATTTTGTACCCCCATGGGTATAGATAATCCGACAAAAAAAGCGAAGAAGATAATAAGAAATATGGTGGTTTCTATTATACGTTTACGTTTGGGATTGGGGTTGTCTTTTAATTTCATATATGTTGTTATTCGTTATTATTGGAAATGATATTGTTATCTTTATTTTTTTGTGCTTTGTGCTGTTTTATGGAGGAGGATATTTTCAAAAAGTCCATACGCCATGTGACGCCTGCATTGAACTGGCAGGTAATATCATGGGTATTGTTCATGGCAAAAAAAGCATGCAGGCGTATGCAGTCATTGTTTTTTACCGGCATAAAGGTGCCGCCTATGCCGGCAAATGCATATTCGGTGCCGGGGAGTACAAAGCGGTCGTATATAAGGCCGGCTTCGGTGAGGGCACTTTGAGCATGGTTCATGTCGTATCCGCCTTTAATGAATAGGGAGCCGCGACCATTGAAATCATAGTTAAATTTGGCTATGGCGGTAAAGTCCCGAAACCAATAGCCCTGCTGGCGGAACGATGCCCGGTTCATTATATCTATATAGAAGGAAAAATTATGAAAGGTGAATTTGTTACCTAAGGCTATGTAGCTGATGTATTTCCCTTTGGAATATTCTATCATGTTAAATGAGTAGGCAGTGGAAAAACACTGCATATTACCATACCATATAAGGTTATAGGCATATAAATTTTCAAAAGCTCTGCTTACAAATGGTGAATTACACACTTGTAGCATAAGTGTGTGATGGTGGGCGGTATCGTGAAAGCTTACCGATGCGCCCATTTCGTAGCATATTACATTGTCCCAAAAATTGGACCAATACAATACGTCAATAGGAGGAGCATCGTATTCCCAGCCTCCTATGGCTACCGGCTGTTTGCCGGCTGAAATGGTGAAATGTTTGCCTGCGTGATAGTCCAAATGTATCCAGTCACAACCTTTAAAAAAGGATGAAAAACTCACATTGGCTATGTTGAGACGTTGGCGGTAGTGATATGAAAACCGGTGTGTGAGTTGTCCGTCAAGGACAAAATTTAAATACCGACCGGCAAATCCGCCTTGTGAAGGGGTGGTGTCATGATGTAGTTGGTAATCAAAATCTACGCGGGCTTCTAAGCGTAGCGTATTCACTTTATAAGGATTATCGTAGGTGTTGTGTCCCTGCTGTGCCATGGCATAGCCTATGCATAGTGTAAAACACAAAGCAATAAAACCTTTTTTCATTAACTTGTTATTTATATATGTATGTTGATAGAAAAAAAATGAACAGAAAAAAGCGGTTGTATATAATATAATGTTGTATGTGAGATCTGCTTTTTTCTGTTCATCATTATTTATTATTATTTAATATTAGGTTCTTCCAGGCCCAAGCCTTTCTTTTTGTCCACGGCTTTAAGTACCACACCTAATATTAAGGCGGCTACGCCTAAGCAGGCTAACATTACCAAAGGCCATGTGTAGTTGAATTGTGTAGCGGCTACGGCAGGGTCAATAACGCCTGTTTTTACGTCGTTTACCAATTGGGTATTGGTGTTGTCTAATACTTTACCTATCAGCAGCGGGAACAGCCACAAGCCTATATTTTGTACCCAGAATATAAGAGCGTAGGCTGAACCTATAATTTTTTCATCTACCAGCTTAGGTACACTTGGCCACAGGGCAGCGGGTACCAATGAGAAGGAGGCTCCCAGTACTAATATGGTAAGGTAGGCTACTATTACGCCGCCTATGGCGCTACCCTTGAACATAGGTAATACGAATGCAAAGGTGAGGTGGCATACAATAAGCAACAATGAACCTATCATAAGCATAGAGGCTGCTTTACCTTTATGGTCCACATAGTTACCCAATATAGGGGTAATAGCTACAGCCAGTAAGGGGAATACGGCGAATATGGTTTCGGCGGTACCTCTCATATAGCCCATGCAACAGTAAACTACCAATGCCACTACGGCCATGGCCATTAATCCGAATTTAGCAGTTCTATTTTTAGCAAAGTTGCTTGCAAAAGCACCCACGGCTACTAGCAACATAATTACATATTGTACTATGGTTACGGTATTGCCTGCCCAAAAAGATCCGGCCTGAGGTTCACTTAGGGTAAGGTTACATTGCAGCATGTTTACGGCATATTTTTGGAAGGGGAATATAGCGCTGTAGTACAATACGCACAGCAGGGCTACCAACCAGAAACCGCCGCTGGATAATATTTTGCCTATGTCACTTACTTTAAAAGGATCGTCTTTTTCTTCAGCTTCACCGGTTTGGGTATCCAGTTTTTTGTCCATGAAGAAGTACACTACAAACATGATTAAGGCTATGCAGAGTAATACCACGCCGAATGCTACCGAGCGGGATACGTCAACGGTGCCGCCTAATTTGGCAAAGAAGGGTGAGAATATCATGCAGGTGGCTACGCCTAAGCGGGCTAAAGCCATTTCGGAGCCCATGGCCAATGCAGTTTCACGGCCTTTGAACCATTTAACTATACCTCTGGAAACGGTAATGCCGCCCATTTCGGTACCACAGCCGAAGAACATAAAGCCTATGGCTGCCAATTTGGCTGATGCAGGCATGCCTTCATAGAAGGGGGATACGCCTAATTGGTCAAATCCGGGAATGTAGTTCAGGTGATTAGTAAACCATGTTTCTATACTGCTGCCAATGAATGATTCGGATATGGCGTAATATTGTATTAATGCGCCAAATAGCATGACTGCACCTGATAGCAGTGCGGTAAAACGCACACCCATTTTATCCAGTATAATACCAGCAAAAATGAGGAAAAATATAAATACGTTCAGGAATGTTTCAGCGCCCTGCATGGTACCGAAAGCAGTAGAATCCCATCCGCGTCCGCCTTCTTCCACGGTTCTCATCATAAGGTCCTTAATAGGAGAGAGAATGTCCATGAAAATATAGGCACAAAACATGGCTAATGCCAATAACAATAATGCTATCCATCTATAGGTGGCATTATCTCTTAATGTTGCTAATTTTTCTGTCATTGTGTATTAATATTAAGTGAATAAATTATTTTTTTTATATGTATTAATTTTTGTATTTCAACCATTTCCATAATTCTTTGTAGGTGATTTTTTTACCATACATGAGTATGCCTGTGCGGTATATTTTGGCAGCCATCCATACGCATATTGCGCAGGTGAGTACCAGTAGCGAGCATGATAGCAGTATTTGCCATGCGGGTACCACCTCCGGCCCTGCCGGTATGCGGGTGAGCATAATTACGGGTGAGGTAAATGGTATGACGGATAACCAAAATGCCAAAGGTCCGTCAGGATGGTTAGCGGTAAAGGTAACCAATATCATGGATAGCAGGAGGGGAGCGGTGAGTACGGTAATGAATTGTTGAGAATCGGTGTTGTTATCGGCGGCGGCGCCCACAGCTGCATATAGTGAGGCATATAGAAAATAGCCGCATATAAAGAAGAATAGAAACATACCTATGAGTAAGGGTATGTTAATGCTCATGATAATGTTGGCAGGTGTCCATTCGGCTTGGGCAAGTATGGCTTGCATATCCATATTATTCATTTGGGACATAATATGGGAACTTGTACCTAATGCGTTGGCGGGCAGGTATAAGGTGAATATACCTAATATAATACCCGTGAACACTATCCATAAGGCCAATTGTGTAAGCCCTATAAGCGCCACACCTATAATTTTGCCCGTCATGAGCTGTATGGGTTTTACCGATGACACTATAATTTCCACTATACGATTGGTTTTTTCTTCCAGCACGCCTCTATATACGGTGGAGCAGTACATGAATATGAATATGTATATGAGCAGGCCGGCTACCAGGCCTGTTATCATTTGAATTTCACGCAGGTGACCGTCGCGGGATTCTTCCATGCCGTTTTTATCTATATGAGTATAGCCCAGTGAAATTCTATCGGTATGCTGATTAATGTATCGCTGTAAGGAATCACGGGCTATATTAAAATCGGATATGAGTATGGCATCGGTAAGGTTACTTTTCATGGCACCAAGAATATTGGACATAACGCCGGTATTAAGGCCGGTGTGGGAATATACCATGCCACCCACACTTATAGGGTCATAGGGAATGTAGAGTATGGCATCGTATTTTTTATGTAGCAGGTCGGTTTTTAGCTGTGAAAGGTCTTCTTGTACATATATATAGTGTATATCCTTATCGGTGGCGTGGTTCAAATGCCGAAATATGCCTGATTCGTCGGCTACGGCTATGGTGGTGGAGGTGTTATCATATAAGGAAAGTAATACGGGCACTATGCAGAGGGCTGCAAATATTATAGGTCCCAATATGGTCATTACCACAAACGATTTTTTTCTAACAGCTTGCAGATATTCACGTTTGATAATAACGGATATTTTACTCATGTATACAGGTGCGTGAGAAAGGTTAAAAGTCTATGTCATTCGTGTTTTCTTCACAGGTGTGATGGTGGTAATCTTTAGGGGCTTCGCCCAAAAGATTACGAGCCTGCATATCCTGTATTATTTTACCCAGCTCCTCATGAAAGGCTACAATGTCATAGTTATTAATGAATATTTTATGTTTTTCAAAGAAGGACATGTCCTCTTTATCATCATAGCAACGTTTACTTTCGGTAATGGTGAGGTAAATTTCTTCAGTGCGTGATGATTTAAGGTCAAAAAAATAGGTTCTGCGCCCCGAACGTATGCGGGACGAGAGCAACTCATGTTGCTGTTTATGTTGGTTATAGTCCTTATTGTCAGAGTGATTCATGTGCTATTATGTGTTAATTCTTTTTGTGTGGTACAAACAAGCAAAGATAAACATATTTTATGTACTAAACAGCGGTTGGGGGTCTTTTTTTTTGCTTTTGTGGTTTTATTTTGTATTTATTTGATAATTATATGGTTATATGGTTATATATCCTGTTCCCAAGTGCTGCATACATGAGCCAGTATTTTGTTATCAGAGGTTCGCACTATTTGCTGGGTGAAAGTATTGTCATTTTGTGCGGTACGCACTATGAACATATCTTCACACAGGGCTTCGCTATTAAAATTAATGCCTATGTGGCGTAAATGGTGATATTGGGAGTATGTCCATGGAATGGCATCCATGGCCCAGCGGATATATTGTGTATTATTAGCGTGGCAGTTAATATCTATATCGGAGGCATATACCTGTCGTTCTTTGCTGATAGTGGCGGGCGGGAAGGCGGGCATGCTAATACGGCAGGGTTTGTGTTGCAGGGCTTGCCTTTGCGGGCAGGTGGGAAAGTACTGTTCATAATGTTCCATACTTAACGGCTTATGGGTGGTGGCATCCAATATAAGCCATGCGGAGGTGGCAGCGGCTATGAGGTGTGTTTGTTCATCAGTGATGCAGAAGTCACGGTAGGCAGACAGTAATTCGGCTTTTTTTGCCCATGTTTCCACCTTTATGCTTTCATTCCATAGGGGAAATCGCAGTATATCCGCTTCCATTTTTGACAGCACCCACAATTGCTGTTTTTCCTTAAGGTGGTGCCAGCCAAAATGGTGGGAAGCCGCATGCTGTAAGGCTGTTTCCTGCATGAACATGAATAGCTTGTCTATGGATAATGCCTGCTTGTGGTTAATGCTATATGAATTTATATGATAGGTATTATTGTATGTCATGGTTACTATGTATAAAATGGCAAAGATAGCAAAAAAAATGTATCGTTTATGGTCTGTTAAGCATAATAAGTGAACACTGGGGTGTGAAAAAGGACGGACATGACCTTGTAGTGTGATAAAAAAGTGTTACCTTTGCAAGCAATGAATACAGATGATTATTTAGAACCGGTAGTATTGGTAGGATTGGTGCGTTCCAGTCAAAATGCGGACCTTACGCATGAATATTTGAATGAGTTGGCATTTTTGGCCGAAACGGCCGGCGGTAAGGAGGTAAAGCGGTACATACAGGCCTTGCCCTATCCTGACCCTCGTACCTATATAGGTTCTGGTAAGCTGGAGGAAATAGCCCAATATGTGGAAGAGCATGAAATAAACACTATTATATTTGATGATGAATTATCTCCTTCGCAAACCAGAAATATAGAACGATGTTTGCATAAGTGTAAGGTAATAGACCGTACCAGGCTTATATTGGATATATTCACCTACAGGGCACAAACGGCACATGCCAAAATACAGGTGGAATTGGCTCAATACGAGTACCTTTTGCCAAGGCTTACCGGTATGTGGACGCACTTGGAAAAGCAGCGAGGCGGCATAGGTATGCGAGGCCCCGGTGAAAAGGAAATAGAAACCGACCGCCGTATAGTACGTCAGCGTATGTCATTGCTGAAAGAAAGGCTGAAGGTAATAGACAGGCAAAAAGCAACCCAAAGAAGCAATAGAGGCCAATATGTACGTGTGGCCCTGGTAGGATATACCAATGTGGGTAAGTCCACGCTTATGAATTTAATAAGCAAATCGGAGGTCTTTGCCGAAAACAAGTTGTTTGCCACCCTGGATACCACGGTACGCAAGGTGGTATTTGATAATTTGCCTTTTTTGTTGTCCGATACGGTGGGGTTTATACGTAAATTGCCGCACGGGCTTATAGAATCGTTTAAGTCCACCTTAGATGAGGTGAGAGAAACCGATTTGTTATTACATGTGGTGGATATATCGCATCCTGATTTTGAATCACAAATAGAGGTGGTGGAGCAAACCCTATGTGAAATAGGAGCTGCCGACAAGCCTACTATTATGATATTTAACAAAATAGATAATTATAGTTGGGTAGAAAAAGAGGCTGATGACCTTACCGAGCGTACCCGAGAGAATATATCCTTGCAGGAGTTGCAGCGTACGTGGATGAATAAGTGTAAATATCCGGCCATATTTATATCGGCTAAGCATAAAACCAATATGCAGGAGTTGAAGAAACTGGTATATGATGAGGTAAAACGCATACATGTGAAAATATATCCTTATAATAACTTTTTGTGGGACATGCCGCCCATGGATGAAGCCGGTGAAAATGAATAAAAAACGGGATTTTTCTTAAAAAATCCCGTTTTTTATTGTGTGGTAAAAAAATATTTATGTGTTTATTTGGTGGTGAAGTCGAACATGGCATTAAATGCCCGCACGCACACGGGGCAAAAATGATTGTAAACTATGTCCTTCATGCTACAGTGCGGCCATGGGCGGTACAGCCCTTTGTCACAGTAGCCGGCACCTTCATATACACCCAGCAGCTCCGGTGTATCTTCATTCACCTGAGTTGGCACGGGGGTATGTGTGTCCAGCATATTTTGCCATTTGCGGTCAAAGTGTACCATACTGGTAATATTAGGCTCGGCAGGCTCGGTGCCTTCGGGGTAAAAGTCCTGCACGCTCACCTCTGAGGTGTAGTATTCATCGGCCAAGCCGGCCATGCTGTGCCCCAGCTCGTGTATGCATACAAAATTGAAGTATTGGTTATCCGATACGGTAGCATACCAGTTGTATATGCCACCGCCACCGTATTTGGGTGTGTTACACATAATGAGTATGGCTTCGTAGGGGATCTGAGCGCATAGGTCATGCATTTTCCACACATTTTCAAGCATAAGGTAGCGTTCGGTGCCCAAGGTATAGAACGAAGCTCCAAGAACCGTATTACGTATGTCGCTACTATCTTTGTCACGGGATATGCCTGACTGGGCGGAATAGCTCAGCAGGGCGCGTATATTGAGTCTGTGAGCGTTTTCCTTATATGGGCTGCAGTTGAGTATGGCATTGGCACAGCGGTGTATATCGGTGTTAAGCTTGGCACTGTCCTGTATGCTATAGCCTTCGGGTATAATTACAAGGTCGTAGGCGTGGGTGTTATGGGCACCCGTGTGCAGGTTTTCATATTTGCACATGGCCTTATTAACAGTAAGCTTTTGTTTAGCATTGTACAGCAACACATATTTTTCCTCATATTGCATGCCCTGCTTGCGGGTATAAAATACTATTTTTACATTCACCTTAGGCTGAGGTACCATTACGCATTCTTCAAATGTTTTGGCCGTGGTGCGGCCGGCTTCGGTGGTGCGATATTCGCTCATAAGGGTATTGTAGGTGTAGCGGTAAAGCAGGGTGTGTGTGGACATGTCATATATTTCCACTTTTTGGTTACCGTATTCAAAGGTATCTATAAGGTTAATGTATGATTTACACCATGGTCCCTGCAATGTGTAGGAGGAAAAAGTGTAGGTGTCGGAATTTACATCACCGGTGTGCAAATAATTGATACGTAGTGTGTAAGGTTTGAAATGTTTTTTAAATTCCTGTCCTTTGGCTACTACACAGCAAGCTAACAGTGTAATAATGAATAATATATTATGTCTTTTCATGCAAAAATGTAAAATTACAAAAAACGACTTTTTTGACTTAAATTATAGTTAATGATATAATTGTTAACTATTTAATATTATGTATTCTGGAAGCTTCCAATACGGGTAAATTGGCTTCGGTGGGGACGTAAATTACGGAGTTACTTTCATCATACAGGGCTTGTATCCACAGGTAGGTGAGGTAGTCCTTATTATCTTTAAGGCTGCCGCCTATAATTTCGTTGGCTTTAGCCACGCCTTCGGCGCGGATAATTTCAGCTTCGGCTCTAAATGAGGCACTTTCTTTTTCGGCACGGGCTTCTTCCACTTTTATTTTTCTGTTTTGTTCTGCACGTGAAAATTCGGCTCTACCTGTCATTTCCTGTTGCCATACATTGTACATGGGCATGCCAAACATGAGACCTAAAATAACAATGGCTGCAATAATTACCATGACCATAATTCCTTTGAATGATATTTTGTTCATAATTAAAAAAAAATGTGCGTTGTGCGGATAACTATAAGTTAATCTATGGGTTATACCTTCCATAGCATGCAATAGTATCCGCTTAATATTGCATGAGGAAGATATGTAGGTGCAAAGGTAGCATTTTTTATGATTATACGGGTAAGTAAGGGGTAAAAAAAAGGTTGTTTATTTTAAAATAAACAACCTTTAAAAACCGAATGACATGAAAATGTGTTATTCTTCCGGCATAAACATAGGGTCCCATGGCGGGAGCATAATAGATTTTTGTTTCAGCATGGCCTGAGTGGCCTGAGGTATGTATTTTTTGTCTGCTACCACGCGGAACATGTATTCATTAAACCATTCGTCGGTCATAATAAGGTGGCCTTTATAGCCGTAGGAGGGTCCCCAGCTGTTTTCCACCATCCATTTTTTGGCGTTGCCGTTATCGTCAATGTCCACGGCGCACAGTGTCATGGCGTGTGAAGAGCCGCTGGCGAAGGTAGTTATACGTTGTTTTTTGTCCATATTGAAAGTGGTACCCATAAGGGAGGCGTAGTCATAATTATTAATATCCAGCAATCCGTTGTCTTTATTGAGGAATTTGCCTACGTCACATGAAAAATACATCATGGTGCTGTCTTTAATGGAGGCTATGGCTATTTGTTTTATTTCGTCCATGGGCAAATTCAAATATTTCCAGTTGCCGCCGTCATATACGTGACGGTCGTATTCTATTTCATATACTTTATAGTAGTCACGGGTAGGGTCATTCATTATCATTACGTAGTCGCTCATGTCCACATTTACATATTCCTTATAGAATGATAGCGGAGTGTAGGTTTTGCTGCCAGCGGGCTTGCCCGAGGCGTCTTTTTCGGTGTAGGTAAAAGTGGTGGGGGGCTCACCCAAATTGAGGGCTAATATACGATATATGGTTTTGAGCATTTCTTTCTTTTGGGCTATCAGCTCGTTTGTCTTGGCGCCCTTGGCGGCCATATTTCTCAGCTGTAAGCCGTATTCACGCAGCTTGAGTGATAGCAGATTCGACATGCGGGAGGTATTGTTGCTGCTATTGGTTTCGGGCATTACTTCAGCGGGTACCACGCCGTATTTGGTAATAATATTAAGCACACCGGTGAATTGTCCGCCGTCGCCTATAGGGTTTTTGAACAGCCATTCCACGGTTTTGTCGGTCATTTCCTTATCTTTGGTGTCTATTATGGCCTGTAGAAATAAATTTGATTTTTCCAGCTGGTCATAGAAGAAGCAATAGTTTTGCGAGAAAGTAAATTCATTCAAATGATGCTTAGCTATTACTTTAGAACGCAGTACATTCAGCCCGGTAAACAGCCAGCAGCGTCCTGATGATTTTTGGTCGGTAATGCCTTTGGATATTACCCTGTGTGAAAAATAGGTGTCATGGGCATTAGGATTATTACGGTTGAGTGCCAGCTTGTTAATGTCATTGCCTATAATGGCTGTTTGCAACGCTTTAGTAGATGAATTATTATCATAAGAGGCTTTTAGGTCGGATAGTGTTTTTTCATCTATGCCGCCATTTTGTGCATATAATTGCACGCCTGTGAGTACACAGGCAAAAATGATGAGTTTGGATTTTATGTTCATATTCATTATATATTAATTATTTACATATTATTTATCATGGCTTCTATAAGGTTATAGGCACATTCGTGTATGCCTTTAATGCCTGTGGGTAGCATATAGCATGGGGTGCTGTATATATTATGCTGTTTATCGGTAATAACTTCACCTGTGCCGGTGTTAATATTTTGCCCGCCCATGGCGGCAATATTAGCGGCGGTGTGTTCATCATTACCTATGGTGGTGGTAATATTACCCAGCACCTTAGTAAGCAGTACCGGAGATATGCACAAAGCTCCAAGTGGTATGCCTGCATTGCGGGTGTCTAATATTACCTTTTCTATATCAGGGTACACGTGGCAGTTAACACCATCTGTGGCATAGGTAAAAAAGTTTTTGGCTACGCCAAAGCCGCCGGGAAATACCACGGCATCATATTCTTTTACGTTCAGTTCTTCCAGCGGGCGTATATTGCCGCGGGCTATGCGGGCGGCTTCTGTCATAAGGTTACGTTCCTCCGGCATTTCTTCTCCGGTAAGGTGGTTAATAACGTGGTACTGTAGGCGATTAGGAGCGTATATGTCATAAGTGGCATTGTGCTCTTCTATGGCCAATAGGGTCATGGTGGTTTCGTGTATTTCCGAGCCGTCTTTATGTCCGCAGCCGCCTATAATAATGGCAAATTTTTTACTCATATTATTTTCGTATTTATTTTACGATGCAAAAGTACACCAATTTTTTGTGCTTTTGTATGAAAGTACATTATTTTTTTTCAACAAAAAAAACTGACGGGTAATAGGGAAATATATAGGATTAAGTGTTATCTTTGCAATTTATAGAATAAGCATACAGGTATGAATCAAAACCATGATTTCCGGTCGGCATTGCACGTGCAGGACGGGGTGGACCAGCCTTCGCAGGTGAACCCGTATTTGCACTTGGCCGGTATAGTAAAGCCGCAGGAATACACAGTAGAAGAATATGTAAACGGCATAGTGAGCGGTGACAGGGTGTTCCTGAGCCGTGCTATTACACTTATAGAAAGTAATTTAAAAAAGGATTATGAAAAGGCGCAGGCCATATTGGAAGCCTGTATAGCCCATGCCTGTTCTTCGGTGCGTATAGGTATTACGGGGGTGCCCGGTGCGGGCAAAAGTACTTTTATAGAGGCTTTTGGCAAGTATCTTACCTCCATAGGGCGTAAGGTGGCCGTGCTGGCCATAGACCCCAGCAGCGAGCGTTCCAAGGGCAGTATATTAGGGGATAAAACCCGTATGGAAACGCTTTCTACCGATAAAAATGCCTTCATACGGCCTTCCCCTTCGGCAGGCACTTTGGGCGGTGTGGCCCGTAAAACAGCCGAAACACTCATATTATGTGAAGCCGCCGGCTTTGACACCATCATTATAGAAACCGTGGGTGTGGGGCAGTCGGAAACGGCGGTAAAGGACATGGTGGACTTTTTTCTTATGCTCATGATATCGGGAGCCGGTGACGAGCTGCAGGGTATAAAACGCGGCATTATGGAAATGTCTGATGCCATACTTATTAATAAGGCCGATGGGGACAATAAGAAGAAGGCCGAGCTTACCCGCACACAAATACGTAATGCCTTAATGCTGTTTCCTTTACCTGATTCACAGTGGAAACCCGAATCACACACCATATCCTCATTGCAGCATGAAGGCATAGCCGAAGTGTGGCAAATGATAGAAAAATACCTCAGCCTTACCCGGGCAAACGGCTATTATGAGCGTAACCGTACCTTGCAGTGGCAAAAGCGTTTTCATGTGTTCATGAAAGAAAGCCTTACCGATGCTTTTTATGACCACGCCCGGGTAAAACAGGCCATAGCTGCCTTGCAGCATGACCTGCTCACAGGAAAAGTGAGTCCGTATAAGGCCGGCACGCAGGTGCTGAATGCTTATTTTGACCATATACAATAGTCTATGAGAGCTGTAATTCAAAGGGTAATCGGGGCAAAGCTGAGCATACATGGCAATGTGCATGCCGCTATAGGCAGCGGTATGGTGGTGTTAATAGGCATTACCCACACTGACACCATGGCCGATGTGGAATGGCTGTGTAAAAAAATAAGTCATTTGCGTATATTCAATGATGATAATGGAGTAATGAATACCGATATTAACACCATAGGCGGAGAGTGCATGGTGGTGAGTCAGTTTACACTATATGCTTCTACGGCCAAAGGCAACCGACCTTCATACATACAGGCGGCAGCGCCTGCAACGGCTAAGCCTGTGTATGAGGCCTTGGTGCAGCAGCTGCAGCTGCAAATAGGCACGCCCATACGTACAGGCGTATTTGGTGCCGATATGCAGGTGGAGCTGGTAAATGACGGTCCGGTAACTATATGTATAGATACGCAGCATAAGGAATAATAAATATGAATGCTATGAAAGAAAGTTTTTTGGCCCAAACGGCACAATATGTAATACAGCAATATGGCAGCAGCCTGTCACAAATAGCTGTAATACTGCCTAACCGACGCTCCATTTCCCAGTTTAGAAAGTTGCTTTCTGCCGGTTATACATGTCCTTATTTGGCACCTGAATGCCTGTTTTCGGGTGATTTTGTGCTCAAGTTGTCGCAAATGCAGTATGCTGATTATGACGAGCAAATGATAGCCTTGTATGAGGTGTACCGAAATATAGAACAGCAGGAAGCCGAACCTTTTTCCGAATTTGCCGGCAAGGCACAGTCTATATTGCAGGACTTTAACGAAATAGACATGTGTATGGCTCCTATGGAGCAGGTATATAAACATGTGTATGATATTAAAAACATAGATTTATGGTCGCCGGATAGCGGCTCCGCCTACAGCGGTGCACGTTATCTTCGTTTTTTTGAGCATTTGCCCTTATATTATACTCATTTGAACAGCTACTTATTGCGTAGCGGTAAGGCTTATCAGGGGGCAGTGTATCGCCATGTGGCCGGCCATGCCGACGCTATAGTGGCCGCCTTGCCCTATACCAAAGTGCTGTGGGTGGGCAGCCAGCGGCTATCAATAGCAGAGCAGGTGCTGCTTAAGGCCTTGCAGCAGAATAATATGCTGGATATAATAGTTGACTCCGATGAATATTATGTAGACAATAAGGAGTATGAAGCAGGAGACGGTATACGGCGTATAAGGGAAAGCATGCATATGGATGATATACAGTTTAAGAACAATTATTATGCCCAAAACCCCAAGCATATTCATATATATAGTGTACCGCAGCAGGTGGCTCAGGCTAAATATTTGCCCTGCCTGCTTCAGCACATTAAGCAAGAGTTGCATGACGATAATATGACCCACACGGCTGTGGTGTTGCCCGATGAAAGTGTAATGCAAATGGTGTATGAGTCTATGGATTGGAATGCTTATAATAATGTGAATGTAACCATGGGCTATTCGGTGCGTAATACCATTACTTATGAGCTTACAGACTTATTGCTGCACATGTCCATAGAAGGCAAAAAATGCGGTAATGACACGGTTAGGGTGTGGAAGCGTGATTCCATTAAGGCCCTGCTAAGCCATCCTTACATAGTCCGCATGCTGACCCATAAAGCTGAAGATGTAGCCATTTTGCTTAAAAAACAGCGAAAATATTATTATCAGTCGGATATAGAACCCCTATTAGAGCAGCAGGAGTACTTTTATTTAAGGCAAGTTCTATTGTGTGAGGACAGCATGCCCGCATTATTACAGCACATACGGCAACTGCTACAGCATGTGAGTGAATCACAGCTGAGTGTCATAAGTGCCAAAGATAGTGAGGCACGGGCAGAGCAAGGCTATATAGCAGCCTTGAGTGATTACATGCAGCGTATAGAGTTATTACTCACGCAGGTAGAGGTGCATGATGAGGCATCGTTACGGCTATTGTTTGAAAGTTATCTTTCTAATTGCAGCATTCCTTTTGAAAGTAATCGTGATGAAGCCGGTTTGCAAATAATGGGTATGAGTGAAACCAAGGCTCTGGATTATGATAATGTGGTAATACTGTCTATGAATGAAGGTGTTATGCCTAAAGGAAGAGCCGTGCAGGGGCTTATACCTTATGAGGTTCGCCGGGCTTACGGCATGCCTGTAGATGAAACACAGGATGCCGATACGGCTTACTATTTTTATCGTTTGTTACAGCGGGCAGAGCATGTATATTTATTATATGTAAATGATGAAAAAAATGGAGATAGTGCTCCCAGCCGCTATTTGCTACAGCTTAAAAACGAGCTTACGGAATATAATCCGTTGGTAGTAATAGAGGAGCATGCGGTGCTGTATGAGTTGCCCCAAGGGCAATATAGTGCCTGTATAAGTGTAGACAAAACCGATGCGGAAACGGCTATTATGGCTCATTTGAAGCATTCTCCTTCGTCGTTAAATACCTATAGGGATTGCAGTCTGCAATATTATTTGAGCCGTGTGCTCAAAATAGGAGAGCAGCAGGATGAGCACAAGCTGGATATACAGGCCAATGATATTGGTACGGTGGTGCACATGGTGTTGGAAGAGGCTGCTAAAGAGCATTTTGCCCATGCATACAGCAGGGAAGAAGTATATAGTAAGGTAAAGGCCTCTTTCTTGAGTCTGCCTGTTAATTCACCTGTAAAGCAGTATGACGTTTGTGATTTGGAAAGCGGTGTTAATATGCTATTTGTACGCATCACAGCCGACTATGTGTATGAATATGTGGAATACGCTTATGAGCATTATGCCGCCGCAAACATACAGTTTGAAACCGAAACCGATATGCAATGTGATATATCTACCTGTTATGGTGCCATGCACCTAAAGGGCATAGCCGACAGGGTAGATATAGATGAACTGGGCAGGGTCGACATATGGGATTATAAGTCGGGCAAGGTAGAAGAAAGTGACGGCAAGGCGTGTCCGCCTGATAAAATATTTGACATTAACAAGCCCAAGGCCTTGCAAATGATGATGTATGCCTACATGTATCATCGTATTCACGGTGAACGCTCCGTGCGGTCGGTATCATTAATACCTATGCGAAGCATAACCCGTCCGGTGGAATTAAAGGTGAATATAGATGAGGATTTTTATAACGTGTTTGAAGAGCAGTTGCGTGTGTTTTATGAGCAGCACATGATGAATAAGGAGGAAGCCTTTAGTATGAATTATAAAGATGATAAGTGTAAATATTGTGATTTCAAACACTTGTGTATACGTTTTGCTAAGGAATGGTAGGGCTGATCTGCAGTAAGATGTATATGTATTGTGTTGTATATTAGTGATATAATGTATAATTTGCTTAAAATGATTGAAATATATACAAAAAAAGAGCCTTTTTGTAAGGCTCTTTTTGTTGGTATAATATATTTATGTATTACATTATATTATTTAAAATGTCATCATCTACTATATTAGGGAGGGTTACTTTTAGTTGAGGGTTGGCTTCCATGGCGCGTTTAATAGCGAACATGGCACCTTCGTTTCTGGCCCATGAGCGGCGGCTTATGCCGTTATTTACGTCCCAATAGAGCATCATGCGTAAGCGTTTGTCTGATTCTTCGCTACCGTCAAGCAGCATACCAAAGCCTCCATTAATCACTTCGCCCCAGCCTACGCCGCCGCCGTTATGTATGCTCACCCAGGTGGCGCCGCGGAAAGAGTCTCCTATTACATTTTGTATGGCCATATCGGCGGTAAAGGAGGAACCATCGTATATATTGGAAGTTTCTCTAAATGGGGAATCGGTACCTGATACGTCGTGGTGGTCACGGCCCAGTACTACGGGTGCCGACAGGCGTCCGTCTTTAATGGCTTCATTGAAGGCGGCGGCTATTTTGGTACGGCCTTCGCAGTCGGCATACAGTATTCTGGCCTGAGAGCCTACCACAAGGTGGTTTTCGTTAGCACCTTTAATCCATTGTATGTTATCACGCATTTGTTGTTGTATTTCGGCAGGGGCTGTTTGGGCTATGTTTTCCAGTACATCCATGGCCAGGTGGTCGGTAACGTCCAGGTCTTCAGGTTTGCCGGAGGTGCACACCCAGCGGAAGGGGCCAAATCCGTAATCAAAGCACATGGGGCCCATAATATCCTGCACGTATGAAGGGTAGCGGAAGCCTGTGCCTTCAGCATTCATTACATCGGCGCCGGCGCGGCCGGATTCCAGCAGGAATGCATTACCATAGTCAAAAAAGTACATGCCTTTGGCGGTGAGCTTATTAATGGCTGCCACCTGACGACGCAGACTTTCCTGTACTTTGGCTTTGAATTCGGCGGGCTTGTCGGCCATCATTACCTTAGCATCTTCAAAACTTACGCCCACAGGGTAGTATCCGCCTGCCCATGGATTATGCAGGGAGGTTTGGTCTGAGCCCAGGTCCACCTGTATATTATGGCTTACGCAGTATTCCCACAGGTCCACCACGTTACCCTGATAGGCAAAGGAACGTTTTTCTTTTTTGGTACGGTAGGTGTTCACCTGTGCAAATAGGGTATCCAAATTATCATGTACTTCATCAACCCAGCCCTGCTGATAGCGTTTTTGGGTAGCGGATGGGTTGATTTCGGCGGTAATGGATACTACGCCGGCTATATTGCCTGCTTTAGGCTGAGCACCGCTCATGCCGCCAAGGCCGGCGGTAATGAACAGCTTGCCTGCGGTGCCGCCACCCAGCTTACGGGCTGCATTCAGCACGGTGATGGTGGTGCCGTGTACTATGCCCTGCGGACCTATATACATGTAGGAGCCGGCAGTCATTTGGCCGTATTGGCTTACGCCCATGGCGTTAAACCGTTCCCAGTCATCAGGCTTGGAGTAGTTAGGTATAACCATACCGTTAGTTACTACCACGCGGGGAGCATTCTTATGTGAAGGAAACAATCCCATGGGATGTCCGCTGTACATTACCAGGGTTTGTTCATCGGTCATTTCCGATAAATATTTCATTACCAGGCGGTATTGAGCCCAATTTTGGAATACGGCACCATTGCCGCCGTAGGTAATGAGCTCGTGCGGGTGCTGTGCTACTGCAGGATCCAAATTGTTCTGTATCATAAGCATAATGGCTGCAGCCTGCTTGCATTTGGCAGGATATTCATCTATAGGGCGGGCATACATAGGGTAGCTTGGACGTAACCTGTACATGTATATACGTCCGTATTTGTGAAGCTCTTCTGCAAATTCTTTGGCCAAAAAAGCATGATGCTCGGGTGCAAAATATCGCAAAGCATTACGAATGGCTAATTTTTTTTCGGCTTTAGTGAGTATGTCCTTACGCTTGGGAGCGTGATTGATAGTGGTATCGTACGGCTGCAATTCGGGCAGCTGTGAAGGAATACCGCCAATAATGTCTTTTTGGAAATCGTTCATAATATATGTTGTCTTTTTTTTACAAACTGCAAAAATACAATATTTTTTTCTATTCACACTATTTTATACATTAAAATTATATGCCTGCAACTATATTTTTTGTGAGACTTATATTTATCTTTAATTTTATATGTAATATATTGAATTACAATCATATATTTTATTTGTTTGGTATATGTATCTGTATATGTGTTATTTTGTAACATCAAGGTTGATAGTTAATTACAATAAAAAATAAAAAAAACGGCAAAAAAATGAATTTTTTTGCCAAAATAACACAATAAAAAAATGAGTAGTTCGTTATAATGGGGTATTTTTAATAAACTATATATATAATATGTCGTATTTATTAACATCTGAATCAGTATCAGAGGGGCATCCCGATAAGGTGGCGGATCAAATATCCGATGCTTTGGTGGATGAGTTTTTAAGAAGAGATCCCAAATCCAAGATAGCATGTGAAACATTGGTTACCACGGGTTTGGTTATATGTGCGGGCGAGGTAAAAACCGAAGCCTACGTAGATGTGCAGTCAACGGCACGTGATGTTATAAAAGAAATAGGTTACACCAAGGGTGAATATATGTTTGAAAGTAATTCCTGTGGAGTAATATCGGCTATACATGAGCAGTCGCCTGATATTAACAGGGGCGTGGACCGTAAAGAAGATAAAAAAATGGGAGCAGGTGACCAGGGTATGATGTTCGGGTATGCCTGCTCTGACATGGATAATTACATGCCTTACACCATAGATTTGGCTAACAGGTTTATAGCCGAGCTTACTAAGGTACGTAAAGAGGGTAGAAGAATGAAGTATTTGCGTCCTGACGCCAAGGTACAGGTTACCATGGAATTTACTGACAAAGGCAAGCCTATAGGTATTAATACATTGGTATTTTCTACCCAGCACGATGATTTTATGGGTGATGAAGAGGCCATGCGTAAGGTAATAGAAAATGATGTGGTGAATATTATTATTCCGGCGGTGCGTCGAAAGTTGCCTACACATGTACGCAAGTTGTTTAACACTAATTATAAATTATATGTAAACCCTACCGGAAAATTTGTCATAGGCGGTCCTCACGGTGACACGGGGCTTACCGGTCGTAAAATCATAGTGGATTCTTATGGAGGTATGTGTCCTCACGGAGGCGGTGCTTTTTCGGGTAAAGATGCTTCTAAGGTAGATCGTTCGGCCAGTTATGCCGCCCGGCATATTGCTAAAAATATAGTAGCTGCCGGCATAGCTAAAGAGTGTATGGTACAAGTATCATACGCCATAGGCGTAGCCGAGCCGGTGAGCATATTCATTGACACCAAGGGTACTACCAAAATTACCGATACCAACGGCAAAAAGGTCCCCAATAGTGAAATAGCTAAGGCCGTAGCCTCCTTATTTGACCTTACCCCTTATGGTATTATAGAGCGTTTTGGTCTTACTAATCCTATCTATTTTGTTACCGCAGCCCGCAAGCATTTCGGCATAACATCATATGCCGGTGAAGTAGAAGTATTCTATAAGGATAACAGCACATATACCCGTATAATTGACGGTAAGGAGCATATATTTAAGGTAGTGGACTTTTACCCGTGGGAAAAATTGGATTATGTGGCCGCATTGCGTCAATATTTTCACATGAGCGAATAAAAAAATACGGTTCACATCACGTGAACCGTATAACTCATTAACAATTTTGTATCTGTTGTATCTTATCAACGTATGCTTTAACGTAATACCATGCTAAAAGGTTACACAAAATATGATAAAAATTGTAAAATACACAGTAAATAGTTGATAATGAGGTTTATTGTTTTTTTTAAGGCATAGCCTTATACATTATAAATAAGATAAAAATAACATAAAACAATATGAATATGAGTACAGAAAACTTGAAACCGGCAGTATTGTGGAATAATTTCAGAAATATCTGCAGCATTCCACACCCTTCCAAGCATGAAGAAAAAGTAGTGGCTTTTTTAATGGATTGGGCTAAAGAACGTAACATTGATGTTAAAAAGGACAGCATTGGTAACCTTATATTTTCCAAGCCTGCTACTCCGGGTATGGAAAATCGTAAAGGAGTAATACTTCAAGGACACATTGACATGGTTCCTCAAAAGAACAGTGATAAAGTGCATGATTTCACCAAAGATCCTATAGAATTGGTAGTTCGCCCCGACGGTTGGGTAAGTGCCAATGGTACCACATTGGGTGCTGATAACGGTATAGGTTGTGCAGCCGCACTCAGCGTATTGGAATCAAATGATATAGAACATGGTCCTATAGAAGTATTGGTTACCATAGATGAAGAAACCGGTATGACAGGTGCTTTCGGCCTTAAGCCCGGCATGTTCAAAGGCGATATACTCATGAATTTGGATTCCGAAACCGAAGGCGAGCTCTATGTGGGTTGTGCCGGCGGATTAGATGCCAATATTTCCATGAAATATAACGAAATGCCCACTCCTGCCAATATGCAGGGTGTAAAAATATCCTTAACGGGCTTAAAGGGCGGTCACTCCGGTATGGATATTAATTTGGGTCGTGCTAATGCCAATAAACTTATTAACCGACTGATGAAAAAATGTATGCAGGCCTGTGACATACGTATAGCCTCTATAGATGGCGGCAGCCTGCGTAATGCCATACCGCGTGAAGCATTTGTGGTAGCAGCCGTTCCCGCTGACCAATATGATGCATTGGTTACCTTGTGCAATACCTTTAGAACTGTAATGATTAATGAATTTTCAGCCGTAGAACCTGAAGCCGTGTTAACCATAGAAAAAACCGATACTCCAAAGCAGGTAATTACCAAAGAAGATCAGCTTCGTATGGTGAATATGGTATTTGCTATGCCTAACGGCGTAATGCGTATGAGTGATTCTATGCCCGGCCTGGTAGAAACATCTACCAACTTAGCCGTATTAAAAGCCGAAAACGGTGAAATGCAAATGAAATGCTTATTGCGTAGCTCGGTAGATAGTGCCAAAGAAGCTGTAGGTGAAAAAATGATAGCTATAGCCGAAATGGCAGGTGCCGAAATTACCTTAACCGGTGCTTATCCCGGCTGGAAACCCAATATGGAATCACCTATATTGAAAACTATGTTGAAAATATATCAGGATATGTTTGGCAAACCGGCTGAAATTAAAGCTATTCATGCCGGATTGGAATGCGGTTTGCTGGGTGGTATGTATCCTAATTGGGATATGATATCATTTGGTCCTACCATTTCACATCCCCATTCACCCGATGAAAAAGTGAATATAGAAAGTGTAGAAAAATTCTGGAAATTTATGGTGGAAACATTGAAGAATGTCCCTGTAAAATAAGTATTTATTGCAATGTTTTTAAGGTGATATGTACACAGGTACATGTCGCCTTTTTTATGCCTGTTAATGCCTGTAATATAAAAAAATGTGTTGTGTAAAAGTGTGTATTACAATGCTGTATAAATAAATTTTGTCATATAGTGTCAATTTTTATTGTGTTATAAAAATAAACTATTTTAGCCATAAATATATGATATAAATTATTAATCATATTATTAACATTGTCATTATTTTTTTGTTATACACGTAGGGGTATATTTGTAATTATACCTGCCTTACAGCAAAGTTTCATAATTCAGCGAATGTGGAAACCTGTTTTTAGTTTGTAATCTTCATTTTTCCTATTCCTGCGTTCACGCTTTTGGAGCTTTCTTATGATAAAAAAGTGATATTTGCTTCCCAATTCCCGGTTTTTGTGAAGAAAAAGACAAAAAAAAAAATCCTGTATTTTCATTAAATGATTGAATATTAATATTGTATAAAATGAAAGAAAAACGGTTAAAAAATTTTTTATATTTATTCTTATTGATAATAAGTATTTTACGATTTTTTTTGAAAAAAAATGCGTTTAGGCGTATCATGGTATAAGTGTTTTTTTATACCTTTGCGTTACGTAGAATATTAATGTACGTAAACGGAGAGTTGATTATGGCAAAAAAAACAAGTATAGACCTACGGGATAAGTTGAAAAAATTTTTTGGTTTCGAGCATTTCAAAGGGAACCAGGAAGCAGTAATTCGTAGCGTATTGGAAGGCAGAAATTCGTTTGTAATTATGCCTACAGGTGGTGGTAAATCCATGTGTTATCAGTTGCCTGCCCTTATTATGGATGGCACGGCCATAGTAGTATCACCCCTTATAGCATTAATGAAGAATCAGGTAGATGCTATACGCAGTCATTCACAGGATCCTGCTATAGCGCACGTATATAATTCCACCTTAAATAAGGCGGAGCAGTTAGCCGTAAAGGCTGATTTAAGTGCAGGTAAAACCAAGTTACTCTACATGGCGCCCGAGTCATTGGTAAAGCCGGAAAATTTGGCCATGCTTAAGCAGCTTAAAATATCGTTTGTGGCAGTAGATGAGGCCCATTGTATATCGGAGTGGGGGCATGATTTCAGGCCGGAATATCGAAAAATACGTCAGGTAGTTACCGATTTGGAGCAGGATGTGCCCATTATGGCACTTACGGCCACGGCCACACCTAAGGTGCGTCATGATATACAAAAGAACCTGAACATGCTGGATGCCGATGTATTTCAGGCTTCGTTTAACAGGCCCAATATGTACTATGAAGTACGTGAAAAAACGGCTGATGTAGATAAGGATATAGTCCGTTTTATACATGAGCGCAGTGGTAAATCGGGTATAATATATTGCCTTAGCCGTAAGCAGGTAGAGGATTTCGCCGAATTTTTGCAGGTGAACAATATTAAGGCTTTGCCTTATCATGCCGGCTTAGACGCAGCCGTAAGGGCTGAAAATCAGGATAAATTCCTTATGGAAGAGGTAGATGTAATAGTGGCTACCATAGCCTTTGGTATGGGTATAGATAAGCCGGATGTACGCTATGTAATACACTATGACATGCCTAAAAGTTTAGAAGGCTATTATCAGGAAACAGGGCGTGCCGGTCGTGATGACGGTGAGGCTATATGTATAGCCTACTATTCGTATGGTGATTTACAAAAGCTTGAAAAGCTGGCTAAAAGTAAGTCTATGGCCGAGCAGGAAATAGCTAAGCAGTTATTGGCCGAAACGGCCACTTATGCCGAATCCCAGCTGTGTCGTCGTCGTCATTTGCTGTATTATTTTGGTGAAGCTTATGATCAGGATAATTGCGGTAATTGTGATAATTGCGTGCGTAATAAGCATAAAGAGGACGGGCATGAATATATGCAATGTCTGCTGGGTGCCGTAAAGGAAATGAAACAGCAGTTTAAAGAAAAGTACATAGTAAATGTGCTCATGGGTAACCTCACCGCTGATATTAAAAAATACAAACACAATGAATTGAGCTGCTATGGTGAAGGTAAAGATATGACCGAAAAGTTTTGGTCGTCATTAATACAGCAGGCCATGTTTGAAAAATTATTGGACAAAAATTTGGAGAACTACGGCGTGCTCAAGCTTACCAAGGAAGGTGAAAAGTATATTAAAAAGCCCTATCCTATAATGGTGGTACTGGAAAAAGAATATGATGATGATGACGATGATGATGGCGGTGATATGGTGCCTTCACAAAAAGGCGGTGCGGTAGATAAAGTGCTGTTTGCCATGCTGAAGGACTTATTAAAGGACATGGCCAAGCATGAAAACCTGCCTCCCTATGTAATATTCCAGGAGGTGTCATTGGAGGATATGTGTAATCAGTATCCTGTCACCTTGGAAGAAATGAAAAAAATAACAGGAGTAGGTGAGGGCAAAGCCCAAAAATATGGTCAGCCGTTTGTTGATCTTATACGTAAATACGTAGAAGATAATGAAATAGAGCGTCCTCAGGATATAGTGGTGAAAACAGTGGTGAATAAGTCGAAACAAAGGGTGGATATTATTCAAAATATTGACCGTCGTATACCATTGGAAGATATAGCCATATCTAAAAATATGACCCTGAGTGAGCTTATAGCCGAAATAGAGCGTATAGTAATGTCCGGTACCAAGTTGAACCTGGATTATTACATAGAAGAATGCATAGATGTATATCATCGCGAGGAAATATTAGATTATTTGAGTAATAGCGAGCAGGATTCGGTAGAGCAGGCTATACGTGAATTGGGCGAAGACGAATACACCATGGATGAAATACGTATAATGCGTATTAAATTCTTATCGGATAAAGGAAATTAATATATAATAAAAAAAATAGATACATTAAATGGAAAATTTTGTTTTTGTAAACGAGCAACTGGCTGCCAATATGGAAGAAGAAGGCAATACCACAGCAGAAAAAGATACCATAATACCCGAAGTAAAACAGGAAGAAGAACAGGTAGAAAATATAGAAAATGAGGCTGCCAATGTGCCGGAAGCACCTGAGAAACCCGCACAGGATACCCCAAGCTGTAAGTCGCACAAGTGCTGTTGTAAATGCCTGCATTGGGTACTTACCATAGTGCTTATATTGGCTGTAATAGCTTTGTTTATATTGCATTTTACGCGGAATAATAAAGCCGTGGTTTTGCCCGAAGGGCAGGATTATACAGGTATTATACTCACAGTGAATAATGATTCCATATTGGAATATTTTGAGTTGGTAGCCTTGCTCAAGGCTGACCTTGAAGCCGAATCGGATAAATACACCAAAGAAATGCAGGGTAAATATAACGCATTTCAAACCAAGGTGCAAAATTATCAAATTAACGTGCAAAATCAGGTGCTTACCCAAACTCAAATGCAGAATGCCGAGCGTGATTTGGCTCGTGAACAGCAGGATTTGCAGGATTTGGAAAGCCGTTATACCACCATATTGGCCAATAAAGAAGCATCGGTGCAAAGTGAAATTACCGATTCTATTATTAATGCTACACAAAGGGTGAATGACCGTAAGTACAAGGCCGATTATGTATTTGCTACCGCAAAAGGATCTGCCATAGTGTGTGCTAATCCTACCTTTGATATTACCGGGGAGGTAATAGAAGAACTGAATAATGCCTACAAAAAATCACATTAATAATGAAAACTAAAGTTGGAGGCTCGGCTTTGTTGTTATGGGCCATAATGCTGTTATCATGCGGGCACCAAAATGAAGAGAAGGTAGTGCTGGCATCCTATGCTGACGGCAAGCCTAAAATGGAACAGGTATATATAGTAAATGATAACGGTAAAAAGCAGTTATATAAGGAAACCCATTTTTTTCCCGAAGAAAAAAAATACATAGAGGGTACCTATGATGAGTTCACCCGTAGAGACGGTAAATGGACTTCTTGGTATGAAAACGGGAAAAAAAACAGTCAGGGTACTTACGAAAACGGTAAGTTACAGGGTAAATATACCGTATGGCATCCTAACGGCAAGGTATTTTATAAGGGAACGTATAAAAATGGCGTTAAAACCGGTACATGGACCTATTATGATACCTTAGGCCGTGTAGTTCAAACAGAAGTATGTGATTAATTTATAGCATAATGTGTGGTATAGCAGGGTATTATAGTGCCGAGTTGGCATCGGCACATGTTGATGTGCGTATAATGACGCAGGCGCTGGCACATAGGGGCCCTAATGCGGAAGGCAGCTATACCGACTATAATGTGAGCTTGGGGCAGCGAAGGTTGAGTATTATAGACTTGTCTTCAAGTGCCAACCAACCCATGATATCGCCCTGCGGACGATACGTAATGGTGTATAATGGTGAAATATATAATTATAAGGTGTTGCGTCAGTATTTGGAGCAGCACTTTACTGCTTATAAGTGGCGTACACAGTCTGATACCGAGGTTGTGCTGGCTGCCTTTATGTATTATGGCAAAGAATTTGTAACTCATTTAAAAGGCATGTTTGCCATAGCCATATATGATACCTGCACTCGTATGCTGTATATGTATAGAGACAGAGTGGGTATTAAGCCTTTGTATTATTACCTGCATGATAATACACTGGTATTTGCCTCGGAGCTTAAGGCTATTACGGCTTTACCCGCAATAAGCCGTAAGCTTTCCGTGAGTACCGCTGCCATTAATCATTATTTATATACGGCGTATATTCCGGCACCGCTTACCATATATGAGCATATATATAAGTTTCCACAAGGAAGCTATGCCGAATATGACGGTCATAACTTAGCTGTGTATTCCTATTGGCAGCTGCCTGTAACCGGTAATAATGCCCCTAAGCATAATGAACATGCTGCACGTCAGCATTTAAAAACACTATTGGAGCATACGGTAGAGCAGTGCATGTATAGTGATGTACCCATGGGAAGTTTTTTGAGCGGAGGTGTGGATTCATCTGTTATTACGGCTGTGGCACAGTCTATATCGGCTACTCCTGTGAATACTTTTTCCATAGGCTTTTATGATGTGCATAATGAAGCCGGATATGCTGCCAAAGTGGCCAAAAAATTGGGCACGTGTCATCATGAATTATATGTAAATGAGCATGATGCTATAGATATAATACCCTCATTGCTGCAGGTGTATGATGAACCCTATGCCGACTCATCGGCTATACCCGTTATGTTGCTTTCACATATGACGCGGCAGCATGTAACCATGGCCCTGTCGGGTGATGGCGGTGACGAGCTGTTTATGGGGTATGGTGCCTACACATGGGCACATCGCCTGGCACATCCCTGCCTATATGCCATGCGATATCCTATATCATGGATGTTGGCTTGCGGAGGTAACAGAGAGCAGCGTGTAGCCCGGCTTATGCGGGTGCCGAATCGCAGCCGCATGAAAAGCCATATATTTTCCCAAGAGCAGTTTTGCTTTAGTCAAAAAGAAATAACCTCACTGCTTATACCTGTTACTACCTGTACTATTAATGAAGAAAAGGTAAATGCCATGGCTGCTACCGCAGAAGAACGGCAGGCATTATATGATTTTTATTACTATTTACCTGATGACCTGCTGGTGAAGGCAGATAGGGCGTCCATGCATTATTCGTTGGAGGTAAGAGTGCCTTTTTTGGAGCAGGATATAGTGGAATATGCTTATAGTTTGCCATTGCAATGGCGTTGGCATAATGGTGAAGGCAAATATTTGCTCAAGCAGGTGTTGTATGATTATGTGCCGAAGGACATGATGGAAAGGCCCAAGTGGGGATTCAGCGTGCCGCTACAGCGATGGCTGCAAGGTGAATTGGGCTATTTGATTGATACCATGCTTAGCCGTAACGCCGTGGAGCGTACAGGGATACTACAATGGAATGTGGTAAATAAGTATGTACAACAATTCCGCTCCGGTCATACTTATATGTATAACCGATTGTGGCTGATGATAGTACTACAGCAGTTTTTGCTGCGTAAGTAGCACAAGTGATATATAAAAAAAAAGAGATGGCTACATAGCCATCTCTTTTTTGATGCCGTAAGAAGGGGGTTAGTATTTGAAACCTATTATTTCTCGTACTTCACGTATGGTCTTAGCGGCACTTATGCGGGCCTTTTCGGCCCCTAATTGGCGAACCTTGTTGAGGTATTCGTCATTGGCTGCAATTTCAGTTATGCGTTCACGTATGGGCGTACAGAATTGTATAACATCTTCCGCCAATTGCTTTTTCATGTCACCATAGCGTATGTTACAGTGATTGTAGGCGTCATTGAAGAAGGCGTAGGTATCAGCACTGCTCACATGTTGCATAATGGTGAACAGGTTGACAATTTCCTGAGGCCGTTCCTGATTTTCCATGGTGGGACCGGCATCCGTTTTGGCTTTCATTATTTTTTTGCGTATTACCTCCGGCTCATCGTTAAGAAATATGGCATTACCGGTGGATTTTCCCATTTTGGTACTGCCGTCTAAGCCGGGTATTTTTACCAGATTTTCGCCAAAATTATAAGCCTGAGGCTCCTTAAAATAGTTCACTCCGTACATATTGTTGAACCTGTTGGCAAAGGTGCGGGTCATTTCCAAATGTTGTTCCTGATCCTTGCCTACAGGTACTTTGTCGGCATTATGTATGAGTATGTCAGCGGCCATAAGAGTGGGGTAGGTGAGCAGGCCTGCATTCACATTATTAGGCTGCTGCCTTACTTTGTCCTTAAATGAGGCACAGCGTTCCAACTCACCCAAATAGGCGTTCATATTAAGAAACAGGTATAGCTCCACCGTTTCAGGCAGGTCGCTTTGGGCGTATATGGTGGCTGTTTCAGGGTCTATGCCCGAGGCCAGGTATTCCACCAGTATCTGCTTTACACTCTGCTGCAAATTTTGCGGGTGCGGATGGGTGGTGAGTGAGTGATAATCTGCTATAAAGAAATAGCAGTGGTTTTCATATTGCATTTTTACAAAGTTCTTTACCGCACCAAAATAGTTGCCTAAGTGTAAATTACCGGTGGGACGTATGCCGCTTAATATTGTATCCATATAGGTTATTTTATACGTTCAAATGTTAATGGTGTAATATCTGTTATGTTATTATTATAGGTAACGGTGGTGATATGTGCCTGAAGCATGGCCGATACGCACATGGGGCATGGCAGCTTATTTACTGCTATGGTACAAGCCGGCAGGTGGTGTCTGCGTAATTGTACCCGGCTGCCGTGCAATGCCTGTATAATGGCATGTGATGTGGGCGTGGAATATGCCATGGAACAGGTTGTAACCGTGCATATACAGGTGTTGTTATAATAAACCGTCGCTTTATCAGCACATTTCATGTAGGTAACCTATGTGTAACAGGTGCAAAGGTAGCATTTTTTTTTCTATCACAAACGGGTATAAACAGGTACAACATATTTTTTTGTAATAAGTGCCAATTAAATAGCGTATAATGAGCAAAAAAAAGTGTACCTTTGCGTCCGTAAATATAAAAAATAAAAAAATGAAAAAAATAGTATTAGTATTGGTCGTAATGTGCTGCATAGCAGGCTATATGCGGGCTCAGCAGGCACCTGTTTACCGGGCACCCAAGGGCGTGTCGGTAGTGTATTTTTGTAAAGATATTACACCTGATAATATATTGAAGTTGTACGAAGCCATGGGCGTGAATATGCAAGGCAAAATAGGCCTGAAGGTGCATTTTGGTGAGGACGGGAACCAAAACTATTTGAATCCTGCCTTGTTGGTACCATTGGTAGAAAGAGTACATCCTACTTTGGTGGAAACTAATGTACTGTATGTAGGTAAAAGGCGATACACTCCCAGCCACATAGCCTTAGCACAAGAGCACGGGTTTACCTTTGCTCCCATAGATATACTGGACGCTGACGGTGAGTCGGAATATAAGGTGGACGGCTTAAAACACTACACCAAGGTGAAAACAGGCAGCCATTTTGCCAATTACGACAGCTATATTATTTATTCGCATTTTAAGGGGCACGGCAGTGCCGGCTATGGCGGAGCCATTAAGAATTTGGCCATGGGGTTTGCCTCGCCGGGCGGTAAAATGGCCCAGCATGCCAGTGCCATACCCGCAACTCATAATGAGCAAAGCTGTGTGGGCTGTAACCGCTGCGTGGAGCAGTGCCCGGCTAATGCAATAAGCATTACCGATAAAGGCCCGGTAATAGACAGCTCCAAATGCCTGGGCTGCGCCAAGTGTATAGCGGAATGTGTGCAAAGAATATTTACCCCTAAGGCATCTAAAATGGAAGCAGAGGTGTTCATAGAACGATTGGTAGAATATGCATACGGCTTTGCCATGCAAAAACCTATGGTCTATATTAATGTTATGCAAAATATATCCCGCTCATGCGATTGCTCGGCTAAAGCACCCGCTCCTTTTATGGGTAATATAGGCGCCGTATCAGGTACCGATATAGTGGCAGTGGAGCAGGCCTGCTATGATTTGGCCGAAATAAAATACGGCAAAGATCCCTTTATGGATGTGAATAAGGTGAATGGCCGCAAGCAAATAGACTATGCTGCACAATTAGGAATGGGCAGTAAAAAATATATACTGGTAGATGTAAATACCGGTAAAAAAATAAGCCTGAAACAGGCTTTGCAATAGTCGCAAATAATAATTGTGCTATAAAAAACATATATTTTTATATATAATTAAAATAATTTATATAATTTTAATTCTATGGATTTAATAGATAATGTATTGCAATATAGTAGTGTGTCGGTAGCCGGTATGGCCAAAAATACCGGTAAAACCGAAACGCTTAACTATTTGTTGCGGCACATGTCGCATACAGGCAGGCAGGTAGCTGTTACATCCATAGGAGTTGACGGGGAAAGCGTTGATAGTGTTACGGCTACCGCCAAGCCCGAGATAGTAATATATAAAGATATGTTTTTTACTACCGGTGAAAAGCATTATAGGGGGCGTACATTTACATCGGAAATATATAATATATCATCTTATAGTACGGCATTAGGCAGGCTTATTACGGCCAGGGCCGTAACGGGCGGAAAGGTATTGCTTTCGGGACCTACACATACGGCTCAGTTACAGCAGCTTATAGCATATTATAAGCAGTGTGGAACACATATTACCTTGGTTGACGGAGCATTGTCACGCCTGAGTATAGCCTCACCTATGGTAACCGATGCTTTAATATTGGCTACGGGGGCAGCCGTATCGGCTAATATCAATAAGGTGGTGAGTGATACCATGCATGTGTATAATATGATTAATTTACCGCAAGTAAGTGCTGATATGCAGGCCTTACTATTGCCGCTTACCCAAGGGCTTTTCATAATAGATGAGCAGGGCAAGGTGCATAATACCGGCATAATGTCGGCATTGGCTTTAGGCAGCTCGGCCTCATTGGATATGCCCTTGCAGGGCGGTATCCTGTTTGTATCGGGTGCGGTAACTAATCAGCTGGTGAACTATTTGCGTGTGCAGCCTTATGTAGATAAAATAGTGCTGGTAGCCAGGGATTTTACTAAAATATTCATTACTCCCGATGTATATCATGCCTATGTACGTAAGGGAGGGGTAATAAAGGTGCTACATAAGAGTAAACTGCTGGCTATAACGGTGAATCCGGTGTCACCTATGGGGTACAGGCTTCCTGCCGATGCGTTAAAGCAGGCTTTGCAGCAGGTATTGGCAGTACCGGTGTATAATGTAAGAGATATGGAGTAGAATATGACGGAGCTTAGTTTAAAAGATATAATAAAGCAGGACGCAGGTTTGCGTTATGTAACAGAGCACATGAATGTGTATTCATCGGCAGGGCATAAATACCTGTATAATTTGCCATTTAGTACACGGCAGGATTATTTGGAGCAGGAATATGCTCTTACCCGACAGGCTATAGCCTGTATGCGTAATGAAGCCATGACCGATAGTGTGCGTAATGTAGGTCATCAGCTTATGCTATTGCAAAATGTGGAAGTTACGCTTAAGCATGTGCAGCAGCACCACACGGCCGATGATGTGGAACTGTATGAAATAAAGCATTTTGTGCTTATAAGTGAGCGTGTGCGTGAGCTTATGCACACCTTGCAATGGGTGAAATTGCCTGTGCTGGAGCCGGTGGTAGCACTATTAGACCCTGAAGGGCTGCGTGTGGATACTTTTTACATATATGATGCCTATTCGGAGCCTTTAGCCGCCCTGCGTAAGCAGGCTAAGGCCTATGATGAGGTGCCGGCAGCACTTGTTGACAGCATTAACGATGCCGAAGATGAAGTACGCCGTAGGCTGAGTGCCCAATTACAGCCTTATGCCCATAGTATGCTGGAGGCATTGCATGCGCTGGCCTATACCGATGTGTTACAAGCTAAGGCAGGTATGGCTATAAGTATGGGCTTGTGCTGCCCTGTAATAAGTAAGCAGGCTACCTGCTATAAAGGTGTGTTTCACCCGCATATACGCATGGCTCTGCAGCAGCAGGGAAAATCCTATCAGCCCATAGATGTGCGGTATGCCAATGTACCTACAATTATTACAGGTATGAATATGGGCGGAAAAACAGTATTGCTCAAAACCTTGGCATTATGTCAGTATATGTGTCAGTTGGGATTTTTTGTGCCGGCAGCCGCCGCACAAATACAATTGGTAGAGCAGGTAATGGTAAGCATAGAGGATGAACAAAATCATGAGGAAGGATTGTCCTCATTTGCAGCCGAAATGAAACGCATAAATGATATAATTCACGCTGTAAAACAGGGAACACAAGTGCTGGTGCTTATAGATGAACTGGCCCGTACTACTAATCCTCAGGAAGGCCGTGCCATAGTAAGTGCCATGGCCGAATATATGCTTATGCATAAAGTACCGGCATTTATTACCACTCATTATGATGGGGTAGATGCTCCATGTAATAAGCTTCGCATTAAGGGATTGCGTGATGTTGCCAAGGGGCAAACCTGTGATTGGCAACAATATATAGACTATTCACTGGTGGAAGATAATGAAGCCAATGTGCCTCATGATGCCCTAAAAATAGCTGAAATGCTTGGGGTAGATAAGGATTTGCTTTGCCTGGCCTGTAAAAAAATGCAATAAATACTTAATTAAAATATTTTAGAGGCATCGGTTTTGTAACCAATGCCTTTTTTTTGTCAAAAAAAAAGCATATCAGCTTAAAAAGACTGAAAAATAAGGAAAAAATACAGAAAAAAATGTTACCTTTGCCAAATGGTATATTCCCATAAGGACGGAATATGCCTTTTTGCTGGCGTGAGCCCGCATGTAAATAATTGAAATCTTATAATATATATACTAAACAATACCAAATATTTAAATATGGAGAGTAAAGTAGGTTTGGATTTTCAACAGGTGGCACAAGCCAAGCAGGTGGCCAAAAACATAGCTACTGATGTTCAAAATTTTGTAGAGCAATATACTACCGTAGCCGTGGAGCGTACTATATGTCGTTTGCTGGGTATCGACGGTATAGATGCCCATGAGGTGCCACTGCCCAATGTATTGGTGGACCAAATAAAGGACAAGGGTGTATTAGGTGAAGGTATTATGTTTTTTATGGGTAATGCCATGATACACACCGGTAAAACACCGCAACAAATAGCCGAAGACGTAGCACAAAATAAATTAGA
Source organism: Bacteroidales bacterium (assembly GCA_045598105.1). Lineage (GTDB taxonomy): Bacteria > Bacteroidota > Bacteroidia > Bacteroidales > WCHB1-69 > UBA1205. The sequence continues at coordinate 9,495 of JAZLLK010000003.1, read as the reverse complement.
CATCACCCAAATACCGGTGCATACCCGGGCTGAAATAGAGCAGGTACTGGCACCGGTGGTAAATGCCACTACGGAGCGTATACGCGGAAGAAGGGCACGCAGAGATAATTATTTGAATACTTTGGGTGAAGGGCCTAAGCCGTATATATACGTAATAGTAGCCACCGGTAATATATATGAAGATGTGGTGCAGGCACAGGCTGCTGCCCGTCAGGGAGCCGATATTATAGCCGTAATACGTACCACAGGCCAAAGTCTGCTGGACTATGTGCCTTATGGTGCCACTACCGAAGGGTTTGGCGGTACTTATGCCACTCAGGAGAATTTTCGTATTATGCGTAAGGCCTTAGATGAAGTGGGTGAAGAAGTTGGCCGTTACATACGCCTGTGTAACTATTGTTCCGGCTTATGCATGCCCGAAATAGCCGCTATGGGTGCTTTGGAAGGGCTGGATGTAATGTTAAATGATGCTTTGTATGGTATATTGTTCCGTGATATTAACATGAAGCGTACTTTAATAGATCAATATTTCTCCCGTATTATTAATGGTTTTGCCGGTGTTATTATTAATACCGGTGAGGATAATTACCTCACTACTGCCGATGCTTATGAGGCTGCGCACACGGTGTTGGCATCGGACTTAATTAACGAGCAGCTGGCACTTATGGCAGGCCTGCCGGAAGAACAAATGGGGTTAGGACATGCTTTTGAAATGGACCCTATGCTGGAAAACGGTTTTTTGTATGAATTGGCCCAGGCTCAAATGACCAGAGAAATATTTCCTAAAGCCACATTAAAATATATGCCGCCTACCAAATTTATGACCGGTAATATATTCCGAGGACATATACAGGATGCTTTGTTTAATATGATAGGTGTATGGACACATCAGGGTATACAATTATTAGGTATGCCTACCGAAGCCATACATACCCCGTTTATGAGTGACCGCTATTTATCCATAGAGAATGCCAAATACATATTCGGCAATATGAAATCTATAGGTGATGAAGTGGAATTTAAAGAAAACGGCATAGTAAAGCAGCGAGCCAAGCAGGTGCTTAACAGTGCCATAGAATTATTAACTACCTTACAAAAAGAAGGCTTGTTCAATGCCTTGGAAAAAGGTATGTTTGCCGATGTAAAACGTCCGCAAAACGGAGGTAAGGGGTTGGATGGTGTTACTCTTAAGCAAAGCCATTATTTCAATCCTTTTGTAGCACTTATGAAAGGGCAAAGGTAATAGTGTAACGAACATAAAGTATTAGAACGCAAAATATATTGATATATGAGTGAAGGATTATATTCAATGGAAGCTAAGGATTATGATAAAACCTTAGATTTAACCAAAATAAAACCATACGGTGATACCATGAATGACGGTAAGGTGCAGTTGAGTTTTACACTGCCCGTTCCTGCCGGTGATGAAGCCATAGAAGCTGCCAAGCAGCTGATATTAAAAATGGGATTTTCTAATCCGCTGGTAGTGTATGCTAAGGAGCTTACCAAGGGTTTTACCTTTTTTAACTGCTATGGTTCGTGCTCGCACACAGTGGATTATACTACCATACATGTGCCTAAGGTAGAAACCAACGTAATGGACATGTACGAGTGTGATGCCTTTATTAAGGAGCATATAGGCCGTAAAATAGTGGTAGTGGGTGCCAGTACCGGTACCGATGCACACACGGTGGGTATAGATGCCATTATGAATATGAAAGGATATGCCGGGCATTATGGCATAGAACGCTATGAAATGTTTGAAGCCCTGAACATGGGTAGCCAGGTGAGCAATGAAGAATTTATAGCCAAGGCTATAGAAATGAAGGCCGATGCTTTATTGGTATCACAAACAGTTACCCAAAAGGATGTCCACATTAAGAATATGGTGAATTTAGTGGAACTTTTGGAAGCAGAAGGCTTGAGAAACAAGGTGATATTGGTATGCGGAGGCCCGCGTATAAGCCATGAGCTGGCTAAGGAATTAGGCTACGATGCAGGCTTTGGCATGAATACCTATGCTGACGATGTGGCCTCGTATGTGGCTCAGGAATTGTACGCAAGAATAAGTTCCAAATAAAAAAAACAGGCAAAAATATTAACTATATAAGTAAAAAAGTAGTATCTTTGCCAATTGAAACCGTAAATAGTATAATACATAGTATAAAACTTTAAAACTTAAATATAGCATTATGGATAAAGTTCAAATAAGAGAAACCATAGCCAAACGCTGTGCTTTGGAAATTTCAGATGGTGATGTAGTTAATTTGGGTATAGGTTTACCTACCGAAATTCCTAATTATTTGCCGGAAAACGTGCATGTGGTACTTCAATCGGAAAACGGATTATTAGGCATGGGGCCTACTCCCGAAGCCGGTAAAGAAAATCAATATTTAACCAATGCCGGCGGCGCATATATGTCAGCATTGGAAGGTGCTGCCTCATTCGATAGTGCCACATCATTCGGTATTATACGCGGCGGCCATGTAGATGTTACCATATTGGGTGCATTGCAGGTAGATGAAAAGGGTAACCTGGCGAACTGGATGATTCCCGGCAAAAAAACACCCGGTATGGGTGGTGCCATGGATTTAATAGTGGGCGCTAAACGTGTAATACTGGCTATGGAACACACCGCTAAAGGTAATCATAAAATACTCAAATCGTGTAATCTGCCTCTTACCGCTGCCGGTCAGGTGAACTTAATAGTTACCGAAATGGGTGTAATGGAAATAACCCCTAAGGGCATAGTGCTTAAGGAAATTAACCCCGAATTTACCGTAGAACAGGTACAGGAAGCTACCGAAGCTACCCTCATTATTGCCGATGACTTAAAACCTATGCGTCAATAATAAATCAGGATAATTATGGCTTTCAATTTTCTAAAAACAGATATTATAGACGAGCAAATAGCAGTGCTTACCATATCGGCACCTAAGTCGCTTAATTCGCTAAATTCCACTATTCTTAATGAAATGAATGCTTACCTGAATGAGCTTCCCTCACAGGTAAGAGTGCTCATTATCACCGGTGATGGCCCTAAATCATTTGTGGCAGGAGCCGACATATCGGAAATGCAGCACATGAATCATGAGCAGGCTTTGGCATTCGGTAAATTAGGCGCAGGTATATTTCGCCGTATAGAAACATTGTCTATTCCCGTAATAGCTGCCGTAAACGGCTATGCCTTAGGCGGAGGCTGTGAACTGAGCATGGCCTGTGATATACGTATAGCCGGTGAAAATGCCCGTTTTGGTCAGCCTGAGGTAAAATTGGGTATTATACCCGGTTTTTCGGGCACTTACAGGCTTACTAAGCTGGTGGGTGAAGGCTATGCCAAAGAAATGATATACACTGCCAAAACTATAAAAGCTGCAGAAGCATTGCGTATAGGATTGGTAAATAGTGTGGTAGAACCTGAAGCCTTAATGGATACCGCCATTAACATGGCCAAACAAATCATTGCTAATGCCCCTATTGCAGTAGCTAATGCCAAAAAGAGCATCAATGACGGCTACGGCAAAAATGCTGACGAGTTTATAGCCATAGAAAACGGGTACTTTGCATCTTGCTTTGATACGTGTGATCAAAAAGAAGGCATGACTGCTTTTTTGGAAAATCGCAAAGCCACATTTGAAAATAAGTAAATAAAAAATTATTCAATCATAAAATATTGGAATTATGAAAATATGTGTTATAGGAACAGGTACCATGGCAAAAGGCATAGTAAAAGCTTTTGCTGCCAAAATGCCTGTGGTAATGAAGAGCAGAAGTCAGGCAAGTTTAGATAAAGCTATGGCTTCAATATCAAAAGGCTACGCCAAATTAGTGGAAAAAGGTAAAATAGGTCAGGATGTAATGGACGCTATGATGAATAACATAAGCACCACTACCGACTATGCCACTTTTGCTGATGCTGATTTGGTAATAGAGGCAGCAGTAGAAGATATGCAATTGAAGAAAGATGTATTCATGGAATTGGATAAAATATGTAAACCCGAAACCATATTTGCCACCAATTCTTCTTCATTGTCTATTACTGAAATAGCTTCATGCACCTTACGTCCTGCACAGTTTATAGGTTGTCACTTTTTCAATCCCGCTGACAGAATGGCCCTGGTAGAAGTAATTAAAGGTCAGCTCACAGGTGAAGATGTGTGTAAAACCATAGTGGACCTTACCACCGAAATAGGTAAAACTCCCGTATTGGTAAACGAAGCCCCCGGTTTTGTAGTTAACCGTATTCTTATACCCATGATAAACGAGGCCGTAGGTATATTAGCCGATGGTATTGCCAGTGCAGAAGATATAGATAAATGTATGATGCTGGGTGCCAATCATCCCATGGGCCCTTTGGCCTTGGCCGACTTAATAGGTAATGATGTGAACCTGGCCATTATGGAAGTATTGTATAAAGAATTTGGAGATCCTAAATATCGTCCTCATCCGTTGTTGAGAAAAATGGTACGTGCCGGCTTGTTAGGCCGCAAAACAGGTGAAGGATTCTATAAATATTAATAGTTTAAATCAACAATATGGATTTTAGTCTTAATAAAACAGAACAATTGTTTCTGCAAATGATACGCTCGTTTGCCGAAAATGAAGTAAAGCCATTGGCTGCCGAAATAGATGATGAAGAGCGTTTTCCTGTGGAAACAGTGGAAAAAATGAAAAAAACAGGTCTTTTCGGCATACCCGTACCTAAAGAATATGGCGGACAGGGTGGTACTAACCAAATGTATAGCATGGCTGTGGAAGAACTTTCCAGAGTATGTGCTACTACAGGCGTAGTAGTGTCAGCACATACCTCATTATGTGTGGCTCCCATTTTAGAAAACGGCACCGAAGAGCAAAAACAATATTATATACCCAAGTTGGCCTCAGGTGAATGGTTGGGCGCTTTTGGTTTAACCGAACCTAATGCCGGTACCGATGCTGCCATGCAACAAACCACTGCCGTATTAGATGGTGACAGCTGGGTGCTTAACGGTAATAAAATATTTATTACCAATGCCGGCTATGCGCATGTGTATGTGATATTTGCTATGACTGATAAATCCTTGGGAACTAAGGGTATATCGGCATTTATAGTAGAAAAAGGTACGCCCGGTTTCTCCTTTGGTAAAAAAGAGAAAAAAATGGGTATACGCGGTTCGGCTACTTGCGAACTGATATTTGAAAACTGCCGCATTCCTAAGGAAAACCTGTTGGGAAAAGAAGGTAAAGGCTTTGTAATAGCTATGAAAACCTTAGACGGCGGGCGTATAGGCATAGCCTCTCAGGCCTTGGGCATAGCCCAAGGCGCCATGGACGAAACTATACGCTATACCAAAGAACGTAAACAGTTCGGTAAATCTATAGCCGCATTCCAAAATACCCAATTCCAAATGGCCGACTTGGAAACAAAAGTACAGGCAGCCCGTTTGCTGGTAAGAAGCGCCGCTTACAAAAAAGATAACGGCATACCTTATTCTGCCGATGCAGCTATGTGTAAATTATTCGCTGCCGAAACGGCTATGGAAGTTACCACCAAGGCTGTTCAATTCCATGGCGGATATGGCTACACCCGTGAATATCCGGTAGAAAGAATGATGCGTGATGCCAAAATTACCGAAATATACGAGGGTACCTCCGAAGTACAACGTATGGTAATAGCCGGCAAATTATTTAAGTAAACCAAAAAATATGAATTTTAAAAGGGGTGCGCTTATGGCTCATCCCTTTTTTTTAAAAATTATTCATGCCCGTGAAATAATATAATGGTATATGTATGCGGGTGCGGATATTATTTTAAGAAAAAAATATGTGTAAACAGGCTGCGTGAATGTAAAATTAATGCTGATACGTTATGATGAAAAAATGGAGTATAATAGGGTATATGGGTGTGGTATTTTGCCTGTTCGCTTGTAGCCATACCACCAAAATAAAAGGAATAATACACGGAAGTAATGAACAGTATGCCACGCTGTATGCCATGCTTCCGCAAGGGATGGAATATGTGGATACGGTGCTAATGGTAAAAGGAAAATTCAGCTATGTGAGCCATATAAATGAGCCTACGGTGTACGTATTGCGATTTAGCGATACCTGCTTTGCCTCGTTTGTGTTGCTCCCCGGTGAGCAGGTGAGTATAGAGGCACAAGCCGATAATATTAACCGTACTTTATGCCTGCAAGGCAATGAAGAAACCCTATTGCTGAATGAATCGCGTACAAGGCTTACTTTATTGGACGATAAGGTAAAACTGCTATCGGAAGAATTTAAGCAATGCCACACACCTGAAGAAATGGATAGTGTGAATAGAGAACTTATGCTGCAATATGATACTTTATATCAGGAACATAAACTGTGGCTTAAGCAGTTTATATTAGCCCATCCTCAGTGTTTAGCCGCATTAATGGCTTTTTATCAAACCTTGGGTTGTAATAGCTTTTTTACTACACAAAACGATGCCTATTTGCTTGATACATTATATCATCATTTGTCAGTAAGCTATCCCCAATCCATGTATGTGGCCGATTTGGCTGAAAAATTAGGATACGATGACTAAAAAGGAAAGATATAAATACATAATAGATTATTTTTTGGAGCATAATCCGCATGCTGCCAGTGAACTGCATTATGATAATGCATATCAGCTATTGGTGGCGGTAATACTATCGGCACAGTGTACCGACAAAAGGGTGAATGAGGAAACGCCGGCTTTGTTCAGTGATTATCCTACGCCCATGGATATGAAACAGGCTGCCATAGAAGATATATACGAGCACATTAAGCGTATATCGTATCCTCACAATAAGGCCAAACATTTAAAGGGCATGGCCACCATGCTATGTGATGAGTATAATGGGGAGGTGCCGTCAGGTGTAGAGGAATTGCAGCGTTTGCCCGGTGTGGGGCGTAAAACAGCCAATGTGATAGCCTCCGTAGTATTTCAGCAGCCCGCCATGGCTGTAGATACACATGTATTCAGAGTGTCGGCACGTATAGGACTTACTACTGCCGCACGTACACCCTATGAAGTGGAAAAGCAATTGGTAAAACATATACCTCAGCAATATATAGCTATAGCACATCATTGGCTTATACTGCACGGCCGCTATGTGTGTACTGCCCGTAAGCCACAATGTGAAACTTGCGGCATAGCTGATGTGTGCAGGTATTATGCTGCCATGCAAAAAAAAGAACATATAGCATTATGAGATATTTTATACATATGGCCTATAACGGACGTAATTATTGCGGCTGGCAACGCCAGCCGCAATGTATCACCGTGCAGGAGGTAATGGAGAATGCCGTAAGCATGTTGCTTAAGGAAAATATAGGTATAACAGGGGCCGGCCGAACCGATACCGGCGTGCATGCCCGTGACTTTTATGCTCATTTTGATACCCATAAGGTATTGAATGAGCAGGACTGCAACGAACTGTGCTTTAGACTGAATGCTTTTTTGCCGCGTGATATAGTAGTGTATAGTGTGTATGAAGTATCCCCAACCGCTCATGCCCGCTTTGATGCCGTGAGCCGTACCTATAAATATTATGTAAGCACGGTAAAAAATCCTTTCAATACCCACACGGCTTTCCATTTTTATAAGCCGCTGAACGTGGAAAATATGAATAGGTGTGCTCAAAAACTTATGCAATATGAGGATTTTACTTCTTTTTCCAAACTCCATACCCAAACCAAAACCAATTTCTGCACCATTACGCATGCGATGTGGACCATGGAAGAAAACGGAGTGCTGGTATTCGAAATTACCGCCAACCGATTCCTGCGTAATATGGTGAGAGCCATAGTAGGCACCCTGCTCGAAGTAGGGGAGGGAAAGAAAACTATGGACGAATTTTGTGCCATAATAGAGCAAAAAGACCGCTGTTCGGCAGGCGTTTCGGTACCGGCACATGCTTTGTTTTTGGATAAAGTAAGGTATGAGTAAATCGTAGTAAACGAAAAAAAATGTATCTCTGCATACGCTGTGTTTACAGGTTACAAACAAAATTCTTTCATTTGGTATTCTGCTTTACCTGCATCCCGTCCCGGGAAAACATGCCCTTCGGGCGAGAAAACCATTTCTATATTCTTTTAACCTGTGAATATTAAATGTTTTATAAGTAACATACGAGAAAAAAACGATGATGATATTCTATTGATTAATAGATTAAACTATCAATTTATCATTAAAATAGTTTTTTTTATAACGTCCTTTTTTTATTTTAATTAGGCGTAATCCATGTCTGTATTCAAAAAAAATGTAATTTTGCAGAATCGATTTTTCCGGACCAAACAGTTTAGGTAGGTTCGCTGTCTTGTCAGGAAATCAAAGAAAAGTAAAAGAACCTGCCGTAACAAAAAAATATTAATTGATATGAAAATAAAGAATTTCTTCGTATGCCTTTCCGCACTGCTGTTGGTACTGACCGGCTGCAAAAAAGAAGTGGAGAGTGTCACGGTTATGCCTGAAAGCATCAGCCTCAAGGTCGGGAAAACCTATCAATTGTCCGCAGTGGTGAAACCTGATAAGGCACCGCAGGAAGTGCGTTGGATGTCTTCTGATTTGGAGGTGGCTACGGTTTCGGCCAACGGTCTGGTGACGGCCGTGTCTGAAGGCAAGTGCGAAATCAGCGTGTATGCCGATTTGATAAAGTCCGTATGCAAGGTGAGGGTGTGGGCTGAAGGTAGCGATCCCGGTGATGATCCCGGTGATGATCCCGGCAGCGACACTACGCAGATAAAAAAGGATAGCGTACTTACCTTTGCATTGCGAAGAAGAACAGGGGATACTATCCGTTTTACGATGGTTTGGGTAGAAGGCGGAAGTTTCATTATGGGCAGTAACAGCTCAGCAAGCAATTTAGATAAGCCGGAGCATAAGGTTACCTTGAGTTCCTACTATATCGGTGAAACGGAGGTGACTCAAGCCTTGTGGGAGGCCGTGATGAATATGTATGAGCCGGACTCCGGCTGGTCAAATAACATTGGCAGGGGAGACAAATATCCGGCATATAACGTACGATGGACTGAATGCCGGGATTTCGTCACCCAATTGAATCAATGGCTTTCCAAACAATTGAATAGTCTGGGTTTGAGGTTTGCCTTGCCTACCGAGGCGCAGTGGGAATATGCCGCCCGCGGAGGAAAGTACAGCCATGGTTACGATTATGCGGGAAGCAATGATGCCGGCGAGGTGTCGTGGTATAAAAGCAATAGCGGAGGCCACATGCATACGGTGGGTTCAAAAGCACCCAACGAGTTGGGACTATATGATATGTGCGGTAACGTGTGCGAATGGTGTTCCGATTGGTTCGATTTATACACTTCCGAAGCCCAAACAGATCCTGAAGGTCCTGGCATGTCTGCCAACAACTACCCGAATTGTAAGATATACCGTGGAGGTGATATTAGCATAAATTGTTGGAACGTGTTCACCCGTGGAGGTGGAAATGCAGACTATGGCATTTTGGTTAATAACCGCATGGGCTTCCGTCTTGTGCT
>JAZLLK010000002.1:0-62706 GCA_045598105.1 Bacteroidales bacterium | reverse complement strand
CAACGTTTCAATTCCTAATGGTTCAATTAAAAGAGCCCCTTTGGGCAGTTCTTGTATTCTTAAATTAGTTTCAATTCCTAATGGTTCAATTAAAAGTTCAAGGCATCTTTTTTGCTCATTGCTTTTATTTTAGTTTCAATTCCTAATGGTTCAATTAAAAGGAAATCAATTAATTAGTGAAATAAAAGAAAAAGAAAGGTTTCAATTCCTAATGGTTCAATTAAAAGATCGAGCCGATACTGATAATGTTACCACGCTCATGTTTCAATTCCTAATGGTTCAATTAAAAGAGTATGCAAATTCGACAGTCGGGAGGATTGAATTGGTTTCAATTCCTAATGGTTCAATTAAAAGATAGAGCGGTACGCCCTGAAGGCTGACTTATAACAGTTTCAATTCCTAATGGTTCAATTAAAAGATTTGCTTGTGCGGTAGGTGCTGCAAGAGAAGAATACGTTTCAATTCCTAATGGTTCAATTAAAAGATTTTTCCATTTTTAAGAAGCAGCTCACATTGCTCCGTTTCAATTCCTAATGGTTCAATTAAAAGTCAGGCAGATATGTAGTTATAAATACACTATCACGCGTTTCAATTCCTAATGGTTCAATTAAAAGTAGAGCCGTTAATTCTATGCCTTTTAGGGCATATCAGTGTTTCAATTCCTAATGGTTCAATTAAAAGTTTTTTAAAGATAATTTGTTTAAAGGCGATCTTGAGTTTCAATTCCTAATGGTTCAATTAAAAGTAACCAGCTTTTTGTAATGCATCTGCTTCCGCTTGTGGGTTTCAATTCCTAATGGTTCAATTAAAAGTTTTTGTTTTTTACATTAAATTCAACTATCCTACTTGGTTTCAATTCCTAATGGTTCAATTAAAAGCAAATCGGGCTGTGTTATAACATTAAGATCTTTGTCGTTTCAATTCCTAATGGTTCAATTAAAAGATACGTCCCCTGTGGAAAATGCTACGAATGCTTATCTCGTTTCAATTCCTAATGGTTCAATTAAAAGCAGGCGTGTCAAAAACGCTCAAACAAAGGAATCCCTGTGTTTCAATTCCTAATGGTTCAATTAAAAGTTATGGTAACTTTTTGACCGTCTAAAATTTCACCTGTGTTTCAATTCCTAATGGTTCAATTAAAAGAAAAATGGCTGCCGTCGCAGCAGTAGTTGTATTTACAAGTTTCAATTCCTAATGGTTCAATTAAAAGCAGTTTACAGTTTGCGGAAAATTACAGGTAAAAACGTTTCAATTCCTAATGGTTCAATTAAAAGTTTTGTTCGTATTGCTCTTTAAAGAAGAGCATGAGAGTTTCAATTCCTAATGGTTCAATTAAAAGGCCCAACTGTCTGCTAAACATCAGTATAAAACTAGTTTCAATTCCTAATGGTTCAATTAAAAGGCACTGCCCTCAACGGGCACGTACGGATCACACAAGTTACAATTCCTAATGGTTCAATTAAAAGGGTGCAGGTTTTACCCTACTCCATTGTTTTTAAAGTTTGTTTCAATTCCTAATGGTTCAATTAAAAGTTTTTGTACCCTGTCGTCTTGTATACGAAAAATTCAAGTTTCAATTCCTAATGGTTCAATTAAAAGATCCATGCGGCGGCCAAATATACGTGGAATACCTGTTTCAATTCCTAATGGTTCAATTAAAAGCGCTATCAACCGACAACGTGAGCATATCAAAAAGTGGTTTCAATTCCTAATGGTTCAATTAAAAGCGGATTTTTTTTTCATCAGGACGGGCACTTATAACTGTTTCAATTCCTAATGGTTCAATTAAAAGGTTCAAGTGGTGGCTGCAATACGTCGTATTCTTCCTTGTTTCAATTCCTAATGGTTCAATTAAAAGTAACATTAATTTAACATTGCTATTGTTTCTTTGCTGCTGTTTCAATTCCTAATGGTTCAATTAAAAGGCCTTTTTTCCTGTCCAACTTTTATCCGCTTTAATTCGTTTCAATTCCTAATGGTTCAATTAAAAGAAAAACAGCTGCAATTGCAGCCATAGTAGTATTTGCTAGTTTCAATTCCTAATGGTTCAATTAAAAGATTTTATGAGGATTACGAGAACGGACACATAAACAGTTTCAATTCCTAATGGTTCAATTAAAAGGTAATATCGCCAAACAACGGAAGTAACGACGATAGTTGTTTCAATTCCTAATGGTTCAATTAAAAGTCGTGAAAAAGAATGCTAACATAACCTATAAAACAATGTTTTACATAATATTTTTCACGTTGCAAAGATACAAAAAATTGTCGATATACAATAATAAAAAATTGCATTATTTACGACAACTTTCTAAAACATTCATCTTCAACACGTCAAAGAACTATATATATTTTCTTCACTATTGCATTAGCAATGATTTAACTCATTGACAACTTCGCTACAAAAAATTATCTAAATCATTCATTTCTTTGCCTATTACTTCCTTGCTCATCCATTTATTATTCGTATTGGAAAAAATAATAAGACTATCCGTTTCCTTGTCCATTATTTTATTGGCTTTAGTTTTCAACTCATACAACTTCACCTCGGTAATTTCACCTTCATATACCGAATTTTGTATCCAATTCAAATATTGCCGGCATAATTTCAACATTTTACCCACTCGCTTTTCACCTATATCATACACCAATATTACATACATGCTACCACCACATTTTAAAAGGTTTGTATTCCTCTATTTCCAATAAATGCTTGCTTAATTTATAACATTCTAATTTAATCAGGTGCCTGAAACTCACATTTCTGCCCAATGACCTGTGCCGGATAGTTTCATTCAGTTTGTCCTCTATGCAACGAACAAATATTTTCTTTCCGGATTCGTTCAACAAACAGCAATTCAATTTTTTATCAAAATGCTTAGTTTGTATTTCTTTTTTATTCAACACTTTGAATATTACCCTATCTACAATAACAGGTTTAAATATTTCCGAAATATCCAAACACAGAGAATACCGTCTATCACCGGGAGTATGCAAATAACTAATAGTCGGATTTAACTGTGTTTGATGAATTGCCCTAAGACATTGTGTATAACACATCATATTACCAAATGAAATAAGGGCATTTATTTCATCTTTAGGGGGCTGCTTACTACGACCTTCCATAGGAAAATCGTTGACAATAATATTAAAAGCATCGTAATAGCACATTCTAATATTACCTTCTATACCCATTAATTCATCTACACTGACTGTTAGCGGTATTTTGGAAGCTAACTCTTCAATATTGGAAATATATACCGACAAATCCTTGCCTCTATTATCATAATATTTCAAGTTTTTTACCATATTGAAGGCCGCTCCTTCTATAAACTTTTGTGCTATACACACACGTTTCTTTTTATTTTGGTAAAAGGAGGTTTGAGCCAACAACATTTTACCCGAAAGCAAAGCATCCCGAGGCATAAATGAACCGGTATAATTTTCATAATAATCAAAAAAATGTACAGCTATATCCTTTTGTCCCAAAAAATTATACAAAGCACTATTAGCCCTTAACGAACCAAACACATACAATTCCGCCACATCTTCTACCGGCAGATATCGGGCTTGTCCCTGTTGCAACACATCACCATTTTCATTCTCTTCCAATGGAATGAATTTGAGCGTATTGTCTTTGCGTTCCAAAATACCGGGATTAAACAGATAATAACTTTTTTTCATTATTCTTCTTCCTTACTATAGCAAAAATCAAAATAACTACAACTTTTACAAATATTTTTTTTCAATACAGGCGGGCACTTTTCATTTGTTACTATTTGCTTTATGTCCTGCTTCATGGCTATAATAGTTTCTCTGTCAACGTCATTCAAATACACAGCAGAAGTCTTTCGAAGTTTAGGATATTCCAAAACACCCGTAACGCCCACTATTCCATTTATTTCAAAAACATAAATATAATATTTCAGCTGCCACTCATGGGCTTTCTCCACCTTGTCAGACTTCTTGATTTCGTGAATCACCTTGTTTTTGGCATCGTAATAATCGACCTTGATGCCGTCAACTTCAATTTCCTCGTATTTCGCCGAGCGCTGCGGATAGCTCTCCTCGTGAATCAGCTTGCCTTCATACACCAGATCGGAATTCTGCTCCATGTTGATACCATTGGCAAAAAGCCAAAGTTCTCTTTTACAAACCTGATAATAATTAAAATGAGTTCCCGTAATTTGCATAAATCCAAAGTTTAACGTACTGCATTATGAGGAATGCCTTTTATTTGTGACTATAACACACGGAGTGGTTGTTGCAAAAAGCGCAATTACCACATTCTCGCCCAACTCTCCATATTTAAGATTCTGACTATTTGATGTTTTCTTCAATACTATAAAAAGTTTAAATCAATAAACGCTTCGGAATTAATGCCTTCATCAAATGAATATACATTCTTGTCCTTATAAGATTCTAAAAACAAAAAACCATATTCTTCTCTGCCGAATTGTATTAGACTATCACGCTCTTTGCCATAGGGAAAAATCGTAAAAGTAAACAGCGACAATAAGGCATGAAACTTTTTCATCTGAACTTTGTTCTTCACAAAATCTTCATTCTGATTCTGTACCAATTCAACATATTTTGCCCAAACATTCTCACCGTTCAAACATTTATCATAAGGTATTCCAAAACCTGATGCTAAATCGAGAAACTCTTTGTCAATCAAAGTTGTATCAATTGATAATGGGACAAATATCGAGAAATTATTCTGGTCAATAATCTTGAAAGAAGATCTCACTTTACGAAAATTCAATGTAGACACATCTCCTAGTAAATCATTGATGTTTTCAATAAATTTAGACCTATTCTGCCGATTGATTTTTCCAATAATCAAATCATACAACTTATCAAAACTCTTTTCAGAAAGAATAGATTTATACGTGTCAATACCTAAATCTTTTGTCAGCTGATATCGGTCATCTTTCCCATACAGCACTTTCTCGGCATTGCAATCAAACACAAACAATGTACATTGTGGTTTATTGACATTTCTATTGATTCTACCTGCCAATTGTTCCTCGCTATCGATCAACGATTTATCTTTAAATCCCAAATCCATATCAATATCAACGCCAGCTTCAACGACCTGTGTCGTAATCAGCAGCACTTTCTTATTCCGATACTCAGTTGATTTGAGTTTCGATATGACATCTTTCCGTTTAGATTCCAAAATGGTTCCTGACAGTAAAAATATTGCATCAAAGCAATGTTTTTTTCCCCGAATAACTGACAAAAATTCACTTGCCGTTTTCTTGAAAATAAACTCAATGATTGTATGGACACTATTTGGATATAGAGAATTCAACGCAGCATATTCTTCTGATTTTTCAATTACAACATCACCCAATCGGTCTAAATAATTCCCCATTTCATCTTTGTTTGGCTTTTCCCAATCCAAAAGCGAATAATCAAACTTGACCCTATTACAGAAATTCGGATTTTTAAAATACATGTCTTTGTCAGAAATCAAATACACAAAATCAGTATTATCAATCAGTTTGTTGATTTTCGGCAAAGTCGCAGACATCAGAATGAACTTTATATTGAAATAGCGGGCATAATTACTGATGAAAAACATCATTTTATCCCATATTCGCGGAGAATATGATTGTATTTCATCAATAATCACAATGGAATTTGCCAAACGATGCAAAAGATAATTCTGTTCCTTGTCATTGGTTTTCAATATTTCGAAAAACTTTACATGTGACATTAACGAGACAGGGTAATTCATCAAAAGATTATCCAAGTAATTCTGATAATCATCTTCGTATTTTCCTGTGTTTATGGCCGCTTTTGAATGTAACTCGGCAATTTCACTATCCTCTAATCCATAAGTTTCTTTTACGGATTTATAGGTTTGGGTAATCAGAGTCGTAAAAGGGAAAACATAGAAAATCTTTTGCATGGATGATTCTTGTTTTAGCAATTCAGCCGCAGCTAACATAGATGCATTGGTTTTTCCACCGCCTGTCGGAGCTTCTATATAAAACAAATTCCGACTTTGGTTTACCCTCGTATTCAGCACAACTTCGGCAGCTATGCTTTGCCTGAGAAGATTCAGGTTGGCATTATTCTGCTCAACATATTTTTCCGGAGTAAAGCGGATGGATTTGTCAATCGCCTCATAAAGCTGTCTATTGTACGACTTGCTTTCTCTTGCATTTTGGACAATCTTATTTCTCAATTTTTCATCAATAATGCCAAAATCCGAAAGTTTTTCCTTCCAATTATTCATATAATGAGCAGTTGCCAAGTAATCGGATGCCGTCAGCAATGAATAGTTGAGCTTCACCAAAACATATAATGGGAAACCACATTTTTCATGAAAGACATCTTCATTGAACAATTCGAAGAAGAAATTGAAATTTGCGTTCATCAAAAAGCAATTATGGAATGCCACAATTTGAGCATCATCCAATTGCGACTTAATCAACGACAAATATGGACTCAAAGAGAACAGATCCTGATTACACCAAATTTGTTCATCTTGACATTGTTCCATTGTAGCACTATGATGACGAAATATCGTACAGCTAAGATACAATGCCACATTGCTCAAAAACACTTGTTCCTCATCTGACAATTCCATTTGCATCATTCTTTCGAAAAACATGGCCAAATACAAATAAACGCCAATTATTGAATGATGACTACCAAATGGATGTTTGACGCTCAATAAATCCGCATTATTATTGTTCATCCGTTCAGTTTGAAACTTCTTGTTCAATTTTCCCAAGTCATGAAAGGCAATTGCTTGCCAAAACAAATCATCAATTGTATTGGCAAGCAAACCTTTATTGGCTATTTGTTCTGGAATTGATGCAGAAATCAAGCCTTTGACAACACCATCCAATCCATTTTCTTGAACAATTTTCCGAGCATACTCGAAAACCAAAGCAGAATGCTCCGACAAAAGTTCGGGGCTTCTGCCAGCATTTTCTTCTTTTGGCAAATGAGCAAAATAGCAGTTGTTATTTACTATAATGCTTTCAAAATATGTTTTGCTATAATCCAACATCTTAGAACAATTGTACTATTCCATTTTCCTGCAAATCGAAAAAAGTTCCTGCTTCGCTCATATTCATTTCTTTTTTAAAAGACGCATTTGAATAAACGAAATCGGCATAATCGTATTGGCATAATTTTTCATCAAAACAAACCGGTAATCTTTCAAAATACAAAAAAGATATTTCTTTTGCCTCCGACGAAAACATTGACATTGAACGAGCCACAAAACTGCTCACAGCATCGGTCTTCGCAAAAACAGATGTGATCTTATAATTCCTGTCAAAGGCAAATTCCCTGGCGTTGTCATACTCTTTGAAATTTACCCACCACGCAGAAAAGTCATTCTTTCCCATATAGGGTAAAAACTCAGCCTTATGATTACTAAGATTATCAAATAAATGCCGTTCAATATCGCTATCCAAATCTAACAGCAGGAAACATCTATACGATGGCTTCAACAAAATCTGTTCAGTTACAATAAGGTTTCCACCTGCTTCATTGCTGGCAAATCCAGTTCCATTGTTATAACTGACAATCTCTTTTGTATAATTGCCTTTATCACTATCCAACGGTTGGATTCCCACCTTTAAATGTTTGAGCTTTGTATAATATTCAGGAAATTCACCATTTTTCTGATAGCCTCTCAAACCTGCAATTGCTCCAAGTATGCCGAGCAATGCAGGTTTATGAAGCATATTATACGTCAGATAAATGCCATCGTTGATGTCTGGTTTTTTGAAAAACCCCATTTCAGCCATTAAATCAAACGATATGATTTTCTGATTATTACCCATATTACAGTTCTGATTTTACAGTTTCTTCCGGCAAGTTTTCCAACTCACACATCTGTTTGTTATAAAACACTTCTACAAACGAAATTTCGCCTTGGAATTTGCCAAGTTCAGTGGTAAGTTTCTCAAAATCATACACATATTTACCATCTTTCTTTTCATCTTTCAAGTCAATCAATGTCGTGAAATTAGGCAAAACTATTTTTGAATTCTCCTTCAACTCAACCCAAACCAACATTTCGTTTTCACAGCCTGCTTTTGAAGCCGAATCATACCAAGTTGCGCCACGGCGCATGGCTTCTTTGAGTTTGTCAATGTCATCTGACGATAGAGTCTGCGCATTTTCTCCTGCATTTGCCAGGATGTCACACAAATTATTAGGATTGATGGAAAAATGATGAAGATAATGACCCTCATCCAAACGAGATTGACGACCCAATGTTGTCATCTGTTTAACATTATCATCATTCTCATCATTTTCTTTAGGATTTCTAAACGGAGACATAATTTGATCCGTATAAATCTGAGACAACTTCCATTGATTAACTCCATAACAAATTTGCACCGGTCCATGAACAGAAATTGCCAAACTATCTTCTTTCTTACTGCTTTTTGCAGCAAATGTCGCTCCGAACAGGCGGACATCGATACAATCTAACAAGGCTTTCGCCACTTCATTCTTAGCTGCCTTAAGTTTGATAGACTCATCATTCTTTTTTCCCCCATCCTGTCCTTCATCCTTTGCCTTTTGTTTGTTTGATGACAACTCAGCCATATCAGGGAACATTACGCAGAAAGCCTCAAGCAGGCTATATGGAACAAGTCCGTCTTTTTTCGTATTGTATCTCTTAAAATACAACACTTTATCATCAACAAAAACATCTTTCAGATAATTCTTAACAGTATACTTGAATGCCTTGTCTGTTGCATAAACTTGACCATTCGGCAATGTCCGTGGTTGACCAGAAAAATCAGCATTGTAATTTGAATTGATGGCTTTCACGATAGCGCATCCGAAAACTCTTTTTTTAAATTCTGTCATTTTGTTATCTCCTATTTTTAATCATTATTCCTTTTTTCATAAATTACGCATGGGCAGAAGCATCCCGCCAGGAAGAATTTCAGCAAAGGCTTCATATCAGCATTGCAATCATTAGTTAGCACTTGTGAAGCAAGGGCTTCAAAATAATCCTTACGATATTTAATGTCGTGTTTGTAAACAGTAATCGTATGAGCAATTGCATCTTGCAAAAGGCCTGATTTTCCTTTTTGCAGGTAAGGTTCCAGCATAGCGTATGTCTTATCACTTGCTGCACTACGGTCAATCAAATACGAGACTAGTTGACCAGCACCAAAAGCAAATTCTTCAGGTGTTTCAATGTCAGCCTCTCGTTTTGCAACCAAAGTTATTTTTGACTGTAATTCTTTTACTTTTGAAACCATATCTACTTCTTTTGAATTATTATTGAATAAATTATATAAGCTAAACCAAATGTTGAGTTTCTTTTTAACATTATTATTCCACTCACACCGCATTGAAATTTTGTCATTTTTTATATTCGACAACACTGAACCGAACATCATATCATCAAACATATTGCCATCAATGGCATTTACTCTTGATTTATATATGAAATCATAAAACGCCCTTCTGTATTTCAAAATCATTTGATAGCACGTGTCGCCCCCCGAAACATACTCCGGCTTAATTTCGCCAAAATAGTTTGTCATGTATTTGTCATCTTTAATTTTCACTAAAGAATTATTGAATATTTCTCTTACAACCACTCTTTCAAAATCAAAAACCGTATCCAAATTCCAATCAGAGTCCTTCTTAAACATTTTGTCCTGCACAAAACCACAAGAACACACATTGGTGACATTCAATGGCATTTCATATCTAAACATAGGAACAAAATCAAAATCCTCAATATCTCCTCTGTCAAGATACAACAAATAGTATTTTTGCAAAGTCATGTTTGGTTTCTCGAACAGTTTTTTTATTGTTTGTTGAAACGATACTTTATTTGTCAAATTGTATATTTTAACAAATTCCGTTTGATTTCCGCCTATCTTCAACTCCTTTTCATTCACAAAAATAGGAATAGGATTAGGTAATATATCTTTCCTAATATACTCCTTGAAATCAAACAAAAGCTTTGCATCATCATTTGTAATAGTATTTGTTGCCGACAAACCTGTTTGATGCTTTAAAAACATCTTTCCTGCATTATAACCACTGAAGAAATTCGACCAACCTCTAATATCTTCGTAGTTAGCAAATTCTTCCTCACTTAGTTTCCTGCCGTCAATGGTAGTAATACCAAATTTTGCACTATTGAATAGTTTGCTTTTTAAATACTTTTTATAAGAACATTCGTATTTTTGTAAATCTATGTTGTAAAAAACAAAAATATAGTAATCATCTTTTATCTTTTTATTTGTTTTTGATTCATAGTCAAATACATGCTTTTGAATGATATCATAAAAACGTTTTTCAATAATCGCCCGAAAATCAGATGCATCTTGGTCTATTTCATTACTTGCAGCCTCTAACGCGGCTTTTTCCAAATATACCTTGACTTTTTTTAAATCAACTTTTTTGCCATTCTTTTCATATTCTTTTCCTCCTTTTAAATACTGTCTTTTAAAAGCAATAGCAAAAGGAGAAACGCTGTGGATTCTTTTGTCTGGCAAATCAAAACACTTTTGATAGTATGGTTTCTTATCATACTCTATTGTCCACGAAACAGATAATCGTTGCGAGTTTCTGCGCACAATATCAGAAATATCATCACCGTCTTTATAAAAAGCAGATTCGATTAGATTTTCATTTGTAACCTCAATAAACAAGCCTTCTTGAGACGGTTTTTCATATTCTGACAAGAAGTCTTTTAAATCAGAATTCAACGCCTTTGTAAAGTTTATTATTTCTCGTAACATACCTTATATTATTATTCATTCATATTATCATATTCTTTCACTCTCACACACCCAAAACCCATGCTGCACTCGCTTCCAACGCCACTTTCGTATGCAATTTTCATCAGCTCCAGTGGCGATTTCATGCTGAAACGGCACTGGTAGCCGATGACATGTATCGGAAACTGGGTATTGGCTTTCACCAGAATTTTCTTCCGCTTGGGCTGGTTTTCCACATGGAAATCGAAGTCGCTGACATCACCAACGAAAGGCGTACCATAATAAGCCTCATACTTGCTTAAAAGAGCATTTGAAACCAAAGGCTTGGCTCGCTCATCATCGGGGCGCAAATATTCATCCGTCCTGCCGGTCTTGTTCTTCAGGCAAATCGGCGACATCGTCTCAAACACCATCGTGTCGGCATATTCAGGCGCATCCATCACCTCGACATTACGCACCCGGAACTGAACCACATGCTGCTTGTCGCCAATCTCAAACACTTGGTTCTGAAACAAGCCCTCAATGAATTTCTCCGTTGTCTTTTCCGGCATAAACGAAATCTGCCATTCCACCGTATCCGACAATATCTGTATCAGATTCCGATCCAAAAGCACCTTCCGCTTTTCTATCTTGAACGGAGAATAAGTGAAAAGTTTAAAATGTTTGCCGCTTTCCGCGACAAATCCATTTTCGTGAAGCCATTGCGCATACTCCTCATTGGCACTCGCCAACAACCTATAAATCAATGCCGATTGCTCATATTGATAATTAATTGGCAGCAAGTTGCCAAAGGCTTTTTTGTTTATTTCAAGTACTAATTTAAATCTCATAAAATTATTTTTTGCAAAGATACAATTTTTCACAATCTGTACAACTTATTTCATAATATTTTTTATCAATTTTCATTGCCCCATCTTACACAGACACAACTTGTGCTTCAAATTTTCATATCGCTGCAGTTTCATAATATAAATATAATACTTTGCACTCGTTTTTTTAAGGCCAACATATATAACAGAGATCGCTTTTATCCATTCATTTCACACTTTATATTTCTATAAAACTCATAAATACCATTTTGGGGGAGAACAAATTATTTCGGTTTTGCCATCAAGATAATCTTGTATGCATTTTCGGATACCCTCTAACTGCGGAGAGCAAGGCATTTCATCCAAAAACGCTTGCGTTACAGATTTTTCCGGAGAAAGGAACAACAATTCTTTGTCAAACTGCGATAAAAACTGTCCGCTTGTGTCAAGGCATTCGCTGTCTAAAATTTTTTGTAACAATTTCCTGACATCACTGCCCAAATCAACTTTATCGAATTTTGACTTGTTCTCCATTATCATTTGCAACTTGCGACAGATGCGGTACCAATTATTATTTTGTGAGCAGGAATAGTCAATTACATTTCTCTTCCATTGTATATACGTTTGTCGCATTGCGTCAATAGTGTTATGCAGGTTAAGAGATAAACCATCTAACGACATTGTTTCTTCGGCCAAAAGATATAAATTGGAATGCATGGAAACGACCTCGCCTTTTTGCGTTTTGGGTACTATGGGTGCGAATATGTGTAAAAGCGGTTTTTTGTATATGGGCGGCTTCGGAATTTCGTTGGCGTTTTTCCAATTTAATTTCGGCCACGGCTCGTTTTCATCGCGTTCCGAACGGGAAACAAATTTTTTCACATCACCGTAAGTCATTTGATCACGCGGCACAATCAATACCATATCCAACTGCGAAAGCGTTTGGATAATGGTTTGAAATTCTTCCGATTTAAAATCCAATTGCGATGTTTGATAACGCATTAATGGTTTACGTTTGCATTTTTCGTTTTCTTCTTTATCATAAATGGAAGAAATCGCGATTCCCTGAAAACAGGAACGGATACCGTCGAAACGAGTATCGTTTTCAAAAATCTTGGAATGCTGGTCTTTTACGCTAATCACATACTTCAAAAGGTCACCCACCCGATACGGCAACAGCGAGAAGTTGACATTCAATCCCATGATTGGGTAGGAAGTGTTCGTATTAGTTGCATATTTCACCCCTTCATGAAGCGGAACGGATACGGATTTGATAGCCTCGCGAATTTTCGACTCGTCCAACGGGAGTAGCAATCCATTCTGCGTTTGCACCTTACCTTTATCTTTGTTTTTCAATGAAAAAGTGATGAAACGGGGCTTCAGTTCGGCGATGGCCGGATGAACATACGCTCCTAATATGTTGCCTGTGATAATCTTGCGTTCCACGATTTTGTTGTTGTTTCGGGCAATTTCTCTGTCCCATTCGCCGGCATTCGGCGTCCAAACCGGAGAATCAAGAATTTCCTGTAATCGCTCAAAATTGCTCCATTTTTTATTATGAACCAAATTAATACGTATTTCTGTGTTAACAGCAGTCAGAGCAAATACAAACTCCACCTTGCCAGGTTGGAACCGGTTTTTATTTTCTTTTCCGAAACGGATGTCTCGTAAAACGGCAATCACCCTATTGGGGCATTCTTCGTTGGCCAGCAGGTCGCTGATATTACGATACCCAACTCCAATTTTGGCGTTTGAAAGCGTCATAATCAACCTTTTTTTTTCTTCCGAAATTTTCTTCAGTTTCCTATTTTCCATTTCTAAAAGGTGATTGTAATCGTCGGAAAATGAGGTAAGTTTTCTCATAATCTGCTTTGCTTTGGAATATTTTTTAACATTCCTAAAGTCTGTTGTGTTCCATTTTGGCGATGGTGTCTGCGCTCTTTGCAGCCAACGTTCCGTTTGGTTTTCATCCAAACAATAGTTTACCAAAATACGTTTGGCTCCGGCGTGCAACAAAGCGTATCGCTCTTTAAACTGCTCTTTTACAACCCTGTTTTGAGCGGAATAATAGTCTCTAATCTGTTTTTTCAGCGAAGAATTGCATTTATATGATTGACCATATTTTTTCTCGGCTTCCTCACAAAGATCCTTTAATTTTTCAAAAGTATAGGGGAAGGTCTTCTGCCGGCATTTGTAGGTGGTGAGATAGGAGCAGCCACCAAGTTTGGAGTTACCCTTCAACGTTGTAAAAAGTTCCTCGCTCACAAATTTTGCCTCGAAATCGTGAAATTCCCGTTCCAAATCCCACTGATTGATACGGCGTAACTCAGCTTCCAAAGAGGTATAGGCCGACATCAGGTCATCTACAATATCTTGCTGGGTCGTCACGCTGAGCATTGCAATTCGGGCGAGCAATATGCTTGCTGTGGTCTTTCCTTTTAGTCCCAGAACAACAGCAAGTTCTTGATGTTCTGCAAGATAATCATTTACAACTTCATTACCATACTTGTTGCAGATGTCAATAAAGTCGGCCTGTTCCTTGTCCTGATCCTGCCAAGCGCTCGTATTGGCACTCAACGAGCGTAACTTGGCACGAAGCATCATATTCAGACGCTTTTCCGATGGGATAGCCGTGATGATGTATTCGTACAACGGAGGCAAATCCGTACGCTGACCGGTACGGTTAATACGGCCTCGCTTCTGCAAGTCAATGTTCACATCAAGGTCATTTTGAACAATCAACATTTTACGTTGTCGCACATGATCTTCAGATACTTCAGCTGTGGCAATAGCGTGTGCGCTGGCTCCTATCGCACCGCACGCATTGATTAGAATCACGTCCAGTTTGTTGTTCTGAAAATCGTTGAAAATATGGTTAGAATGACGCTTTTTTCGTGGTTGTATGACCGCATTCATAAAATCATCGTCTCCTTCCGGAGAAAGATATTCCAACTGATACGCCCGTCCGGTACACTCTTCAAAACGGATATTGATGAAGTTGCCGTCAGGCGAGACAAACTGCTCCTTCGTTATCAATTGCCGAATGATGTCAATCGGCGACATTGGCAGATGAAAAACCTCTTCCTTAATACAATATTTGATATATTTATAATAATCACCCACCTCTTCAGCCTTCGCAAAAAGTTGCAGACTATCAGTTTTCAATGCAACCATTTCAAAGACAGGCATTGCTCCATCATCTAATTCGTTGGTGCCGTACACTGTTTTATCCAATAGTCGCAGTAGCAATGCGGAAATATCACCGCGAACGGATCCGTTGTCCGCAACCATTACATCGCGGAGAATACACTCAAGCGTGTCGCTCATCCCAATCACCACGCTTCTTCCCTGACGCACTTCCTCAATGGCGACTTGTGCCACTTTTTGAGACTTCAACGAAAGTAGCAGTACTTTGTTAATGTAGAAAAGTTGAGAACGGGTAGGATAAGTTTTGAAATCAGGCACGAGTCCCTGCATTTTGGCCAAGGGAATCAGTTCATCAACCATCGTTGCAAGTTTCACGATCTCGCGAAAAAAGAACATCACCCTGTCAAAAAGTTCGCCTTGCTGTGCCAGTTCCTCATCAAGGTAGGTGTAAACGGGCGACAAAAAACCTTCCGATGAATGTTCTCGCCGCACCATTTGACCTTCCGCTGCCAAACTCAACGACACATACTCCTGCATCGGGACTCCGCCGCTGTGCAGGGCTTGCTCAAGCGTATTTTCCGAAGCCAGCGAACTAAGGGCAGTACGATGCATAAACGTAATCAAACTTTCGGGACGCTTGGCAAACGTGGCCGAAAGAAATACGCACTGCGTTTGTTCCGTTTCAGTAAGAATCTTATTGATTCCCTGCGTAATCACCGAAACTTTGCCCGCACTGACACTGCTTCCACGGTGAGCCTCGTCAAAAATAAACAGCACGCGATGCTTTTCGCACAATGAATACAGAAAATCAAGACGTGTTGTATCTCGCTTGGCATCCTTGAGTTGCGAATAAGTCACCATCAGGTAGTCGTAATTACAAACAGGGATGTCGCCACTTGCGAAAATATCCTGTAGCACACTCTTTTTCGGTGCTTTATACACCACCTTATACTGTTTTTGATAGAGTTGCATCAACTGTGTTTCAAACTTTTCCATATCCACATCCTCTTCCACAGATGACCAAATTTCGTCGGGCAAGTTGGTCGTTTTTTCTTCCACAATATAATCAAAATCCACCACCGACACGCCTGCGTTCACCACCAGTGGGCGTGCCTCTTTGATACCCAGAGCCTTACAATCGCGGTACATATCACTGAAAAGCGTGTAGCGATCGGTGAAGAAAACAGGCAAATAACCCGACAGCAGGCCATATCGAATCATAGCGGCGGCCTGACGGCCTTTGCCGATACCCGTTTGGTCGCCAATAACCACTGACTGCGACCTCTTTTCAATATTGTACAAGGCTAAGGCTATGCCATCTACTTGTTCGGCGACCAGTACATTTGCCAATTCTTTTAAACTAAAACACAATCGTTTAGCAACATAACCACTCACATCACCATCAAGTGCCTCTTTTAATTTGCTCAAGGCCTTCCCCGTAACCTCCACCAAGTTTTTGGGCACTATAGTTCCAAGACCGCTGACATTGTCGGACGCACTTTGATATTTGTTTGTTTCACACATTATTTTTTCTTGTTTGTATTCTTAATAATGTTAATAACAAGTGTACATTTTTTCCTTTCCACATTGATATTATTGCTCAATTTGTACAAAAGTACGTGACATTTCACGTATCCATTCATTGTGTGGGAGAGTTTTTATAGGTATGCCTTTAGCTTCTTCCCAGCGTTCTATTCTTGTTCGTTTCGTGTCCTCTTGTCCCGGCTTAAGGGGGATGGTGGTAAAACTTTTATATTTATCCATAATACCTGTTATTACATTTATTTACATGTGTACTTATTCTTCATGAGCCATGGTATCCAGCACATAATATTGCAATGAGGCCAATTCTTTGCCGCCGGTAAGCTTAAAAAAAGCATGTACGTCTTCATAGGCCAATCGCTTAAGTGTTTCATATACTTCCGGCGGCAGTGGCAGTGACATATTCAGTAAATCTTCACGGGTAAGTACTGCTATTGGCCGCTGCAGCAACGCCTCCCTTGTGTGTACGCCTACGCCGGGCAGCGGGCTCACGCTTGTGTCTTTTGCTTTTTCTTCTTTACTTTTGTTCATTTTATATGTTTTTTTAAAGTTACTATATATTGTTCCGCATATTGTATGTTTTTTATTTACATACACATTAGCACTTACTCTCTATTCTTTTTCCATTCTATATGCATTTAATTGTTTATTTACACTTTATGGCCCAATTTTCACTATTCTGTTCCATTCCGAATTTCACATTTCACTTCCTTTTACCTTCCTTCTTTTGTCTCCTCCTCTCTTTTTTTTGCCCCCTCTTTCGCTTCCTACGCTTCCTCTCCGCCCCTTCTCCGCCCCGCTTTAGCGTCTGCTATGGTTGTAAGTATTTTTTCTTAGTATTTGGAAATATTTTGGGCATATATGTTGTATTTTTATACCGGTGGCCTTATGTCCTCCCCCCCTCCCCAAAAAAAACATGCAACACACGTTATACGCTCATTATAAACAGTTTCTACTCATTTTTTACTATTTTACGAGGCAAAATTAGAAGTAAATTTTGACAAATAGTGTCAAAAAAAAAATAAAGTTAAAAAAATTTTACTACCTTTGCATTTGAAAAAAAAAGATAAAAAAAGGAGGGCACAAACCATGAATGATCAAACAACATTGAAGCATTTGATACAGGTAATGATGATACTCACCAAGGGGGACTACACCATAAAGGATATAAGTACGCACACGGGTATTAATACCCGCAGTATATACCGCTATATAGGTACCTTACGGGAATCGGGATTTGTTATTAACAAAAACGGCAGTCGCTACCACATGCAGCAAATGCCCAAGGAGTTAAAAAAGATATCGGATTTATTATATTTTAATGAAGAGGAGCAATTTTTACTATACAGTGCCATTGACAGCATACACACTGCCAATCAAATAAAGGCCTCTTTAAAAAAGAAGTTGTACAGTATATATGACAACAATATATTACCCAAGCCATTAATAGCCAAGTCCTATGGGGACAATTTACACAATTTGTCACAGGCCATACAGCAGCACCATACCGTTACGCTGATACAATACCATTCCTCACACAGCAATACCGTAATGAATAGGGAGGTAGAACCCTATGCCATAGGAGAGAACAACAATGAGGTATGGTGTGTTGACCTTCGAGACCTGCAGGTAAAAACTTTTCTTATTACCCGCATGGGGCAGGTAAAAATAAGCAATCACAATTGGCAATACGAGTCATTACACCAATCCATACACACCGATATATTTCGCATGAGTTCTTCGGAAAGCATACCGGTAACCCTGCACATGAGCATGCGCGCCGCCAATTTACTCAAGGAGGAATATCCTTTGGCCGAAAAATATTTAAGTGTCCTGCCCGACCACAGGTTTGAACTGCGTACCAATGTATGCAATATGCAGGGGATAGGTCGGTTCGTAATGGGATTACTTCCTGAAATACGCATAATAGACTCTCCCCTGCTGGAGCAATACATACATGAGCAAATAAAACATTATACCCGAGGGGTGCAAACCAGCCTTATGCTATAAGCGGTATGGCTGTGCACCTGTCAGATACACAGGATATCATTTTTTTATACAATAGTATAGTTTTACAATATGCCCCCAAACGGCATTTATGTTAAAATAAAATGGTATATTTGCATTTTTATAACATATAGTAAGCAATATGGGGCGAATAATGGCTATAGATTACGGTCAAAAGCGTGTAGGTGTGGCAGTTACTGATGAGTTGCAGCTTATAGCGCATGCGCTTACCACCGTGGCTACGGGCTCATTATTTGAATTTTTGCACCAATACCTTGCCAAGGAGCAGGTAGACCTTATAGTGGTAGGTGAGCCCAAGCAGGTGAACAATGAGGCTTCGGAGAGTGCCAAATATATTAACCCGTTTTTAAAGCGGCTGCAAAAGGAATTTCCGCTTATACCCGTAGCCCGCATGGACGAAAGGTTTACCTCCAAAATGGCATTTCAAACCATGATAGATGCCGGTATAGGCAAAAAGGCCCGTAAGAACAAGGCACTGGTAGATACCATAAGTGCCACCCTTATATTGCAATCCTATATGCAAAGTATGGAATTTAAGAAAAACAATAAGTAAGAATAAATAATATGATATACCCCATTACCGTATATGGCAACCCCATATTAAGAAAGCCTGCCAAAAACATAGATGCTGACTATGAAGGCCTGTCTCAGCTGATAAGTGACATGTTTGACACCATGTACCATGCTCACGGATGCGGGCTGGCAGCACCGCAAATAGGCAAAGGTATTAATGTATTTGTAATAGACACCACCGAAATGGAAGAAGAAGGCAGCACTGCCATACCTGTAAAAATGGCCTTTATCAATGCCGAAATTACGGACCGTAGCGGCACAGACGAGTCCTTTTGTGAAGGCTGCCTCAGCGTACCCGGCATTAATGAAAACGTAATACGTAAATCGGTTATCAGCATTACATGGTGTGATGAAAACATGGTAAGCCACAGCCAAACATTTGACGGCATGGCCGCTCGTGTAATACAGCATGAATATGACCATATTCTTGGTAAAACATTCATTGACAGAATATCCCCTCTTAAACGAACCCTCCTTAAGGGCAAGTTGAGAGATATAGAAACAGGCAAAAAATCAACATTTTATCGTACAAAACCTAATAAATAATACAAAAATGAAAAAATATAGTATAATTATATTAAGTCTTACCCTTTTATTCACGGCCTGCAAGCCCAAGGCTGCAGACAAACAAAAAGCTATAGCCGACTTGGAAACGGCCTCGTATGAAGTATATGATACCGCACAGCTGCATCAGCTGCTGAATGCCTATGCGGAATATGTAAAACTATTTCCCCAAGACAGCCTTACCCCCGAATACCTGCTACGAGCCGGCAGCATTAATATAAAAATGGGGGACGGCGGTGCCGCCTTACAGAATTTTGACCGTATAATTAATTATTACCCTCATTTTAGCAAACTACCCGAAGTATATTATTACAAAGCCTACACTTTTGAAGCGGTAATATTTGATATGGAAATGGCAAAATCCGGCTATATGGATTTTATCACCCGCTTCCCCAATCATGAATTGGTAACCGATGCCCAATTGAGCATTAAATATTTAGGCATGTCACCGGACGAAATAGTAGCTTCATTCGACCTAAATGATGACGATGACATCAACACCAACACCTCCGAAGAATAATGAAAACCATAACAGATATAAACCTTTTGAACATAAAAAAGCCGGCCGTAATCACCATAGGCTGCTTTGACGGTGTACACCTTGCCCATAGAACAATATTGGAACGCACCTGCCGGGAAGCCAAAGCCATACAGGGCGTATCGGTAGTAATCACTTTTGCCCATCATCCCAAATTGTATTTTAAATCGCGTAACGTTGACTTTGGTCTGCTATGCGACCCTAACGACAAAGCGGCATACATAGCCGACATGGGTATAGACTACTATGTAACCCTGCCTTTCAACAAGGATATAGCCGAAATGACCTACAATGATTTTTTGCAAATGCTAAAAAAACATATAAATATTCAGGCTATGGTAATGGGTAAAAACCACGGACTGGGCCATAACCGTGAAGGCAATGTAAAAAAATTATCACTCATGAGCCTTACCGACCATATAAAAATGATAATAGTAAACAACGTAAAGGTAAATGGTGAAAAAGTAAGTTCAACGGCTATACGTAATAAAATAGCCAAAGGCGACATAGCAGGAGCCAATGCCATGCTGGGCTACAATTTTAAAATGCATGTATATGCAGGCACGGGGCTGGGCAAATTTTACCGCTTTATGTTCACCACCCCTCACATACTCACTCCTCATAACAAAATATTATATAATGTAATAATAGAGGACAAACAGGTAAGAGCCTATACTGACCTGTTTTATGTATATGTAGAAGGCAGGTTCTGCAAAAAAATAGATAAATCAGTTATTACATTTATCAGCTAACACATTATTATGACAAAAGAAGACCCGTTCATTAATATACGTCCATACTATAACGAGGAATTGCCCTATGTGGTAAATCGCATGTTGCAAAACCCCAAATTTGTAAATTCACTCACCAATTTTATGCCCGACGTTCCCTTGAATGTGCTGGTAAAACGTATTCGCAAAATAGGCAACGTAGATGAATTGCAAAAAAAAGTGTACGGACAAATCATACACACCTTTGAAGACCGCAGCATAGACGAACTCACCATAAGCGGCTATGACCAACTGCCTAAAGACAAAGCCTACCTGTTCATAGCCAATCACCGTGATATAATAATGGACTCGGCCATAATGCAGGAATACCTTATGTCCATAGGTGAAACCACCTGCCTTAGCGGCATAGGCGATAACTTACTTTCATCTCAAATATTCACCGACGTGGCCAAAACAGGCAATATGTTCACCATTACCCGCTCGGGCAATGCCCGACAAATGGTTACCAATTCAAAATTGGTGTCGGAATACATACATACCAATATATGTAAACATCACAAGTCGGTATGGATAGCCCAGCGTAACGGCCGTACCAAAGACGGACTGGACAAAACCCAGCAAAGCGTACTCAAAATGTTTTGCATGTGCCGCAAAAACAATAATATATATGAGCACATTAAAGAACTGAACATAGTGCCGCTTACCATATCGTATGAATATGAGCCCTGTGACCAAATGAAAGCCCGCGAACTCATACTTACCCAAAAGAATAAAAAATACGTAAAGGCACCCGATGAAGACTACCGCAGCATTACCACCGGCATATTCGCCTACAAAAGCCGCGTACACCTGCAATTTGGCAAACCTATTAATAACGATATAGACGAAAGCCTTCAATTTACATGTGATAATGAACGCATATTGTATTTATGCTCGCTTATAGATAAGCAAATGTATGCCAACTACCGCCTGTGGCCTACCAACTATATAGCCTACGACCTGCTGAACAATAGCACCGAACACCAATCGGAATATACCGAGCTGAACAAACGGGACTTTAACCAGCACATACGCAAACAGGCTAACATTGATGACGTGAGTTACTATAAAATGAAACAACAATTGCTCACCCTATATGCTAACCCCGTAAAAATGGCCTTGGAAAATAATTCCGAAAAATAGGCTTTGATATATAAAAAAATACTACCTTTGCACTTTGTAAACCATAGTAGCAGGAGAGATGCCGGAGTGGTCGATCGGGGCGGTCTCGAAAACCGTTGACCGCATTTGCGGTCCTAGGGTTCGAATCCCTATCTCTCCGCCTTTTTTATATCACCACTTATGCACATAGGCTTGTACTTCGGATCATTTAATCCCATACATAACGGGCACATTGCCATAGCTCAAGCCATGTATTCCACCTATAAGTTTAATGAAATATGGCTGGTAATATCCCCCAATAGTCCGTTCAAGAATTATGCTAACCTTGCTGAAGAACACCTTCGCCTGCACATGGTAGAACTGGCTATAGAAAACTACCCCTATATGAAAGCCTGCACCATAGAATTTAACATGCCTAAGCCTAATTACACCTATGCCACCTTACGCCAATTAGCCCTTACCTACCCCACCTTTCAATTCTCCATTATAATGGGCGGTGATAATATAGCCGGCATAACAAAATGGAAAAATTATGAAGAAATTATGCAAAATTATTCCATATATGTGTACCCAAGAGAGCATGAAAGCATAACTGATACACCTAAAAACATCATATTTAACACACTTCCTTTGCTCAACATAAGCGCCACCAAACTCAGAAAAAAGCTTAAAAATGGCGAAGATTGCAGCAATGACATTCCGACAAAAACACTACAATATATTATTAATCAACACATTTACTAACACACACCTCCCCCATTGCCTACCTTTTCAGCTTACGCAAAATAAGCAAAATCACCATATCCGCATAAGTTACATTAACATTAAAAAATAAATGTAAATGATTTACATTTTTATTCCATTTGGTATTTATTTTTTTTATACCTTTGCCGCATAATTAACATTTAACTCATTAGGACATGAAGAACAAATACATTGACCTCATTCAGCAGACATTTGAATTTCCACAAGAAGAATTCAAAGTAGAGGATGACAACTTACTATTCAATGGCATTGACTTAATGGAAATAATAAAACAATATGGCACGCCATTGAAAATAACTTACCTGCCTAAAATATCCCAAAACATACAAAAGGCTAAACGATGGTTCAATGTAGCTATGGCAAAATCAGACTATCGGGGCGACTATCATTACTGCTATTGCACTAAAAGCTCGCACTTTGAATTTATATTGGAAGAAGTACTAAAGAACGATGTTCACATAGAAACCTCTTCAGCTTTTGACCTTAATATTATAGAGGCATTACAGGAAAGGGGCTTATTTGAAAAGGATAATTATATAATATGTAACGGATTTAAAAAAATACAATACATTGAAGGTATTGTAAATTTAGTTAACAATGGATTTGTAAACATCATTCCCGTATTAGACAACATGATGGAATTTGACCAAATTAATTCCATACTTGACAGCAAATGCAAATTAGGCATACGCATAGCCTCGGAAGAAGAGCCGAGATTTGAATTCTACACTTCCCGCCTGGGCATACGCTACAATGATATTATACCATTCTACTTGGAGAAGATAAAAAACAACCCCAAGTTTGAGCTTAAAATGCTACACATGTTCATTAATACCGGTATAGAAGATACCGCTTACTATTGGAACGAGTTGGCAAAAGCAGTAAACGTATATTGCGAACTTAAGAAAATAGCACCTGAGCTGGATTCATTGAATATAGGCGGAGGTTTCCCCATTAAACGCTCACTGGAATTTAGCTATGACTACGAGTACATGGCAGAAGAAATAGTGGCCCAAATAAAAACCACCTGTGCCCGCAATGGCGTAGAAGAGCCTAATATATTCACCGAGTTCGGCAGCTACACCGTAGGTGAGTCGGGAGCTGTACTCTACTCCATACTGAATCAAAAACGTCAAAACGACCGTGAATTATGGAACATGATAGACAGCTCTTTCATGACTACCATTCCCGATGCATGGGCTATTAATCAAATATTTATCCCCTTAGCCATTAACAACTGGAACAAGGAATACGAGCGTGTATTCCTTGGCGGGCTCACCTGTGACAGCCAGGACTATTACAATTCGGAATCGAACCTGAACGCCATATTCCTTCCTAAAATCACCTACAATGAAGTACCGCAATACATAGGGCTGTTCCATACCGGCGCCTATCAGGAGGCATTGGCCGGATATGGTGGCATACAGCACTGCCTTATTCCGGCACCCAAACATGTAATTATAGACAAGGAATACAATGGCACCGATGACGAAGAAGGTGAAATAGTAACTAAACTGTTTGCCAAAGAACAAAGCTATAAATCCATGTTGAAAACCTTGGGATACTAACCATATGGAAAGCATAAAAGATATATATCGTATAGGATACGGTCCGTCAAGCAGCCACACCATGGGACCCAAAAAGGCTGCCGAAATTTTTTTGGCCAGGCATAACAGTGCTGCCACATACAGGGTTACGTTATACGGCAGCTTAGCCGCTACAGGTAAAGGACACCTTACCGATAAGGCTATATTGGATGTTTTAGAACCGGCAGCACCCACCGAAATAGTATGGCATGCCGATATTACCCCTGAATATCATCCTAACGGCATGCTGTTTGAGGCCTTGGCCGAAGACCATCATGTAACGGATAGCCTCATGATATACAGCATAGGCGGCGGTGCCTTATATTATGACAACATGCCAGCCATAGAAAAAAAAGAGGTGTACCCGCTACATACCCTCACCGATATACTCAACCGGTGTAAGCAAACCGGACACTCCTATTGGGAATATGTAGCAGAAAACGAAGATAGCGATATATGGGACTATTTGGCTGAAGTGTGGACCACCATGCAAAATGCCGTAGAACGAGGCTTAGATAGTGAAGGCATGCTGCCCGGCGGACTTAAGGTAAGGCGTAAAGCTCCGGAATATTATATTAAAGCCATGGGCTTTACCGATAACTTACGCACCCGCAGTTTGGTATTTGCCTACGCTTTGGCCTGCTCTGAAGAAAACGCCTGCGGCGGAAAAATAGTTACCGCACCCACCTGCGGTTCCTGTGGCGTGCTGTCTTCAGTGCTATATCACCTGCGTAAAGGACATGCTTTTTCAGACAAACGCATACTCAAGGCCTTAGCCACCGCCGGCATAATAGGCAATGTGGTAAAATATAACGCCTCCATATCAGGTGCCGAAGTAGGCTGCCAAGGTGAAGTGGGCGTGGCCTGTGCCATGGCAGCGGCAGCTGCCAATCAGCTATTTGGCGGTAGCCCCTCTCAAATAGAATATGCAGCCGAAATGGGATTGGAACACCACCTTGGTCTTACCTGTGACCCTATATGCGGCCTGGTACAAATACCCTGCATAGAACGTAACGCCTATGCCGCCGCCCGCGCCCTAGACGCCAATATATATGCAACACTCACCGACGGACGACATGTGGTATCATTCGATAAAGTGGTACGAGCCCTTAAACAAACCGGGCACGACCTGCCTTCTTTATACAAAGAAACAGGCACCGGTGGCCTTGCCAGTATTTTTTTATAAAAAAAACATGATAATTTTAAAAAAAAATGCTACCTTTGCACATTGTAAGATTGATGCCTGTATTTTTATCAGGCTATGTATATAACATTCGCTAAGCTTATGATTATATAGTTTTTATAAAGTTTTGATAGTTGAAGGGAGCGGGTTCTACTGCTCCCTTCTCTTTTGGTATCACTTATACTAAATAAATACTATAACTATTTTATGATGAAATATACCCCTATCATTACTATTACCACTCCTATCCATCGGGTAATAGGTATGGCTTCGCCAAATACAAAAGCTCCTACAAACAAACTTATAATATAGCTCATAGAAAGCAAGGGATATACAAAACTTAAATCATTATTCTTCAACAAATACATCCACAATACCACACTCGAAAGAGCAAAAGCCCCCGATACATACAACTGCCATGTGGTGAACATAGTTCTAAAATATTGAACTGTCCACTCAAATTTGCCGAACATTTCTACGGATATTTTCAAAAACGATTGTGCGGCTACTACCAATACAGACTGAACCAGCACCCAAAACACCACTACAATATTTGACATATATATTTAAGGATTAACGTATTATAAATAATTTATATTTATATTTAAAATGTAAAACAAAACTTATGACTAATTTATATATTTAAAAGCAAAGGTAACATTTTTATTTCTACTATTTCACACCTAGTATTGTTTTTTTTATCATGCAACCCGCTATCCTATTTTTTTATACCCTATTGCAACTTTTTAAGCCTTAAAACACCATTTGCATTATTTTTTTTTATACCTTTGCAAGTTGCTTTACACATTATATAGCAAAAGGCAAACTAAATATTAACCATATATTGCAAAAGGCAGACTAAATATGTAATCGTTTGACATAAAGGAAAGGGGGACTATTAATATGATAGATACTTTGGAATTAGGTAAATTGAAATGGCTGCACGTACAGCACCCTACTAACGAAGATTTTGAACATTTGCAGGAAAAGTACGATTTTCACCCCTTAGACATTGATGACTGTAGAAGTTATACCCAGCGTCCTAAAATAGACGTGTACGATGATTACTATTTTCTTATATTACATTTTCCTCACTTTGATAATTTAAAACGATTTGTAAAGGCCCAAGAGGTTAAAATATTTTGGGGAAAAGATTATATTATTACCATAGGCCGCTCACACTGGGTGGTAGAGGACTTGTTCAACTATTACAAGCAAAATCCTGATTCACTTAATGATTTGTTTGCCAAATCAAGTGATGCCATACTATATAATTTACTCAACAGGCTCATTAACGAATCCTACCTGCTGGTAAACCGTGTAGGCCAGGAAATAGACGAAATTAACAGGGAATTATTTGATACCAAACCTGAAAAAACCATTGAAAAAATATCTATAGCCCGGCGAAATGTTATACAACTGAACACTATATTCAAGCCACAATTAAGAGTATTCCACAAGTTTGAAAGCGGCGACATTAAGGGTTATGAACGCACTGAAGACATGGAGGACTATTGGGGTAACATATTAGACGTATACCAAAAAATGTGGGATATGATAGAAGACTTTGAGGAATTAACCTATTCCCTTAGCCAAACTTTTGATTCCGTGCAGGCCAATAAA
This sequence comes from Bacteroidales bacterium, assembly GCA_045598105.1. Lineage (GTDB taxonomy): Bacteria > Bacteroidota > Bacteroidia > Bacteroidales > WCHB1-69 > UBA1205. The sequence goes on along the minus strand of JAZLLK010000002.1, from coordinate 35,720 downwards.
ACCAACGAAACCATGAAAGTACTCACCCTCATATCTACCATATCACTGCCGCTTACTTTTGTTACCAGTGCCTATGGTATGAATATGGTACTTCCTTTGGCCGAAAGGCCTTACGCCTTCGCCTTTATTATGGGAATATGCGTGGCCTTGCTTATATTCTTTGTGTACATATTCAAAAAGAAAAAATGGCTGTAATACCATACATGATATAATAAAAAAGCGACGACCAAGGTCATCGCTTTTTTGGAGTATATACCATCAATATTGTTATTCTTCTGTTTCGGCTTTTTCTTCTTCCTCCTCATTGAAAACAAGTAAATTATTCTCCTGCAGTATATTATACCATGTGAATAATTTTTTCATATCCGATACATGCACTCTTTCCCTGTCATATTCAGGAAGTACGGCTGCCATTTTGTTTTTCAAATCATCCGATGATGCTTTTTTTGCATCTATAGTTTTGGCACCCTGCTCTATATTATATATATTTTGAAGCACCTGCTTCAAGGGAATATCTTCACTATAGGTAAACATACATATATCATTCAATGAACTGGCCTGCATAGATGCAAAAACCGGCATTCTGGATTTATCGGTCAATGATTCTACTATTACATTATTATTACCGCGGGAGACCATTTTATACAATCCGCTTTTACCTGATACTGTAATTATCTCTTTTAAATTCATTTGCGTTTATTTTTTCGTTTTGTTCTGTATTTTCTGTATTTGTTATATATAATCCATAACCTGCTCTATGGTAGGCTGCTGCATAAAAACATAGCCACTGTTTTCTTTTTTAAACCATGTCATTTGCCGTTTAGCATAACGACGAGTATTGGTTTTTATTTTGTCTATGGCAAAATTAAGCGTACATTTTCCGTCAAAATAATCAAAAAGTTCTCTATATCCCACAGTATTAAGCGAATTAAGATGACGATAGGGATATACTTTTTCAGCTTCCTGTACCAACCCCTGCTCCACCATTATATCAGTACGTTTATTAATACGTTCAATCAATTGTTCTCGTGGCATGGTAAGGCATATTTTTACTATATCAAAGCCCCTTTGCTGCCTGGCATGACTTCTAAAAGAGCTATAGGGTTTACCCGTTTGGTAACATACTTCCAAAGCCCTTAATATACGCTTGTGATTATTAAGGTCCACCTCTGCGGCATACGCCTCATCCAGCTGCTTTAGCCTGTGCCAGCAGGCTAAGGTTCCTTCCTGCTCCCACACAGACAATAATTGAGCCCTAAGTGCCTCATCGGCATCGGGCAAATTATCTATGCCATGGCACAACACATCTATATACATGCCACTGCCCCCTGTGAGCACTACCGTATTATGCTCCTTATACAAGGTGTGTAATATCTGCAAGGCCTGCTGCTCAAACATGCTTACATTATAGTAATCATGTATGGACAAATGCCCCACAAAATGATGTTTTACCCCTTGCATTTCCTCTATAGTGGGGGCGGCTGTTCCTATGGGTATTTCCGCATAAAACTGGCGGGAATCGGCAGATATTACTTCCGTGTTCAACGCTTGCGCCAACTGTACGCAAAACGACGTTTTACCTACAGCCGTAGGACCACTTACCACCAACAATTTCGGCATGAATATACTGTATTATATTTCAAAATCATCATGAAAATCTTCCAAATCTTCAGGATCGTAACCGTCATCACTTACAAAGTCATCATCATCACCTTCATATTCTTCCAAACGCAACAACTCTTCCGGAGTAAGTTCCCTGAACGATTTAGGTATTTCGCACGCACTATGCGTACACTTAGGATACGACTTGCTCACCGACTTATCTTCTAATTTGGTAGTTTTGAGCAACTCCAAATAGAAAGTTTTCATATTTAAAAAATCATATTCATATATCAGCTTTTGATGAGGATCATCTATATAATCACTCAACACGGCATCAGCCATAACAGCTTTAGGCATATCATCAGGTGCCTGCATATCCTCATCCATCATATTCATGAGGGTAATTTCCATTCGCTTTTCCCAGCGATGATCAGCTATATAAAACGATGCCAACTCTTTACTATTCAAATTTTGTATTGACTCCACTATAATATTGTGCAAATCCAAAAATGTTTGGCTTGACAATATTTCATAATCACGTACAAAATCTTCTACTTCATCAAACGATAATCTAAACTTGTATATATACATACTACTATATTTTTTCGTTATATTTTTACGGCAAATTCAATGCCAATACGACATAATAAGCCCCTAAAAATGCAAAAAAAAATTATTTTTTTGAATAGAGGCTTTCTATATTTGATTTACTATACCCCGGCAGAGCATGAAATTGACCCATAACTATTTCATATATTCGGGTTTGCCAATCCAAAAATAAGGTTCCGCCATTCTGTAAAGTATTCAAATACAATAGCTGATAACTCAATATTCCTGTACGTGACAGGCTAAGATAAAAATTTTCCATGCAACGGTAATTAGCAATATCACAATAGAACAATAAATCCACATTACCCATTAAATGAATGGAATGTTGTTCCATTTTACGGGTAAAATGCTGCCATTGCAATTGCTGAAAATCCTCATGCGATGTAGCACTGTCAGCCACCTTCTGCTCTTCAAAATCCTCATCAAACGACAGCATAGCCTGATTAACCATTACACCGTCTTTTTGCAAATTCTTACGGCTGAGTTTGGCCATTTTATACACTGCCGCATCAGTATTACCCACCAAACATTTTCCCTGCTTATTATTATTCACCTTGCACAGGGTAAGCATAGGCCTGTCAGCATATATGGCATTATCGGGCCAATATACATAGGTAGCAAAGTCCATTAAATAAGAATACCTGCCATTACACTTAGGTTTATCTTTATACATGGAAAACATACACCCTGTTTTGGTGTGCAGAATATTGAAAAAATCAACGTAGGGCACTGATAAATGTACCAACAACAAAAACGGATGGCTTTCCCATATTATATCAGTGGGCTCCATACGGGTAGTGTAAGGCATTTTAATGCCTAAAGCATTCACCTGCGGTCGTTTTGTTTGTGCCATATTATTAATATTTTCACATGCAAAGGTACACTTTTTTTTGTTTGCACCCGTGCACACACACTGCTTATATTTTCAACTATATATTTTTAATGAAAAAAAAGACCTCCTTCGTCATAGTATTTGAAACACAGGGCATGTCCGTTGCGTTTTCACCTATATAGGCTGAATATTATTCACTATAACGTACCTGCCTGCAATGTCTTTTTTGCCGGTGGCAAACCTGTTGAAACCGACTTTTTCCACACCGCGTATAGAAGCGGTATTGGTTTCTTCTACCATTATATAGCAGTTTTCCTGTCCGTATAAGCGAACTATATAATCCAGCAAATAAGGATAATAGCCGCGGCCTCTATATGCAGGCATGGTAACACAGGGGCCTATGTGTATGCCATGCTTGGGCATAAATGGAAATATAGGCAATTTGCCCGTTACTTCAGCCTTAGCCACCACTATATTATTTGCCAGCAGGCAGTATTCCTTATAGGGTAAGTGCATAATGCCGGCACACACCCGCCACATAAAGGCATGCCGGCTTTTCCACAGGCAGGGCGTGTATTCCTCTACCCTTACACATTCGTAAGGATATTTCAGTAATGGAGTTTTGGGATATGCTATGTGCTTATAATAATTATACATATTAGGGGGTTCGCTGCATGCTTTCCATATTCAGCAGGGCTTTCAGGCCGGCATGCGGTATTATATTACGTAAAGGATATAGCAGGTATACTAAGGCTTTCAGCCAAAATGTATAGGTGATACGTATATCACAATAGGCCTGCCTAAACTGAAATTTCTGCATAAGAAAAGGCTGTATATGAGAGTGATTGGTAACCGAGCGGGCTCCGTCACTCACATATTGCAGCCCGCGATGCTGCAAATAGTAAGCGTTCATTTCATATATTAAGCCATAATATACATAATGTAGCCGCATGTGTGAAGGTATGGCCTTAAGTGTACTATAATTACAGCTTATGTTGTTCACTTTATTCATACTAAAAGCCACCATTTCACCGGTGGACTTGTCCACGGCACACCAATATTCCCAACTGCTATCCTGCTGCTGAAGCATAAGGTTAAATTCCTGCTGAAGCATGGTACCCTGTTTCATAATGTATCGCTCCTGAGCCAGCCAATACACCTTATAGCCATGCTCCTGTATAAACCTTTTATTACAAGTCCGTATATCATAATATTCCAGCGATTTACGTACATAACCGCGGTACTTGGACGGTACTTCCTGCAAGCCGCCAAAGCTATCCTTTATTACATACCAAAAACTGCCCGGCTGCGGCTTATCAAAGTGGTACACATTACGCACCATCCACCCGCCATGATGCAATAATTCACGGCATTGCTGCTGTGACAGCAGCTGCTCCTCACGCGGGTCATGAGCGTATACCCATGCATGCTTATACAATTGATAATGGTCTGTTATACTCATATACTCTCTTCTGTATATACAATATGCAAAAATAGCATTTTTTAGCATAAGCCGTATGCTTTTTTTGTGTATTTTTGCAACATTATAGTTTATATAGTATTATATATACCAAAAAATGAGTACATTATTAGAAATTAGAGACTTACACGTATCCGTAGAGGATAAGGAAATATTAAAAGGTATTAATTTAACCATCAATGCAGGAGAAGTACATGCCCTTATGGGTCCTAACGGTAACGGCAAAAGTACCCTTGCATCGGTAATAGCCGGTAAGGAAACCTATAAGATTACACAAGGTGAAATTATATATAAAGGCAAAGATTTGCTCCGCATGAGCATAGAAGATCGTGCCCGTGAAGGCATATTCCTTGGCTTTCAATATCCGGTGGAAATAAAGGGAGTAAGTATGACTAATTTCATGAAAACAGCCCTGAATGAAATACGCCAATACAAAGGTTTGGCACCACTTACGGCACCTGAATTTTTAGCCAGAATGGAAGAGAAGAAGAAGGTGGTGGAACTTACCGCCAAATTATCGAACCGTTCGGTAAATGAAGGCTTTTCCGGTGGTGAAAAAAAGAGAAATGAAATATTTCAAATGGCCATGCTGGAGCCGGAATTATCCATATTGGATGAAACCGATTCCGGCTTGGATATAGATGCCCTTAAGGTAGTAGCCGGCGGTGTAAACAAGCTGAAAGCACCTCACAATGCCACCGTAGTAATTACCCACTACCAAAGGTTGCTGGACTATATAGTTCCCGATTTTGTACACATACTCTATGAAGGAAAAATAGCCATGACCGGTGACAAAACGCTGGCACTCAAGCTTGAAAAAGAGGGTTACGACTGGTTGAAAGCTCAAAACTAATGTCCGGTACCCTATATCTCATACCCACCCCGCTGGGTGAAAACGACCTCAGCGAAATTATTCCGGCCTACAATGTGCAGGTAATAGCACCTATACGTTATTTTGTGGTGGAGCAAATACGCACTGCCCGCAGGTTTTTGCGTAAAGCCATAAGCACTTTTCCCATAGATGACTGTACATTTTATGAGCTCAATGAGCACACTGTGAACACGTTTAACACGGCGTCCATTATATCCGTACTTCAGCAGGGGCACCCTGTAGGTCTGCTCTCGGAAGCGGGTTTGCCGTGCGTGGCCGATCCGGGCAGCACCATGGTGAAGGCCGCCCAGCAAAAAGGCATTACGGTAGTTCCGCTGGCAGGTCCTTCCTCCCTTATGATGGCCCTTATGGCCTCAGGTATGCATGGGCAAAGTTTTGCCTTTCACGGCTACCTGCCTACTGACAAGCGTCTGCTGGCTGAAAAAATAAAGCAGATGGAAGCTATGATAGCCAAATACAACCAAACGCAGCTGTTTATAGAAACGCCCTATAGGAATACAGCCCTGCTGGATACCCTTACACGCGTCTGCCACGCTGACACCCTGCTGTGCATAGCCTGCAATATCACCCTGCCCTCCATGAACATACGCACCATGAGCATAGCTCAATGGAAACATGCCGACACGGCATTCCTGCATAAGCAACCTGCCGTATTTGTATTGGGCCAATAATATGGTATTTTTTTTACATTTACTATTTTCCTATTGACATAATACACGGCTTATACGCAACCTGTTATCAGGTATTACTTTCATTATTCAAAAGTTTTTTTTGAAAACCCGCTATCACATCCCGCAATCCGTCATCATGGAGGTAAGTACTATGAGGTTGCAAATAGGTCTTTTTATTCACTTCCAGCATAAGAGAATGATAAAGAAAGGGGCATGCGGGTGTTTCGGAGTTACTATAAGGCATATTCACCCCCACTTTGTAACCGTAACTCTCAAAATGATTCACCGCCATATCTATGGTTGCTTTATCGGGTCGGGACCAATCTTCATTATAGCCTATACATATATCTACGGTACTCATTTCCGGTGGAAATGAATGGCAGTCGAGCAACAAGGCATTTTCGCACAAGGCATGCTTTAGCCGGTTTTGATGCCAACACCACAAGTTCAACAAGTAGTGTTCGGCCTCGTGAGTAACATGCCGGCTATATGACAAAAAACGGGTGTACACTATACCCTGCCCTATATGCTCCAGAGGGTCGTTCCGGAGCCTTTCGGCATCTGCTATAAAACGGGAATAGGGGAATCGTATGGTTTGAATACGGCTATCCTGCACACCATGAAACAGATAATCGGTATGCCAATCGGTCCATTCCATTACCAAATTAAGAAAATCAGCGTCTATTTTCCAAAAACTCTTGTCCGCATCATAAAGTCCTTCCATGGAAGCATGCGGTTCATTCAGTACTATGTAATCGTACATATTAGTCATATTTTTAATTGTTACACAATTCGCATCTTCCTGAACCACCGTGGCTGACCGGCTCGGTTGGTGTGCCCTATGGCAACTCTACAGATGCATTATTTATTATATGCAAAAATACCATTTTTTTTCCATCACTCGGCTGTTTTTCATATTTTTTTCGCAAACGCTACCTACTTTTAATGGTGTAGCAGAAATAAAATTAAGAAAAACACGCCTAAATGGCGAAAAAAACATTTCTACGTCCATTATACCGCTGAATATTAACGTTTTACAGGTAATACTCGAGAAAAAAAACGCAGGTAAGAGAAGAAATTTCTCTTAATTCAGAATAATCGTAATGATAATGTTTTTTATATTTATGCACCTTTCTTTTCCTGCCATGAAAAGAAAGGATGCCGAAAGAAAAATCACCGCGGAACCTCCATGCCTAAAAATGAAGCATTTTTTGCTAAACCGCTGACGCTGCTTTTCCTTATGGTAAGCATTCGCCGTACTATATGTATTTTTCATGCGTTAGCAAATCCTTATTTATTCTCATCGCAGCCGACACCGGTACTTAACGCAAAAAATACTCCATTTTCTATACGGCATTCCGCTTATGCGGGATAATAGCCCTCTACAAGAGGGCTTTAGTATGCGATATTATTATTTTTAAATGTTATTCCTTTGAAATATTGGTATTACCCCGTTTTTTTTCTCGTTAATGGTATGGTATATAATTTATTATCATAGATATAACGTGTGTTAAAGTAGTTTTTTCGCCACCAAAGGTGGCGGGTTTTTAGGGACGGAAGGGTGGCAATAAGCATGCAAAAGGGAAATTTTGTCTGCAAGCCTATGGCTTGCAGGAAAAATTTGCCTTGCAGCAGGCTTCCCGTTGCGTAGCAATGGCTTCCGGCCCTGTTTTTCTTTAATTTAATAATTTCCCCGCATACGCTGTGCCAATAGGATTACCCCTTTTAATGGTATAGCAGAAATAAAATTAAGAAAAACACGTAACGAAGTCTGTTGCCTTACGGCAACCGAGGTGTGTAACGCTGACTTTTCCTTGCAACCCCGGCGAACTTGCAGTAAAACTCAGCATTTACACGCCTTATTTTTTTAATCATTTCCTTCGTCCCGAGAAAACACGCCCTAAAGGGCGAAAAAACCAATTCTATACTCCTATAACCGATGAATGTTAAGCGTTTTACAGGTAACATACGATTTTTTAAAAAAAACGTGTGCGATATTCCTTTGGCTAATAGATTAAACCATTGAATTACCATTAAAATAGTTGATTTTTATAACATTAAATTTTTGACACTATTTGACAAAACAACACATTTAATACTATCAATTATAATTACATACAAACCTCAGCAATCAGTAACAACAAAAAAAGGTGCATACCCTAAAGCATGCACCTTTTAATTATAAATATTAATAACCTGTTATTCTTTTACGGAAAGGCCTTTCCATACAAGGGCGCTCAAAGTGGCACCTATCATAGGAGCTACTATGAATACCCATAAGTCACACAAGGCTGCACCACCAGCAAATATAGCCGGTCCTATAGAACGGGCAGGATTTACCGATGTACCTGTTAAATTAATACATACCAGGTGAACGAGTACAAGGGTAAGACCTATAGCCAATCCTGCCATATTACCTGCACCGGTTTTGGCATCGGTGGTACCCAATACTACCAATACAAACAGGAAGGTAGCTATAATTTCTACCAGGCATGCACCCATGGCACCGCCGGCATTGGCTACGCCATTAGTACCTAAGCCCACCATACCATCGGCTATACCTTCAGCAGAAGGAGTAACCACGTGTACCAATGCAAACAGCAATGCACCGGCTATAATACCGCCTATGAGTTGGCCTACCCAGTATCCGAGGGCGTCTTTCCATGTCATACGTCCTGAAAGGGCTACGGCAAAGGTGATAGCGGGATTAATATGACAACCGCTTATACCGCCTATGGTGTAAGCCATGGCTATAACGGTGAGACCAAAAGCTATGGCCGTACCCACCACGCCTGCAGGGGTGGCACATCCTAAGAACATAGCTGTAGCGCATCCTAAGAAAGTAAGCACGAAGGTGCCTACCATTTCAGCAAAATACTTTTTCATTTTAAAAAAAATTATTAAGTTAAACATTCTATTGATTAATACATGCCGAAAGTGTCTTTTACCGGGCACTTTCGGCATACAATGTGCATTATTCATTAGGCCATACTGCCTGAAGATTTCTGTCGCCGTAGGCGTCATCTATCTTGCTGATGGTAGGCCAGTATTTATCGTTATGTGGCTGCGGGAAGGCAGCTTTTTGACGGCTGTAAGGCATATTCCATTCGTCGGCACATACCACCTGCATGGTGTGAGGTGCGTTGAATATAGGATTGTTCTTTTCGTCATATTTGCCATCCATTACGTCCTGTATTTCCTGACGTATGGCTATAAAGGCTTCGCACAAACGATCCAACTCGCTCAGCGGCTCACTTTCGGTAGGTTCCACCATTAAAGTATTATGTACGGGGAATGCTACGGTAGGAGCATGGAATCCATAGTCCATTAAACGCTTGGCTACGTCGCCTACACCTACTTTAAGGCTATATTCGCTAAAGTCCACTATCATTTCATGGCCGCACATGCCTTGTGAACCTACATATAATATTTTATAATAAGGTTGCAAACGGGCCTTAATATAGTTGGCATTCAATATAGCATAGCGGGTAGCATCGGCCAAACCGTCACGGCCAAGCATTTTCAAATAGCCGTAAGTAATGGGCAATAACATAGCACTTCCGTAAGGAGCAGCGCTCATGGCGTTACCTTTTTCACCGCCGGTATTCACCTGTGAATGTTTAGGCAGAAAATCCACCAATTGGGCTGATACGCCTATAGGGCCTACGCCGGGACCGCCGCCGCCGTGAGGCATACCAAAGGTTTTGTGCAAATTGAGATGACATACGTCTGCACCCATATAGCCGGGAGAGGTAAGGCCTACCTGAGCATTCATATTGGCACCATCCATATATACCAAACCTCCATTTTCGTGGATAATATTAATAATATCCAGTATAGATTCTTCAAATATACCGTGGGTAGAAGGATATGTAATCATTAAGCAGGATAAATGTTCACGGTTAGCTTCTGCTTTTTCTTTCAAATCGGCTACATCCACGTCACCGTTTGCGGCGCATTTTACCACTACTATGTCCATACCGGCTTTAGCGGCACTGGCAGGATTGGTACCATGGGCTGAAGCGGGAATTAAACATACATTTCGGTCAGTGTGGCCCTGTGCCAGGTGGTAATTACGTATAACGGTAAGACCGCTGTATTCACCGGCACTACCGGCATTAGGCTGTAATGATATACCTGCAAAACCGGTAACTTCGCACAATATTTGCTCCATTTCATGTATCATGGTTAAATATCCTTGTGCCTGATCGGCCGGAGCAAAGGGGTGAATAGCACCGAATTCGGTCCAGCTCAAAGGCATCATTTCGGCTGCGGCATTCAGTTTCATGGTACAGCTGCCCAGCGGTATCATGGCGCGGTTCAATGACAGGTCTTTTACTTCCAGTTTTTTCATATAACGCATCATTTCGGTTTCGGAATGATAGCTGTTAAATACGGGATGTGTGAGGTATGCGGTGGTACGGCGTAAGCTTTGAGGCATGGTGTCATCTTCGCAGCAACAGCATTTACCGGTGCAGCATACAGGTTCAAATGTTTTACCTGCAGCAGTAGCCAATACGCGTACTATATCATTAATATCATTCAATGAGGTGGTTTCATCTATGCTTATGCCTATGCATTCATCACATATATAACGGAAATTAATATGGTTTTCAAGAGCTGTTTTACGTACCGCGTCGGTTTTTACAGGGCACTGTACGGCCAAAGTGTCAAAGAAATAGCGGTTATGCTGTTTGTAACCGTATTTTACCAGTTCTTCGGCTAATTTTTTAGCTTTGGCATGTATGCCGTTAGCAATAGTTTTAATACCTTGCGGGCCGTGCCATGCGGCATAAAATCCGCTCATTATGGCTACCAATGCCTGTGAGGTACATATATTGGATGTGGCTTTTTCACGTTTGATATGTTGTTCACGTGTACCCAATGCCATACGGAGTGCCTTGTTGCCTTTGGCATCTATGGTCCATCCTATGATACGGCCGGGGAAGGCACGTTTGAATGTTTCGGTAATGGCGAAGAAACCTGCATGAGGACCGCCAAAGCCCATAGGGGTACCAAAACGTTGAGCTGAACCGAAAGCACAATCGGCTCCCATTTCACCGGGAGTTTTCAACATTACCAATGCCATTAAATCAGATGCTACACCTACAAATACGCCGGCTGCGTGTGCTTTGGCTATAAATTCGGTATAGTCACACACTTCACCGTATTGGTTAGGATATTGAACTATGGCTCCAAAATAAGTATTATCCAATACCACTTCATTGGCTTTACCTGTTACCACTTCTATATTACGGGGAGCGGCATTGGTACGAATTACGTCAATAGTTTGCGGAAATACGTTTTCATCTACAAATATTTTATTCACGCCGTCTTTTACAGCCTGACGGGAGCGGGAATTGTAGAACATAATCATACATTCGCCACCGGCGGTAGCTTCATCAAGCAATGATGCATTGGACAAAGGCATGCCGGTAATATCGGCTACCATGGTCTGGTAAGTCATTAAGGCTTCCAATCGGCCTTGGGATATTTCTGTTTGATACGGAGTGTATGCAGTGTACCAGCCGGCATTTTCAAATACGTTACGCATAATAACGGCGGGAACTATGGTATTATAGTAACCCATACCTATATAGGTGCGATATACTTTATTTTGTGCGGCCAAGGCACGTACATGATTCAGGAAATCATATTCTGTCATGCCTTCGGGCAAATTCAATTCCTTAGGTAATCGTATAGCCGAAGGAATAGTTTTTTCTATAAGTTCATCCATGGATGATACACCTATCACCTTCAACATTTTTTCCACGTCGCAAGGTGCAGGTCCTACCTGACGAGAAGTAAAACTATTGTGTTCCATTTTGTTTATGTTTATATTTTAATACTTTAATTATTTTATCAATTGTATATTTACACTGACCGTAACACTACAGCCCCAATATGCAAAAGTATCATTTTTTATTCAGTATTGTATATTTAAAACAATTTTTTTTTCACATAATTTTATTCATAATTCACCTGAGGAGGGCTAAGACGTGTGTTTAATTTTTCAAATATCATAAATTAATAATTTTCAACATATTACATTCAACACATGGCACATATTGCGTGCATTACATGCAAAAAAAAAGGACGATAGTGTATATCGTCCTCTATGATTTATTTTATATACTAAAAAAGAAAGCGGTTAATCACTATAATTGGTATCAATATTAATTTCTACCTTATAGTCGGTATATACGGCTTGCACCTGCCTTATCACTTCAGCCTGAAGGGCGGGTATATCTTTTACTTCAAAGTCCACTACCATATCAAAGGATATAAGCTTATTATCCAATTCTATATACACGGCATGCACGCCTATTACGCCTTTATTGGCTGTTACTATAGGCCTGATGGTATTCTGCATATCCTTAAGCTGGCCTTCCTGCGTATTTACGGCGTAAATACCTATAGTGAAGAATATATGATATTTACTAAGCATTTCGCGTTGAATACGCTTAGTAAGCATAAATACTTCTTTTGACGACAAGGTATCGGACACTTCCACGTGTACCGAGCCTATAGCCATTTCAGGGCCGTAATTATTCAATATAAGGTCATAGGCTCCGTTTACGCCTTCAAAGGCGGATATATCACGCTTAAGTTCCTTAGTAAGTTCGCTATCATTACGGGTACCCAGCAGCTGACGCAAGGGGCTGAACAGCATTTCCAAACCGGCTTTCATAATAAACAATGATATTACGGCACCTATGTAGCCGTCAACGGATATATTCCATATAAGGGTAATAATGGCGCCCAGTAATGTGGAAAGTGATATAATGGCATCGAATGAGGCATCGGAGCCGGAGGCTTTGAGTGCGTCGGAATTATATTGTTCACCTTTTTTACTGACGTACTTACCCAAAATAAGCTTAGCAATTATGGCCACTACCACTACGGTAATAGATGCCCGTGAGTACTCGGGCAGCACGGGGTGAATAATTTTTTTAATACTTTCCACCAGTGAGGCGGCGCCTGCGGCAAATACTATGCCGGTAATAATAATGGCGCTCATATACTCTACACGGCCATAGCCGAAGGGGTGTTTATGGTCAGGTGAACGGCGGGCCAGCTTAATACCCACTATGGTAATTACCGACGAAAGGGCATCGGTGAGGTTATTCACGGCATCAAGAACTATGGCTATAGACCCTGATATAAAACCCACCAGAGCCTTAAAGGCACTTAAAAAAATATTGGTAACTATACCCGCTATGCTGGTGCGGGTAATTTGTTTAGCTCTGATATTCTGTTCCATTACATTTATTTTTAGCAAATGCAAATATAGCACAAAAAAAACCGGTATGGAGCGATATTTGCACTTATTTTTTTTCACCGATAAAAAGTGTAAATAAAATTATGCCTGTAAATGCAAAACTATACCATATTTTTGGCTTGGAATGCCAAAAAAATGTTATCTTTGCATTTTACAAAAACAGTATATTTGTGAAAACAAGAGAAGAAATTAAAAGCATTGCTATTCAATGCATTAAAGATGAAGCCGAAGCTGTTACCAAGTTGGCGGGTTTCATAGATGATAATTTTTTGGATTGTTGCGAAGCCTTGTACAACAATCATAACGGGCGTGTGATAGTATGTGGCATAGGCAAAAGTGCCAATATAGCACAAAAGATAGTAGCCACCTTTAATTCCACCGGCACGCCTGCCTTATTCATGCATGCGGCTGATGCCATACATGGGGATTTAGGCATGGTACAAAAGCATGATATTATTATATGTTTATCAAAGAGTGGCAACACACCTGAGACGAATTTACTCATACCCATGATAAAGGACCGAGGCAATAAAATAGCTGCCATAGTAGGTAATACTGATTCTTATTTGGCCTCGCATGCGGACTGGGTGCTTAACTGCACCGTAAGTCATGAAGCCTGTCCTAATAATTTGGCGCCCACCGCCAGTTCTACCGCTCAGCTGGTTATAGGTGATGCTTTGGCGGTGTGTCTTATATGTATGCGAGGGTTTTCGCCTGAGGATTTTGCCCGTGTTCACCCGGGCGGAGCATTGGGAAAGCAGCTGTACATGACAGTAGATGACATATTTAGAGATAACGAAATACCGCAAGTACATCCGAATGCCGGCCTGAATGAAATAATATATGAAATATCATCCAAGCGGCTGGGTGTTACGGCCGTAACAGATAGCAACGGAATAGCCGGCATTATTACCGATGGGGACTTAAGGCGTATGTTAGAAAAGAATCCTGACCCCCGCCGGGTTACCGCCAAAGATATTATGAGCCGCAATCCCAAAACGATAGAATATAACCAATTGGCCATAAAGGCATTGGATATAATGCGTAAACACAATATTACCAGCATATTGGTTACCGAAAACGGGCAATATGCCGGCATAATACATTTACATGACATTATAAAAGAAGGTATAATATAATATTACCAAAGCAACTTATGTGCGTAAATATGCGTCTATTAACCATATAAACTCATAATAACCATAAAAAAAATACAGGCATGATGAACAAAAAACTCATTATAGTGTGTGCAATAATAGGGATAGCATTGCAAACAACGCAGGCACAAAAGAACAAAAAGGACAGTTACAAAATAAAAATGGTACTGGAGCAGGTAGAAGATACCATGCTGTATGTTGCCAGCTATTATGCTGATAAAACCTACATGTTTGACTCCGTATTTATATCACCCAAGGAGCCATATACATTTATACTTCAGGGGGACAGCACGTTGCCAAGAGGAGTGTATATAGTAGCCGGTCAAAATAAAATGAAATATTTTGATTTTGTGGTAGATGCCGGTGCACATTTTACCATACATGTCACCAATATTACTCCTCCGCACATGGATTTTGTAAGCAACACCACTTACGAAAACAGTCCTGAGAACACGCAGGCCAATGAGTTTATGCGTGTAGCCGGTCATTTTCAGCAGGAAATGGCCCGTATAACCCGGGAAATGAAGAATGCGGAGAGTGAAGAGAAGCAGCCCACGGCCAAGCAGGTGAAAGCCAAAAAGGATGAATGGTATTCATACAGGGATTCTTTGAATGAATACACCAAGGACTATGTAGCCCAATACGGCACCACTACTCTATTCGGCAAGGCGCAAAGGTTGGCTCAGGATGTGCCCGTACCTGACCCTCCCAAGGACAGCAGGGGGCGTATATTAGATTCCAACTTTTCTTACTATTACTATGTAAATCATTATTGGGACTATTGTGATTTTAGTGATTCGGCACTTATAAACACACCCATATTTCATCCCCGCTTGGAAATGTACTATGACCAGGTGGTATATCCGCTGGTAGATTCCATTATAAAGTACACCGATATATTATTGGAGAAAATGAAAGGCAACGAAGCCTTGTGGCGTTATACCACGTGGTATGTAACCAATAAATACGAGCGTAGTCAGTATGTGGGTCATGATGCGGTATTTGTGCACATGGTGCTCAAATATTACAAAGCGGGGCTATGTCCGTGGACCGACGAGGCCGTATTGGAGCGTATGGTAACCCATGCCGAGCAGCTTGACAAGGTGCTTATAGGCAGGCAGGCGCCGGAGTTATGGATGTTCGACACCAATGATGTATTATTATCCAACTATATGTTCAATAAGAAATTCACCATTATGTGGTTTTGGGATGTAGATTGCGGGCATTGTAAAACAGCTACTCCCAAGCTGATAGAATTCTACAATACGTACAAAGACACCTTTGATTTTGACATATATGGTGTATGTATGAGTTCCGACACGGGCAAATGGAAGAAGGCCATAGTGGAAAAGGGCTTACCGTGGACCAATGTAGGCGGCAATCGTGCCAGCATAGACTTCCGCAAGGTATATGGTGTTACCACCACACCATATATATATGTATTGGATAAGGAGAAGAAGATAGTAGTAAAAAAAATAGGCGTAGAGGACCTGGAGACATTTTTCCGCAACAATGCGGCGGGCAAGCGCATACAATAATATAATATGTATAAATATAAAAAGCAGATTTAATATATAAAATGAAAACAACTAAGATAGTCAAGCTTTTAAAGGAAACCGATAGTATAGGTTTAAACCAAGAGGTAAACATTAAGGGTTGGGTTCGCACAAAACGCGGCAACAATAACGTAGCATTCATCAATGTAAATGACGGCTCCATAGTACACGGCATACAAGTGGTAGTGGATGTACCAAAATTTGATGAGAACATGCTTAAAAACATCACCACCGGTGCCTGTATATCGGTAGATGGCACTTTGGTAGCCTCCATGGGCAAAGGTCAGGGTGTGGAAATACAGGCTCAAAACATAGAGGTGCTTGGCGTAGCTGACCCGCAGACCTATCCTTTGCAGAAGAAGGGACACAGCATGGAATTTTTGCGTAGCATAGCGCACCTGCGTCCGCGTACCAATTATTTTTCATGCGTACTTCGTTTGCGTCATGCCATGGCATTTGCCATACATCAATATTTTAATGACAGAGGTTTTGTGTACCTGCACACCCCGCTTATTACCAGTTCCGACTGTGAAGGTGCGGGTGAAATGTTCCATGTAACCACCCTTGACATAGCCAATCCTCCACGCACCGAAACCGGTGCCATAGATTATAGTCAGGATTTCTTTGGCAGGCACACCAGCCTTACCGTTTCGGGGCAGCTCAACGGGGAATTAGGTGCCATGGCCTTGGGCAACATATACACTTTTGGTCCCACCTTCCGTGCCGAAAACTCCAATACGCCGCGACATTTGGCTGAATTTTGGATGATAGAACCCGAAATGGCCTTTTACGACCTGAATGACAACATGGACATGGCCGAAGATTTCATTAAATATTGTGTTCGTTATGCATTGGAGCACAATATGGATGACTTACAATTTTTGAACGACCTGTTTGACAAAGAGCTTATTACCCGTTTGCAATCGGTATTGGATGTGGACTTTGTGCGTTTGCCCTACACTCAGGCTATAGACATATTAACCCAATCGGGGCATAAATTTGACTATCCGGTAGCATGGGGAATAGACCTTCAGTCGGAGCATGAGCGTTACCTGGTAGAGCAGCACTTTAAAAAGCCTGTAATACTTATAGACTATCCCAAGGAGATAAAGGCATTCTATATGAAACAGAATGATGACGGCAAAACGGTGAGAGCCATGGACGTACTCTTTCCTAAAATAGGCGAAATAATAGGCGGTTCACAAAGAGAGGAAAGTATGGAAAAGCTCATGAATACCATACACGAGCGTAATATGAAGGAAGACGATTTGTGGTGGTATTTGGATACCCGCAGGTTTGGTACCGCACCGCATAGCGGATTCGGATTAGGATTTGAGCGACTGCTGCTCTTTATTACCGGCATGGCCAACATACGTGACGTAATCCCCTTCCCCAGAACTCCGCAAAATGCAGAATTCTAATATTAAAAAAATATGAAATATATAAAAATATTCGTCTTTTTTATAACAGCGACAGTAGCTTTCCTTGCCTGTACACCTGACGAGGTATATGTACCCAAGCAAAGAGGCTACTATCGCATGAATATACAGGACACGGGGTATCAACCGCTACCGGCGGGGTATCCCTATTATTTTGAATACTCGCAATATGCCCGTATAGACGACTATAATTTGCATGACTCGTCCCAATATTGGATCAACGTGGCATATCCGCAGTTCAATGCCGTAATATACATAAGTTATCATCCGTTCAAGGGGGATTCGCTACTCAATGTAATGATTAACGACTCCCGTTCCATGGTATTTAAGCAAATAAGCAAGGCAGATGATGTAATAGAATCCATAATAGTAGATGACAGTGCCGGAGTATATGGTAAAACCTACGAGGTAATAGGCAACGAGGCGGCCTGTCCGTTACAGTTATGGATGACCGACAGGGAGCAGCATTTTTTTAGGGCATCGCTTTATTTCGGGTGCAAGCCCAACAATGATTCTTTGCAGCCGGCTATTAATTACATAAGCCGTGATATTATGCACATGATACAAACCTTTAAATGGAACTACAGATATGAACATTAATGCCAACACTATAATGCTTAAACTTTTAGGTGTAAAATGGATAAAAAGGTTCATTAATCACCTAAGGAAGCTGGTATTACCTTTTTTTGACGGGGTACCCTTGTTTGATGTGCTGGTATATTTTTTCAAAGGACTCATTAAGGGGGAGTTATCCATAAGAGCGGCGGCTTTGTCGTACAACTTTTTCATGGCTTTGTTTCCGCTCATATTGTTTTTGTTCACCATAATAGCCTATCTGCCGCTTGATGCTTATTTACCTGTGGCATACGAATTTATAGAAGAGATGGTACCGCAACAGGCCTATGATGCCGTAATGGCCACTATTAACGGTATATTGCAGAAGAACGGCACCCTGCTATCTATAAGTATATTATCCACCTTTTATTTTGCCACACGAGGCATAAGGGCTATGATAAGTACATTTAACGACAGTTATCACACGGTGGAGTCGCGTTCGGGATTTATGCAGATAGTAATATCATTGTTTTTGCTTTTGGTTATTACCGTTATGCTCATTATGGTATTCACGGCTATTATTATTAACAAGCAGTTATTTATTACCATTATACGCAATACCGACCTCAATCCGGACTTATGGAAATGGATATTCGGCTTTAGCAAGTGGATAATGGTGGTAATACTCATGTTTTTTTCCATATCTTTATTATACTATATGGCTCCCGCCAAAAAATCGCGGTTCAGATTTTTTTCTGCCGGGGCATCATTAGCCACGGCTTTGATAATATTATCGGGATTTGGGTTTGACTTTTACATATCCAATTTTTCCAATTACAATGCCGTATATGGTTCCATAGGCACGCTTATAGTGGTATTGGTATGGATACAGCTTATATCCATGATACTCATTATAGGATTTGAGCTCAATGCGAGCATATCCAATGCCAAAAAGCGGAAGAAGCGATTGTCGGCCGACCCTTTGAAGTTATACCAACCCACCTCCACCAATAACACATCATTATGACAGAGAACATACATATAGCATACGAGCGGTACAGCTGTTGGCAGCAGTTGCCTTCATCATTACAAACACTGGTAATGGCAGCGCGTAAAAATAGTGAGCAGGCCTACGCTCCTTATTCCTTATTCAGGGTAGGAGCTGCGGTAATGCTGGACGATGGCACTATAGTAAACGGCAATAATCAGGAGAATGCGTCCTATCCGGAGGGCTTATGTGCTGAAAGGGTGGCCATGTTTCAGGCATCGGCATTGTATCCTGAGCGGGACATGACAGCCATAGCTATATGCGGTAATCCTATAGAAGGCGAACTTTCCCATCCGTTGGCACCTTGCGGAGGATGCCGGCAGGTGATGGCGGAATATGAAAAAAAGAGCGGAAAGCCTATGCAGGTAGTGCTTTGCAGCATGCAGCAGGAATGCATACTTATTCCATCGGCCGCGTTATTGTTGCCTTTTCAGTTTTCCAATGATGATTTAAGCACCTTATAGGCACATAAATTGAAAAAAAAATGATATTTTTGCTTTTTTGACAAATATAGATATTAACATAGGTATATATTACATGAGAAAATTATTTTTAATACTGATAATCACTTGTTTGGGCGTAGCCGCATATAGTCAGGAGGCTGATAGTACGCAGGCACGCAAAGCCAAAAAGGAGAAGAAAAGCATACAAATGAGTGAAGCGGTAGCCACAAATATAAAGCCTGTATTGTTCAAGGACAGAATAGTATTGGATTTTATGAGCAGCTATTGGTTTTTTAAGAAAGGTGATGCCACGGTAGCCGAAGATGTAAAGGCACACAATTTCAATTTCGGTTTTAACGGTTCGGTTATATTTGACATACCGGTAAAAAGGAACAGTCCCTGTAGTTTTGGCATAGGCTTAGGGGTAAGTAATTACAATATGTATTCCAATGGCACCTTTGGTATAGGCAAGGGGTACATAGCCACCCTTAATCCCATAGGGGTAGAAAAATATCGTAAGAACAAAATGTCGTACACCAATATTAACATCCCCATAGAATTCCGTTACAGGCATCAATGCGGATACAAGTTGGCTGTAGGAGTGCGTGTGGGGCTCACGGTAGATTTGCACAGCAAATATTTTGGTCCGGCCTTAGACGGCAGTACCGGCAAGGATTTAATTAAGGATTATCAGTTGGTAAACCGCACTAAGGTACCCGTAGAAGTTACCTTCCGCACCGGATGGAAGTTTGTAGGTGTAACAGCAAGTTACATGGTAAACAAGCTGTTTGAAGCGGGTAAAGGTCCGCAAATATGTCCTTTTTCGGTCGGCATATCTTTATGTCCGTACTAATAGCAGGGTATGCACAAAGATATAAGGCAGCCTGCGGCTGCCTTTTTTTATGCAATATACTACTCCATTGCTAAGTGTTTTTTGCATACGCTAAGTTAAGTGTATATAGAGTTTTCACTGCAAAGCAGAATTTAAATAAAGAAAAACGCGGAACGAAGGACTGTTGCCTCACGGCAACTAAAGCGTGTAACGCAAAATTTTCCTTACAAACCCTACGGGCTTGCAGATAAAATTTAGCATTTACCCGCTTTTTTATATAAGTCCTTCGTCCCGAGAAAATACGCCCGCCCCTGCGGGCGAGAAAACCAATTCTATTCTCTTATTACCATTGTATATTCAACGTTTTAACAGTAATTTACCAGAAAAAAACGTAGCGTTATTTCTTTAAATAGAGGTTGTAGCTTAAAATTGAAGTTATTATATTCATAATATTCATATTATTTAGTAATACCAAAATTATAATGTTATTACTTTCTACTTACTTTCTTTGTCTGCCATACAAAGAAAGTAACAAAGAATTTTGCGATTAAGCTTTATACCAAACAAGCCGAAGGTTTGTTTGGTTAAAGCGGAGCAAAATCACCGAAGGTAAAAATCACCGCTTATGCGGGTCGGTAGCCCTCTAACGAGGGCTTTTGGAATGCGTTATTCCTTAATTAAAACGCTATTCCTTTGGAATTACGGTATTACCCCCGTTTTTTTTTCTCGATAATGGTATGTAGTATCGTTATTTATCATCGGTAGTGAGTATGTTAAAGTAGTTTTCCGGCCACTGTAAGTGGCGTGTTTTTTCTTAGCGGGGGAAAAAGGAACATCTTTATATACTTTTTGCAGGTGAAAGCATACAGAAAAAAAAGCAACCATTAGGATGTTTTTTTTTCTGTGCTGCTTTACAACTGCAGGGCCGGAGGTCGGTACGGCCGACGGTCTCCCCCGCTAAGTGTTTTTCTTTATTTTTTATTATTCCCGCATTCGCTAAGGTCTGGGATGCTGATATCCGGGGTTCAGCATGACTACGGACTTGTTACGTCCGTTACCATAGCGGAAGGCGTCGCTTTAAGCGTTCCCGCATACGCTGAGTGCCGGGATGCTGATATCCGGGGTTTGTCATGACTGCGTTGTCGGTTACGCCCGCCACGACTGCATCATGGCGTTCATTTCCTGCCATTTTGCGGCAGTGAACTTAGGCCCTACCACTTCCACTATCATTGACGACACATAGGAGCCCATGCGGGCACACAATTCTAAGGGCATATTTTGGGCATAACCGGCCAAAAAGCCTGCGGCATACAGGTCGCCGGCGCCGGTAGTATCCACTCTTACTGCAGGAAAAACATCGGCATGTAGCTGCAGGGAGCCCTGCTGTACCCAGGAGCCGTGTTTACCCTCTTTCACCACGGCTATGCGGCATTGGGCTGCTATAGCTTCTACGGCGGCATGGGCTTCCATGCCGATATAAGCACGGGATTCTTCCTCATTGGCAAACACTATATCCACATATTCCTGCACCATGGCACGAAGGAAATCCAGATTATCTTCCACCACATTATAGCTGGCCATATCCAATGACACCTCCATGCCGCACTGCTTAGCCAGACGTATGGTATGCTGTATAAGCTCATGATTCTGCAACAAATAACCTTCTATATGCAATATATCATAGCCTTGTAGCATAGCGGGAATTATTTCGGAGGCTTGCAGACTTGCTGCGGCGCCCAAATAGGTGGCCATGGTGCGTTCTCCGTCAGGAGAGATGAGTGCGGTACAAAAGCCCGACATATCATTCACATGTATCATGTGCGGCTGTACACCATGGAGCATGAGGTCTTCTTCATATTTATTGCCGTAGGCATCGGTGCCTGTTTTGCCTATGAAGGCGGCGGGCACCCCCATACGGGCTATACCACACAAGGTATTGGCAGCGCTTCCGCCACAAGCCATATTCGGGAGCATAGGCTGCACATGCTGCTGTAACGCACAAGCAAAATCATAGTCTATAAGTTGCATGCTGCCCTTAGGCAAATGGTGCATATTCAACAAATTGTCATGAGACATAGCGACCAATATATCGGTGAGGGCGTTACCTATTCCTATTACTTTTTTCATGTTCACGCGGTGTATATGTTAAACAAAAAAAGCCGGCTACTAACCGGCTTGACTGCTCCCCCTGCTGGACTTGAACCAGCGACCCTCTGATTAACAGTCAGATGCTCTAACCAACTGAGCTAAGGAGGAATCATGAGTGATTCACATCATTCACGGATGCAAAGGTAGTATTTTTTTAATTACAACCTTCATTTTATGAAAAAAAAATTATAAATATTTTTTATTACTCATATTCAGATTATTACAACAGTACCCACAAACATTCACCTCATTTTAAACCGATATTTGCCGCTATTTTCACGCCACAACAGGGATGTTTTTGGCATGAAAAAAGGTGTTTTTTCATTTTTTGGGGGTGACATGCACCCTGTTTTTTTTTTGCATAAGCATGCTAAAAAAAATAGCTTATACAGGGGTATTGGTGTATAAAAAAAAGCTACTTTTGCATTTTATAACTATGGGCAATGCCCATGGGCATAAAAAGCGACAAAAAATATATAGAATGAAGAAGATAATTACAAGTATAATAATATGCATTATAGCCACCAATATGGTAATGGCGCAGCAGCGTACTGAAGGAGGCTACACTTTTCCTGCCGTAATAGTGGATGGTGATACCATAGCCTGCATTACCACGCGAACCTTTGTGGTGGTGGGTTTTAGGGCCAACCGTTCCAATAAGGAGAAAAAGCGTTACACCAAGCTGGTACGTAATGTAATGAAGGTATATCCTTATGCCCGAATAGCAGCTCAGCGGCTGCAGGAATATGATGACATGCTGGCCATGATACCCAATAAGAGTCAGCAGCAGCTGGCCATGAAGAGCGTAGAAAAGCAAATACGCAAAGAGTTCCAGCAGGACATAGAGAATATGAGTTTTGCCCAAGGGGTTATACTCATTAAACTCATAGACAGGGAAACGAGCAAAACCTCCTACAAAATCATATACGAATTTAGAGGGAAGCTGCGGGCCTCCTTCTACCAGACCATAGCCAAAATGTTCAAATACGACCTTAAGTCGGAATACAACCCCGACGGCAGCGACAAGGAGATAGAAAAGATAGTCCGTATGATAGAGGGTGAAGAAATATAAAAAGAGAGATGAAACATCTCTCTTTTTTTTATCGGCTTAGAAAGGGGCGGCAGATACAAAATTGCTTTACGCATATTCCTATTTTTTTTATATTTGAGGTTTCCATCGAAAACATGGTGTAAGTTTTTTGGATGTATCAAACACATACCATATACTATCTACCTCCAATAGTGCTATTACATCACTTCTTAATAGAACTGCTTGCGCATAATCAATAATTTCATTTCCCTGGCCAAAAAGATATGTTTTTCTGGCGCCATAGGACATTAAGTTTACATTCCATATACCTTTGTCAGACCACATGACGGAAGTGTAATAGTCGGTCAAACGTTCGCCGAAAGAATGATGGATGGCATATTCCCCATTACTACTAACTATAACACATCCGAATTTAATTGTATCCCTTTGAAATATCGTACCGGAGAGTTTTATCCATATCCAGCCGAACCTATCCGGGTACCGAACACGAAAATAACCCAAGGCAGGAATAACCTCCTCAAACCATATTTCGTCAAGTAGTGAGCCATCTTCCCTCATTACATTCATTTTTCTCACATAATCTTTTGCAGAGAAACCACCCTTCACATCCCCCTGATTAATTAATGCATCTTCATTGTTGTCATCAAGAAGATAAAAGCCCTCAGGATAGTAAGTGATTTTTCTGATTCCTTTTGGAAGAAGTTTATGGCCATTCTTATCCAATAAATTATACAATGCATGCCAGTTCCCGTGACTGACTGTGTCGGTGATTATTTGGAATGGTCCTTCTGATTCTTTTAATAAGGGATCTCTCTCTTTGGTTCCATCATCATTAATCATGTACCATCCTTCATACGGAATCATTGTTCTGGCTCTATCATCTATAAAATAATCTTTACCTGCCATATTATAATATATTATTTGGTATTTACCATATTAAAGCCGTAATAATTTTGTTACTATGCTATTCCTTATTTTCTTGTGGCTGACATGTAGTTTGCTCGGTGGTAGTATTTTGCTGTGGCTTTGCACATTGCCAATGCTTTGGAGCAGGCATTATACAACTTCCTGTTTTGTTGCCCTTTTTCGGAGTTAAGCCAGCTTCTATAAGTATTTCTTCTGGACTCATTGTCCAGGTATCTACTGTTTTGAAGAGTGAATCCTTTGTATTCATAACCTTTTTTGTTTAAATTATTAATATATCAATTGCTATTATTCTTCCGTATCAGCATTTTGCGTATGCGATGCTTCCTGCGACTTATTATATAGGGTAGCAGGAATAACTTCACCTGCCTCCTTATCGGAAAGCCGACAGACGGTTTCGATTGCATCCTGCAATATATCATCTAGAGGATAAAAGATATAATAATTGTTCAGTCTGCCGGCCAAATGATGTATTTTACGATGATGGCTATGCATTTGCCTGCGTATGCAGGAGGCATTATTACTCATTACACTGCTTGCCCTATTCACATAGGTCATAAAATTACCATAGGTATATTGCCCGGGTATTACTTTGCCATGGTGCTTAAAATCCCGTTTTAAATGCACGGCGGCGCCGGGAAAGCTAAAACGTTGTATAAGTATATTTTCTGCCATGCGGGCATATTGCTGTATACGGGCTTCCTGTGCATCCGTATCAACAGTAGCGGTATTATACCAGGCGGAGTTTGCACGTTTTTTGGTTAAATACGCTGTGGTTCTATACAAAGCATAATAGTACTTACATATGGTGGAGGAGCGTATGAGGGTTTTATTACCATCATAGGCAAAGCCCAAATATTCCGGTACTTTATGTGTATCGGTGTGTATGGTTCCATTGTCCGGAGATATGGTTACATGCTCGCACACTACCTTATGTGCTGTAGGGGTAAAATAGAACATTTGTGTTTTTCTGTCTTCCACCGTGAGAAACACATCCTGTATTTTATCAGCTATTTTCCGTTTCCAATATTCGCCTTTTTCCTTAGGGCACACTATTATCATATCATCACTATAGCGGTAATAGCATTCCTGCGAGGGGTCAATGGCAGCAGCTATATCCTTATCAAACCCGGCCATGTATATATTAGCCAACACATTGCACAAGGCTATACCCTGTGGCAGCCCTACGGGCTGCTGATTAATACGCAACAGACCCTTACGGCGTATAAGCGGCATATCCGAACCCTTGCAATAGGCCAATGCCCTCCTGCTACGCATATAACGCAGATGCTTTACCTTACGGGTAGCGATTCCCTCCACTCCGTGACGACATATAATATTATGCTTAAACAATTGGAACAGCGGCTCTTCTTCCACATAGCAGTAGCGGGTAATGCTACGAAACACCTTGTACTCATCCTCCAATAAATTTTCGCCTTTAAGCTGCCGCCAGGCACGCTTGAGGTAGGCATGCTGCAAATTGTCAAAGAAGCCCTTAATATCAAATGTAATAACGGCCACCGACTTACCGGCCGACGTTTGCCCCGATATAAAATCAAACACATCCTTGGCAAAGTGGATATTGTTCTTACCGCCTTTACCCTGCTCTACAGGTATGGTTCTATAGGCCAGTACCGTATGCTCCAAATGATTGGCTGCAAGATACTGCTCATACATGCTACTAAGCTGATGGGCATAATAGTTATATATAGGCACATCCTGATGGGCCACCATGCACAAATAACGCACCTTCTTACGACCGGCCCCCGATGTATGCCTGCGGGAATAAGGACGGCTCACATTTGCCTTACGCACCAGTGGCAAAAAGGCATGACGGCACACCTGTGCCGGATTGTGCACATATGCCGATATTTTTTCTTCATCAGCCGCCTTAAGCGGCAGACCTATATGAGGGTAGATACTTCGTTTCATCATTATTGTTAATGCTTGTTTTGTTGATAAAAAAAAGCAATAACAAACGCCGGAATATGGATACATTATCCAGTCCAATACATTTCGTTCTTATAGAACATTCCTATATTTATCATTTATATGTGTTCCTTTAGAACCTGTGTTTCCTAAAGCAGAAAAAATATTGATATAGAATAATGCTGATAGCGATTGTTATTGCTTAATAGTTTTTTTTCTATTCCTACTATTTTTTCACTACTGCAAAGGTAATATTTTTTTTCTTTCCCGGGGTTGCAAACACCCATAATTTATTAACATTTTCATATTATTCTGTAAATCACATACTTTTAACATTTTTTTAAAACCCGACTAACATTATACTTACAAGTAACCTTAATCCCTATAATTGACATATAACATTGCAGATTCATTACAATATTAAACTTTTTATATGCTTGTATTTAGGACCGATATATCCGCTGACTCATGAAAGAATTGGCAGGTATAAATAAGAATACTGTGCGATCTTAATCCTTGTTTTAATGGAAGTAGGTCTCTGACGGTACTGCAGCCATTATAGAGGGAAACCCCTGTTTTGTCTTAATCCTTGTTTTAATGGAAGTAGGTCTCTGACAAATTTAAATATTATCTTATTGGTGAATACGGTACTAGTCTTAATCCTTGTTTTAATGGAAGTAGGTCTCTGACAAATAAAGGAAGGTAAGGTAGTTGTACAATTAAAATGTCTTAATCCTTGTTTTAATGGAAGTAGGTCTCTGACGCTACACAATTTACATTTAGTTAAACCTCACACCAGTCTTAATCCTTGTTTTAATGGAAGTAGGTCTCTGACAATTCTCGAAAAGTGCGGTTGGACTAAAAAAGTAATAGTCTTAATCCTTGTTTTAATGGAAGTAGGTCTCTGACCCGACATTTTAATATTTGAATAATATGGAAGCAGGAACAGTCTTAATCCTTGTTTTAATGGAAGTAGGTCTCTGACGTATGCAAAATAGAGCGTATGAAAGCAATTTTGAAATGTCTTAATCCTTGTTTTAATGGAAGTAGGTCTCTGACTATACAAAACTTTGAATAATAGCGTAGTTATGAAAAAGTCTTAATCCTTGTTTTAATGGAAGTAGGTCTCTGACCTTAAACTCGTACTATCACAGCACGAAAAACGTCTTCGTCTTAATCCTTGTTTTAATGGAAGTAGGTCTCTGACAAATGTGAATTTGTGTTAAAAAATTTAAAATAATTAAGTCTTAATCCTTGTTTTAATGGAAGTAGGTCTCTGACACGCAAGTGTACTCGCAAGTGAACTAATCGAAAAAGTCTTAATCCTTGTTTTAATGGAAGTAGGTCTCTGACGACATTAAAGTAACTCTTCGTAGATTAGAAAGTTGTCTTAATCCTTGTTTTAATGGAAGTAGGTCTCTGACAGGCCGTAAGACATATAAATTCGAGAACCAAAATGGGTCTTAATCCTTGTTTTAATGGAAGTAGGTCTCTGACAGCAAAATTTGCATTTTTCTATTTTTCAACCTATTAGACTCACAATTCTGCATTTTTAGACTAAAATCATCTAAAAAAATGTACCAACTTTAAAGTTCTTTATCGTTTTTATGTATTCAAAATTTCAAAGAACTTTAACTTTGCAAAGATAACATTTTTTTCTCACACATAATGACAATAGAGCTAAAAAAACAAAGTATTTTTTGTTTTGGTTATCACATCCACATTAATAGTTTGCCCTATTACCCGCATTGCCTTTAAATAATCAGTAGAAATAGGAACCACCAATATACTGTCATTATTATCATAACAAGCCTGTACTTCGGTTAAATCCTGCTTTATTTGCTCATAAACCGGCATAGGCAACTCGGCTAAAAATATGGATTTTTGCACTCGGGTGCATCCCTTTCGTTCCAAATATTTTACAACATGACGTCTTACTTTATTACTTTCAATATCATACATTACAAAAAACAGCATATCGGTTGACTTTCGGCTCGGTTGGTTTACTAAATTCAATATTACCGACACCCTATCCTCTAAAGACGGAAGAGTATCCAAATTATTTATTTTTCTATTGGGAGGCAATGCAAATTCCATATTAGCCTGCTGTAACTTGCACATTTCCTCCACAAATGACAAAGGAGGTTTGGTTTTTCCGGGCATAATACTATTGTAATAAATACGTTTGTATGAGTGCTACCATCATTTCGTTCAATTCGTCATCGGTACCGGCTCGTGGTGATTTTACTACCGAATAGCCTTTTTTACCATAAAAAACATTTACTTCAGCCTGTCGCATTCGCAAACGTATTCTTATTTTTTTGGCGTAAGATATATTCACCACTTCTGTTACCTCTACCCCGGTTTGTACTATATATTTCACCAAATCATCTATCATTTCATTCAGCTGCTGAGGCACAAATACATCCTTTGGCGGCTTTAAGGCCGATGGGGGCTTTAGTATGGACTTTATTTTATCCATTACTTCTTTATCTATATCATTGGCAACATTATTCTCTACCTCTGTTTCAGTTTTACCGGCGGACGTTTTTTCTGCTTGAAATATTTTTTCCTCTTTTTCCCAATGCGATTGCAAATCACGCATGGCTTGCGGATTATCATGAGATACGTAAGCAGATATATCTACTTCCACTGCCTGAGGATTATAATACACCTGTTCATCATAACTCACAAAACAGGCTCTGGTAACATCACTTGTTTTAAAATCAAGCACCTGTGTTATATTATACTGCGTAGCAAATTGATGGGCAAAAGTTTTATAAAACAATGAAAATATGCCTTTGTCATAGCATTTCTCTTTTAATTTAAACATTACCTTCAGTCCATCTTCTCCCGGTGACACAAAACACAATACCACCCTATCATCTTTTTGAATATTATTTCTTAGCTGTTCTATAGAAATATCTTTCTCCGATATTTTATCTATGTCCAATATAAAGTATTGTATATACGCAAAATTTTCACTATTTCTATAAGGCGGATTAAAAATACCACACACCAAATAAGGCAATTTTCGTTTTAATACATTGTAACGTTTTATATCAATAGTCCTTATAAGCCGTAGTTGACGAATATAATTGATATTTTCGGTTTTAGGCTTTTTTATGGCGTTATATATCTGGTCTATATTTACCTTTATAAGCACATCAGATGCAGCTGTAATATTCTTTCCTAATTGTATCATATATCCAGCTTTTTAAATTGTTGTGCTAAATTTTGAACATACAGAAATATTTGATATTCCCGGGAACGGATTTGGCCTTTTACTTCTATGGTTTCGTCCAAATAATCATTCAAAGATTGTATAAGAACCCTTCTACCCAAAGCTTCCAACCAATAGGAGCCATCGGATTGTACGGAATAGAATTCTTCGGTTATTACCCGTTGGGCCACTAAAGAATACACCACATAATCCACCCACACCCTATACAATTCTATTACATCATACACCAGCACAGGTCTGTTATAATCATCCCGATGCAATACTCCTATATAGGGATCAATTCCGGCCTTAATTAAGGCGCCTTCCACCTTACCATACAATATACCATAGCCATAGTTCAAAAAGGCATTTACCACATCGGTAGCCGGATGCTGGGTGCGTTTTTCAAAACGATATTCCTCCGGTATAAACAGATTCAGCGTTTCGAAATACACCTTGGAAGCCAAGCCTTCCCATCCTCTCAATGTTGCAGACACATCGGACATAACTTCGCCCTGTATGCCGGCTATTTTTAATATGTAATCATTCATTTTTCTTACGGCCGCATCTACTTTGCGCTGGGCAACAGCATCCTGTACATTCATGGTAAGCAACATGGCCTGCTGATTGGCTATTTTTTTCTGCAATACATCTTTAATCCAATCTATAGCATGCGAAGACAGGGAAAAATTGAGTTGACCTTTACGAATAGTGGACACCGAACCGTATTTAGGGCTCCATATTCGGCCTAGTATTTTTCCGGCCTTATCTATAAAGAGCACCTCTATTTCACGCTCTACTGCCAACATTACAGCATCCGATGATATTTGAGCCCCTTTACTTATATGTATGGAGGTGATACCATCGGCCGGAATACGCTGTCTGCCTTCACTATGCGTAATTACAAAGCCCTCATTGTCGCGATTGAGGGAAGTTCCAAAAGTATTGAGAACGAGTTCCATAATGACAATAACTATTTAATGAAGAAATCTTTGCAAATGTGTACAGAATGTCTTGCGCGGGTTAGTGCCGTATAAAACCACTGGTATTTGTTTTTTGAAGGATTTCGAGTAATATTCCGAGGCATTTGAATAAACACAGAGTTCCATTCACCACCTTGCGATTTGTGGCAGGTTATGGCATAGCCATAATTACAACGAAGAGCATTCAAGTATGGGTCATTGCGCATTGCTTTCTCAAACAAGTCTTTATTTTTCTTTTGGGTAATATCCTTTCTTTTCATTCTGATAATGAAATCAAGGAATAATCCCGACTGCTGACGTGCATCCAAGTTCACTTGAGAATTATTCAAAATAGTCTCCAGCAAAAGTGTAGAATATTCCTTGTTTGTAAACAATTCCTTTACTCGGATTTCCCTAAATACGAGTTCAGTTTGATAACCGTCAGGAGTGTGTACTGTTTTGAAAGTCCGTTCCGTATCAGAACTTAATCCCACAACCTCTACCATGTCTCCGTTCATCAGTCCAGTCGTCATTTGATTCTGAACCACCATTAACAAATCACCAACTTGCACAGAACCTGTAAACCCCAAACTGCTTCTAATCTTTTGAGACATTTCCATACATTTGGAATTACTACTGCAAATAAAAGTAGAATCATTATACCCTTTTTCGCGAATATTATGTAGATACAGCTGCTCCATTTCCGAGACATCGTGATGAATTTTCACATCACCATAAGCCGACATCTGCAATGGAGTACCCCATACTCCTGAGGCACCATAAACTTTTTCACTTTCAGGAGCCGAATTCCATAGTTTACGTATATATGCACCCGCAGAGACAATTGAATTATCTTGTCTCATAATTTCCGTCAAGCTTCCTTCCTGACATTTCAAGCCAAAAGTTTGTTCTAAATAAGCAGGCATTAATGCTGGGGATATTGTCCCTATAATTGGTGGAAGCTGACACGGATCTCCAATGAAAATGAATTTTGAATCCTCAAACATATCATAATCAAGCAATTCCTTAAGGATACGACCCGTCCCGAATTTTGCTTGCGTAATATCCTTATCTTCCGTATCGGAGATCATAGAGGACTCATCTATGATGTAAATCACTCTATTTCTATCTTCCACAGAAAGAACTGTCGGTTCAAAAACCAAAAATAACTGACCTGTTTCATCAACAGACGTCTTTTTGTCATCAATGTTCGACATATCTTTATTGAAATCCTTGTACCGGTATATCATGCTATGAATTGTGGTCGCATCTCTATCAGTATGGTTAGCTAAAATTTTAGCTGCCCGACCAGTGGTAGATAACAGTTTGTATTGTTCTCCTTGTTTCTCAAGTTCTTCAATCAGGAAACGCATTAATGTAGTTTTGCCGGTGCCAGCATATCCTTTTAAGATAAAAACTCGATCTTTTGAATGAAAGACAAAATCCTTCAATTGTTTCAAAATCGCGTCCTGACTTCTTGTCAATTTCATGTTATCCGTTGCCATAATGGTTTATTTATTTTGAGATACATTTCCGTCATTTTGACGGGGTTTGCGGTAATGTTTTTTTCGTTTATTCTTCTTGAAAATCACATCGTTTCGTACAAGATTCTTCACGTCAGGGCAAGTCACAATCAGTATCTCTTTCCTAATATTGGCAGGAATCTCTCCGCCATTATAGAACTTCATACTAACGATATTCGTAATATTCTGCACGGAAAAATCCTTTTTTCTAATTTTAAAAGAACCGACACTTAAATTCACCTTTTGGTAAAAATATCCCCGCACCAAGAAAAAAACGATGCATAAAATCGAAAGATTATTAACGATTGTGCAAACCAGATAAAATTCGCTAAAGACACTTCTCATAATTGAGCATATTTTCTAAATCTCACAAATTGGAACTTCACCTCTTTTCCGCCATCGGGCAATTCATTCACAATGCGTTGCGTGGTGGAAGCGACGCAAATGAATCCTGCATTTTGCAGGCGAGCGACCAGTGCGAAAGAGAAGTTCATTTCGCCCATTAGATGAACCGCAACTTTTTGATTTTTTGACAGATATATTACTTTTTGCAAATATTCATCTACGAGGGCGCCCACTTGATTTTCGTCTGCTCGCGGGTCAACAATTGGGAATGGCAAATCCACCACTTCTCCGAATTGCGTCTGCGCTGCAGAAAGTTGTTCATTGCTCCATTTGGAGACAGGATGATTGGAAAGGTTGATGAGCATAATAGAGGTGTTGTTAATTTAAGTTGGCTTGTTTTATAATATCATTTATAAATTCTTTCTGATTCTCTTCGTTTACAAAGTATCTTTTGTCGTAATATGTTATACCCATATTTTTTGCTGTTTTCTTAAATGTATCTTTGCTATTGCTCAATGAACATATCATACTTTTCTCAGAAAGTCCTCCTAATAGTGAAGCTCTGATAGATGCCGCTTTGTATGCTATTTCCTTAAACATACCTGTTTCTGTTTTATCAGCAACAGCGGTAATGCCTGTTTTGCATTCAATAACAAACAATTTATTGCCTTTAGTGAAAACGACGTCCAAGTCGTTTTGATTTGTTTTTTCCCCTTGCCTAACAACAACGCCTAATTGAATGTCGTCAGGTGTGATTTTTTTTGCAATTAAATGGTACATATACTCTTCAAACCATCCACCGGTCAAGTACTCGATTTCATATTTGTTTAATTTGTTTTCCTCTGCGAAGGAGAAATCTACCCTTTTTAAGAACTTTACAATGCCTTGAATTCTCTTAAAAGCATACCGTTTCTCGTTTTTCTTTCCCGGGGAAGTTATCAAAGAAGTTGGTTTAAGGTTTACTTTGTTCAAATCCTCAATTTCGCATTTTTGCTGTCTGAAGTTAATACGAATTTTTTCCAATACGTCAATGTCTTGCTTGGTTAGCGATTCTGTAAAATATTTGAAGAAATGCAATGTGTATTCTTTTGGTTTGCAACATTCTTTAACAGTGAAATCTACCATTTTACTTGCCGTCATATACTCTCTAATACTGATTTTGTAATTAACTGGGATTTGTTCACCAGACAACTTACAATAAACATTTTTAGGATTAGGTTCATAAAAGAAATCCGTCTTTGCATTAGCGTTTTGAAATGCTTCTTGCACAGCAGAACTCATAAACTTAGTTCCGCCAGTGGTATTTATCCAATAGGTTTTCTTTTCATCAATAATTCGAGTCACTTGCGATTTCATCACCACATAATTTTCCTCACTTAAAGAAACAATATTATCTTCAGATACTTCCATATTCAATGCTGCCAACAAGTATGTTAAAGGTTCTCTGTATGTTCCAGACACAAAAAACAAAAGTTCATCATCCTCCTCATAAAAATCTTTGATGAAAAGGTAATTGGGGATGTTTTGTTTTGAAATAATACAAACCAATGTTTTACTCATACTACTTTACTTTTTTGAAATTTTACTCAAATCTATTTTCCCAACAATTTTCAACTCCACTTTAGGAAGTTCCGTATCAAAATGATGGACGACTTTAGGTGCAGCCACCTTGTTTTCAGATTCTTTGTTCATCGAAAATAAAGGGGTGGATTTAGAAAAATCGCTACAGTCTTTTAGTCCATTGATACCTAAAATACGCTGTCTTTTTTCAAGATTTTCCATTGCAGGAGTATTAAAACTGCCTTTAATATTGTGTAGCGTCAATATGTATGAATTGGGGCGGAATCCATAATCTTTGGCAAGTGCAGCCAACTTGTACATAAACCTATCCAAATTGTCCTTCACATTTTCCTTTGCTTTCTTAAAATCAGTCACATTTCCCCACATAGAGACCTTACATTCAAAAATATGCAACTGATTATCCTTGATGAACATCACATCAATCTCATTATCATACTGGACACTATCTCCTCTATAGATTTTATTACCGTGAGCGATAGCTAAATCGTCCAGCTGATATTCTTTTTTCAAACGATAATAGCAGTATTCCTCAAACCAGATGCCAGCATAATAGACTTTATCTTCAGCTTTAGGCAGACACTGGGCATTGGCAATTTTCTTGTGCCGTCGTCTATCGTACTGCAACTGTTTAAATTCATTAAAAAGCATTTTCGCATGATTTTCCGGATATATGTTCGCCGTAGGTTCATAGCGTAACCCATTCAAGGTAAAATATTCTTCAAGATTCAGACTATAGTACAACTCAACTTCTTTATTTGAAGTAAGATCTTTGATTACAGTCTTATTGTTTGGAACATAATAAAACTCTGCAATATATTTATTTTGTGTAAAATATTCATATACTGCCAACGGCATCACTTTAGTGCCACCCGTCAGATTGAGAATATAGAAATCATCTTTAGAAAAATTCTCATGTTTTAGGCTTTGCTTAATGCTCTCGAAATCATCTTCAACTACCTTAATACACTTCACCGATTTTTCGGGGAGTATTAACGCTTTCTCCAACCAATAACTTTTTCTTTTCTTATCAGATTCCATATCTTCCGTTGATATAAACACCAGTTCATCATACTTTCCCAAAAATTCTTTTATAAGAAGAAAATTTGGTTGGAGATAATCTGACAATATAGAAATCAATATTTTACTCATATTTTTTCTTTATTTTTCAACAATTTCCCAATGTCCGCCTTTGTCTGGTCCAACACGGCGAATCAATCCTTGTTGTTGCATTTGACGAAGTTGCCATTTTATTCCATCTTGAGATATGCCACACATTTCTGCCAATTCCTTTCTTGAGACAAACTCATTTAGTCTTATACAATCCAATATTTTCTGGGTAGTTTTCTGGGTAGTTTTCTGGGTAGTTTTCTGGGTAGTTTTCTGGGTAGTTTCTTGGGGTGTTTCTTGGGGTACAATCTTAGCTGTTACAGTCTCACTGTTTGCCACAATTTCAGACTCATTTCTCCAAAACGTCACCTTGAAATCTTCATCCTGATGGAAATCAGGACGCTTCAATCCATATTCGGAACACTTCTTTAAAATATCTTCGGTTCCCGTACCCAATTTTTCAATGTAACCGCACCAGTACATCGGGTCGGCAATCAGCGGATTGGTCGGCATGGATTTATGTGGGCCT
>JAZLLK010000001.1:0-4506 GCA_045598105.1 Bacteroidales bacterium | reverse complement strand
GCAAGGTTTTCGGTATTGAATTCAATACTGTTTTTGCCTGCAAGGGCTTCAACTGTTTGGGTATGTAATACCTGACCTGTAACAGTGAGTATGGTAAATACAACGCTACCGTCTTCGGGTATGCTGTATCTTACCACAGCGTGGCTGTTAGCGGGGTTAGGTACGTTTTGGCTTAAGCTCATGCCATTGGCATCGGCTTCGTTCACGGCTACATCGGTATTGATGGTAGCGGTGAGGGTATCATTTTCTATTTTGGTATCCACATTGTTGACAAATGCGGTAATGGTGAAGTTGTCAGCGGCGGGTACTGTGAACGATTGCGGGAATTCATAGTCTATGTATTCGCCGGCGTTAATGTCGTTCATGGTTTCGGTCCAATGGGCTATTTCACTACCGTCAGCGTTGGCCACTATTACGTGGGGCACTACGCCTTGGGCATCTTCATTAGGGTGATTGTTGGCTACGCGTACGGTTACTTTGGTGTCGCTACCTTGGGCTACGCCGTCAACAGGAGCTAATATAGCGGCTACTTCTATGTCGCTGAGGTCCACGCATTCGGTAATTACCTTGTCGAAGGAGAGGTTAGCGTTACAGGCGGGGTTGGCTATTACTTCCACGGTGTACATTTCTTCAGCCGGTACGGTATATGCATCGGTGAAAGTTTTCACTACGGAGTCGCCTACGGCTATCACACCAGCTATGGTATCGGTATAAGTAGTCATAAGTACGCCGTTAATGTCGTATATGTTCATGGTGAGTTCAAGGTTTTCCATGGTCATATTACCGGTATTGGTAATGGTAACCACCTGATTTACGCGGCTGCCTACGCCTATACAGTTGGTGGCGTCGTTACCGCCGGTTACCTGTTGGGCATCTACGTTCAGGTCGGGGTTCACGGTTAAGGTTTCGGTTAAGGTATCGTTAGCCGTAATCTTATCTATAGAACTTACCCAAGCTTTCACGGTGTAGGTGCCGGGGTTAAAATTGAAGTTGTTGTCCACCACTATGGTGTCATAGTCTAAAGCTTCTACCATGCCGCTATTGAGAGCCACGTTATAGTTGGCAGTGGTAGCGCCACTTACGGTAACGTTCAATGTGGTAGGATATTTACTAAAGTCTATATTTTGGCCGGTAAGGCTGCCTAATACTACCTGCAGTTCTTTGCCGGTGTAGTCACAGGCAGAGAGTTCGGAAGTATGAATAGCACTTACAGCCAAATCCTGATTAGAGGTGAGTTTAATGCGGTCAATGTATTGGATACCGTCAAAGGTAGGCTGTGACATACGCATAGCTTCAAATACCAGAATAACGCAACTTTGGTTTACAAAGCTGTCCAAAGGATAGGAGTATTGTGTCCATCCCATATCGGTACCGTTATTCTTTCTTACGCTGAAGAGGGTGGTGAAGGTTACACCGCCGTCGAAGGTAAGACGTACGTCGGTATAGTCATTCATACCTGCAGTGGCAGCGGTATCATGGTAGTACCAGAATTCCAGAACGGGTTGTGAAGTACCGCTGAAGTCCAACTGGCGGGTGAATATACGGCTCATGGCACCACGGGTACCGTCAAATGCTATCATGGCGTTGCCGGTAGCGGGTATAACGCCGTTTAAGGAGTCGTACACCACTTCCCATGCGGCATCGGTATTGTTATCGGCTATACGCATCATTTGCGGCAGGCCGTTAGCAAAGTTCTCGTCCAAAGGCAGGGAAGCACGGTTGGCGGTGTAGTCAAATGCCATGCTGTCGTTTACATAGTTGGTATCTATACCACAGGCTATCCATGCATCCACGTGGTAAACACCGGCTGTACCTACAAATAAGTTGGTAAATACAGGAATGGTTTTTTTACCGAATACGGTTACGGAGTCGGAAGTAACGTAGAATGTGGTATCTATGGAGGTAGGACCTGTTATGCTCACATGAGCGGTAAGGGTATCGGTATCAAAGTGTGTGGTAGGCAGGCCTTTGCCTGTTATTACCAAGTCAATATCGGCGTAGTCGGGTGAGCACAATTCACCGCTTTCGGGGAATCCTGCAATAGCTTCTATGGCTATATCGTTATTAGGATTGAGTTCTACGGTGTAGGCACCCATGGTGGTTTTACTGGCACGTATGGTACCATTCATGTCATCAGGTACATTACCTATGTTATCGGAAATGAAAGGAGCATAATCGGTTAAATCCAAGTTTGTGGTAGTGTCGGCCCATGAAGGCTGAACGTTCACGGAGTGAGCATCCTGTCCGGTGCTGGCCTGCAGATTTGACAAACTGGTTTTTGCCGTACCATAGTATGCCAGGTTTCCATTGGGAGAATAATAGTTGTTATAGTCCTCGGTAATGTAGTTAGATGTTACATAAGTAGCAGAAGAGCAATATACGGGATATCCGGTATTGCCTATTGCTATCATATTGTTTCTCATATCCATAGAGTAGCTAGTACTGGAAACGTAGTGATATACGCCGTAGCAGGTAGTGTTGCCTGTAGCATATATGGAGTTATTGTACATTTTTACTCTGGGGTAGTATATGTACATGCCGTAGTTGGTGCCGGCAGCGCCCAATGAACGTATTTCATTGTTGGCAAAGTAGCACGGATTGGCGGCATAGGAGGAAGAGTTCATGTAGTAAGCATATATACCATAGCGGGTAGAGGAACCGTAAATGGTCATTTTGTTATACATCATGGT
This sequence comes from Bacteroidales bacterium, assembly GCA_045598105.1. Classification (GTDB taxonomy): domain Bacteria; phylum Bacteroidota; class Bacteroidia; order Bacteroidales; family WCHB1-69; genus UBA1205. Next base: position 1,816 of record JAZLLK010000001.1, on the reverse strand, counting down.
GTCAATTACATTATAATAATACATGTAGAAACCATACTGTGTAGTAGCGGTGGTTCTACCTATCATAGTGTTGTGTGTAAAGCTCTTATAACGGCTATAGTAATATGAATATACGCCTGCATAGTAGAAATTGGTCATGGTATTGCTATCTACTGTAACGTAGCATATTCCACCGGAAAGGTTGGATGTGGCACCGCTCATATAGTAGAAGTACATACTAGCATAACCGCCTGATATTTCATTGTTGGTAATGTTTACATTGGTCAGGGTGGTGGTAGAGGATGTAGAGCCGTTATTATAATATATACCTGCAGAAGAGTTACTTGTAGCAGCAGGGTTGGCTATTAATTTACAGTTCTTTATATCTACGTTGGTAATTTGACCCATCAGTTTTACGGCGGAGCCGGAGCCGGCAGAGGCATCCAATGTAATATGAGTAAAATTCATGTTAGAAACTTCATTCAATGTTAAAACATCTGCTGTGTTTATGAATTTTACATCATCGGCATTGCCGGTAGCGGAGGTGAATGTAACAGGATAACTAAAGTCTGCATTGTTAAATGCCATACTGTTATAGTTACCTGTAGCCATCAGCATGGTTACATTGCCGGAAAGACCGCAATAGGTGAGTGATTCCACAGCCTCTTCTATAGTGGGGTAGTCGGAAGATGCGGTACCTACAGTATAGGTGCCTGCAAGGGTTGAAGTACAGGCGTAGCTGCTGCTTTCTATGGTGTCATTGTTAAGGTCTTCATCGGTGAGGGTACCTATGGCGCTTATCCATGCTTTTACATTATTTTGTTTGGCTACGTAAGTAATAGTACCTAAAGTAATCCATTGAGACTGTTCGCCAGTAAGGTTACCTGTCCATGTGTAAGGAGCCTGATTTACACCATTGATGCTCCAGTTAATGGTAGCGGAGGTAAGAGTGTTGATACCGCCGTTAAGTAATTCTACTTTTACGCTATCGGTGGTGTTTACTACAGCTCCTGATTGAAGTTCTGAAATACCATTAAGGATAGCATCTGTATTTCTGGCGTCAAATCCCTTGTAGCAGCCCATGGCTGTAGTGAAAGCACGTATAGAATCGTTGAAATCATACATTACGTCGGTCATACGTTTCATGGCAAACGGAGTGTAGTCGGTGAGTTGAAGGTCAATGGTATTATCTTTATATGAAGGATTAACATTTACGGTAGACAGGTCATAAGGGAAGTTGCTTCTCCATGCAGATAAGCCGCTTATGTTACCGCCGGTGTAGGCTATGTAGGTAGGAGCATACAGGTTGTTAGAACCAAAGTTATAGTATGTACTTATAGGAGCACTGCTGAAATATACAGGAATAGAAGAAGTACCTTCGGTTACTATATTGTTTCCTTGTATATCATAATAGGAGTTGGCAACATTGCCAAGGTATATACCTCTGCCAGTACCTGATGTACAGCGGACAAGTATGGAGTTATGATATACCTTAAGCATGCTATAGTATAAATAAGCACCATAATAGGAGCCGTTGGTGTATATGTTTACTTCGTTGTTGCTTACTAAGCAGAGATTACCTGATTGGGTTCCGTAGCGGGCATCGTTGGTATAGTAAACGTACATACCGTAAGGATAGGTAATGGCAGTAGAACGTTGGAGTATGCGGTTGGCATTTATTACTCCGCCTTCACTATAGTACAATCGTAATCCATACCAGTAAGTGGAGGTATTAGCGGTTCTGCTGAGCAATGTATTGTTGGAAATGCTGCTGAATCCCATATAGTAGAAATAGGTAGCATAGTAGTACTGGTCTATGATGGTGTTACTGTCTATT